>NZ_JAQTMS010000003.1 GCF_028714215.1 Rhodoferax sp. | reverse complement strand
ATCTTGCCTGCTCCAAATTCTCCGGTACAGTTTGACATTGGCGGTCCTATGTTGTGTTTGGCCTCAGATACCAATGACAACGCGCCTTCGGGCGGGACCGCCGACTCAGCCGTATGAAATATTCAGGTTAGTTCGGCGTAATCGGCAGCGAGCTTTGGACTGTCGCGCAATGCATCACGAAAAGCCAACCGTTCACGCCACAGCTGACTGCCTATGGGAACAAGGTGCAGATGGTGCGTTCTGCTGCTGGGTGTGGGCTTGCAAAACCAGTGCATGACCTCCGGCTTGTAAGGGTAGTACACGTACCCCGCTTGCACTACTGCGTCAATTGCCGGCAGCGACGCCTTCAGTGTGTGAACTGGGGCCATCATGTCGATGACGGGCTTGGCCGCGAGCATGGGCACTGCAGTGCTTCCAATGTGTTCGATGCCACCCACGAGCCATGGTGCAAGTACGCTTTCGAGATGTAGCCGTTCAAGTTCGAATTTCGAGGGCCAGGAGATGTCGTAGGCCAAGACCTCGACAGGTGCTTGTGCAGTCGGTTGATCAGTCGAAGAAGAAAGTGGGTTCATGACACTCGTAAGCTTGGTATCGATTCAAGGGTATCGTAGCGCCGGTCTACGCGAAAGGTGAAATTGCCGCTTTCGCTGTCTTTACCGGCTCAACCGACTGCGACGCTTGGCAAGCAAGAAACGCGGCCCGTGTATTTCAATTCCGTGTACCAGGCACATCGTCGGGCAGGTGGATTGGGTATCCGGGCGCCGGCCCCATTCGCGGTGGCACTGAGCAGGCTTGTCAGCCGAGGTGTTAAAACAATAGCGACGGCGAACCGGAGAAGCAGGCCCGCGAGCGTGGGCCAGAGAACGGATACCCAGTCCGCCTGCCTGCCAGCATGCATATGACAACCCGCGATAATCAGCCCATGTCTTCGCCCAAAGTTTTATTCGGCTTTCACGCCGTCGGTGTGCGCCTCAAAACGGCACCCAAATCGATTGTCGAAATTTATTTCGATCCGACCCGGCGCGATGCCCGCATGCGCCAGTTTCTGGAAAAGGCCAACGAGGCCGGCGCGCGCCTGATCGAGGCTGACGGTGTGCGGCTGGCCAAGCTGTGCGGCAGCCACGGGCATCAAGGGGTGGCGGCGCGGGTGCAGGAGCTGGCGCAGGTGAAATCGCTGGACGAGTTGCTGGAGCAACTGGAAGCCGCCCAAGCCGACAAGCCGATCACCGAGCGCGAGGCGCCATTGATCCTGGTGCTCGACGGCGTCACCGATCCGCACAACCTGGGGGCTTGCCTGCGGGTCGCCGATGGCGCCGGTGTGCACGCCGTGATCGCGCCCAAGGACCATGCCGCCGGCATCAATGCGACGGTTGCCAAGGTGGCCAGCGGTGCCGCCGAAACGGTGCCCTATTTCATGGTGACCAATCTGGCGCGCACGCTGAACGAGCTGAAGGAACGCAACATCTGGATCATTGGCACCAGCGATGTCGCCCCCAAGACGATTTACCAGGTGGACCTCAAGGGTCCGGTGGCGCTGGTACTGGGCGCCGAGGGCGAGGGCATGCGAGCGCTCACCGGCAAGACCTGCGATGAACTGGTCAGCATTCCGATGCGCGGTGCGGTTGAGAGCCTGAACGTGTCGGTGGCCAGCGGCGTCTGCCTGTATGAAGCCGTGCGCCAGCGTAGCTGACGCCCCCTTGCCAATCCAATTCAACCAACAGCCAAGCCCACCATGCCATCGAAAATTTTGCGTTTCACCCTGCTTCTCCTCATCGTCTTGCTGCTGCTCGCCGGTGGCTGGCTGTGGCTCACCCTGAACTGGAGTTATTCGCAGGGAGAGCGCGCCGGCTACGTGCAGAAGCTGTCCAAGAAAGGCTGGCTGTGCAAAACCTGGGAAGGTGAAATCGCCATGGTGACCATGCCCGGTGCGATTCCTGAAAAATTTGAATTCACGGTGCGTGACGAGGCGATGGCGCAAAAGATCAACCGGCTGGCTGGCAAGCGGGTGGTGCTCGATTACCAGCAGCACCGCTTCATTCCGTCGTCCTGCTTCGGCGAGACCGAATATTTCATCGGCGACGTCAGGGAAGTGCTGGACAGCCCGGCGCCCCAGGCGCCAGCCGCCCCGCTGGCGCCCAGCGCCGCGCAAGGTCAGTTGTCGCAGCCACGTTGAAGCCTGAACCGCCATGAAGAAAGCAGAGCACCTGAGCGAGCGTCGCCTGGCCGACGCCTGGGCGGAATTGCAGAACTACGCGGATCAGGGCAATCCGCTGGAAGCCGACGCTTATCGACTGGCTTTTGCCGACCCCGAGTTCTTGTTGCGGCGTGAAACCCGCGGTATCCGTTTTCAGCTGGAAATGCTCAAGCCCGATCTGGACCAGACCGAGCAAGGCATAGAGAACACGGTGGTCGTTTTTGGCAGCGCCCGTTTTCCCTCGCCGGAAGAAGCGCAACTGTGTCTGCAACAAGCACAGGCCAGCGGCGATGCCGGTGCCCTGGCACTGGCGCAACGGAAGTTGAGAAACGCCCATTACTACGACCAGGCGCGCCTGTTTGCCCGCCTGGTCGCTGGCTATAGCAAGCAGCAGCGGCCTGAGGAACGGCTGTTCATTGCCACCGGGGGCGGTCCCGGCATCATGGAAGCGGCCAATCGTGGCGCCCACGAAATGGGCGCTCTGAGCGTCGGTTTGAACATTGCCCTGCCGCATGAACAACATGCCAATCCCTACGTCACACCCAGCTTGAGTTTCAAGTTTCACTACTTTGCGCTGCGCAAGATGCATTTCATGATGCGCGCCAAAGCCCTGCTGGCCTTCCCCGGTGGTTTTGGCACGCTGGATGAATTGTTTGAAGTCATCGCCCTGGTGCAGACCGCCAAAGCCAAGCCGGTGCCGATTGTTCTGTTTGGCAGCGACTACTGGAAGCGCCTGGTCAACATGGATGTGCTGGTCGAGGAAGGCGTCATAGGGGAACAGGATCTGGCGCTGTTCACCTACGTCGACCAGCCGCAGGCAGCGTGGGATGTGATCCGGACTTTTTATGGCCTCGGCGCGGTACCTTGACGCGCTGGCCGGCTTGACGGCATCGGCCAGCCGGTCCGCCGGCTGAGCAGCCTGGCCAAGGTGTTGCCTGGAGACGGTATGAACAATAGCTGGTCCAGAAGGTCTCTTGTCAAGGCGGCTTGCGCCGTCGCCGGGGCACCGCTGTTGTTTCCGCTCCGGGGTCAGGCCCAGGCGCTGGCCCCATTCAGCCCCGATGTGTTGGAGCAGCGCCGTGCCCTGTTGGCCGGATACCGCGAAACCCTTCGCCGCATGCAAGGCCAGTCCAAGCTACCCATCATCGACATCGAACACCATTGGGGAGGAAAGTTCAGCGGCCGCCAGTTGATCGACAAGATGAATCAAAGCGACGTTGCGCTGACCTGGCTGGGTGCCAATGAACGCAATGGCAGTGGGTCCTCGATCGAAGCCTGCAAGGAATTTCCGGATCGACTGGTGGCCACCGTGATCCATGGCGATGGACCGCGTTGGCATGGCCATGATTTGTCGCTGGTTCAGGAGATCGACCGCGACGTTCGTTCCGGCGGCTACTTTGCCATGGGCGAGTTCGAATCGCGTCATTACGTCTCCAATTCGAACAACCGCGATATTCACATGCCGCTGGAGTCGGCGTCTTTTCATGGCGTTTTCAAGGTGGCACAGGACACCGGGCTGCCGTTCCTGCTGCATCACGAGGCCGAGGATGAGTTGCTGCCCGAGCTGGAGAAGATGCTGCAGCTCCACCCGCAAGCCAAGGTGGTCTGGTGCCATGTGGGGCGGAACCGAAACCCGCAAACCTGGACCCAGTTTCCGTCGGCAGAGGGGGTCGAGAAATTCATTCTCAAGTACCCGAATCTGCATTTCGATATCGTGCAAAGCGGGCAGAACAGTGTCTTTCCGCCGACCGGTGCGATGGACTCGATTCTTTACTACGGCGGCAAATGGCCGGTGCTGCGGCCAGAATGGGTCAAGCTGTTCAATGCTTACCCCGAGCGCTTCCTGATTGGTTCGGATACCAATACATTTCGCTGGAACAACTACGACCAGGTGATGTTCAGATTGCGCTCGGGCGTGCTTAGGGTCCTGACGCCTGACGCGGCCGAAAAGATCGCCTTCAAGAACGCCTGGCGCCTGATGAGTTCGGAGGAATGGAAGTCTTGATTTGCGGCGCGGGCGTTGCGGCCGGCGGCACCGGCACCACCGGTCAGATCAGGGGATGCTTATGCGCCCGCATATCGGCAATGCGGGTCAAGCGGTCCAGGTTGGTGATACGGATGTGGCGCTGCTCGACTTTGAGCAGGCGCAGCTTCTGGAACGCAGAGAAGGTTCGGCTGACGGTCTCCAGCGTCAGGCCCAGGTAGCTGCCGATGTCGGCGCGCGTCATGCGCATGTGGAAATCGCTTGCCGAATAGCCCCGTGCCGCCAGCCGCTGCGACAGGTTCAGCAAGAAGGTCGCCAGCCGTTCCTCGGCCGTCATGTTGCCCAGCAACACCAGCAGTCGAAGTTCGCGCACGATTTCCTGACTCATTTGCTGCATCAGGGTGCGCCGTAACGGGGCGTTGCCGGTGGTCAGCTCGGTCAAAAATTCGAAGGAAACAGCGCACACCTCGGTGTCCTCCAGCGCGGTGGTGCTGCTGGCATGCTGGCCTTCGGCAATGCCGTCCAGCCCAATCAGTTCTCCGGCCATGTGAAAAGCGCTGACCCGCTCCATCCCCTCTGCCGTCGTCAGGCTCGATTTCAGGTTGCCGCTGCGCACCTCGTAGAGGTATTTAAAGGGTTCTCCCTCCCGGTACAGCCGCTGACCGGTCTTGATCCGGCGGCGACTGAACACAACGCTGTCCATGCAGTCCAGACCATTGTTGGCCATGCCGCTGGGTAGGCACCACTCGCGCAGATGGCAGTGGGAACAATGCGGCTTGGCCACGCCGGCTGTTGCCTGACTCGCGTCGGGCCGCGCAGGCAGGAGGGGCATCGGTTCGGCAAGAATTTCGGGTGGCGTGGCGGCCATGGCTTTCTTGGATGAACGGGAAACCTTCAACCAGCGGCGTACTGTGAAGTTGGCCGGATTGTAGGGCCGTCCACCTCTGCCACGGACCAACCAGGGCTTTTGTGCAATGTGACTGAAATATGACGCATCGGCAAGGACGGCTGCGTCATTTGTTGCCGGAGCCCGGCTCGATGCCGGCTTTAGGGGGCGTTCAACTGCTGTTCCAGATCGTGCAGCACCTGGTAGCAGGGCAGCACCTGCGCCACGGCGCTATTGGGCGCGCGGCCCTCGCGGATGGCGGCGAAGAATTCGCGGTCCTGCAACTCGATGCCGTTCATGGACACTGCCACCTGGCTGACGTCGATTTTTTCTTCCTTGCCGTTGAACAGGTCGTCGTAGCGCGCGATGTAGGTGGCGCTGTCGCCGATGTAGCGGAAGAAAGTGCCCAGCGGGCCGTCGTTGTTGAAGCTCAGCGAGAGCGTGCAGATGGCGCCGTTGGCGGCCTTGAGCTGGATGCTCATGTCCATCGCAATGCCCAGCGTCGGGTGGATCGGGCCCTGGACGGCGTTGGCTTTGACGATCGGGCTGCCGCACTGGTAGGCGAACAAATCCACCGTGTGCGCGGCGTGGTGCCACAGCAGATGGTCGGTCCATGAGCGCGGCTGGCCCAGGGCGTTCATGTTGGAGCGACGGAAGAAGAAAGTCTGCACATCCATCTGCTGGATGTTGAACTTGCCCGCTGCAATCTGCTGCCTGACGTACTGGTGGCTGGGATTGAAGCGCCGGGTGTGGCCGCACATGGCCACCAGGCCGGTCTGCTCCTGTGTGGCGGCCACTTCCAGCGCACCCCGCAAGCTGTCGGCCAGCGGAATTTCCACTTGCACATGCTTGCCGGCTTGCAGGCAAGCGATCGCTTGCCGGGCATGCATTTGCGTCGGCGTGCACAGGATGACGGCGTCCACTTCTTTCAAGGCCAGGCTGTCGCCCAGCTCGGTGCCGACGTGGCCAATGCCATATTGGGCCGCTACTTCTTTGGTCTTTTCCAGATCGCGGCTGATCAGCGAAACGACTTCGACGCCGTCAATGTTCTTGATGCCGTCCAGGTGCTTGATGCCGAAGGCGCCGGCGCCGGCGAGGGCGACTCTAATTGTCATGGGAGTTCTCCAAAATCAGGTGACCAACGGCAGTGTTGCTGGCCGGTACATGGTAGAAGCGGTGCACGACCTTGGGCTTGGCGCCGCCGGCCACGTCGGCCATGGCGCCGCGCGCGATCAGCCACATCACCAGCTCGATGCCCTCGGAGCCGGCTTCGCGCACATAGTCGATATGCGGCATGCTGGCCTGGCCTTCGGGGTCGGCAATCAAACGGTCCAGGAAGGCGTTGTCGAACGCCTGGTTGATCAGGCCGGCACGCGGCCCCTGCAATTGATGGCTCATGCCGCCGGTGCCCCAGATCTGGACGTTGAGCGGCTGGTCATACGACTCCACAGCGCGGCGGATCGCCTTGCCCAGCTCGAAGCAGCGCCGACCCGAGGGCACCGGGTACTGCACCACGTTGACGGCGAACGGAATCACCGGGCAGGGCCAGGCCTGGGGCTGGCCGCACATCAAGGACAGCGGCACGGTCAAGCCGTGGTCCACGTCCATCTTGTTGACTATTGTTAAGTCAAAGTCCTGCTGAATCACCGACTGCGCAATGTGCGCGGCCAACTCGGGGTGGCCTTGCACCACCGGCACCGGGCGCGGACCCCAGCCCTCGTCGGCCGGTTGGTAGGACGCCGCGGTGCCGATGGCGAAGGTCGGGATCAGGTCCAGGCTGAAGGCCGTGGCGTGGTCGTTGTAGACCAGAAAGATGACGTCGGGCTTGCTGTCCTTCAGCCATCGCTTTGAGAAGTCGTAGCCCTTGAATACGGGCTGCCAATACGGCTCCTGGCTCTTGCCCAGGTCCAGTGCCGCACCGATGGCCGGCACGTGGGAGGTGTAGACACTGGCGGTAATCTTGGCCATATTCATGCGCTCGCTGGTCGATGGGGTTGGCCTTGCGGCTGGTGCTGCGCTTGCGCGTCGCCATCTTCGCCGACAAAGCGGTTGCCGGCTATGGAGCGGCCGCCAGCGATCATCATGTCGCGGTACTGTGCTTCGCTCAAGCCGGTCATGCTGCCTGCCATTTGCTGGAAGCTCTTGCCGTCGGTGGCACCGATCTTGGCCAGAAAGTAGATATTGCCGCCCAGGGCAATGCAGCGATTCAGATCGCGCGCCAGCACCGCCTGCTTCTGCGCCTCGGTCATGGGCCATTCGTCCAGGTAGGCGCGCTCGTCCGCCTTGAAACGCTCGCGGTTGGCGGCCTTCATGAGCGACATGCAAAACTGGTTCAGGTGGTAGCCTTTGCGGCTTTGCTCGGCATCGAAAATGGTGGTGCCGGGGATGTCAAGGTAGGGTTTATCGAGTGACATGAAATTTTCCTCCAAGGCCTGTTGTCATGCCGGACCCCGGATCGGAGTCCGGGGCAGGCTTGATCTGGCATCCATGGATTGCGGGTCAGGCCCGCAATGACCGCGTCGTGGGTTCATATTTTTTTCTCCGGCCAATACAAACGGGTCGGGTTGTCGACCAGCAGCTTGTGCTGTAACTCCGGTGTGGTGGCGATATGGGGAATGTAGTCCACCAGCAGGCCATCGTCGGGCATGTGATCCTTCAGGTTCGGGTGCGGCCAGTCGGTGCCCCACAGCACGCGATCCGGAAAAGTCTCCACCAGGCGCCGGGCAAACGGCACCACGTCGCGGTAAGCATTTTGCTCGCCGTTCAATGCAGGCGGGCCGCTGACGCTCAGGCGTTCAGGACAACTCACCTTGCTCCAGATATTGCCGTGCTCGCGCATCAGCTTCACGAACAACTCGAACTCGGGCCCAATGACCGGCTTGCTCACGTCGGGACGGCCCATGTGGTCCACCACCACGGTGGTCGGCAGCGCGGTGAAGAAGTCATACAGCTGGGGCAGGTCCTGCGCCTCGAAGTACACCACCACATGCCAGCCCAGCGGCGCGATGCGCTGGGCAATCTCCAGCAACACCTCGCGCGGCGTGAAGTCGGCCAGCCGCCTGACGAAGTTGAAGCGCGTGCCGCGCACACCGGCGTTGTGCATCTCCTGCAACTGGGCGTCGCTCACGTCGCGGCTGACGGTGGCGACACCGCGCGCCTGGTTGTTGGAGGCTTTCAAGGCATCGACCAGTGCGCGGTTGTCGGTGCCGTGGCAGGTGGCCTGCACGATCACGTTTTTCTCGAACCCCAGATGGTCGCGCAAGGCGAACAATTGCTCCTTGGACGCATCGCAAGGCGTGTATTTGCGCTCCGGGGCGTAGGGAAATTGCGCGCCGGGGCCGAACACATGGCAGTGCGCGTCGACGCTGCCGGCGGGCAACTTGAAGCGGGGCTTGCTGGGGCCGGCGTACCAGTCCAGCCAGCCAGGGGTTTTAGTGAATTCCATGCATTTCCTGATATTGCTATGAATTAAATAGCTTCTCACGCAATATTTGCGGGTGCTATTGGCCTATTTGTTCAAGTGCCACAAGCCTGAGCGGCAAAGCGTTCTGCGCAGGTAAAGGAGGAGCCCGCGCAGCGGGCGGGGGACACGGAGCAGAACGCTTTGCCGCCCAGGCGCTCAGCGCTGCCGCCCAGGCGCTCAGTCCACATAGCGCAGCCCGGCCTTCTCAAGCCCCTCACGCATCTTGTAATAATCCAAACCCAAAACGCCGGAAGCAAAGATGGCACGCTTGGCGCCTTCATTGGCTTCACGCGCTTCGGCGGCGTCGGCCACCTGCATGGCAATGGCGGCCGGCACCACCACCACGCCGTCGATGTCGGCAATCACCACGTCGCCGGGGTTGACGCTGGCACCGGCACACACCACCGGGATGTTGACCGAGCCCAGCGTGGCCTTGATGGTGCCCTTGGCGTGGATGGCTTTGCTGAAGACCGGGAAATTCATGGCGGTCAGGTCTTTCACGTCGCGCACGCCGCCGTCGATCACCAGGCCCACGGCGCCGCGTGCCTGGAACGAAGTGGCCAGCAGGTCGCCAAAAAAGCCGTCCTGGTTGTCGCTGGTGCAGGCCGCCACCACCACGTCGCCGGGCCGGATTTGCTCGGCCGCCACGTGCATCATCCAGTTGTCACCGGGCTGCAGCAGCACCGTGACGGCCGTGCCGCAGAGCTGCGCGCTGTTGTAGATCGGGCGCATATAGGGCTTCATGAGGCCGACGCGGCCCATCGCCTCGTGGATGGTGGCGACGCCGAAGCGCGAGAGCTTGTCCACCGCTGCCTGGTCGGCGCGGGCGATGTTGCGTTTGACGATGCCCAGGTTGTTCATGGTGATCCTCTTCTTTTGTTGCACGAAATAATTGGGGTCAGGTCTGATTCGCTGCGCTCACGAACCCGACCCCAAATATTTCTTATTGGCTCTTGGCGGTTAGCAGCGCATCCAGCCGCGGGAACACGCGCCGCGCATTGCCTTCATAAATCTGGAAACGGTCCGCATCGCTCAGGATTTTGGACGCTTCGATGTAGCGTTTGGTGTCATCAAAATAGTGGCCGGTCTCGGGGTCTATGCCGCGCACGGCGCCTATCATCTCGCTGGCAAACAGCACGTTTTTCACCGGAATCACGGTGTTCAGCAGGTCGATGCCGCTCTGGTGGTAGACGCAGGTGTCGAAGAAGATGTTGTTCAGCAGATGATCCTGCAGCAGCGGCTTCTTCAGTTCTTGCGCCAGACCGCGGAAGCGACCCCAGTGATACGGCACCGCGCCGCCGCCGTGCGGAATCAGGAACCTCAAGGTCGGGAATTCCTTGAACAGATCGCTGGTCAGGCACTGCATGAAGGCGGTGGTGTCGGCGTTCAGGTAGTGGGCGCCGGTGGTGTGGAAGCAGGCGTTGCAACTGGTGCTGACGTGGATCATGGCCGGGATGTCGTACTCCACCATCTTCTCGTAGATCGGGTACCAGTGTTTGTCGCTCAGAGGCGGCGATGTCCAGTGGCCGCCGCTGGGGTCCGGGTTCAGGTTGATGCCGACATTGCCATATTCCCTGACGCACTTCTCCAGCTCTGGGATGCAGCTGGCCGGGTCCACGCCGGGGCTTTGCGGCAGCATGGCGACCGGGACGAAGTTGTCCGGAAACAGCTGGCTCACGCGGTAACAGAGTTCGTTGCAGATGGCGGCCCAGGTGCTTGAGACATTGAAGTCGCCGATGTGGTGCGCCATGAAGCTGGCGCGCGGGCTGAACAGGGTCAGGTCCGAGCCGCGCTCTTTCATCAGGCGCAACTGGTTGGTCTCTATGGTCTCGATCAACTCGTCGTCGCTGATCACCAGCTCCGATGCCTTGGGGCTAACGGATGCATCCTTGATGCCGGCGATCTGCCGGTTGCGCCAGTTCTCCAGCGCTTTCGGCGCCGTGGTGTAGTGACCGTGGCAATCGATGACCATGGGTTTCTTCATAAGGCTCTCCTGGAAATCAAAATTTCAATACGCAACAACGCGCGACGGCTCCGGCACGGAACGCCGTGGAACCGGCTTTGCCGGGCCACTGGCGTTGCCCCCTTGAGGGGGTATGCGGCCACACGAAGTGGGCAAGCAACGGGGGGGAGCGTCATGTCAGGCCGGCTCCATGCCTTGGCGGCGCTTGGCGGCGGCAGCCTCGGGCGAGTTCATGGAGTCCAGCAGCGCGCGCACCGCCTCGCCGTGTTGGCTGCCGCTGCACAGGCCGGCCGAGAAGGTGGTGACGATCTGGATGGCGGGTGGCAGCGGGCCTAGCAGGGTGATGCCCTCCAGGTGCATCAGTTCGCTGAGTTGCTGAAAGCCCAGTTCGACCTCGCCGCTGGCCACCAGCGTACCCACCGGGATGCCGGGCGGCGGCGTCACGATGCGGCCCTGGATGTCCTCGGCAATGCCCCAGCGCTCGAACAGTCTGGCCAATGACACGCCGCTAGGCCCGCTGGAATAGCTGATGCTGCGCGCCGCCAGCACGGCACTGCGCACGGCGTCTTCGGTCGAGATGTCGGGCTTGAGCGCACCGGCGCACACCGCGACGGCCACGCCGGAGCGGACCAGGTCCACCTTGGAGTCTGCCAGCAGGTGACCTGAAGCGATCAGCTTGTCGATGGCGTCGGACGCCAGGATGACGACGTCAAAAGCCTCGCCGGCCTGCACGCGTCTGGCGGCATCGACACCGCCCACCGACTCGATGGCGACGCGCCGGCCCCAGCGCTGCTGGAACGCAGCCACCAGTTCGGCCAGCACCAGGCGCGTGGCCATGGAGGAAATGCCTTTGATCTCGGTGGTCATGGCAGACAGCGGGCGTGAATCAACATGGCAGCGATTCTGGCCCCGGCCAGCTGCTGCGCCAAGGTGCGGCGGTTTCTATCAGGTATCGCAATTCGGCATAATGAGTCGGAAGATATACCCCGAGAAGCATGGACCTCAAACAACTGGAATACTTCGTGCGCGTCGCCGAGCTGGGCAGCTTTACCCGGGCTGCCATTGCGCTGGACGTGGCCCAACCGGCGCTCAGCCGGCAGGTGCGTCTGCTGGAAGTGGAGCTGCGGCAAAACCTGTTGACGCGCAACGGGCGCGGCGCCGTGCCGACCGAAGCCGGCAAACTGCTGCTGGCGCACGGCCACGGCATTCTGCATCAGGTCGAACGCGCCCGGGAGGAACTAGGCCGCGTGCGTGGCTCGCTGGCCGGTCGCGTTGCGGTCGGCTTGCCCAGCAGCGTGGCGCGCGTGCTGACGGTGCCGTTGACACGGGCCTTTCGTCAGCAGATGCCCGATGCCACGATTTCCATCAGCGAAGGCCTGTCCGTGGCCTTGCAAGAGTCGCTGGTGAACGGGCGGCTGGACATCGCGGTGCTGTACAACGCCCAACCCAGCCCGGAAGTGGAAACCTCACCCTTGCCGGAAGAGGAACTGCTGCTGGTGCAGGCCCGCTCGCCTGGCCTGCAGAAAGACCCGGCGCCGGGGCCTATTTCACTGAAAGCGGTGGCGCAATTGCCGCTGGTGATTCCGAGCCGGCCCAACGCCATTCGCATGCATGTGGAGTCGGAGATGGCCAACATCGGTTGTCGCCTGAATATCGCGCTGGAAATCGACGGCGTATCGGCCATTCTGGACCTGGTGGCAGACGGCGCCGGCAGCGCCATTCTGTCGCGCAACGCGGTCGCCAACTCGGTCCGGCCGGCTTCGTATTCGATCCGCGCCATCCACCAGCCGGCGCTGCGCACCAAGGTTTCGCTGGCCACCAGTTCGCTGCGCCCCACCACTTTGACGCAGCAGACCACGCTGACGCTGATACGCCAGACGCTGGAGAGGATCGTCAAGCCGGCGTAGAGACGGCGCCTCGATGTCCGATACCGGACCTTCGCCGCTGCACGATATGGGTCGGCAATGTAGCGATGATTTCAATGACCATACAGACGACAGATTGCCACCAATGTCGTACCATTACAAAATTCAATATAGTAAGGGAATTGAGATGTCTGAATCCACCATCACTGTTAAAGGTCAAACCACCGTGCCGCAGCCCGTCCGTGATTCCATGCACGCTGAGGCGGGAACCAAGTTGACTTGGAGCGTTATGCCCGATGGCACTGCAATCGTGCGGGCCAAGACCAAGTCGATACTTGACTTGGCAGGAACGCTAAAGGCCCCCAAGGGGAAGAGGGTTCGCGTCGAAGACATGAGTCCGTGGCGGTGAAGGCCAACTGACATGGCTGCACTTGATACCAACGTACTTGTACGCTACCTGATCCAGGACGATGTGCGTCAAGGCTTCAAAGCCAAGGAATTGGTGAAGGGCGTATTGACGCGGGGCGAGTCGCTATTCATTCCTATCACTGTCCTCTTAGAGCTTGAATGGGTCTTGCGCTCCAACTATGAGTTCCCCAAAGATCAGATCATCCTTGCCATAGCAAGCCTTCTTGCCGCAAGGGAGCTTGTGTTCGAATCGGAGGCATCGGCAGAAGTTGCACTAGAGCTATTCCGGCAAAACAAAGCTGTCTTTGCGGACTGCATTCATATCGCGTTGGCGCATGCTGCCGGAGAAAGTCCACTATGGACGTTCGACAAAACGGCATCAAAGGTGGATGGCGCGAGCCTCATCAAGGCTGAATAACCGACCAGGGCGCATCTTTGCCGCGCTCGTTGTCAAAACCAACTATCCGCTCGCCATCGTCTCTACCAACCCACTCAATCGGGCTTGATATTGCCGGCCTTGACGACGTGGCTCCAGCGTGTGGTCTCGGCACGAATGAATTCGGAAAACTGCGCCGCACTGCCGGCCTTGATCTCCACCCCCAATTCAGCCATGCGCGTCTGCAGCGCCGGCTCCGCCAGGACTTTCTGCAACTCGGCGTTCAGCCGGGTCACGACTCTCGGGGGCGTCGCCGCTGGCAGCACCAATCCCCACCAGACCGAGACCTCGAAGTCGGGCAGGCCCATCTCGGAGACGGTCGGCACGTCGGGCAGCAGACTCATCCGTTTGGTGCCGGTCACGGCCAGGGCACGCAGCTTGTGCGAGCGGATGTGGGCTATCACCTCGACCGCGTTGAGCGGCATGAACGAAATCCTCTCGCCGAGCAGATCGGTCAACGCCGGCGCTCCGCCTTTGTAGGGCACATGCAATACGTCGATGTGCGCGGCCTGCTTCAGTGCTTCACCCGCCAGGTGACCGGAGCTGCCGTTGCCGGCGCTGGCATAAGTGAGTTTGCCGGGCTCAGCCCTGGCCTGCGCCAGCAGGTCCTTGAAGGTCTGGGCTTTGGACGAGGCGGGCACCACGATCACCAGTGCCGCATGCCCAATCTGGCCGACCGCGGCAAAGTCGCGTTGCGGGTCGAATGTCAGATTTGAAAACAGGCTGCCGTTGGTGGCCAGCGCATTGGCCGTCATCAGCAGGGTGTAGCCGTCCGGTGCCGCCTTGGCAACCGCGTCCATGCCGATGTTGGCGCTGGCGCCCGGTTTGTTGTCGACGATGACCGGCTGGCCCAGACGCTGCGACAGACCTTGCCCGGTGATGCGGGCGATGGTGTCCACGGCACCCCCTGCCGCATAGGGCACCACGATATGAATCGGTTTGGCGGGCCAGGCTTGCGCCAGCGCATGGGGTGCGCAAAACAGGCTGCTGATGGACAGCAACAAGATGCCGAGAATGGGTTTCTTCATGGTTTCTGCTTTCGTCTGAGGTTTGAAAATTCGGTGCTTGCCCCAACCGCAACTCCCTGCCGTTTGTCGACCCGATTGAAGCATCGCCAATGACCGGGATTCTGACGATCGCCCCAGCCAAGCGCAATGTGGATGGACCTCTAGCAGGTATGCTTTTTTGGGATGGCGATCCGCCCCAGTCCCCCGTTTGCGCGCTACAGCCCCGGTGAGGGCAGACCCAGATCAGTGATCGCCCCAGACCTCGCGCGCCGTCTCCACCACCAGTCGCAGCTTGGCGCGTTGCGCCTCCACCGCAATGTCGTTGCCGTGCACCGTGCTGCTAAAGCCGCACTGCGGTGACAGCGCCAACTGCTCCAGCGGTGCGTAGCGCGCGGCCTGGTCGATGCGGGACTTCAAGTCGTCCTTGCTTTCCAGCGCACCGAACTTTGTGGTGACCAGGCCCAGCACCACGGTCTTGCCTTTGGGCAGGTAGCGCAGCGGTTTGAAGTCGCCGCTGCGCACGTCGTCGTACTCCATGAAGTAGGCGTCCAGGTTCATCTCCTTGAGCAGCGCTTCGGCCACCGGCTCGTAGTTGCCACTGGCGGCGTGCGTGCTTTTGAAATTGCCGCGGCACAAGTGCATCGCCAGCAGCATGCCGGGCGGTTTTTGCGCCACCACCAGGTTGATGAATTTGGCGTAGCGGTGCGGCAACTCGTTGGGGTCGTCGCCGCGCTGGCGCGCCGCCTCGCGCATCTTCTCGTCACACAGGTAGGCCAGGTTGGTGTCGTCCATCTGCACATAGCTGCAACCGGCGGCGGCCAGGCTGCGCAACTCGTCGCCGTAGGCGTTGGCCACGTCCTGGTAAAAATCGGGGTCCAGCTCCGGGTAATGCTGCTGGCTGATGCCCGCGCGCCCGCCGCGAAAGTGCAGCATGGTGGGCGAGGGGATGGTGACCTTGGGCGTGTTGCCGCTGCTGACCTGGCTCTTGAGGTACTGAAAATCAGCCAACTGGATGTCTTTGACGTGGCGCACCTTGTCGATCACGCGCATCACCGGCGGCGCCAGTTCCTGCGTCCCGTCGGGCCTTTGGATGGTCACCGGGATGTCGGTCTTGACGCCGCCCATCTGCTCCAGAAAGTCGATGTGAAAGTAGGTGCGGCGGAACTCGCCGTCGGTGATGCTCTTCAAGCCCACGTCTTCCTGAAACTTGACGATCTCGCTGATGGCCTGGTCTTCCACCCGGCGCAATTGCTCCGGGCTGATACTGCCGCCGGCTTTTTGCGCACGCGCTTCCAGCAGGTATTGGGGACGCAAAAAGCTGCCTACATGGTCGTAGTGGGCGGGCAGTTTGGCGGCGGGCTGGGACATGGCGATCTCCGATGTTTGGTTGACGTACCCGCGAAATGGTATGACAAGTCCGGCGCAAATCCGCTGATTTCAGCTATTTCAAATCGTTATAACAAACAGTCGGAAATCGCTATTGCAGCAGGCTGATTTTGCCGTCACAGTAGCGCACGCTTTCGAATTCGATCATTCCCGAGGAGACATAACATGCAAAAGAGACGGTTCCTTCAAGCCACCGCGCTGACGCTCGCGGCGCTGGCCGCTGCCAGTTCCATGGCTCAGGACAACAAGTTCAAGATCGGCCTGATTCTGCCCATGACCGGGCAGCAAGCCACCACCGGACGCCAGATCGAAGCGGCAGCCCGGCTCTACATGGCGCAGAACGGCGACACTGTCGCCGGCAAGAAGATCGAGCTCATCGTCAAGGACGACACCAGCATCCCGGACGTGACCAAACGGCTGGCGCAAGAGCTGGTGGTGAAGGACAAGGTGAACGTGCTGGCCGGCTTCGGCATCACGCCCTCGGCCTTCGCCACGGCACCGATTGCGACCCAGTCCAAAACCCCCATGGTGGTGATGGCGGCCGCCACCAGCAGCATCACGCAGGCCTCACCCTACGTGGTGCGCACCAGCTTCACGCTGGCGCAGGCGGCCGTCGCCATGGGCGACTGGGCGCCCAAAAACGGCATCAAGAAAGTGGTGACCCTGGTCAGCGACTACGGCCCCGGCATCGACGCCGAAAAATACTTCAAGGAGCGATTCATCTTCAACGGTGGCCAGGTGCCGGAGTCGCTGCGGGTGCCCATGCGCAACCCCGATTTCGCCCCCTTCCTGCAGAAGGTGCGCGATCTGAAACCGGACGCCTTGTTCGTCTTCGTGCCCTCGGGCGCCGGCGCCGCCGTCATGAAGCAGTTCCTGGAGCGCGGCATGGACAAGGCCGGCATCAAGCTCATAGGCACCGGCGACGTGACCGACGACGACCAGCTCAACGACATGGGCGATGGCGCCCTGGGCGTGGTCACCTCGCACCACTACTCGGCGGCGCACCCGTCGGCCTTGAACAAGAAGTTTGTCGAGGCCTTCGGCAAGGCCAACAAAGGCATGCGCCCCAACTTCATGGCGGTCGGCGGCTACGACGGCATGCGCGTGATTTACGAGGCGCTGCGGGCGACCAAGGGGCAGGGCGGCGGCGATGCCTTGCTGGCGGCCATGAAGGGGCAGATTTTCGAGAGCCCGCGCGGCCCCATGTTCATCGATGCGCAAACCCGTGACGTGGTGCACAACATCTACCTGCGCAAGGTCGAGAAGCAAAACGGTCAGCTCTACAACGTGGAATTCGACGTTATCAAGGACGTCAAGGATCCGGGCAAGACAAAGTAGCCGTCTGTGAACGCGGGGCGCAGCGACTGCGCAATGCGCGTGCGGTTTTGGGGTGAAAGCACACGCCCTGCTTGTCATGTTTGAACCACCACTGTGGCCGCGCTTTTCACCCCAAAGCCCGGTCGCATTGCACAATCACTACGCCCAGCGGTAAATTTGTGGCACCCATTTCAGAACCATGCTGACCATCCTCTTTGACGGTATCGCCTACGGCATGCTGCTGTTCATTCTGGCGGTTGGCCTGGCCGTGACCATGGGCTTGATGAATTTCATCAACCTGGCGCACGGCGCCTTTGCCATGGTGGGCGGCTACATCACGGTGCTGCTGATGCAGAAATTTGGCGTGCCTTTTCTGCTGTGCCTGCCGCTGGCTTTTCTTGGCTCGGCGCTGCTGGGCGGTGTGCTGGAGCGCACGCTGTACCGTCCGCTGTACCACAAGCCGCACCTGGACCAGGTGCTGTTTTCCATCGGCCTGACCTTCATGGCGGTGGCCAGCGCCGACTATTTCATTGGCTCCAGCCAGCAAATCATTCAACTGCCCGAATGGCTGAAAGGCCGGACCGAACTGGGGCAGGGCGCCTGGATGCTGGGCATGGGCCATTACCGCCTGTTCATCATCGCGGTCTGCGCCGCGCTCACGCTGGGCTTGCAGTACGTGCTGGCAAAGACCCGTTTCGGTTGCCGCCTGCGTGCCTCGGTCGACGATCAACGCGTGGCGGCCGGGATGGGCATCAATGTCAACTGGGTGTTCCTGGGCACTTTCGCGGTCGGCTCGGGGCTGGCCGGGCTGGGCGGTGCGCTGGGCGCCGAGGTGCTGGGGCTGGACCCCAGTTTTCCGCTGAAATACATGATTTACTTCCTGATCGTGGTGGCGGTGGGCGGCACCTCCAGCATCACCGGGCCGCTGCTGGCGGCACTGCTGCTGGGCATTGCCGATGTGGCGGGCAAGTACTACATCCCCAAGATGGGTGGCTTCATCGTCTACAGCCTGATGATCGTGATCCTGGTCTGGCGCCCGCAAGGCCTGTTCGTGCGCCAGGGAGGCAAGTGATGACGAAAGCGCAAAACCAACTGCTCAGGAGTGGTCGCTGGAAGCTCTGGGAGGTTCCGCTGTGCCTGCTGGCGCTGGCCTCGCCGCTGCTGTTGTCCAGCCATGCGCTGATCATCAACGAGATTGCCATCGTCGCTCTGTTCGCGCTGTCGCTGGACCTGATTCTGGGCTACACCGGCATCGTCTCGCTGGGGCACGCCGCCTTCTTTGGCATGGGCGCTTATGCGGCGGCGTTGTTTGCCAAGCTGGTGCTGCCTGATCCGCTGCTGGGTCTGGCGGTTGGCGTGGCGGCGGCCGGTCTGCTGGGCGCCCTGTGCAGTGCCACCATTCTGCGCGGCACCGATCTGACGCGGCTGATGGTGACGCTGGGTGTCGGTCTGATTCTGATGGAGCTGGCCAACAAACTGGACTGGCTGACCGGCGGCGCCGACGGTTTGCAAGGCGTGGTGATGGGACCGCTGCTGGGCCGCTTTGAATTCGATTTGAGCGGACGCACGGCGGCCTGGTATTCGCTCAGCGTGCTGCTGCTGGTGTTTGTGCTGGCGCGGCGTTTTGTCAACTCGCCGTTTGGCGCCACGCTCAAGGCGATACGCGACAACCGGCTGCGCGCCATGGCCATCGGCATTCCGGTGGGACGTCGTCTGGCCGTGGTCTACACCGTGGCGGCGGCCCTGGCCGGCGCCGCCGGCGCCTTGCTGGCACAGACTACCGGCTTTGCGTCACTGGACGTGTTCGAGTTTCACCGCTCCGCCGACGTGATGCTGATCCTGGTGATCGGCGGCGTCGGCTGGTTGTACGGCGGTGTCGCCGGGGCCATTGTGTTCAAGCTGATGCAGGATGCCGTCGCCAGCATCACGCCGCAGTATTGGACCTTCTGGATCGGCTTGTTTTTGGTGCTGCTGGTGCTGGTCGGGCGCGAGCGCCTGATACGCCCCTGGAACTGGTTCAAGCGGCCTTCGCACGGGAGTCAGGCATGAGCGCCGCGCCGGGCCGTTCCCAAGCAAGCTCGCACCGCAGCCCGCAGGGCGAAGGTACTCCAGTGACCGACAGCGTGTTGTCGGCGCAAGGCCTGGTGATGAAATTTGGCGGCATCACGGCCACCAACAAGGTCACGCTCGATCTCCAGAAGGGTGCGCGCCATGCCTTGATAGGCCCCAACGGCGCCGGCAAGACCACGCTCATCAACTTGCTGACCGGCGTGCTGCAACCGACCGAGGGGAAAATCTTTCTGGAAGGGCAGGACATCACCCGGTTGGCACCGTACCAGCGGGTGCGCCGCGGCATGGTGCGCACCTTTCAGATCAACCAGTTGTTCGACTCGCTGACGCCACTCGAAACGCTGGCCATGACGGTGTCGCAGCAGCAAGGCCTGGGCGGCAAATGGTGGCAGGCGCTGGGTGCGCGCCGGGATGTGACCGAGCGCTCTGAGCAGTTGCTGGAACAGTTTCACCTGACGGCACAGATGGCGCAGCCAACCCGGGTCCTGGCCTACGGCAAACGGCGGCTGCTGGAGATCGCCATTGCGCTGGCCTGCCAGCCGCGCGTGCTGCTGCTGGACGAGCCGGTGGCGGGCGTGCCGGCGGGCGAGCGCGAGGAGTTGCTGCAAACGGTGGCGGCACTGCCAGCCGAGGTGTCGATTTTGCTGATAGAGCACGACATGGACCTGGTGTTCAGCTTCGCCAAGCGCATGACCGTGCTGGTCAACGGCACCGTGCTGACGGAAGGCGATCCGGATGAGATTGCCAGCGACTCGCGCGTCAAGGCGGTGTACCTGGGGCATGGCGACGAGATCAACGATGCGATGGAAGTAGCAGGCGCAACGCGGGACGAAGCGCAATGACGGATCTGTTGAAAGTCCAGGACTTGAGCGCTGGTTATGGTGAAGCCGTGGTGCTGCACGACCTGTCGCTGACGCTGGGCGAGGGCCAGACGCTGGCTTTGCTGGGGCGCAACGGCACCGGCAAGACGACCTTCATCAACACGCTGGCCGGTGCCACGCGCCAGCATGCCGGCAGCATCCATCTGGGCGGCGCTGCCTTGCACAAGATGCCGTCGCACGAGCGGGCCGCAGCGGGTATTGGCTGGGTGCCGCAGGAGCGCAATATTTTCAAGTCGCTGACGGTGCACGAAAACCTGACGGCGGTGGCGCGACCGGCACGCAGCGGTCGCGCTTCCAGTCCCTGGACACCGGCGCGTGTCTACCAGCTCTTTCCACGACTGGCGGAACGCAAGACCAACCTGGGTACGCAATTGTCGGGTGGCGAGCAGCAGATGCTGGCGCTGGGCCGGGCCCTGGTGCTCAACCCTACGCTGCTGCTGCTGGACGAACCGTGCGAGGGCCTGGCGCCGATCATCGTGCAGGAATTGCTGCGCGCCATCCGGCGCATCACCCGCGACGAGGGCTTGTCGGCCATCATCGTCGAGCAACACCCGCAGGCGATTCTGGCGATCTCCGACAGCGCCGCCGTGCTGGAGCGCGGTACCCTGGTCTATTCGGGCAGCGCGCTCAGCCTGCAGGAGCAACCCGAGCGGCTCGACAAACTGCTGGGCGTGGCACGCTAGCCGAGGCCCAAAACATTTATCGTTATTGTCAGGAGAGCGCACTATGAAACTGGAACACATGGGCATGGTCGGCTACGGCGAGGTCGGCAAGATCTTTACGGCCGGGATGAAGAGCAGCGTGCTCAGTGTCAGTGCCTGGGACCTCAAGTTCGATGACCCGTCGGCGCGGGATGCTGAGCTGGCCCATGCCGCCCGGGCCGGCGTGCAAGCCTGCGCATCGATGCAAGCGCTGTGTGAAAAAGCAGATTTTGTGATCTCGGCCGTCACCGCTTCCAACACGTTGATGGTGGCGCAGCAGGCTGCAAAACACATTCGCCCCGGCGCCCATTTTCTGGACCTCAACTCGGCCTCGCCAGGCACCAAGCAACAGGCCGCGCAAGTCGTGGCCGCGGCCGGCGCCCATTACGTGGAAGCCGGCGTCATGACCTCGGTACCACCCTACGGCATTCGCGTGCCCATGCTGCTGGGTGGTGCGCGAGCCCAGGCGCTAGCGGAAAAGTTGATTGGCTTTGGCATGAACGCCAAGCCCATCGCAACCGAAATTGGCGTCGCCTCCGCCATCAAGATGTGCCGCAGCGTGATGATCAAGGGGCTGGAAGCGCTGGTCATTGAAAGCTACACCACGGCCAGAAAATACGGCGTCGAGCAACACATGATTCCGACGCTGGCCGAGACTTTTCCGTCCATCGACTGGGAGAAACAAGGCGCTTATTTTTTCAGCCGCGTGGCGCAGCACGGCAAGCGGCGCGCCGAGGAAATGCGGGAAGCCGCCAATACCGTGCGCGAGGCCGGCTTCGCGCCCTGGATGGCCGCCGCCATCGCCGAGAAACACGATTGGGTGGCCCGGCAAAGCGCTGCCGGCGTGTTTGACGGCTTGCCCAAGGACGCCAGTTGGCAACAGTTTGCCGACCGTCTGATCGCCTTGCAGACCGTGCCTGCCACGCTCAAATAGAACCACTTGTAAAAGGAGCCACCATGCGAACCCAAGTTGCCATCATAGGCGCCGGCCCGTCCGGTCTGCTGCTGGGCCAACTGCTGCACAAGGCCGGCATAGCCGCCATCATCCTGGAGCGCCAGACCGGGGACCATGTGCTGACCCGCATCCGCGCCGGCATTCTGGAGCAGGTCTGCATCGATCTGCTGGATGAAGCGGGCGTCGGCCAGCGCATGCACAAGGAAGGCCTGGTGCACGGCGGCATCGAGATGCTCTACATGGGGCAACGCCACCGCATCGACCTGAACCGGCTCACCGGCGGAAAAAATGTGATGGTCTACGGCCAGACCGAACTCACCCGGGATTTGATGGAGGCACGTGCTGCCGCCGGTCTGCCCACGGTCTATGAAGCCGGCAACGTCGCCGTGCATGACTTTGATTCCAAAAAGCCGCGCGTCACCTACGAAAAAGATGGCCAGAAGTTCGAGATCGAATGCGACTTCATCGCCGGCTGCGACGGCTTTCACGGCGTCTGCCGTGCCAGTGCGCCACGCAGCGCGATCACCGAGTTCGAGAAGGTTTACCCATTCGGCTGGCTGGGCCTGCTGTCCGATACGCCGCCGGTGCACGACGAACTCATCTACGTCAACAGCCCGCGCGGCTTCGCCCTGTGTTCGCAGCGCAGCAAAACGCGCAGCCGCTACTACCTGCAAGTGCCGCTGACCGACAAGGTGGAGGAGTGGACCGACGAAGCCTTCTGGCAGGAACTGAGCCTGCGCCTGGACGGCGAGGGCCGCGACAAATTGATCACCGGACCGTCCATTGAAAAAAGCATTGCCCCGCTGCGCAGCTTCATCACCGAGCCGCTGCGCTTTGGCCGCATGTTTCTGGCCGGCGACGCCGGCCACATCGTGCCGCCGACCGGCGCCAAGGGCCTGAACCTGGCCGCCACGGACGTCAAATACCTGTCCAGCGCCATTATCGAGTTCTACCGGGACCACAGCGAGAGGGGCATAGACAGCTACTCGGAGCGCTGCCTGAAACGCATCTGGAAGGGCGAGCGTTTTTCCTGGTGGTTCACCCAGTTGATGCACCGCTTTCCGGACGACGGCGCCATCACAGCCAAGTTTCAGGAAGCCGAACTCGACTACCTGATCCACAGTGAGGCGGGCTCGCGCACCATCGCCGAGAACTACGTCGGCCTGCCACTCGATTTCGGCCACTGAAGCGCACCATCCCACTTACCGGAGACGCCCCATGCTGCACCAGAGCATTCAGATCATTCGCGACGAGCACGCCGTGCTGGCGGCGCTGTTGCGCTCCCTTGAAATGATGCTGGAGCGGGGCGCTGGCAACGAGCCTGAAAACTACTTCGACGCGCTGCGCGCCATGCTGTTTTATATCGACGAGTTTCCCGAACGTCAACATCATCCGAAAGAGTCGGAGCTGCTGTTCCCCCGCGTTGCCCGCCTGGTGCCTGAGACGCAGGCGCTGATTGCCCGGCTGGACCAGGAGCACGCCAGCGGCGAAGCGGCGGTGCGCGAGCTGCAACACCTGTTGCTGGCCTGGCAGTTGCTGGGTGAATCCAGACGCGCCGCCTTTGCCGCAGCGGCCAAGCGCTACCTTGCTTTTTATCTGGAACACCTGCGGTTGGAAGAAACGGTGATCCTGCCGGCCGCCTTGAAGGTGCTGAGCGCTGCCGATTGGCAAGAGCTGGACGCCGCTTTTGCCACCAATTGCGATCCCCTGACCGGAAAATACCCGCGCGACCCGGCCTACGACCAACTGTTCACCCGCATCGTGTCGCGGGCCCCGGCACCGATCGGCCTGGGGTAGGGATCGGCTTCAAGTTCCTATTGCAAATATCTCAAACTCATCGATCGGCAGGGGTCTGCTGTACAAGAAACCCTGGTAGTTGTGGCAGCCCAGATTTGCCAGGAAGTCTCTCTGGGCCACGGATTCGACTCCTTCGGCAATGACCCCCAGTCCCAAACTGTCAGCCAGTGCAACCACCATCTTGGCAATCGCGGCGTCATTGGGATCGGTGAGGATGTCCCTGACAAAGCTCTGGTCGATCTTGAGCTGATCCAGTGGCAGGCGTTTGAGGTAGCTCAGGGACGAATAGCCGGTACCAAAGTCATCGAGCGAGAATCCCACCCCCTTGGCTTTGAGCGCGCTCATCTTGACAATGATGTCTTCCACGTTGTCCACCAGAACGCTCTCGGTGAGTTCGAGTTTGAGACGTTCGGGCCTGACACCGGTCGCTTCCAGGATGCTCAGCACCTCTTCAACAAAATCCGCCTGTCTGAACTCACGGGCACTGACATTCACTGCCATGACCAGTTGCGCCAACCCGGGCCGCGCGGTCCATAGGGCCAGCTGTTGGCAGGCGGCTTTCAGCACCCAACGGCCCAGGGGCAGGATCAAGCCGCTGGCCTCGGCGACCGGAATGAATTCGCAAGGGGGCACCAGGCCACGCTCGGGATGCGGCCAGCGCACCAGCGCCTCTACCCCGCACAGGCGGGCATCGCGTCCCACCTGGGGCTGGTAATACAGAAGAAACTGAGCACCGGTCACTGCCTCACGCAAATCTGCTTCCAGTGCCGCCCGAATCCGGATCGCGGCGCGCATCTCGGGCACGAAGAAGCGCAAGGTGTTGCGTCCAGCCGCCTTGGCCTGGTACATGGCCAATTCGGCACGTTTCATGGGCTCTTCGATGTTTTCCCGTTGTGCGCCGCCGAACAAGGTGACGCCGAGGCTGGCGCTGCTATGGTGCCCGTGACCTTCGAGTTGATAGGGGTGACCCAGGGTGGCCTGGATTTTTCCAGCCACAACCTGTGCCTGGCCGGCAGCCTGTTGCGCATCGCTGTCCAAATCTTCCAGCAGCACAACGAATTCGTCACCGCCCAGCCGCGCCACCAAGTCACCCTCGCGCACGCAGGATGTCAGTCGTTGCGCGATCTGCTTGAGCAGCAGATCGCCTTTGTCATGGCCCAGGGTGTCGTTGAGGGTTTTGAAGTCGTCCAGATCAATGAACAGCAGCGCGTCGTGGTGGCCGTGACGGGCGGCGATGGCCATGGCGTGTTCCAACCGGTCCGTCAGCAGCCTGCGGTTGGGCAAGCCGGTCAAGGGGTCGGAGTAGGCCAGACTCTGGATCTGGCTCTCGGCCTGTTTTCGCTCGGTGATGTCCACAATGACCGCCACCTGGCCCATCAGCTTGCCCTCGGCGTCAAACTTTTTCCGGCCCCTTACGTGGCCCCAGAATTCGCTGCCGTCATGGCGCAAGTAGCGTCTTTCCAGATCGATGCCGCCGGGGTCATTGCCCAAGAAGAGGGCCAGCATTCTCTCCTTGGCGGCGGCTCTTTCCGTGGCGGGCAGGCGCATCACATATTCGCTGCCAATCAGCGCATCCAGCGAACAAGCGAACATCTCCGCCATGTATCGGTTGGCGTGGGTGATGACACCGTTGGTATCCAGATTGAAGATGGCCACATTGGCGGTGTCGTAAATCAGCCGAAGCTGGTCGGCACTCTCATAACTGGCACTTTCCGCCTGCTTGCGCTGGATCGTCATGGCCACTTGATCCGACACGAAGCCCAGCAGTTTTTTGTCCTTGTCCGTATAACGCACCAAGCCCGAATAGCTTTGCACGGCCAGCACGCCTATCGTGCGCGGGCCGATTTTGAGTGGCACACCCAGCCAATCAACCGATTGCGTGCCAACAACCGACGGCGTGGTCTGGCCCCCGGATTTGATCAGCTCTTGAGTCAGCAGCAAGGGCTCGCCAGTTTTCAGCACGGCCTCCGTGAGCCCGCCTTGCCCGATCTTGCGCGGTGATGGCACCGGATCGTGCTCGTCGACAAAATAGGGAAAACTGATCTCTTGCTTGGCCTGATCATGGAGAGCCACGAAGAAGTTGTCGGCCGGCATGAACTTCGCAATGATTTCATGAATCGCCTTGAGCAGATCCGGCAAGTCGTGTGCGGCGTGGGAGGTCTCGGAGATTTCATGCAGGGCTACCTGCAATTGATGGTCTTGCCTTATTTCGCTGTTTGCCAACTCAAACTCCGCCGTGCGCCTGGCGACGCGCCGACGCAGTGTCCAATTCCAGGCGAACAGGGCAACAATGATCAGAAATACCGCGACAAGAACAAAGCCGCCGTAGCGACCGACGCCGTTCCAGACGCCGCCGCCGAGTTTTGTACCTAGCCAGCGGGTCTCGATGGCCGCGCGTTCTCTCGGGCTGATGCGTGAAAAACCGTCCTCGACCAGCTGTTTCAGATCAGCCCTGCCCTTGGCCACCGCCCAGTGGAATTGGCCCACATAAAGCGCGGGAGAATGACGAAACTCATCGGCCGCCCTCTCGCGGTTGAAAAAGTAGACGGCCGGAGGCGTGTCGATACACAGCACACGCACTTCCCGCCGGATCGCGGCCTTGACTTCGGCCTCGTAACTTGGATAGCGTTTGAGGTCGTCAATGCCCTGCGCCAGCAGGTAGTCGATACAGGCATCGCCATCCTTGACGCCAACGGTGAAGCCTTTGATTGAGGCCGCGTCCTTGATGCCACTGACGCTTTGATGGAAGAAGAGCGGAACTTCTATCGTTGCGTAGGGCTTGGAAAAATCATAGATCTTTCGTCGTTCCTCGGTCTCGAACAGGGTGTCGATGACATCCGACTGGCCGCTTTCCATGGTGGCCCGGGCTTTGGCCCAATCCATGGGTCGAAAGTCCACCACTATTCCGGTGCGCTGCTGCCACAAGTCCCACAGGTCTTTCAGTATGCCCTGTATCTGTCCGTTGGAATCGCGAAAGATGTACGGTGGATAGTTGTCGTCAAGGACCACGCGGATCGACGTCGGCGCCGGCGCGGCATTCGTCGCGAGGCTCACAAGAGCGAACAGCAAGAGGAACAGCCAGCGCATGGAAGCGGGAAAAATCGACATGGCCCCAACGATCAGAGTTATGCGGGGACTCTAGCATGGTGAAATGTTGGACAGCGGTCACGCGGAAACTTGGCTTGCGCTGCGCCGCTCATGTTGGATGTGTTTGGCACGTTGGTTAGTTGGCCTCTTGGTTCTCCGCAAAGCTGCCGCCCAGTTGGCGGCGGCCAGACCGCATTGCTGATGCTGGCGGCGGACACGCAGTTGACAGTAACGCAGAGTGAAGAGTCACCCGAGCTGATCGGTCGGCGCGAGTCACGGCCAGAAGCGGTGATTCAGAGAACCATAGGCCCACCTTAGCTGACAAATCCAGCTGATCCTTCAGGCTTCAAACAAGTAGTGCCTGACAGTCGTGCGTTACTCTGGCAACGGTATGGTCTATGATTATGATGCGAATTGAGGGTCGCTCAGCCCCACAAAGCAAGGAGGCGCAGATGGACGGCAATGACAAAGTTGCTGTGTTTGAAAGAAAGCCCGCATCGTATCGCTATGACGAAAAACTGCCGGCAGCGTCTGCGATGCTGGAGGAGGTGTTGAAGGGGACTGACTTTCAGAAATTGTTCGAGTCGTTTTACAACCTCGTCAATATTCCTGTCGCCATCATCGATTTCAACGCAAATGTCCTGTTTTCTTCCCCCTGGCAGCGCATTTGTACCCAGTATCACCGGGTCCATCCTGCGACGTGCGACCGTTGCCTCGAGAGTGACACGCAGTTGGCGACCCAACTCAAAGAAGGGAAAAACTACGCCATCTATTCCTGCCGAAATGGCCTGACTGATAGCGCGGCCCCAATCGTCATCGAAGGAAAACCTGTTGCCAACGTCTTTATCGGGCAGTTCCTGACCAAAGCGCCTGACGAGAGTTGGTTTCGCCAGCAAGCCGAAACATACGGTTTTGAAGTCGACGATTATCTCGCCGCTCTGCATGAAGTCCCCATTGTCGAGGCGGAGAAAATCCCACTCATCATTGATCTGCTGATGCAAATGACCCGCATGGTGACCAATCTCGCAATCGACCGCAAACGTGCGATCGAAAGCCAGGCAAGGCAGTCGATCATTCTCAACACCATCCCCCAAGCCGTATTCTGGAAAGATATTCACGGCAGCTACCTCGGCTGCAATGCCGCCTTTGCCAAGGACGTTGGTATTGCCACGCCGGATGCAATCGTCGGCAAAACCGACTTCGACCTTCCGTGGCCCCGGGAAGAGGCTGAGGCCTATCGTGCTGACGACGCGGTCGTCATTTCAGCCAACCAGGCACGACTGCATATTATCGAGCCAGTCCAACAGGTCGACGGTTCTCGCATTGTGGTCGACACCTCCAAAATTCCACTCGTCGATGCCGCCAACACGCCCTATGGTGTAGTCGGTGTCTATGAGGATATTACCGAGCGCAAGCGCGCGGAAGAAGAGCTGCGCACAACCGAGACATACCGCCGAACACTGTTCGAATCGGCAAGGGACGCCATTCTTATCATGCGCAATGAGCGATTCATTGACTGCAATTCGTCGGCCCTGTCGCTCTACGGCACGGATCGGGAGTCCTTTATTGGACATACGCCGTATGAGTTTTCTCCAGAGCGCCAACCCGATGGCCGCCTGTCAAAAGATATTGCGTTGGAGAAAATCGGCGCTGCCCTGAATGGGACATCCCAGTTCTTCGACTGGAAGCATCTGCGATTGGATGGAACGCGCTTTGATGCAGAAGTCAGCCTGAACCGGGTGGATTTCGGCAAGGAGGTCCTCATCCAGGCGATCGTGCGCGATGTGTCCGAGCGCAAGCGTGCGGAATACGCACTACTGCGCGCCAACCGCGCACTCAAAACGCTATCTGCGGGCAATCTGGCGCTGGTGCGGGCGGCCAGCGAGGACGAGTTGCTGCAGCAGGTCACGCGCGTCATCGTTGAGGAAGGCGGACACCTCCTGGCCACGGTCGACTATTGCAACGACGATGAGGACAAGAGCATCACGCCCATGGCGTGGTCGGGTCTCGATAACACTCGTTACTGGGCCGATAATCTCAGCTGGGCCGATACGGATCATGGCCAGTTGCCCGCGGCCAAGGCTATCCGCAACGGAACGACGCAGATTTGCCATGACATCGCCAGCGACCCGGCATTCGCCCCCTGGAAAGACGCCGCGCTGGTACACGGCTTCGTTTCGAATATTGCCCTGCCTCTGTCCGACGGTGCCAGGATTTTCGGGGGCTTGAGCATCTATTCTGCCGAATCCATCGCCATTGATGAAGAGGAAGTCAGGCTGCTTGAGGAGCTGGCAAATGACTTGGCCTACGGCATCATCAACTTGCGCACTCGCATCGAACACGAGCAACATGCGCTAATCCTGCGACAGAGTCTGGAGCAATCCATTCAAGCCATCGCGTCGACGGTTGAAATACGCGATCCTTACACCGCCGGTCATCAAAGGCGCGTCAGCGACCTGGCATCAGCCATCGCACTTGAGATGGGTTTGCCGGAAGAGCAAATCCATGGCATTCAACTCGCCGCGACCATTCACGACCTCGGGAAAATACAAATCCCGGCAGAGATTCTCTCCAAACCCGGAAAACTCAGCGACGTTGAGTTCATGCTGGTGCGGACACACCCCAAGGCCGGGTACAACATCCTGAAGGACGTGAAATTTCCCTGGCCGATTGCCGATATCGTCTTGCAGCATCACGAAAGGCAAGATGGTTCTGGCTACCCACAGGGACTCAAGGGCACCGAGATTGCGTTGGGCGCGCGCATCATCGCCGTCGCCGATGTTGTGGAAGCCATGCAGTCGCATCGACCCTTCCGGCCCAGCCTGACCTTGGAAAAGGCATTGAACGAAATCGAGCAACAGCGTGGGCAAAAATACGACCAAACTGCGGCGGATGCTTGTCTGGCGCTGTGGCGCACGGGGCGGTTCTCGTTTGCAAATGAACCTTGACATTCAGCCCCTGGCGGTTCACAGGACCAGCCCGAACCAACATCGCTCCATCAGTGGCTGGATGAGGTGGCTGGCAGTAGCCGTCTTGGCTGCCGCAGCGCTTCCCGCTCCTGCCCGCTCACTGCAGGACATTCATGCCAGTGGCGAACTGCGAATCTGTGTCGCGGGCTCCAGCGCACCGCTGTATCAGGCCAATGGCGAGGCATTTGCACGTTTTCTCCAAGTCAAACCCATTGTGATACCGCTGGCGGCTTTCGACGAGCAGTTCCACAACGAGGAAGGTCGCACCGTCGAAGACGCAAGTTACGAACCTCGCCTGCTAGCCAACGGCAGTTGTGATGTCTTTCCCAACGACCTGCATGTCGCACCCTGGCGCGAGTCCAAGATGCAAATCGTGCCGTATTACACGGTCCGCAAAGTCATTGTTGCGCGCTCGGCCCTGAGAGGAAAAATCCACTCCGCCTCGGACCTGGGTGGGTTGAAGGCCGCTGTCCAGGATGGCACGACCTACAACACTTGGCTGGAGAAACTCAACACTGGGGAGTTGGCGCAAAACCGGGTGGTGGTTGTTCATGCCGCCACCGAGAACAGCGTTCGCCAAGTCGCCGACGCCCAAGCCGATTTCACGGTGCTGGGGACAGATGGCGCACTGAAATGGGTGCGTGCCGATCCAACCCGGTTGTCCATTCTCTTTCCCGTCGACGAATCGGTCAGTGTGGGTTGGGGCATCCCAAAGTCCAGCCCTGCATTGGCTACAGAGCTGAAGCGATTCTTCGATGACAGCGCGCGTGTCGGATCCGATCTGGACAGAAACTGGCAGAGTTACTACAAGATCTCGCTGACGGAATACCAACTCTTTCAAGCGTCTTTTGACACCAAGGGCATTGATCTCAAAACCGTCTTGGCTTGGGCTGCCCCGATTGTCATGGTCTTCCTGGCACTGCTGGTCATTCTGCTGACGTGGAGTTTGCGTAATGCGGTACGCCACAAAAAGTCGACCGAAGCCTTGCGCCAGAATCTGGAAGCCACCATTGATGCCATTGCGGCGACCGTCGAATCGCGTGACCCGTACACTGCCGGCCACCAACGGCGGGTGGCTCAACTCGGCGTGGCCATCGCGCGCGAAATGGGTTTGCCGGAAGAGCAAGTCCAAGGCATTCGGCTTGCCGCCACCATTCACGACCTGGGGAAAATACAAATCCCGGCAGAAATTCTCTCCAAACCCGGAAGACTCAGCGAGATTGAGTTCATGTTGGTCCAGACACACCCCAAGGCCGGGTACAACATTCTGAAGGACGTGAAATTTCCCTGGCCGATCCCCGACATCGTCTTGCAGCATCACGAAAGGCAAGATGGCTCTGGCTACCCACAGGGACTCAAAGATGAGCAGATTCTGCTCGAATCGAAAATTATCGCGGTAGCAGACGTTATAGAAGCGATCGCCTCAAATCGGCCGTATCGCCCGGCCTTGGGCATTGATGTGGCATTGCAGGAAATCGAACGCTACCGCGGGGAGAAATATGACCCCAAGGTGGTAGATGCTTGCATCAAATTGTTTCGTGAATTTGGTTTCAAGCTGCCTTCCTGACGCTGGCTCTGCCAGAAGTATGAATTGCGCTGAATCTCCAAGATACGTTTGGAACATCGGCATTGAATCGTGAACCGCCAGCCGCACCGAAAATTTGAATATCCGGAGTCGCTCACGCCGGTTTCGGCCTTTCCAACTGCCGGTGTCAGCAATGCGAAGGGACGCCATCAATTGTGCGACGGCCTTATGGGACCTCGACAGTGAAAATGTTTCTGCCTCCCGTGGGCACCCGGCACTGGTCGAGTCCGGGTGTCCCATTGATTGAATTCGCGCCCACACTGCTGTCATTGGGCTACCGGAAGCAATGCCCGGAACAACTGTGCGGCATCACACCACATTGATTTCCAGCAGAGGGCGGTTTTCAAGTATCCGGTTCCAGCGAAAAGCTCGCAGAGAAGGACGGCCGGGGACCAGCCTGCCTGTTGCGCGTCGGCCGCCACGTCAGTCAACACGGCCATGAGAAAGACCATCGGGTTCAGCAGCACGATGGTGGGCGCGGCAAGACGCAGGCGACGCAGGTTCTCGCGCGCGAATTCTTCCGCGACCAATGCGTTTTCGTCGGCGCAGACATTCAGTCATTCAAAAGGGCGCCGGCGCCATGACAGAAGCGAGTGCAGAGTGCGCAGTACCGCGCCTGACAGAATCGCCCCGACGGCGAACCGGGTTTGCGAAATGAAGCTGTGCCCGTTCACTTAGACTGCCAATAAAGGTTCCTATCTCACCCGGTAAATTTGGCCGGTAGCTGCCCCATCAACGCTGCGTGCATAGGCCATGGCCACGCGCGCAGCTGGCACTGCGTCGAAGCCAATGAAAAATGGCGCGTACGTCCGCAGAGATTCAACCAACACGGAGGCGTTGACCGCATTGATGCGCACGCCACGTAGCAATTCAATCGCCGCGCCGCACACAAAACCCTCGATGGCCCGGTTCACCGCAGAGGCATTGGCCCCCATGCGGATCGGCTCGTCACTGATGATGCCGCTGGTCAGCGTGATTGAGCCGCCGGCGTTTAGATGGCTTTGACCCTGTAGGACCAGTTCTACTTGGCCCATCAGCTTGTTGTTGATCCCAATTCGAAACTGCTCCCCGGTCATCTCGCTCAATAAACCAAAGTGCACACTGCCTACAGTGGCAACGATGGCGTCAATTTTTCCCGTTCTTTTGAATAGCGCCCCAATGCTGGCAGCTTGGGTAATGTCCACCGGATACGTGACACTGCTGCGGCTCGCCTGAATCACCTCGTGGCGTTGGGCGAGTTCGCTGACAACCGCTTTCCCGACGGCACCTGTGGCGCCGACAACCAGAACTTTCATAATCGTTTTCCTACTTTGTTGATGTGCGGTAATTTAGTAAAAGACCGAAGAGACAGGCGCAAATTGCCCAGAATGGCGCCCAACACAATTGCCGCGGCGGCGAACCCGGTTTGTGAACTGAAGCTGTGCCCGTTCACCTGCGTTAGCAACACCGTCGATAGCAGTGGCGTGAGATAAGCCAGCGCGCCGACGGCGCGGGGGTCGCCGTGTTTGAGTGCAATATCCCAGGTCAGGAAGGCCACTCCCATCGGCCCCAGGCCCATGACGATAATCAGCAGCACATTGGCACCGGTTAAAGCCTGAACCGCTGCTGGGCCGAACAAGGCCAAATGCAGCAGCACTGATCCAGCACCGGCCAACAAGCAGCAGGCGGCAATCGCCGAAGTGGGAAATGCCGCCAGTCGGCGGCAACCCAAGGAATAACTGGCCCAGACGAAGGCCGCAACAATGGCACAAAGATAGCCCAGCGCGTATTGTTTTGACAGAGAGACTTGCCCACCGCCCAAAATCAACGCGGCCCCGCCGCAGCCTAAAACAGCACCCAGAATGTGGTGAACACCGAGTCGGTGGCCGGGCAGGAATACCGGTGTCAGCAACACGATCAGCAGGGGCCACAGGTACTGCAGCAGATTGACTTCTACCGCTGGGGCCAGGCCGAACGCGGCGAACACCAGTGCGTGATAGCCAAACAGTCCTCCCACCCCCAATACATAGGTGCCCAAGGGGGCACGCCAGGCGCCGCGCTGCCAGGCACCCACCAAGCCGCCGACCATTAGCGCGAAGCCGGCGCTCAACAGCGGTGGCACCAGCTTCATCCGATCGGCCAGCAGAGCCAGCGAAGCCCACACAACAATCGTAAACAAAGCCGCCGCCAGAGCGCGTGCGTTCATTCTGCGGCGGCGTAGTTCTTGTAGGCGGCAGCCAGGGCGACCACACCACGATAGATTTCGTCCACGCTGGGCGTAACAAAAGACAGACGCAGAGTACGCGAGTCTGCATGTTCGGCGTAAAACGGCGCACCGGGAACGAAGGCCACCCCTTGTGCCACTGCATGAGGTAAAAAATCCAGGGCGTTCATGCCCTTGGGCAAACAGGCCCACACAAAGATGCCACCTGAGGGCGTGTTCCAGGTGAGTGTCGAGTCTGAATCGCCTGCAGGCATCTCGCGCGCCAGTGCTTCAAGCATCGCATCACGCTGCGACTTGTGCGAACCGGTGGTGATCAAAATCTGGGCTGGATCAACCTGCCAGGGTAGCCTCGCTGCCACCACGTCACGCACCGAACCAAAGCCTTCACTGGCGGCATATTGCAGTGCCGCATGCCCATCATGGTGCAAAACCTTGGCGCAGGCGGCTTCGAATTCAGCCACCGGGAAAGTCTTGGGCGAGGGTAGGCCACCGGCAAAGCTGATGATACCGGGACGCTCGGTAATTTTCAGAATTTCACGGATCGCCGAGGGGCCTATCTTGATGGTGCGGCGGGCCAACTTCCAAGGCAAGGTTTTGGCTGTCGTCGTCGTCATGGTTTTCTTCAATCTTTGAGCCGTTTGGTTCAGGCCGCAAGACGGGGTGAAATGGCTAGGCCTTGCAGCAAATGCTCTGCGGCAATCAAGTCGAGCGCGGCGAAACCGACAGATTTAAAGACGGTAACGTCCTGCGCTGAATTGCGCCCGACGGTTTGGGTTGGAGAGACAAGCAACTCGGCGAGTTCGCCGCGCACATCGGTCTCGGCAATCAAACCCGCGCGCAGGGCTTGCAAGACCTCACCGCCTTTTTGTAAGACAGCCTCCCGGGAGTCGGCGAAAAGTCTGACTTTGGGCAAGAGTTGGGGCTCGGCTTCAGCCATGCTGGCGGTGAAAGCACCCATCAACCCAAGGTGGGTACCGGGTTTGACCCAGTCGCTGCGGATGAACGGTGCTGTCGCCGTGGTAACCGCCACCACAATGTCAGCGCTGCTCAGCGCGCTTTGCAGATCGGTGCTGGCGCGTGCTGCGATGCCGAGCTTGGCCAACTGATCAACCGTCGCTTGGGCTTTATCGAGATGGCGGCCCCAAATAATGGTTTCAGACAAATCAAACACGCTGTGGTGTGCCAGTGCCATCGGCACCGAGAGCGCCCCCGTACCCAAAACGACGAGTTTTTTGCTATCGGGTCGGGCCAACAATCGTGCCCCCAGTGCAGCGGTAGCTGCTGTGCGGCGCAGGGTCAATTCAGTCCCATCAATGACGGCCAGCGTGGTACCGTCTTGGCACGAGGTGACCACATAAATGGCAGATACGGCGGGTTTACCCAAGGCATTGTTTTCTGGCCAGATCGACACGATTTTTGTGCCCATCATGCGCTTGGGTCGCCAGGCCGGCATGATCAGCACCGAACTGGCATCGTGGTTAGGATTGAAGAAACTGCGTGGTGGCGACTCAATGGGTTCGAGCAATCCGGTGGCCAGTGCTTGAATCAGCGGACCGTACGGCATCAGGCGAGCCACTTCGTCTCTAGAGATGAATTGCATTTTGGTGTTATAGGTTTTGGCGAAATCCTGAGCCGTGAAAGTTATATCTTTTTGGTCTCTCGTGGGTGGGTGGTGCTTACCCACAGCACTTCTGCGTTCTCTGCGCTGACACTGATGACCCGGTGTCCCATGCGGCTGTCGATATACCATGCGTCGCCCTCACCCAGCCGCACGGGTTCATAAAACTCGGTGAACAGCTCGACTTCACCGCTCAACACGTAGACAAACTCCTCGCCGGTATGGCGGCTCCAATCATCAAAGTCATCAAACGAGCGCGCCAGAATCTTGGTTTTGAACGGGATCATGTCTTTGTTCGACATGGCGTTGCACAGCAAGGTATGGTCATAGAAAGGCGTGTGGTGACTCTGACCAGTCCCCTTGTGCGTGATGCTGCGTCGACCAACGCCTGAAACTTTTTCGGTCGGCTCAAATAATTCGCTGATGTCAATTTTTAATCCAGCGGCCAATTTGATCAGCGCGTCGTAAGTCGGCGACATCAAACCATTTTCGATTTTTGACAAGGTCGATCGCGCCAAGCTGGTCGACTGACTGGCTTGTTCCAGAGTCCAGCCAAGATGGTTGCGCTGCGCGCGTATGCGTTGCCCGAGCAACGCTTCGCTGCTGATCGCTTCAGAGGGTTCTGCCATATCAATTATTCCAAGCAAATGTAGTCATAAAAGTCAGTTTGCGGTCAATGACCGCCCAGGTAAGCCTGACGAACTTCAGGATTCGCCATCAATTCTGCCCCAGTACCCTGCATGCGCACTGCGCCGTTGACCAGCACATAAGCGCGCTGCGCCAAAGCCAGCGCCTGGTTGGCATTTTGTTCAACCAAAAAAATGGTTTTGCCACTTGCCGCAATTTGTTTGAGCGCATCAAACACCGCGGCAATTACCTTGGGGGCCAAGCCCAGTGAAGGTTCATCAAGCAAAATCATGCGCGGCCGGCCCATCAACGCGCGCGCAATCGCCAGCATTTGTTGCTCGCCACCTGACATCGTGCCAGCGCGCTGATTGCAACGTTCTTTCAAACGCGGAAACAGGGTAAACATGCTCGCGCGGTCGGCATCGACATGGTCCAACCCTATTGGCACGGTTCCCATCAATAGATTTTCTTCGACCGTCATGGCCGGGAAAATATGTCGGCCCTCGGGGACTTGGGACAAACCGCGTCTGGCGATGTTGTGCGAGGCAACCTGGGTAATGTCTTCGCCGGCAAAGCAAATGCTGCCTCTGCGCACGCGCGGTTGACCAAAGATGCTCATCAGCAAGGTCGATTTGCCGGCTCCGTTGGCCCCGATCAAGGCCACAATTTCGCCTTCGTTGACATCGAGCGAGACGCCTCGCAGGGCTTGAATCGGCCCATAGTAGGCGTCGATGTTATTAACTTGAAGAATCGGAGTCGTCATACCGAGGCCTCTGTATTCTGGCTCTCATCAACACCCAGGTACGCCAGGATCACCGCAGGTGAACTGGCTACCGCCTGCGCCGTACCCATGGCGATCACTTTGCCGTGATCCAACACCACGATGTGATCGCTAATACCCATCACCAAGCCCATGTCATGCTCGATCAGCAGCACCGTGGCCGCGTGTTCTTGTCGCAATTGTCGAATCAGCGCCGCCAACTCTTCGGTTTCGTGCGGGTTCAGACCGGCGGCGGGTTCGTCCAGGCAAATCAGTCGAGGCTTAGTGCACATGGCCCGTGCAATTTCGAGTCGTCGCTGGTGGCCATAGGGCAAAGTACCTGCCAGACGATTGGCGCAGTCGCGCAAGCCAACCACTTCAAGCCAGCCAATGGCGTTGTCGATCGCTGCATGCTCGGCCGAGCGGTAGGCACGAGTGCGAAAAAATCCGGCCAGCAGATTGTGATTCAACTGATGGTGCTGGGCCACCAGCAAATTTTCCAGCACTGTCATTTCGCGAAACAGGCGGATGTTTTGAAAAGTACGGGCAATGCCAATACGTGCAATGCGGTGCGAGCCGCCAAACAAAGGCGAGGACAAAAGCTGTCCCAGGTCTTGCGAGCGGCCCTCTAGCGCTAATTGCATGCTGCCAGTGCTGGGCGGATAGAAACCCGTGATGCAGTTAAATACCGTGGTCTTGCCGGCGCCATTGGGACCAATCAACGCCGAAATGGAGCCAGCCGCAATACTGAAGTCAACCTCAGCCAACGCTTGGATACCACCAAAGCGCATGCCCAAATTGTGTACTGTGAGCAGCTTGTTGCAGGCAGTCATGGTTTACCTCTCAGCGATGGTGAAGACCGGGCGACGGGTGCGAATCAAACCGCGCGGCCGCCAAATCATCATCAGCACCATCAAGATGCCAAAGGCCAGAATACGAAAGTCGGCAAACTCGCGCAGCATCTCGGGCAGCAATGTCAGCACAAAAGCGGCCACGATGACGCCGACAATGGAGCCCAACCCCCCCAGCACCACAATCGCCAGAATCAGTGCCGATTCGAAGAAAGTGAATGATGTCGGGTTGACAAACCCCTGGTAACTGGCAAAAAACACGCCTGCCAAACCACCGGTCATGGCGCCCATCATGAACGCCGAGAGCTTCACCACCACCGGGTTGATGCCGAGCGAGCGGCAGGCAATTTCGTCTTCGCGCAGCGCCTCCCAGGCGCGGCCCATGGGCATCACGCGCAAGCGGTAGACCCAGAAAATCATCAACGCCAGCACCAAAAACAAGACCACGTAGAGGAATAGAAATTTCATGTTGGTGTTGTATTCCCAACCCATGAACTCGTGAAACGGGGTACCGCCAAATTTGGCAATGCGGGAAAACTCCAGGCCGAAAAATGTTGGTGCCGGTACCGGCAAGCCGTTCGGGCCGCCCGTGACGGCCAACCAGTTGGTCAGCACCAGGCGAATGATTTCACCAAACCCCAAGGTGACGATGGCCAGATAGTCGCCGTGGGTTCTGAGCACGGTAAAACCGAGCAAGCCGCCCAAGGCAGCCGCCAGCAGAGGCGACAAAACCAGGGCCCCCCAAAAGCCCAAACCCCAATGCTGTGCACCCAAGGCCAGAAAGTAGGCCCCAACCGCGTAAAACGCCACAAACCCGAGATCAAGCAAGCCCGCCAAGCCGACCACAATGTTCAGCCCCAATCCGAGCAACACGTAGATCATGGCCAACAGCAAAGATTTCATCACATAGCTGTTGTTGAGAAATACAAACGGCAAGGCAAACGCCACCGCTGCTGCTACAGCGCTGATGATGGCCCATTTTTTCCACTCCTGGGCCGTTTGTACGGTGGCCGCCTGCGCTGTCTTGATGGCCGAGCGCTGTAGACGGTCTTTTAACCAATCGGTATTGAGCGCCGTCAGGAACAACAAGCGACCCATTGTGACGATGACGGCCAGCCATAACGGACGCTGCCAGTTGGCGATGAAGTCAAGGCCCTTCAACTGCAAGCCAGTGATCGGGCCAAACACGATCCAGGCCAAGACAAAGGTGAACAAGGCATCGCGCAGCAGCTCGCGCCATTTGGCCGACGCCTGGGCCGAGACAGTTTGAGAGGATGGATGGCGTGAGTTCATACTTTCTCCACGGCCGGGCGACCCAATAAACCACTCGGTTTAAAAATCAACACGATGATGAGTACCGAGAAAGAAAATACGTCCTTGTAGTCGGTACTGACGTAGCCTGAAAAGAGCGATTCCAGCAGCCCCAGCAGCAAGCCCCCCAGCAAAGCTCCAGGGAGCGAGCCAATGCCGCCCAGAACGGCGGCGGTAAAGGCCTTGATGCCGACGACGAAGCCGATATAGAAATCAAATGAACCGTAATTGAGGGTCACCAGAAAACCGGCGATGCTGGCCGATACCGAGCCAATCACAAAGACCATGGAAATGATCCGGTTGGTGTCAATGCCCAACAGCGTGGCCATTTTGGAATCTTGTTGCGTGGCGCGGCAAGAGCGCCCCAAACTGGTGTAACCAATCAGGTACGCCAGTCCTGCCATGCTGGCCAGCGCCACCACCACGATGACCGTCTGAATGTAGGTGATTTGAAAAAATTGGTCGACCCCAGTGCCGGTCCAGAAACGAAAGGCACCTGACAGGTAGGGCTTGATGCCTTGAGGATTGGGGCCTTGGGCAATCTGCACGTAGGCTTCCAGAAATAGCGACACACCAATGGCTGAAATCAAGGGTGCCAGCATCGGCGAACCGCGCAGCGGCCGGTAGGCCACACGCTCAATCACCCAGCCATAGACCCCCGTGACCAGCATCACCACCAGCAACGCGATGATCAGCACCGGCAGCAGCGCTTGCACGCCAAAAAATGCCAACACGCTCAGGGTAATGCCGGTGATATAGGCCGAGATCATGTAAACATCGCCATGGGCAAAGTTGATCATCCCGATGACTCCGTAGACCATGCTGTAACCGACAGCGATGAGCCCATAAATCATGCCTAGAACCATCCCGTTGACCACTTGCTGGCCGAAAATATGTCCATCCATCGTGTATTCCCGATATCTTTTGAAACACTGGACGCCGCTACATCCTCAATAGTTCCTGATCAAACACCTGTCATGGCCATGGGCCACAACAGGGTGCTGATAGAGTCAATCAGTGATTCAGAATGGCTTACTTGGAAACCCTGACGTAGGTGCCGTCATCCTTGTAGACGCTAACCACGTACGCGGCCGAAGTCAGATCCCCCTTGGCATCCCACGATTTCTTGCCCAGAATTGTGGGGACCGTGTTGGCCTTGATCCATTTGGCCATGGCTGCGCCAGAACTGGAGTTGGCACCCTTCAAAGCCGCTGCCGCAACTTGCACGCCAGCGTAGGTGTACAAAGTGAAGCCAGCCGGCTCGAAGCCACCCTTGCGAATCTTTTCGACCACAGCCTTGCCATCAGGAATCAAACGGGGGTCTTCCCCGAAGGTCACCAAGACACCTTTAAGCACCTGTTTGCCGCCGGCGGCAGTCGCAAAAGTATCCTCAACGGCACCATCGGTCACCATCACCTGGATGTTGAGCCCTTGCTCGCGCACTTGCCGCAACAGGGTACCGGCCTCAGATGACAGGCCAGAAAAGTGAATCAAATCTGCATTGGCGGATTTGATTTTGGTGACCAAGGCGTTGTAATCCTTTTCACCACGGGTCAGCCCTTCGTACATGATCTCCTTGAGACCACGCTTGTTGAGTTGGGCTTGAGTGGCATTGGCCACGCCTTGACCATACGTGTCCTTGTCATGAATCAGCACGACGCGTTTGGACTTGAGTATGTCGACGATGTAGTTACCCGCTACAAAGCCCTGCTGGTCGTCACGTCCACAGGTGCGCAAGACGTTGGGCAGGTTACGTTCGGTCACTTTGGGGTTGGTAGAGGCTGGCGTGATCATCAACATATCTGCCTCGGCATAGGCTTCAGAGGCGGGAATGGTGCTTGACGAACAAAAGTGCCCTACCACCACGTTGACTTTGTCTTTTTCAATCAAACGCGAAGCCACGGTAACTGCTTGCTTGGGCTCGCAGGCATCATCACCAATGACGATTTCAACTTTTTTGCCATTGATGCCGCCGGCGGCGTTGATGTCATCGGCAGCTTGCTGCGCGCCTTTGCGCATTTCTTCACCGTAGGCGGCGATACCGCCGGTCATTGGGCCGGCTACGCCAATTTTGTAGGCCGCTTGCGCCAAGACGTTTGAGGTTGCCAGCAGAGCGGCGGCGGCCACCGATGCACCGATCAAGGTCTTCTTCAGGGAAAATTTCATTTGTCTCACTCCAATATTAAAAATGCTCCTTGCCAGAGAGCGATTAGGCATACACAAGCTACCTGCCCCCTCTGGGCTAGACCTCAAACTGAACACCCTGCGCCAGCGGGAGTTCTTTTGAATAATTGACGGTGTTGGTCGCGCGGCGCATGTAAGCGCGCCAGGCATCCGAGCCCGACTCGCGGCCTCCCCCGGTATCCTTCTCGCCGCCAAAGGCTCCGCCGATTTCGGCTCCGGAAGTGCCAATGTTGACGTTGGCAATACCGCAATCTGAGCCGCTAGCGCTCAGGAAGGTCTCAGCCTCACGCAAGTCATTGCTGAAAATGGCCGACGACAAGCCTTGCGGAACATCGTTTTGCATGGCTACGGCCTCTTCAAAATGTTCGTAGCCCATGACATACAAAATGGGGGCGAAGGTCTCGTGGCGCACAACCTCGGTTTGCATAGGCATTTCGACAATGGCTGGCTTGACGTAATAGGCATTGGAGAACTGCTCCTGTAGAACGCGCGCTCCACCAAACACCACGCCACCCTCCTCTTGAGCCTTCACCAACGCTTCCTGCATGGCCTCAAACGATGCCTTGTCAATCAGTGGCCCGACCAAGGTGCCCGGCGTCAAGGGATTGCCGATGGGCAACGCCTGATAGGCTTTTTTGAGGCGTTCCGTCAAGGCTTGGCGTACGCTGTGGTGCACGATCAGGCGTCTGGTGGTGGTGCAGCGCTGCCCGGCGGTACCGACGGCGGCAAACAAGATGCCGCGCACGGCCAAATCAAGGTCCGCGGTGGGTGCGATGATGACCGCGTTGTTGCCACCCAGTTCCAGCAGGCTGCGACCGAAACGCCGCGCCACATTCGGGCCCACGTCGCGCCCCATGCGGGTGCTGCCGGTGGCTGAAAGCAACGCCACTTTGGTGTGATTAACCAGTGCTTCGCCCACTTCCCGGGCACCAATGACCAGTTGCGACAAACCTTCAGGCGCATCGCCAAAGCGTTTTGCAGCTCGTTCAAACAGGGCTTGGCAGGCCAAGGCGGCCAGCGGAGTTTTTTCGGATGGTTTCCAGACGACCGGATCACCACATACGATAGCTAGCGCGGTGTTCCAGGACCAGACTGCCACGGGGAAGTTAAAGGCACTGATGACACCGACCACACCCAGTGGATGCCAGGTTTCCATCATGCGATGGCCGGGCCGCTCTGACGCGATCGTCAAGCCATAAAGTTGGCGCGAGAGCCCCACGGCGAAATCACAGATGTCAATCATTTCCTGCACTTCACCCAAGCCCTCGGAGAGAATTTTTCCGGCTTCGAGTGAGACCAGCTGACCCAAGTCGTTTTTGGCCAGGCGCAACTCTTCGCCCAGCAAACGAATGAGCTCGCCACGCCGAGGTGCCGGCATGTTGCGCCATGTCAAAAACGCTTGATGCGCACTATTGACGATCTGTTCCACCTGTTGCTGACTGTGTACCGGAAGTCGGCCCAGTTCGCTGCCATCAATCGGTGATGCGACCCGTAGCGTGCCACCGGTGTAGGTGGGTGGGGCAACGCCAAAACGTTGCATGAGAGAAAGAAGAAGCGCATTTGCGGTGGGCATGGGATGACTCGATTAAGAAAAAAGGTTTCGTAAAGGGAATTATATTTACTTATAATAAATAAAGTTGATATTTTTACAACTAATTTGTTTTTATGAAAAAAGTTGATGTAGTCATTGTGGGTGGGGCTGCTGTTGGCAGCTCGGCGGCTTACTTTTTGGCATCCCAAGCTGACTTCAGAGGGTCTGTGCTGGTGGTGGAACAAGACTTCACCTACGAAAAATGCGCCACCACACTCTCAGCGGCGTCGATACGACACCAGTTTTCGACCCCTGGCAACATTCAGATGTCGCAGTTCGGGACGCAGTTCATCAAGCACATTGGTGAGCATCTGTCGGTCAATGGCGAGGCACCTGAAGTCAGCTTTCACGAAGGCGGCTATCTGTTCCTGGCCTCCAATGCCGGGCGCGAAATTCTGCAATCCAACCACCGCGTGCAACGCGGTTTGAATGCTGATGTGGTCTTGTTGACGCCAGCGCAACTGCAACAGCGCTTCGCCTGGATGAATACCAATGACTTAAGTGCCGGCTCCTTGGGCTTGTCGGGCGAAGGTTGGCTTGATGCCTACGGATTGCTGCAAGGCTTCAGGCGCAAGGCGCTTTCCTTGGGTGTGCAGTACCGCCAAGCCCAAGTCATGGGCATTAACCGACAGGGTCACCATATTCAATCGGTGAGTCTGTCCGACGGCTCGACGGTGGCTTGCTCTGTGGTCATTAACGCTGCCGGCACCGGTGCCCACTTACTGGCGCAAAGCGCGGGCATCGTGTTGCCGGTTGAGTCACGCAAACGCTGTGTTTTCCATTTCACCTCGCCCGCAAAAGTTGACCCTTGCCCGCTGGTAGTTGACCCCAGTGGCGCCTATTTCCGGCCTGAGGGGAGCGGCTTTATTTGCGGCATCTCGCCGCCAGAAGACCAAGACCCTGAATGCTTTGACTTCGAGGTGCAGCACGCGTTGTTTGACGAAGTGCTGTGGCCGATATTGGCAACACGAGTTCCCGGCTTTGAGGCCGTGCGCATGAAAAATGCGTGGGCCGGACACTACGACATGAACACTTTGGATCACAACCTGATCCTCGGCGCGCACCCGGAAGTGGACAACTTGTTGTTTGCAAACGGCTTTAGTGGCCACGGCATGCAGCAATCCCCCGCTGTCGGCCGGGCCTTGTCAGAGCTGGTGACCTATGGCGAATACCGCACTCTGGATCTCTCGGCCTTCGGTTGGCAGCGCATTATTGCCAACCAACCCCTGCTGGAAATCAATGTCGTGTGATGTTGATTCCGGCGCCAGTCGAACGCCGCCTGCGATGGCCACAAAAGCACCAGCACATTGATTCATAAACAGAAACATTTCGTCCAAGGAAATAGAGACATGGCAACATCGCAAACAGGTGGTCAAATCCTGGTGGACCAGCTCAAGATTCATGGTGTCGGACACGTGTTTTGTGTGCCTGGAGAGAGCTTCCTGGCCGTTTTGGATGCGCTCTATGATGCACCGTCGATTGAAGTCACCGTCTGTCGCCAGGAGGGAGGGGCGGCCATGATGGCCGAGGCACACGGCAAACTTACCGGTCGCCCCGGGATCTGCTTTGTGACGCGAGCGCCCGGAGCCACAAACGCATCGGCTGGTGTTCACATCGCCCGACAGGACTCCACACCCATGATCCTGTTTGTCGGTCAAGTCGAACGTGATGCACGCGAGCGTGAAGCGTTTCAGGAGTTGGATTACCGCGCGGTGTTTGGTAATCTCGCCAAATGGGTGACCGAAATCGATGAGGTGGGCCGCTTGCCCGAATTGATATCCAGAGCATTTCATGTGGCTACCTCGGGGCGTCCCGGTCCGGTGGTCATTGCTTTGCCCGAAGACATGTTGACCGAAGTACTGGCGCTGGCCCATGCTGAAGCCTGCACAGGTCGACCTGTGTTGCCCTATCAGGTCATCGAAACCGATCCTGGCACAACGGCCATGCTTGAGTTGCAGAAGCGACTCGAAGCCGCCCAGCGCCCCTTGATGATTCTGGGGGGTAGCCGTTGGTCAGCCACTGCGGTGGAGCACATCACCTTGTTTGCAGAGCACTATCAGTTGCCGGTGGCTTGCTCGTTCCGGCGGCAGATGCTCTTTTCAGCGGAGCATGCCTGCTACGCCGGTGACTTTGGATTTGGAGCGAACCCGAAATTGATCAAACGTGTCAAACAGGCCGATTTGGTTTTGCTGGTCGGTGGCCGATTCTCTGAAGTGCCCTCCCAGGGCTATACCGTGTTAGATATTCCGGTGCCTCAACAAGCCTTGGTGCATGTCTATCCAGATCCGGATGAACTCGGGCGTGTTTACCGCGCCGATTTGCCGATTCATGCTTCTCCCGCGGCCTTTGCATTGGCCGCATCCCGACTTCAAGTGGCAAAAAACGCGGCGTGGTGCGATTGGACAAACGAAGCCCATGCTGATTTTGTGCAATGGACCGATCCGACGCCAATCCGCATTCCTGGCCAGTTGCAGATGGCCGAGGTCATGCGTCATTTGCGCCAGGTTTTGCCCGCAGACAGCATCATGTGCAACGGTGCGGGCAACTTTGCGATATGGGTGCATCGCTTCTGGCCATTTCGCCATTACGCCACCCAACTCGCTCCCACCAGTGGATCCATGGGCTATGGCCTGCCCGCAGGCGTCGCCGCAAAACGCTTATGGCCAGAGCGCAGCGTGGTCGTGTTTGCCGGAGATGGCGACTTCTTGATGCATGGGCAAGAACTGGCCACCGCCGTGCAATACAAGCTCCCCATCCTGATCATTTTGCTTGACAACGGCATGTTCGGGACGATTCGCATGCATCAGGAGCGCAACTACCCCGAACGCGTGGTAGCCACGCAGTTGCAAAATCCTGACTTTGCCGCTTACGCCCAAGCTTTTGGTGCCTATGGTGAGCGCGTCACCGACACGGCGGCCTTTGGACCCGCCTTGCAGCGTGCCATGGCCAGTGGTCAGCCCGCGCTGTTGCATTGCCTGATTGACCCGCAGGCCATCACGCCCACGGCTACTTTGGATTCATTACGTCAGCAAGCCTTGTGCGCGCAACGCTCTGGTTCGGATGAAGGTTCATGAAAATGACTGAAAAATATGACTTTCTTATCATTGGCGCGGGCATTGCCGCAGCATCGGTTGGCTACTGGCTTGCACCCCATGGTCGCGTGATCCTGCTCGAGCGGGAATCCCAGCCAGGTTATCACGCCACGGGGCGCTCGGCAGCATTGTTCATGGAGAGCTACGGCACACCCCAGGTGTGTGCCCTGAGCAAGGCCAGTCGCACCTTTTTCGAGACACCACCGGCCGGCTTTTGCGAGCATCCACTGATCTCCCCACGCGGGGCCATGATGGTGTCCACGCAGGGACAGGACGCATTACTGGCCGAGCACTGGGACATCCTGCGCGCCAACACGCCGCGCGCGCAACTGCTCGACAGCGTCGCCACCTGTGCGTTGGTACCGGTGCTTCGCCCTGAAAAGGTTTTGGGTGCCCTGCTGGACCCTGACGCCGTTGACATTGATGTGGATGCCCTGCATCAGGGTTACTTGCGCGGAGTGCGGCGCGCTGGGGGTAAAGTGATGTGCAACGCCGAAGTGACCACGCTCCAGCGATCTGGAGACCTGTGGCAGGTGCAGGCCGGCGGAGTCAGCTATGAGGCTCCGATAGTGATCAATGCCGCCGGCGCCTGGGCCGATGTGGTGGCACAACTTGCCGGTGTGAAGCCCATCGGCCTGGAGCCACGTCGGCGCTCGGCGTTCATCTTCGCACCACCCGAAGGTATCGCGACTGCCCATTGGCCGATGGTGTTTGACATCGGTGACGATTGGTACTTCAAACCCGATGCCGGCATGCTACTGGGCTCCCCCTCCAACGCCGACCTCGTGGTCCCGCAGGATGTCCAGCCAGAGGAATTGGACATTGCTCTGGGAATCTACCGCATTGAGGAGATGAGCAACCTGAAGATTCGCCGGCCGACACGCACTTGGGCTGGTTTGCGCTCGTTTGTTTCCGACGCAGGCCATGTAGGCGGCTTCGACCCTCAGGTGCCCGGTTTTTTCTGGGTCGCGGCACAAGGCGGCTCGGGCATCATGTCATCCGCTGCCATGGGTGAATCGTGCGCCTCACTGGTGCGCGGCCTGCCATTGCCGGATCACGTTGCCGCTTATGGGCTGAGCGCTCAAATGCTCAGTCCTGCCCGTTTCTGAATATACCTGCGTGAGTCCGAGATGATCTCCTTACCCTAAACCCAGCCCAGCCAGCCCAGCAGTCCGCCGGCGGCCAACAGCCATAGCAGGTGTAGCCGGGTGCGCCAGATCAGCAGGGTGGTCAGGGCGGTGAGCAGCCACATGGGCCAGTTCTTCAGCGCGCTGCCGTGGCTGACGGCCAGAATCCAGCCGGTGGCAATCAGCAGCGCAATCACGATAGGCGCCATGCCTTGCTTGAAGGCACGTACCGCTCGCAGTTCGCGGTTTTGATGGCCCCAGCGCGCCGCCGCGAAGGTCAGGGTGGTGCTGGGAACCAGGATGCCAATCATGGCCAGCAAGGTGCCCAGCGCGGCATAAGGCCAGGCACTGGCACCGGCGCTGACGCCGCCGCCGGCATTGATGCCGACATTCCAGCCCAGCAGCGCGATGAACAACACGTTGGGACCGGGGGCCGCCTGTGCCAGCGCGATGGAAGAAGTGAACTGGATGTCGCCCAGCCAATGCTGCTCATCCACCAGATAGCGGTGCATGTCGGGTGCCGTGGTGATGGCACCGCCCACGGCCAGCAGTGACAGCGACAGGAAATGGGTCAACAGCGCCAGCCAGTCGGAGGCCGTCAAGGCCAGCATCATGGCTTGGTCCCCGCCAGCGCGGAGCGGCCCAGTTGCCGATAAGCCCAGGCCCAGGCCAGTCCGCCGAGGCCCAGCAGCACCCAGATCAAAGGCACGTGCAGCAGGGCCACCGCGATAAACGTCAGGACGGCCAGCGCCCAGCAAACGGCGCGGCCCAGGACGTTGGTTTTCAAGGCACTGATCAGTTTCAGACCGGTGGCGGTGATCAGGCCGGCCGCCACCGCGCCCATGCCGCGCAGCGCGCCCTGCGCCCCGGGCGAATCGGAAATGCCGGTGAAGACGGCCGCCAGCGCCAGCACGATCAGGAGAGGAAAGGTCAACATGCCGGCCAGCGCCACCAGGGCGCCGCGCAAGCCGAAGTAGCGGTCGCCAATCATCAGCGACAGGTTGACCACGTTGGGGCCGGGCAGAATCTGCGCCACCGCCCAGTCTTCCAGAAACTGCTCGCGCGTCAGCCACTGTTTCTTCTCCACCAGTTCGCGCTGCACGATCGCCAGCACCCCGCCAAAGCCCTGTAAAGCCAGCCAGGTGAAGGACCAGAACAGATCGGTCAGCGAAGCGGGCCGCGGCTGCCCGGTGGCGGCGGGCGCCGGTAGAGGGAGGCTTTCAGGCATTCGCCAATTATCGCCGTGCCTGGTCCGCCGGCGAGCGGGTGGCCAGCCATAACCCCACGGCAATCAAGACGATGGCAGCGGCCAGCCAGACATCGAAGATTTCATGTAGCAGCCAGGTTCCCAGCAGGGCGGCCGTCAAGGGGTTGAGCGCCAGAAAAATGGTGACGCGGGTTGGCGACTCATGCTTGAGCGCGTAGAGCCAGAGAAAATAGCCGATGCCGCTGGAGGCGCCGATAAACGCAACGATGCCCCAGGCTTGCGGCCGCAGCGTCAGGACGCGCAGCGGCCAGTCTTCCGGCAGTGCCAGCACAGCCAGCGCCAGCGCCGAGATCAGCATGGCAAAAGCGCTGACATTGAGGGTTGGATAGCGTTGCAGGTAAGGCCGGTAGAACACGCTGCAGACGGCGCCGACGCAGGCGCTGGAGAACACCGCCAGTTCACCCCACCAGGGGCCGCTGCCGACCTGCGCCAGCTTGGGCGTCATCGACAGCGCCACGCCAGCGATGGACAGCAGCACGCCCAGCAGCAGCCGGGTGCTGATGGGCTCGCGGCCCAGCAGGCCGGACAGCAGCAGCGTCAGCAGGGGAAACAGGCTGAAGATCAGGGCCGCCTGCGCCGCGCCTACCGATTGCAGCCCATAGTTGAGCAGGGCGATCAGCAAGGCAAACTGGCCCAGGCCCAGGGCCGCCATCGCCGCCAGGTCCGCCAGGGGCACCTGGGCGATGGCGTTCCAGGTTCTCCGGTCGGCCGTCACCGCGCCCAGCGGTTTGAAGACAAACGGCAGCAGACACAAAAAACCGAAGCCATAGCGCAGCATCGCCAGCGTCAGCGGCGCCACCTCGGCCACCACCATGCGCGAGGCCACGATGGCGGCGCCGACCTGGATGCCGGTGGCGGCAGCGGCCAGCAGGGCCAGCTTCAAAGCTTCAGTTCCCAGTGCTCGCCGACCAGGTCCTGGCCGAAGCCGTGGTAGGGCTCGCTCTTGACCAGCTTGAAACCGCGCCTGGCATAAATGTCGCGCGCCGCGCCCAGACAACTGTTGGTCCACAACACCATTTTCTTGTAGCCCTTGTCGCGCGCGAAGGCGATGCACTGGTCGGTCAGGCGCGCGCCCAGTCCCAGCCCGCGCGCCCGCGGCGCCAGGATCAACATGCGCAACTGGGCCACGGTTCTGGATTTGCGCACCACAAAGACCGAGCCGACGCGCTGGCCGTCCAGTTCGGCCATCCAGCAGTGCTCCCATGCCGGCTGGTGGTTGCGCAGGTACTTGGCGACGATGTCCGCCACCAGGGCTTCGAACTGGTTGTTCCAGCCGTATTCGCGGGCATAGATTTCGCCGTGCTGCTGCACCACCCAGCCCATGTCGCCGGCTTGCGGGTCGCGCAGCAGGATCGACTGGGTCGGGCTCCTGCGGGCCGGCTCCAGCAACTGCTGCATCCGCTCCATGGCGGCTATCACCTGCTGGCGCTGGCTGTCGGCCAGCGGTGCCAGCAGGGCCGCCGCCTCGTCGCGCGATTTTTGCTGCAGGGGCGCAAAAGCCGCGTGCCCGGCGGCCGTCAGCGCCAGCAGGCTTTGCCGCGCGTCGGCAATGGAGGGTACCCGGGCCAGCCAGTTTTTGGCCTCGAAGCGACGCAGGATGCGGCTCAAATAACCGGTGTCCAGCCCCAGGTCGCGGCCCAGTTCGGTGGCGGTGGGCTGGTCGCGGTGCGCCAGCTCGTACAGCACCCGCACCTCGGTCAGCGACAGCTCGCTGCCGAGGTAGGGGTCCAGCACGCCGATGCGCCGGGTGTAGAAACGGTTGAAGCCGCGCACCGCCTCGATGTGCGACTTGGTGGCGGCAGGCGGGTTGATGTTCATGCCTGACATCGTCAGGCAATTGCTTGACTATGTCAAGTACTTTGAATCCGGTACTGTGAACCTCGTCAATAAACCGGTTGATAGCGCTGGAGCGTTGCCTTGACCTCGTCCGTCAGCGCAAAACCGGCCCCGAAGGCGGCTGCCAGTTGATCGGCGCGTTTGACGAAGGCATCTATCCCCATGCCGTAGATGAACTGCAGGGCGCCGCCGGTCCAGGCCGGGAAGCCGATGCCGAAGATGGAGCCGATGTTGGCCTCGTGCACGCTGGTGAGCACGCCTTCGCTCAGGCAGCGGGCCGTTTCCACCGCCTGGCGATACAGCAGGCGGTCTTTCAGGTCAGTGATGTTCCACCGGGCATCGGGCTTTTCAAACAGCGGTTTGAGTTGCGGCCAGAGGTATTTCTTGGCGCCTTTCTCGGTCGGGTATTCGTAGAAGCCGGCGCCGCCGGCGCGGCCGGGCCGCTGGTACTCTTTCACCATCCTGGCCACCAGTGCCTCGCCCGGGACGGCGACGTAGTTTTTGCCCTCGGCTGCGTAGTCGGCACGGGTCTGCTCCATCACGTGCAGGCTCAGGCTCAAAGTGGTTTCGTCCAGCACCGCCAGCGGGCCTACCGGCATGCCGCACTGGATGCCGGCGTTCTCGATCGCCGGCGCCGGTATGCCTTCGCCCAGCATCGCCACGCCTTCCATGACGAAGGTGCCGAAGACGCGGCTGGTGAAGAAGCCGCGCGAGTCGTTCACCACGATCGGCATCTTGCCGATGGCTTGCACGTAGTCGAAGGCCCGCGCCACCGTTTCGTCGCTGGTCTGCTGGCCGCGAATGATCTCCACCAGCTTCATCTTGTCGACCGGGCTGAAGAAGTGGATGCCGATGAATTTCTCCGGTGCGGCGCTGGCCTTGGCCAGGCCGCTGATCGGCAGGGTGGAAGTGTTGGAGGCAAAGAAGCCGCCCCCTTTGTCAGGTCCAGCCAGCATCGGCTCGGCTTCCCTAGTGACCCTGGCCTTGAGTTCGCGATTCTCGAACACGGCTTCGATGATCAGGTCGCAGTCTTTCAGGTCGGACGTGTTGCCGGTGGCCTGGATGCGGCCCAGGATCTTTTGCTGCTCGTCGGCGCTCATGCGGCCTTTGTCGACCCGCGCCTGGGTCAGTTTGGCGCTGTGGGCCTTGCCGGCCTCGGCCTTCTCCTGGCTCACGTCCTTCAGCACCGTGGCGATGCCCTTGCTGGCCTGCGCGTAGGCAATGCCGGCGCCCATCGCGCCGGCGCCCAGCAGACCGACCTTGGCCGGCTTGAACCGGGCCACGCCGGCGGGCCGCGACTGGCCGCTCTTGATGGCATTCAAATTGAAGAAGAAGGTGTTGATCATGGCGCGCGCCACGCTGCCGGTCATCAGCTTGGCCAGATAGCGGCTCTCGATGCGCAAGGCGGTCGGCAAGTCGACCTGCAAGCCTTCCACCATGCAGGCCATGATGGCCTCGGGGGCGGGGTAGAGGCCGCGCGTCTGCTTCTTGATCATGGCCGGGGCCACCACCAGCATCATCGCCACCTTGGGGTTGGACGGGGTGCCGCCCGGCACCTTGTAGTCCTTGTCTTCCCAGGGATGCTGGGCCTTCGGGTTGGCGGCAATCCAGGCCACTGCCTTGGCCCGCATCTCGGCGGCGGCGCCGTCGCCCGGTGCCACCAGTTCATGCACCAGTCCCAGGCCTTTGGCCTCGGAGGGCGAAAAAGTCTTGCCCTCCACCAGATAAGGTTGAGCGCCCATCAAGCCCAGGTGGCGCGTCATCTTGGTCACGCCGCTGGCGCCGGGCAGCAGACCCAGCGTCACCTCGGGCAGACCGAACTGGATCTTGCGGTCGTCGATGGCGATCCGGTGGTGCCCCACCAGGGCCACTTCCCAGCCGCCGCCCAGGGCCGTGCCGTTGAGGCAGCTGACCACCGGTTTGCCCAGAGTTTCCAGGGTGCGGAAGTTCTTCTTGACGCGTTCAATTTCGGCGAAGATGGCGCTGGCGTCCGTGACCTTCAGACGCATGGCACCCTTCAGGTCGGCGCCGGCGAAGAAGGTCGATTTGGCCGACGCCAGGATGATGCCCTTGATTTTGTCCTGATCCTTCAGAACCTGCGCCACCAGTTCCGACATGTCTTCCTGCCATTGCAGGCACATGGTGTTGACCGGCGAATTGGGTTCGTCGAAAGTGATGCTGGCGATGCCGTCGTCAAGTTGGTATTGGATGGTCTTCATTAGATTCTTTCCACGATAGTCGCAATGCCCATGCCGCCGCCCACGCACAAGGTGGCCATGCCGTAGCGCAACTGGCGCCGGTGCAGTTCGTCGATCAAGGTGCTCAGGATCATGGCGCCGGTGGCGCCCAGCGGATGCCCCATGGCAATGGCGCCGCCGTTGACGTTGACCCGGTCGTGCGACACGCCCATCTCTTTCATGAAACGCATCACCACCGCGGCAAAGGCTTCGTTGACTTCAAACAAGTCGATCTGGTCTATCGTCAGACCGGCCTTGGCCAGCGCCTTGCGCGCCGCCGGCATCGGGCCGGTCAGCATGATGGTGGGGTCGGCGCCGCTCAGTGCCGCCGCCACAATGCGGGCCCGTGGCGTGAAGCCGTGGGTCTTGCCGGCCGCTTCCGAGCCGATCAACAGCGCGGCGGCGCCATCGACGATGCCGCTGGAGTTGCCGGCGTGGTGCACATGCTGGATGCGCTCCACCTGCGGGTAGCGCGTGAGGGCCACCTGGTCGAAACCCATGCCGCCCATTTGATCGAAAGCCGGTTTCAGTGAGGCCAGCCCTTCCAGCGTGGTTTGCGGCTTGATGAACTCGTCCTCGGCCAGAATGACCTGGCCCAGGAAGTCGGTGACGGGCACCAGCGAGTGCGAGAAATAGCCGCTGGCGCGGGCCTTGGCGGCGCGTTGCTGGCTCTCCAGCGCGAACGCGTCGACGTCCTGGCGCGAAAAGCCTTCCAGCGTGGCAATCAGATCGGCGCCAATGCCTTGCGGCACGAAAGCGGTCTGCGAATTGGTTTCCGGGTCCATCGCCCAGGCGCCGCCGTCGGAGCCGATCGGCACGCGGCTCATGCTCTCGACGCCACCGGCCACCACCAGTTCTTCCCAGCCGGAGCGCACTTTTTGCGCCGCCAGATTGACCGCTTCCAGGCCCGAGGCGCAAAAACGGTTGACCTGCATGCCCGAGCAGGTGAAGTCCCAGCCGGCTTTCAGCGCCGCCACCTTGGCGATGACCGAGCCTTGTTCGCCGACCGGCGACACCACGCCCATCACCACGTCGTCCACCTGGGCGGTATCGAAGTCGTTACGGCGCTGCAACTCGGTCAGCACGCCGGCCAGCAGGTTGATCGGTTTGACTTCATAGAGGCTGCCGTCTTTCTTGCCTTTGCCGCGCGGCGTGCGGATGGCATCAAACACAAATGCTTCGGTCATGGAGACTCCAGTGGGGGGAAGGAATTAAAAAAATAGTGGGCGGCGAGAGGTCCGGATGCAGTATATTCTTTTCGCAAAGCGATTGCTTTGTATAAATACTCTAATTCTTGTCAAACAGGTGACAGCATGATCCAGCGAACTCTTTTTAGCGCCGACCACCAGGCCTTTCGCGACAGTTTTCGTCGCTTCATCGAGAAGGAAATTGCCCCTTTCCATGCCGCCTGGGAAGAGCAGGGCTATGTCGACCGCGCGGTCTGGAACAAGGCCGGCGAGAACGGCTTCCTGTGCCTGAGCATGCCGGAGGAATACGGCGGCGCCGGCGCCGACAAGCTGTATTCCATGGCGCAGATCGAGGAGCTCAGCGCGGCCGGCTTCTCCGGCATCGGCTACTCCCTGCACAGCGAGATCGTGGCGCCCTACATCCTGCACTACGGCACCGCGGAGCAAAAGAAAAAATACCTGCCGCAACTGGCCAGCGGCGCCATGATTGGCGCCATTGCCATGAGCGAGCCAGCGGCCGGCTCCGACTTGCAGGGCATCAAGGCGACTGCCATCCAACAGCCGGACGGCAGCTATCTGCTCAATGGCAGCAAGACCTTTATCACCAACGGCTGGCACGCCGACCTGGTGATCGTGGTCGCCAAGACCAACCCGCAAGCCGGCGCCAAGGGCACCAGCTTGTTGCTGGTGGAGCGCGGCATGCCGGGCTACTCGGTCGGCAAGCGGCTGAAAAAACTGGGCCTCAAGGCGCAGGACACCTCCGAACTGTTCTTCGACAATGTGCGCTTGCCGGCCGCCAATCTGCTGGGCGGGCCGGCCCATGAGAACCGGGGCTTCATCTGCCTGATGGAGCAGTTGCCGTGGGAGCGCCTGCAAATCGCCATCGGCGCCGTCGCTGCGGCGCAGGCGGCCATTGACTGGACCGTGGACTATGTGAAGGAGCGCAAGGTGTTCGGCCAGAGCGTGGGCGCGTTCCAGAACACGCGCTTCACCCTGGCCGAGCTGCAAACGGAGGTCCAGGTGGCGCGCGTCTTTGTCGACAAATGCGCCGAGCTGCTGCTGGCCGACACGCTGGACACGGCGACCGCCAGCATGGCCAAGTACTGGTGCAGCGACTTGCAGTGCAAGGTGATGGACCAGTGCGTGCAACTGTTCGGCGGCTACGGTTATATGTGGGAATACGCTATCACCCGTGCCTACGCCGACGCCCGCGTCCAGCGCATCTACGGCGGCACCAACGAGATCATGAAGGAAGTGATCACCAGGGCCATGGGCCTGGGCGGTAAATAGTGTTCACGCTGCTTGGCGTCCAGACGGCTCCGGCGCGCCGCATCCAGATCGAGGGGCGGTCCATCCTGACCGCTATTCACAAGCTGCCGGTCACCGGCCCGGTCCAGGTTTCTGCCATGGGGCTGTCGGGTGACGAGCAGGCCGATTTGACGGTCCATGGCGGGCTGGACAAAGCGGTCTACGCCTATCCGGTGGAGCATTACCCGTTCTGGCGTGCCCAGCGCACCAAGGCGAGCCTGATGGGCAGCGACGACGCTGCGCTGCCCCTTGGCACGTTCGGTGAGAACCTGACCCTGCAAGGCCTGCTGGAGACGGAGGTCTGGGTCGGCGATGTGCTCAGGTTCGCTGCTTGCGCCTTGCGCGTGACGCAGCCGCGCCAGCCTTGCTACAAGTTCAATGCCGTCATGGGTTTCAGCGGTGCCAGCAAGGTGATGGCGCAAAGCGGCTACTGCGGCTTCTATCTGGCGCTGGAGCAGGCGGGGCATTTAAGCGCCGGCGAACCGTTTGAACTGCTACCGGGTCCGCGACGCCTGAGCATCGCCGAGTCGTTCCAGGCCAAGATGTTCAAGCACTTGCGCTGAGCAGCGTCTCGATCTGCGCATCCTTGTCCAGCCACAGCTGGTGCACCCATTGCTGGTAGGCCTCGCGCACCGCCGCATCGCCGGCGTAATCGCCTTGCGCCAGCTGTTGCGGCACCGGTAACGCACGCACCCGAACCACCACGCGTTGCAGTCTGCCCTTCAGGAATTGCCAGAATTGCGGCGCGCCGTCCGGGTAAACAATGGTCACGTCCAGAATCGCCTGGAACTTGTCGCCCATGGCGTTCAGCGCCAAGGCCAGGCCGCCGGCCTTGGGTTTGAGCAAATGCTTGTAGGGTGACTTTTGCCGCTGGTGCTTGGCCGTGGTAAAGCGCGTGCCCTCCAGAAAATTCATCACGCTGGTGGGGATCAGGGCAAATTTTTCGCAGGCCTGGCGCGTGGTGGCTTGATCCTTGCCGCGCATCTCGGGGTGTTTTTTCAAAAACTCCTCGCTATGGCGGCGCATGAACGGAAAATCCAGTGCCCACCAGGCCAGCCCCATGACCGGTACCCACATCAATTGCTGCTTGAGAAAGAATTTGAGCAGCGGAATGCGCCGGTTGAACAGGTGTTGCAGCACCAGAATGTCGACCCAGGACTGGTGATTGCAGTTCACCAGGTACCAGCTGCGGTAGTTGAGCCCTTCGATGCCTTGCACGTCCCAACGGGTGCGCTGGGTCAGGCGCATCCAGCCGCTGTTGCCGGCAATCCAGGCTTCAGCGATGCGCAGCAGCAGCGGGTCGATCAGCAGCCGCATTTTCTTGATCGGGATGATCAGCTTCAGCAAGGCAAAAATGAGCAGTATCGGGACCCAGAACAGCGCGTTGAGCGCCAGCAGCAGGGAAGCAATCAGGCCCACCACCAGTGGGGGAAGAAAATTAAGCATCGGGCACGGTTCAGTTGGTTTTTGGGGTCGGCTGACGATAGCGTATTTTGAGGCGTCAAGGAAGCATGTGGGTTTCGATCAACCCGGTTGGGGGCTGGAGAGAATGTTACTTGCTTGAGAAAACGCAAGATGGTTTCAGATAGTTTGTAACAGACTGCAATGACTCCAGAATGAAAGTTCTGTGGGGGAGGTTTGATGTCAATCCAGATTCCAAATTCAGCCTCGCCCGCATTTTTCCTGGCAGCTGAATTATGCGAACGCTGGTTGTGATCCCGATTGTCCATACCGAACAGGATATGGGGTCGCTGCTTGAGCAGACCAAGCAGGCTTACATCAGCCGGTTTGGCCATGACAAGTGGGTTGAGCATCTCAAGTCGATTGACGATGTCTGGTTCGGAATCCAGCAAATGATCAAGTCTCTGGAGTTGCCCTATGCAACGGTGCGCCTGTACCAGGACGGCTTGCCCGTTTGCGCCAGAGAAGAGGACATTGTCAAGGACGTTGCCGCACAGGGGAGCAAGAATCACCGCTTGCTGCTGGAATTGATGGCGCAGGGCGCCCAGTTGATGGGCACCGAAGATGCCGGGCTGCTGCTGCAGGAGTACCAATTCCATCAGGCTGCCGCGCGCCACGCTGATCCCGAGTACCAGCACCAGCGTGAAGAGCAAAGCCGCAAGCTGCTCTGGAAGCGTGATCGGTTTATCGCCAATCGGGTCAACGCGACGCTGCGCGCTGGCGAGATCGGTTTGCTGTTTCTGGGCTTGGCCCATTCCGTTGAGGCACTGCTTGACGCCGACATCCTGGTCCGCCAATTGCTCCCGTCGCTCAGAAAAAAACAGGGAAAGACGCAATGACAGTTGGCAAGATCGCTGGCGCACCTTCGGCCCTGGCCAAGGTGCTGGTGGTGGACGACCAGGAGGATGCACGCTGGGTCTTGTCCAATCTCATGCGACAGGCCGGGTTTGCACCGTTGTTGGCGGCGAACGGCGAAGAAGCACTGGTCGCTATCGGCAAGGAGGTGCCCGACGTGGTGCTGCTGGATATCGGTTTGCCCGACCTGGATGGTTTTGAGGTGCTGACAAAGATCAAGACCGACTACAAAACGACACCTGTCATCATGGTCACCGGCAACGGCAACACCCATGACGCGGTGCGCGCCGTTCGGGCCGGGGCCTGGGATTACCTGACCAAACCGTTCAAGAACGAGGACGTGCTGAGTACCGTTCGCTACGCCCTGGAGGAAAGAAGAGCCAAGCTCCAGGTTCGGCAAATCCTGGACCCTCCGCGCCAAGCCGATTCGCTGGTGAATTCGATGGGAAACAGCGCCGCCATTCAAGGCATCCAGCGCGAGGTGGAACGGGTTGCCCGGACCAATTTCTCGGTCCTGATCACGGGTGAGTCCGGCACCGGAAAGGAATTGGTGTCGCAAGCCATTCACGCCCGAAGCAAGCGCTGCGCCAAGCCGCTGGTGGCGGTCGATTGCGGCGCCATATCGGAGTCGCTGATCGAGAGTGAATTGTTTGGTCACGAAAAAGGCGCTTTCACGGGAGCCCATCAGGCTAAAGCGGGGGCTTTTGAACTGGCCGAGGGCGGCACCATTTTTCTGGACGAGATCGGCAACCTGCCATTGGCGATGCAGGGCAAGCTGCTGCGGGTGCTGGAGACGCGGCGAATTCACCGCATCGGCAGCAGCAAGGAACAAAAAGTCGATTTCCGGGTGGTGGCGGCGACCAATGCCGACCTGTTGGCGATGGTGGAGCGGCACACCTTTCGCGGCGACCTGTACCACCGGCTGGCCGAGTACACGATTCATCTGACGGCATTGCGGGAACGCAAGGAAGACCTGGTGTTTCTGGTGCATCGATTTTTGACCCAGACCAACGCCGAGTTGGACAAGCAGGTGAAAGGCTTGTCAGGCCATGCCTGGGGCATCTTGCAGCGCTACGACTGGCCCGGCAACGCGCGCGAGTTGCGCAACCAGTTGCGCCGCGCCGTCTTGCTGTGCGACAGCACCGATGGCTTGATTGCGCCGGAACTGCTGGGCATGCTTGACCAACGTGTTTGTCCACAGCTGCCGCGGCTGCCGGAGCGACTGACACAGGCGCATTTTGAAACAAGTGAGCACCAGGCTTGCCCGCTGTGTGCGCCAGAGGAGTTCATGACCTTGGGGGTTGATTTTCCCTTGAAGGACTTGATCGGGCAGATTACGACTCAAGTGGAGCGTGCGATTCTTTTGCGGGCGCTGGCACTGACCCACGGTAACAAGGCGCAGGCGGCACGGATGCTGCACCTGGATTACAAAACGATCCATACCAAACTCAAAACGTATGAGATTTCCTCCATTCATTTCATGAAGGACGACTACAAACTTCAGAAAGATGAAGCGGCGCTTCGGCATTGATCAGGCTGGTTTACATCAAAGAGGTAAGAACATGGTTGACAGAAAACGTTCAGATGAATTTGCACCCGGCAAGGAGCGCCTCGATGAAATCGGGCGTCGCCTGGGGGAGGCCTTCGGCAAGGGCAAATCCGAGTCTTCGGGTGGCGGTTTTCTCGCCGGCATGGGCAACCTGATCGAGCAGTTGGGCAAGCTCGCGCAGGAGGCGCAGCAGTCCGGCGGCAGCGTCAGCAAGGGTGGCGAGTTCAAGTTCGGGTCGGGCCAGCAGGCCAAGGGCGTCTATGGCTTCACGGTCAAATCCGGTATCGGGGACAAGAGCCCCAGGGTCGAGCCGTTCGGAAACGTGCGCCAGAACGAGGAAGGCAAGCTGGTGGCGGTGCGCGAGATCCGCGAGCCGATGGTCGATCTGTTTGACGAGCCGGGGCGCTTGCTGATCATCGCCGAGGTGCCGGGGACCGAGGAAGCCAATGTGAAAGTCGAGGTGCACGACGACATCCTGCTCATCACGACTGAAATGGGGCAACCCAACTACCGCAAAGAGATGCTGCTGCCGGCCAGTTTCACCCCCGACAAGCTGAGTTTTCATTGTCGCAACGGCATCCTTGAAATTGCGCTGAGCAAGAAAGGAAAAAGGAAAGGGTCATGAAAAAAGCAGAAGACACCGGTCCGCGCTTCAAGGTCAGCGAGGCCTTGAGCAAGGACGTTGGGCGCGCACTGGCACGACTGGACCCCAGCGATATCCAGGCGCTGGGACTGGAGATTGGCGACATCGTCGAGATCGTCGGCAAGCGGCGCACCGTTTGCAAGCTGATGCCGGCCTACAAGGATGACCGGGGCGGCGCCAGAGTGCAGCTCGACGGCTTGTCGCGCGGCAACGCGGGGGTGGCGCTCGACGATGCCGTGGCGATTCAAAAAGTGAAGGCCCAGGCGGCGCAGCGCATTGTTCTGTCGCCCACCGCGGCGGGTCTGTCGGACCGCGATCTGGAATACATCGGAGCCCGGCTGGACGGCTTGCCGGTGCTGGAGGGGGACCGCATACGCGGCACCTTGTTTGGCAGTCGCTCGCTGGACTTCCTGGTGCGCGAGACCAAGCCCAAGGGACCGGTCCTGATCGCCCCGGAAACCTTGTTGTCGGTCGGTCCGGCGCAGACCGAAGCCAAGGCCAGCCCGACCGGGCGAGGCACGCTGTCGTACGAGGACATTGGCGGACTCAAGCGCGAAGTGCAGCGCGTGCGCGAGATCATCGAACTGCCCTTGCGCTTTCCGGAGGTGTTTGTCCGGCTCGGCATCGACGCGCCCAAGGGGGTGCTGCTGTACGGCCCGCCCGGCTGCGGCAAGACGCTGATTGCGCGTGCCGTCGCGCATGAGACCGACGTGCACTTCTTCTCCATCAGCGGCCCGGAGATCATGCAGAAGTTCTACGGCGAATCGGAGGGCTACTTGCGCAAGCTGTTCGACGATGCGACCAAGCAGGCACCCAGCATCATTTTCATCGATGAGATCGACTCCATCGCGCCCAAGCGGGAAGGTCTGGGGGGTGAACATCAGGTCGAGCGCCGCGTCGTGGCGCAGCTGTTGAGCCTGATGGACGGCCTCAAGGCACGCGGACAGGTGGTGGTCATAGCCGCCACCAACATTCCCAACGCCATTGATCCGGCCTTGCGCCGGCCCGGGCGTTTTGATCGCGAGATCGGGATTCCGATTCCGGACCGCCATGGCCGTTTGGCCATTCTTGAAATCTACACCCGCGGCATGCCGGTGGCCGACGATGTGGACCTGCCCGGCCTGGCCGACATCACCCATGGCTTTGTCGGTGCCGATCTGGAAGCACTTTGTCGCGAAGCGGCCATGATTTGCGTGCGGCGCATCTTGCCGGAGATCGACTTCGCCCAGGCCTCTTTGCCCTATGAGTCCTTGCAGAAGCTCGAACTGTGCAAGGACGATTTTCTGGCCGCCCTGCGTGACGTGGAACCGTCGGCACTGCGCGAGGTTTTTGTCGAGGTGCCCAATACCGGTTGGGACGATGTGGGCGGGCTGGAGGACGCCAAGCGCCTGCTGCGCGAACTGCTGGAATGGCCGCTGCAGCACGCCGATCTGTTTCAGGCCGTCGGTATCAAGCCGCTCAAGGGCGTGCTGCTGTGCGGCCCGCCGGGTTGCGGCAAGACGCTGCTGGCGCAGGCGGCGGCCAGCGCGACCCAGGTCAACTTCATTTCGGTCAAGGGACCAGCCTTGATGTCCAAGTACGTTGGGGAGTCCGAGCGCGCCGTCCGGGAGGTCTTTCAAAAGGCCAAGCAGGCCGCACCGTGCCTGGTATTTTTTGATGAGGTTGACGCCCTGGTGCCACGGCGCGGCAGCGGGGCGTCGGACTCCGGTGTCAGCGAGCGCGTGGTGGGGCAGTTTCTGGCCGAACTCGACGGTGTCGAGAAACTGGCCGGGGTGCTGGTGCTGGCGGCCACCAACCGGCCGGACATGGTGGACCCGGCCTTGCGACGCCCCGGACGCTTTGACGTGACGATAGAGATTGGCCTGCCGGACGAACCGCAGCGGCTGGCGATTCTGCAGGTGCAGGTGCGTGGCAAGCCGGTCGCCAAGGGGGTTGACCTGAAGGCGCTGGCGCTTGGCACGGTGGGGCTGACCGGTGCCGACCTGGGTGCCATCTGCAACCGCGCCGCCTTGAACGCCATCCGCGAGCGGATTGGACAGAGCCAGGGTGCCGGCGCCAAATCGGCCAAGTCTTCCCCGTTGCAGATCCAGGCGCGGCACTTCGATGCGGCCTTGAAAGAATTTTGATCATGACCGATCTGCCGCCTGAAGCCGTACCGGAACTCGGCGTTTACCTCTACTGCCTGGCTCGACCCGAGTGCCTGTCCGCGGTCGGTCTGCTGGCGGATGAGGGATTGCTGGGCGTCGATGAGCGTTACCAGGTGTCGGCGCTGTGCGAGGCCAATGTGGTGGCAGTGACCGGGAAGGTGGTCATCGCCGATTTTTCCGAGCAGAATCTGCAGACCCTGTCCTGGATCGGTGAGCGGGCCACCCGGCATGAGGCGGTGGTGGCACGGATCATGGCGGCGTCGCCGGTGCTGCCGGTCAAATTCGGCACCCTCTACCGTTCCCGGGACAGCTTGCGGGACTTCCTGCGGCAGCATCAGAAGAACATTGAATCGGCACTGGACCAGCTGCGCGACAAGAGCGAGTGGAGTGTCAAGGGCTACCTGGTCGAAGAAGATGCCCGTCGCATCATTGCGGCCGAAGATCCCGAGGTGCAGTCGCGCCGCGCCGCGCTGGCGTCCTCGCCGGGAGTCCGCTACCTGCAGCAGAAGCAACTGGATGCCCGGATCGAAGCGGCGCTGGAGTCGGGGGTGGCGCGGGTCAGCCAGGACTTGCAGCAGGCACTGGCTTTGCACGCGCTGGACGCCAGCCCGTTGCGGCTGCATGCCAGCGCCGTCACCGGACGCGCCGAGCGCATGGTCTTCAACGGCAGCTTTTTGTTGACGCCCGAGATGCTGCCCGATTTCCGCTGCGCACTGGCGGACCAGCAAGAGGCCTACCAGGTGATCGGCCTGAACCTCGAACTACGGGGTCCCTGGCCACCCTACAATTTTTGTCCGAATCTGTCTGAAACCCGGGCATGAAGAAGTCCAACAGCGCCGGCTTTTCGGCAAGCAGCGGCATCCGCTCCGCGACCACCGCTTCCAGCGAAGCCTGGTATGAAAAGCTTTACCACATGCTGCTGGGGAATATCCCGTTTTCCCTGATCCTGATCGATCCTGCCCTGCGCGTGGTCTCGGCGAACCGCAACTTCATTGAGAAGGCCAGGCGGACCGAGGAAAACACCATAGGGCGGCAGATCCGTCAGGTCTTTCCGGATGCGATCCTCGAGTTCACGCAGCTGGAAGCCAAGATTCGAAGTGTCTTCAACATCGGTTTGCCGCTGCCTGGCGCCCAGATGACCTACCGGGCACCCGGTGTGCCGATCCGCAGCTATTTCTACACCGTGATTCCGATCAAGACCGGTGCCGCGGTGGAACACGCAATGCTGGTGATGGACGATATCACCGAGAAGTTGCAACTGAGTGCCAAGGTCAGGATGGCGGAGCGCCACCTGGCCAGCGTGGTTGAAAGCGCCAATGATCTGGTGATCTCGACCGACCCCGAGGGCTGCATCACCAGCTGGAACCCGGCGGCCGAACGCATCTCGGGCTATCGGATCGGCGAGGTGCAGGGACAGTTGCTGGCCGAACTGTGCGAAACCAGCCAGCGCAAGGACATGGCGGCGATCATCCGGCAACTGGTCGGTGGCGACGTGGTGGAGTTCCGGGAGTTGAACCTGATGGCCAGCTCGGGGGCATCGATACCGGTGGACTGGTCGTTCTCGCCGATCCGCGACGACTCCGGCAAGGTCAGCGGCGTCGTGGCGGTGGGCCGCGATCTGTCCGAGCGGCGGGCGCTGGAGCAACACCTCTACCAGAGCGAAAAACTGGCCGCCTTGGGGGTGATGGCTGGTGGCATTGCGCACGAGTTGCGCAATCCGCTGTCGGTCAGCTTCTCCGCGGCGCAATTCCTTCTGGAGCCGCCCGATGATCCGGTGTTTCAGCAGGAGTGCGTGCGCAAGATCATCGAAGGCATAGAGCGCTCATCCATGATCATCGAGAATCTGCTGCGCTTCGCGCGGCCCTCGTCCAGCAGTCAAAAAGAAGCGCTGAATCTGGTCGCCCTGGTGCGCGAGACGCTCAGCGTGCTGACGCCGCAAGCGAAGCTGCAGAAGATCAATTTGGTGGAGCGCTATGCAGAGCCCGTGCTGCCGATTTCCGGCAATGCCAACCTGCTGCAGCAAGTGATCATGAATCTGGTTTTGAACGCCTATCAGGCGATGCTGGGTGGCGGCGACGTCAGCGTGGCCACCTGGCGCGATGGTGACGCGGCGTTGGTGCAAGTGTCCGATACCGGATGCGGGATTTCGCCGGCCCACTTGAGCCGGATATTCGACCCCTTCTTCACCACCCGGCCGGTCGGCAAGGGTACCGGTTTGGGGCTCTCGATTTGCCACACGATTGTGAAGCAGCATGGGGGCAGCATCGCGGTGGAGAACAGCATCGAGGGACAGGGCACCACGTTTGCTGTGCGCCTGCCGGTTGCGCAGGCTGCCTGATGGTCAAGCACCGCACGGTCCTGGTGGTCGATGACGAACCCGACGTACGTTGGGCTCTGGAAATGATTTTGAAAAAAAACGGCTTTGCCGTCGCCACCGCAGACAGCGGCGACGCGGCACTGCGCTGGCTGCGCTCGCACGCCTGTGACCTGATCCTGCTGGATGCCAAGCTGGGAGATATCGAAGGCGTGGAACTGGCCCGGCGGATTCAGGGTGAAACCTCCAGCAGCGCGCCGATGATTCTCGTCTCCGGCTATTTCTACAAGGACGATAGCGTGGTGCAGCAAAGCTTGAGAACGGGCCTGATCTCGGACTTTGTCACGAAACCGTTTCGTCATGACGACATCATGAACGCGATCCATGCCGTCTTATCTTCGGTATGAGGCGCCATAGCTATGGCGTGCGCTCCATGGTCAATTTGCCTCTGCTTGGACGGTCGGCGCAGCCCTTGGACTGACCAACCTGGGTATTCCATCAGTGATCTTTTCATTCGTTTGATATCTGTCAGTGAAACGGCTTGGTTGGCACCGGATGCCGGCACTTGGCACGGTCAATGCGTTACATCCTGTAACGAAGGGTTTAACCCCGTACTTCGTGTCTGGAAAGCGTTTAACAGGGGTGACATACGTTAGGAGTTTGAAATGGCAAAGGTACAAAAATCGACGGATTCGTCGAGTTTGGCTGAAGTTGTAGACCGCATCTTGGACAAGGGTATCGTTATCGATGCTTGGGTCAAAGTGTCGCTGGTCGGTATTGAACTGCTGTCGATTGAGGCACGTGTCGTGATCGCATCGGTCGAGACTTACCTCAAGTATGCAGAGGCAATTGGCCTCACATCCAGCGCGGCGGCTCCGGCCTAAGGGTCTGTGCTCAGTGTTTTCCTTGCCGGGAGGTTCGCCCCCCGGCAGGGAAAGCATGTGCCTCTAAAACAAGGTCCAACGAATTGAATCCAATCAGCAAGCAGTCAGCAAGCTGCCCAGCCTAAGAGGAGTGAATTGAAATGAGCAACATCCAAAAACACATGGCAACCCCCTTGGTGCCGGGCATGGCGTCTGCGGCGCACGAGCGTCAGCGAGTGGTTGCTGACATCAAGGCACAGACTGCCCACGCACTGCGAGCGTTCGGGCAGGAGCGCAAGGCGATGGCCAGGACGCTGAGAGGCGACCTCGCTGCCGATCAACTGAGCCGGTCTGGCGAAGTGCATCAAATACTTGGCAACGCCAGTGAACTGGGCAGCGAGTTTCGCCAGGACCATGAACTCATGCGCAACAACCTGCGCCAGAGTCTGGTCGAGTCGAGAGAAGCCGTGGTGAGCGCAGTGAGTTCTCTGTTTATTGATTTTTCAAAAGAGCGCGCCGATTTTTCCAAAGCCCATCAGGATATGGCACAGACCCTTAAATCCGGGCTGGCGGCCGATCGCATGGGGCTATCCGCCGAAGTGCTTGAGATACGCCATAACGCCGGCGAGGTGAGCAAGGGCTTGCGCCAGGACCATGGCCTGATGCGCCACGAACTGCGTCGCAGTCTGGCCCAGTCGAGACAAGCCGTCGGGACTTCCGTGGCTTCCCTGTTCAACGAATTTTCCAGAGATCGCGCCGATTTTGCCAAATCGCTGCGGCGCATGGCTAAGGCGCAGGGCGCCGGTTTGGCGCGAGACCGGCGCGAGCGCGCCCACGCGGTGGCGGCGCTGATGCGTTCCTTTGCCAGAGCGCATCATCATATGGCCAAGGCACAGTGGGCCGGCTTGGCCAAATGCCGGCGCGAGCGCGCCCATTCACTGGCCGAACTGATGCAGGGTTTTCATGCTTCACGTGGCCATGTGGGGCACTCGTTGGCCAGGAGTCTGCCCGCAACGACGGCGCGGACCAAGGCGCCGCTGCCCAGTTCCCACTGGAGCACGCCCGTGGCGCTTAAGCCCGGGGTGCGCATCGAGCCCGTTGCACCGATTGCCAGCGCCCGCAACGTGCCAGTGAAAGCCAGCGTCGGGGGCACCGAGAAACTGGTCAAACCGGCGCCGCATGTCGTGTCCCGACGCGAGCTTGTGAAGCCGCTGCCCGAGGTGGCGCCAAGCGCCGCCAAGCCATGGCCCAGCACGCCGCCGCGTGGCGAGCCGGTCAAGCCGGTGGCAAAGAAGGCCCAGGCTGGCGCCAAGGCCAAGGTCAAGGCCGCACCCGCCAAGGCGGTGCACGCCAAAGCCAAGACCTTGAAGCCGAAGAAGAAGTGAGGCGCGAGTTGAGCCGGGCTTGGCGTGGCAGCCAGGGCGCGCGACCGGCCGCTATCGGTGTTAACCAACATGAGGAGTGGGTGCGATGAACGAAGCTGAAGAGCTGACAGTGCTGACGTTGGAGAAGAAGGCCAATTTTGTCGAGACGCCTTATATCCAGGGCGTCGCCGGGCGGGCGCTTGACTACATAGGGGCCGGTTATCCGATTCATTTCAGCGGACCAGCCGGCACTGGCAAGACCGCTCTGGCCATGCACGTGGCGGCGCAACTGGGCCGCCAGGTGATCCTGATCCATGGGGACGACGAATTCGGTAGTTCCGATCTGATCGGAGGCCAAACCGGTTATCGCTCCACCAAGGTGGTCGACAACTACATTCACTCGGTGCTGAAACAGGAGGAGAGTGTCTCCAAGCAATGGGGCGACAACCGCCTGACCACGGCCTGCAAATACGGCTTCACTCTGATCTACGACGAGTTCACGCGCTCACGCCCCGAAGCCAACAACGTGCTGCTGTCGATTCTGGAGGAGCGCTTGCTGGAACTCCCGGATGCGCGCAGTGGCGATGGCTATCTCCAGGTGCACCCCCACTTCAGCGCCATCTTCACCAGCAATCCGGAGGAGTACGCAGGGGTACACAAGACCCAGGACGCGCTGATGGACCGCATGATCACGATCAAAGTGGGGCACCACGACTATGAGACCGAGGTGGCCATCACGCAGGCCAAGTCGGGCCTGCCGTGGCGGCAGTCGAAATCGATTGTCGACATCGTGCGCGAGTTCCGCAAGTTGGGCGTCAACAACGGCCGTCCCACCATCCGTGCCTGCATCATGCTGGGGCGCATCGTGGCCAACCGCAAAGGCACGGTGGCCGCCAGCGACCCGACGTTCCGGCAACTGTGCCATGACGTGCTGAACGCCGATTGCCTCAAGGTAACGCACGATGGGCAGGTTGCAGGGCTGGAACGCCTGGATGAAATCATTGCGCGCTGCTGCCCGCCGCTACCGGCGCTGGTTCCGGTTGCGGGCGACAAGAAGGCCGCCAGCGACTCGCGCCGCGCCGGCAGCGCCGTCAATCTTGTGGCAGAAATCGGCTAAGGGGAAAACCATGAGCACTGATAAGCGCGGCGTGCAGCAGATCAAGACCATGGGCGGGATTGTGGATGCCCGGCGCATCCGGACCTCGGCCGGTGCACTGCTTGAGTTGTCGATGCTGGAAATGGAAAAACAGCGACTCATGAAAGAGATGCAGAGGGCCCAGCGGCGCTGCATTGAAATTCGGGCGCGCGTGGCTGAAATTGAAACCAAGCAGGTCCGACTGCAACGGTCGGTCGACCGACCCTATGCTGAAACGCAGGCCAACCAGGCGCTTGCCGCCATGCCCTTGCCGATTCATACGGCGCCGACCGATCGCCTTAAACGCAGGTCCCTGGCCTATTGAAATAGGCTGGCCCCAAGTCGGCCGTAACCAAGCCGTTTTACTGCTCGTCAATTTGGGAGTGTGATGCAATGAATATCCGAACATCCTCATGCCTGGCATCTTCCTTGAGTAGCGCCGCCTTCCGGCTCGTGCCGGGACGCGACCAACGCGGCCTGGCGTACCGGCGCCGACGCGAGATCATGACCTGGCGGCGGTTGCGGCAAGACCCTGTTCCGGCCGGGTATGGGTTGGCCCCGCGCGGTCGCGTGGCGACCGTCCGCGATATCAAGACCCTGAGTTCCGGCAGGATTCGCAATGGGGTGAAAACATGAGCATTGAAACCCGGCTGGAGCCCGGTCACTACCTGTACGCGATTGCCGACGCAGTTGAATCGCATCCTGTCTACGGGAACATCGGAATCAACGGCGCGCCAGTCTATGTGATATCCCAGGGTCCCCTGGCCGCGGTGGTCAGCGACATCACTGAAAAACGCATTCGGCCCGAGCGCAAGAATCTGGCGGCGCATAACGTCGTCATCAAGCGACTGATGGAAGAGACGACGGTGCTGCCGGTGGCGTTCGGCACCATTGCCGCCAGCAACAAGGCGCTGCTCAATATCCTGAAACAGAACGGCAGCACTTTTGTCGAGCAGTTGGACAAGGTGCGCGGCAAAGTCGAGTTGGGGCTGCGTGTCGTCCTCGATGTGCCGAACATTTTTGAGTACATGGTGACCCATCACCCGGATCTGGCGGAGTTGCGCGATGCCATGCTTGGAAAACAGCACGGACCCTCACAGAATGACAAGATCGAAATGGGACGCCTGTTCGATCACCTGTTGACGCAGGACCGCGAGCAGCACGCCGAGACCGTGATGGAAGTGCTGGGTCCGCGCTGCGTCGACGTCAAACAGAATCCGTCGCGCGAAGAGAAGGAAGTGATGCACCTGGCCTGTCTGGTGGAGCGCGGTGCCCAGAAGGCTTTCGAGGACGGTGTTTTCGACGCGGCCAATCGTTTTGACAACAATTTTTCCTTTGATTTCAACGGTCCTTGGGCGCCGCACCACTTCGTCAGTGTTGCGTTGCAGGCTTGAGGATTGCCCCATGTTGATTCTCGACAATCTGCTGATCTCGCCGTTGCTGTGGATTTTCAGGGAAATCAACGATGCGGTGCAGAAGGAGCAGGCCGGAGAGGCCGAGGCCGTGACCCGTTCGCTCAGCGAGCTTTACATGAAGCTCGATACCGGAGCGATCACGGAACAGGAGTTCGAGACCGCCGAGGCGCAGCTGCTCGACCGCCTGGACGCCATCCGGGACCGGGAGGAGGGGCTGGCCGAAGAGGGTGAAGAAGGCGATGAAGAGGACCAGGAAGAAGAGGAAGAAGAGGACGAGGAAGAAGAAGAGGACGAAGAAGAGTTTGAGGACGAAGAAGAACAGGAAGAAGAAACGCTGGTCGCCAGTTTCTTGCCGAACGTTGCTGCCAGGGTGTGATCGTGGAACCAGCCGCCGTTCCGGGATTTTTGCGGGAAGACGGGCTTCGTCTGCTGCTTTTTGGCGGCAAGGGAGGGGTTGGCAAGACAACTTGCGCCTCTGCCGCCGCCCTGGATTTGGCGCGTCGGCATCCGGCCGCTTCCTTCCTGTTGGTCTCCACTGACCCGGCTCATTCGCTGTTGGATTGTTTTGCCGGCTCGGCAGCGCCGAAGAATCTGGCCTTATGTGAAATTGACCCACAGCAGAGCCTGCAACGCTTCAAGACGCAGCATCAGGAACACCTTCGCACGATTGCCCTGCGCGGTACTTTTTTGGACCCGTCCGATGTGGCCCGGTTTCTGGACCTGTCGATACCGGGTCTGGACGAGATGATGGCTTTGCTGGAAATCATGGCTTGGGTGAAGCAGCAGCGCTACGCCTGTATCGTGGTGGACACGGCGCCGGCCGGGCATACGCTCAAGCTCCTGGGGCTTCCGGCACTGATGCGCCGCTGGGTTGCGGCGCTGGACGCGATGCTGGCCAAGTACCGGTATATGGCGCGGCTGTACCGCGGCGCCTACTGCAAAGAGGCTGTCGATCTTTATCTGGAACAGACCCTGGCTGACCTGAAGAATTTGTGGACGCTGCTGCGTTCGCCCAAGCGGTGTCGCTTCGTGCCGGTGATGCTGGCCGAGACCTTGAGCATCCATGTGACACAGGTGATGCTGCGCGAGTTGGAGCGGCTTGGCTTGCCGGTGCGCGAGGTCGTCGTCAACGGCTTGCTGTCGCAACCATCCGGCTGCCCGGTCTGCGCTGAATGGGCGTCAAGGCAGAGGCTTGAGCTGAAGGAACTCACGCAGGTGTTTTCAAAATACGCCTTCTGGGGGCTGCCCCTGTTGCTTGACGAGGTGCGGGGAGCAGAGCGCTTGTTGAGCCTGTGGGAGCAGGCTCGGCCCCTGGCGCAAGCTGATGACTGGCCGCTTGCCGCGGTGGTGCCCGGCGGCGGGTTCAACAACGTCATCACGGGGCACTCACCGGTAAGCCATCCGGCACCCTTGCCGGCAGCTTCGATGAAGCTCATTTTGTTCGCCGGCAAGGGCGGCGTCGGCAAGACCACCCTGGCCTGCGCCTCGGCGTTGCGGCTGGCACAGGAGCGACGCGGCAAGGAGATACTGCTTTTTTCCATCGACCCGGCCCATTCGCTGGCCGCTTGTCTGGGTTGCGAGATTGGCGCACAGGAAACCCGGGTCGCGCCCGGACTGAGCGTGATCGAGTTGGACGCCCAGGCCGAGTATGAGCGCCTGAAACGGGACTACGCGACCGAGATCAGCGCGGTCTTCGGTCGCGGCACGGAACAGGCCGGAACCGATTTCGCGTTCGACCGGGAAGTCATGGAGCGGATGCTGGACGTGGCTCCGCCGGGTCTGGACGAAATGCTGTCTCTGGCCCGCATCGTGGACTTGATGGATCGCAAGCGGTATGACTGTTTTGTGCTGGATACTGCACCGACCGGGCACCTGCTGCGTTTTCTGGAAATGCCCGAACTGATCGAAAAATGGCTCAAGACTTTCTTTGCTCTATTCCTGAAATACCGGGACGTCTTCTGGTTGCCCAGGATCTGTGAGTTGATGGTTGATCTATCCAAAAAATTGAAGCTGTTTCGGCGCCTGCTGGTCGACGCCAGGCAGGCGGCGTTGCTGGCGGTGACCATTCCTACCGAGATGGCATATGCCGAGACGCTCGATCTGCTGGCCGCCTGTCAACGACTTGGGGTGGCGGTGCCTATCCTGTTTGTCAACCTGCTGACGCCACCCTCTTCCTGCCCCATCTGCTCGGCCTTGCGCCGCGCCCAGCAGCCGCTGCTGGAGCGCTATCGGACGACATGCGCGGATCGGCACCTGGCGCTGGTGTTTCGACAGGACGAGCCACGCGGGTTCGAGCGGCTGCGCGTACTCGGCCGCGCCCTCTATGCAACATAACGGAGAAATGTCATGACGAATGCAGTGGAATTTGACAAAGACGAAGCGCTGGCGGAGTCAGTGAATCTGGCTCCCGAGGCCGGCGCTGCACCCGGCAGCGCTGCTGTTTGCGCCGCGGAAAAGGAGATCAGTTGCGAGATGAGCCGGGAACTGCTGGAGCGGCTTCTCGCCATAGCGCAACGACACCGCAAGGAGGGGAATATCCAGCGCGCCAAGGAACTGTTCTGGACGCTTGTGGAAGAACGTTCCGAGACCCCTCAGGCGGACACGGCAAGGGCGGAGTTGGCGGCGTTGGCCGAAGGCCTTGCCAGCGCCGCTGCCAGCCAACCGCTGCTGGAGCACCTTTTCACCATGGCGCAACATTACCGCAAGGAGGGCAAGCAGCGGGAGGCGACCGAGTTGCTCTGGACGCTGGTGGAAGATCATGCGGGGACGCCTCAGGCAGACGCGGCGAAGGCCGAGTTGTTGGCACTGGCCGAAGGCCATGAGCGCGCCGGCAACCAGCACATGGCGCGCAGCATGTACGAGCGCTTGCTGGACCAGGAAGATTGACCGATGGACGCGGGAGCTGCGTGATGGGATTGGCTGTGGAGAAGAACTCTTCCTTGTGCGAGCTGCTGGACCGGGTGCTCAACACGGGCGTGGTGGCGATGGGCGAAATTGTGATCTCGGTGGCTGGTGTGGATCTGATCTATTTGAATTTGAACCTGCTCCTGACCTCGGTTGAGACGGCGATTGTGCAGCGCAAATTGATGCAGGAGGTCGCATGAACACAGCCCAGGTGTTTCTCTTTCCCGAGGAGAACAAAAGTGCCGAAAAAGCCAATCCGTCGCCCCGCATCGCGCTCGATCCGGAGACTGTCAAGAACGGTCTGGGGCAACTGGTCCTGACACTGGTGGAACTGGTCCGGCAGTTGCTGGAAAAGCAGGCGATCAGGCGCATCGAAGGGGGTTCGCTGACGGAAGACGAGATCGAACGCCTGGGTTTGACTTTTCTTGAATTGGACAAGCAAATGGTCTGGTTAAAAAAAGAATTCGGCTTGACGGACAAAGATCTGAATCTGGATCTCGGCCCGCTGGGCAAATTGCTGTAACAACGCCAACAGACAGACCGGGCGTCCCCCGAGCTGCTGACGCAACAGGATAGAAAGACATGAATACCCCGCAATTGGCGACACCGCCAAACAGGCCCAGGAGCATCACGCATGGCACCAGTTCCGCGACGCTGGCGGATGTTCTGGAACGCATCCTGGACAAAGGCCTGGTGATCGCCGGCGACATCAAGGTCAAGATCGTCGATATCGAGTTGCTGACGATCCAGATCCGTCTTCTGATCTGTTCGGTCGACAAGGCGCGCGAAATGGGGATTGACTGGTGGTCCAGCAGCCCCTACCTGAATCCCAAGCTGGCAGCGGAAAATCCGCAGGCGCAGGCGTTGAGCGCGCGCATCGAACGCCTGGAGGCTTTGCAGCAGACGCAACCGGTGTTGCAACCCTCGGCGGCGCCGGTTCAGAGAGATCAGTTGCTTTCGTGATTGCGCTGCGCGCCCATCCCAATGGGCTGGTACGACATGAAAACCTTCAAATTGCGCAACCGGGCGGGTGCGGCCCAGCCCGCCCGAGCGACCCTGAGCCCCGGCGTCTGGCGTCATGTTTTTGACGCGTTCGCCAAGCCGGCGTCCCTGCAGGACGCGCAGTTTCGCCCGCCGCTGGCCGAGCGGGCTGATTACCGCGCCGCCGGCGTGACCGAGGCGCGGGTGCTGGGCCAAGCGCTGCAAAACATGGCAGCCAAGTTCCATACCACGTTCGAATTGTCTCCCGATGCGATCATGCTGCTGGACCAGCACGGATTTTTCGATTGCAACCCGGCCGCCCTGCGGATGTTCGGCTGCCGCACGCGTGACGATTTCATCCGCAAGCATCCAGCACAGCTGTCCCCACCCAAGCAGCCCGGCGGCGAGGATTCGATGAGCCTGGCCAATCAGCGTATTGCCGTGGCGTACCAGAATGGCAGCCATCAGTTCGAATGGTTGCATCGCCGGCGCGACGGCACCGAGTTTCCGTCCGAGGTGTTGCTGACCGCCCTGGAACTCGACGGCAAGCCGGTGTTGCAAGCCACGGTGCGCGACATCAGCCAACGCAAGCAAAACGAGCAGGCACTGGCCCGGGCCGTCCGCGCTCTGCGCACACTGAGTGCCTGCAACGAGGCGCTGGTGCGCGCCGACAACGAGGCCCAACTCTTGAACTCGATTTGTCGGCTGATCGTGGAAACCGGCGGTTACAGCATGGCGTGGGTTGGTTTTCCCGAGCCGGACACGGCCAAGACGGTGCGCCCGGTGGCGCAATACGGCCACGATGACGGTTTTTTGGCGACCGCCAATATCAGTTGGGCCGATTGCGAGCGCGGGCGCGGCCCCTCCGGCATGGCCATTCGGACCGGTGCGGTCCAGGGCAATCAGAACTTCTTGACCGACCCGGCCTTGCTGCCCTGGCGCCAGGCCGCGCTGGCGCGCGGTTATCGGTCCACCATTGCGCTGCCGCTCAAGAGTGCGGCTGCCACCTTGGGCGTGCTGACCCTCTATGCGCCGGAGCCCGACGCTTTCAACGATGCGGAACTGGCGCTGTTGCAGAAACTGGCTGAAGACCTGGCCTTCGGCATCCAGACCCTGCGTGCTCGCGTCGAGCACCTGCGCCATGCCGAGATCTTGCGGCTGAGTCTGGAGGACTCCATCAAGGCCATTGCCGACACGGTGGAAATGCGCGACCCCTATACCGCCGGCCATCAACGCCGGGTTGGGCAACTGGCCGTTGTCATCGCGCGGGAACTGAGCCGGCCGGAAGACACGAATCATGGCATCGAACTTGCTGCCAGCATTCACGATCTGGGAAAAATCGCGGTCCCGGCAGAAATTCTGGCCAAACCCAGCAAGCTGACGACGATCGAATTCATGCTGCTCCAGAATCACGTTCAGGCCGGTTTCGATATTCTCAAGGACATCAAATTCCCCTGGCCCATCGCCAGCATGGTGTTGCAGCACCACGAAAGGCTGGACGGCTCGGGCTATCCGCGGGGGTTGAGGGGCGAGCAAATCCTGCTGGAGTCGCGCATCCTCGCGGTGGCCGACGTGGTCGAGGCGATGGCCTCGGATCGACCTTATCGGGCAGCCCTGGGGATCGAAGCCGCGTTGCAGGACATGGCGCGCGGCCGGGGCGTCGCTTATGACGCGACGGTGGTCGACGCCTGCATCCGCTTGTTCTCCGAAAAGCAGTTTGCATTTTTGGCCTGATCAATCCCACCATGGGTGATGGCAAAAAAATGTGCGCGGCGCGCGCGCGCTCGCCTATATTTTGGGATAAATTCAGAGCGACAATGTTTTGCGGTGCGGCGGTCGCTTGGAAGGGCATGGCCTGCTGCCGAGCGACGCAGCTGCAATTGAAGGACAGCCAGTGAAGACGGAGACAAAGAGACAGAAATTGCTGTTTCAAGGCAACTGGGTGCGGCCTGCGCTGGCGGGCGTCTTGATCAATTTGATTGCGCTTTCCAGTGTATTTGCTGAAGGCGCCAGTGCTGCCAGACTTCTTTTTCTCGGCAACCAGAACATAGCGCCGGTGGTCTACCTGGACAAGGCAAGCCCGACCGGCGTTGCGGTCGATATTGTCCGCGCGCTGGCGCCGCATCTGCCGCAGCCGATTGAAATCAGGGCCATCGATTGGCCGCAAGCGCAGGCGCTGGTGGCGCGTGGCGAGGCCGATGCGCTGATCCAGATCAACCAGACTGAAGAGCGGGAAAAAATATACGACTTTTCGGAACCCTTGCTGGAGTCGCAGTTTTCAATCTTCACCAGAACCGATAAGGTTGGCATAGCGGGGATTGCAAGTCTTGCCGGTTTGCAGGTGGGCGTCGAGGCGGGCGGGCTGCCCCGGCAACTGCTGGAGAAATTCCCCGCCATTCGGTTGACGATCATTCCCGACTTCCTGGCCGGATTCAAACTGCTCAACGCCGGCGCCATCGACGCCGTGGTGGTGGACTACCGGGTTGGGTCCTATGTGATTGCCGAAAACAAGCTGCGCGACATCCGGATCAGCGGCGAACCGGTGGCCTTCTCCTACTCCGCCATTGCCGTCAAGGAAGGAAATACACAACTCCTGGCCGCCATCAATAGCGCACTGAAGACGATTAAAGCCGATGGCAGCTACCAGCGCGTGATCGACAAATGGAAACCGAAAGAGGTGGTTTTTGAAACGCGCGAGCAGATCAGACACCGGGTCTACTCCCTGGCGATCCTGGTGTTGCTGGTGTTGTTTCTGATCGCGGCGATCTGGACCTTGACCCTGAGAAGGGAACTGGTCAAAAGAAGGGTGGCAGAAGAGCGGCTCAGGCAACAGTACTCGACCTCCCGCGGCATTATCAACAGCGCCAACGCCCTCATTTTTTCGGTCGACCGGCAATACCGTTACACCAGTTTTAACCAAGGCCATGCCGCCAGCATGAAAGCGCTGTATGGCGCGGAGATTGAACTGGGCCACAGTGTGCTGGATTACATGAGCGTGACCGAGGACCGGGACACCGCCCGGCACAACCTGGACCGGGCGCTGGCGGGAGAGCAAGTGGTGGAGGAAGCGTTTTCCGGGGAAGAGTTGCGCTCGCGCCAGTATTTTCAAGTCTCGCACAGCCCGATCAGGAGTGAGGAAGGCGTCATAGGCGTCGCCGTGCTGGCCCAGGACATGAGCGAGCGCCGGCGGGCGGAGGAGGCAACGCACAGACTGAATCGGGAACTGCGTGCCATCAGCGACTGCAATCAGGTTCTGGTGCGGGCGCAGGACGAACCGACCCTGCTGAACGACATCTGCCGCATCGTTTGCGAGGAAGCCGGCTACCGGATGGCTTGTGTCGGTTATGCCGAAAACGACGCGGCCAAGACCGTCAAGCCGGTTGCCTGGGCCGGGGTCGAGCAGGGCTATCTGGCCGACGCCAACATCACCTGGGCCGACACCGAACGGGGCCACGGCCCGGGCGGAACAGCGATCCGCAGCGGCGCTATTGTGTGTGTTCAGGATTTCGCCACCGACCCGCAAACCGCCCCCTGGCGCGACGCTGCCCTACAGCGGGGTTATCGCTCCTGCATTGCCTTGCCGCTGAAGGACGATGGCGCCAAAGTATTCGGTATTTTCCTGATTTATTCGGCCGAGATCAACGCCTTCAGTCCGGACGAAATCCGGCTTCTCGATGAGCTTTCAGGCGATCTGGCGTTCGGCATCACGGTGCTGCGCACCCGTGTCAAGCGCCAGCAGGCGGAAGAGTCGCTCTACGAGGCCCAGCAGGTGTACCGGGCCCTGATCGAATACTCGCCCGACATCATCGCGCGCTACGACCGTGACTGCCGGCGCACCTATGTCAATCCGATGTACTTGAAGGTGGCGCAGATGCCCCGGCAGGGACTGCTTGCCAGCGCGCCGAGCGAGCGCTCGCCGCTGCCCGCCGCCGGTGCCACGGTTCTCCAGGATCTGCTGCGCCGGGTGCTCGACAGCGGCGTCGCCGAGGCCATTGACGTGGTCTGGCCGAAAGCCGACAACATCGATTACTGGTACAACATTTACGCCTTCCCGGAGTTGGACCGCGAAGGACGCGTCGTCAGCGTGATGACTGTTTCGCGCGACATCACGGCGCGCAAACAGGCGCAGGAGGCTTTGACCAGAAAGGAACGCTACTATCGCAAAATGATCGAGGGTGGAACGGAAGTTTTCTTTCTCATCGATCGCTCGGGAACCTTGCTCTACCGTAGCGAGTCAGGAAAGCAAATAACCGGCTGGGATACGGCGGATGTGCTCGGGAGGCCTATAACGGATTTCGTGCCAGCGCAGTCTCTGCCTCTGGTTCGCAACGCAATGGCTGAAGCCCTGGCGAAGCCTGACCAAACGATCAGGGTTGAGGCGCGCTGGAGGCGCAAGGACGGAACCCAACTGGACGCCGAGGCGCTGGCAAGAAACCTCCTCGATGATCCCGATGTAGGCGGTATCGTGATTACCGCGCGCGACATTTCCGGACGAAAACTGGCCGAGCAGGAACTCAGGCGGCTGAACCGCGCCTTGCGCACCCTGAGCGCCTGCAACGAGGCGCTGGTGCGCGCCATAACCGAGGCCGAACTTCTCGACGCCATTTGCCGCCTGGTGGTGGAAACCGGCGGCTACAGCATGGCGTGGGTTGGTTTTCCCGAGCCGGACGCCGCCAAGACGGTGCGCCCGGTGGCGCAATACGGCCACGATGACGGCTTTTTGGCGACCGCCAACATCAGTTGGGCCGATTGCGAGCGCGGGCGTGGCCCCTCCGGCATGGCCATTCGGACCGGTGCGGTCCAGGTCAATCAAGAGTTCTTGACCGACCCTGGGTTGCTGCCCTGGCGGCAGGCGGCGCTGGAGCGTGGCTACCAGTCCGTCATAGCGCTGCCGCTCAAGAGTGCGGCGGCCACCTTGGGCGTGCTGACCCTGTATGCGGCGGCGACCGACGCCTTCAATGAAGCCGAAGTCACTCTGTTGCAGGAACTCGCCGGCGACCTGGCCTTTGGCATCGAGACCTTGCGCACGCGCGCCGAACGCGATCGCATTGCCAGCGAGCACCGGCATCATGAGGAAACGCTGCGGCAGAGCCTGGAGGAGTCGATCAAGGCCATCGCCAACACGGTGGAAATGCGCGACCCCTATACCGCCGGCCACCAGCGCCGGGTCGGGCAACTGGCGGTCGCCATCGCCAAGGAACTGGGCTTGCCGGAAGACACCAATCATGGCATCGAACTCGCGGCCGGCATCCACGACCTGGGAAAAATCAGCATCCCGGCGGAAATTCTCACCAAGCCGTCCAGACTGAGCGGCGTCGAATACATGCTCCTGAAAAATCACCCGCAGGCCGGCTTCGATATTCTCAAGGACATCAAATTTCCCTGGCCGATCGCCAGCATGGTGTTGCAGCACCACGAAAGGGTGGACGGCTCGGGCTATCCGCAGGGGCTCAGGGGCGAGCAAATCCTGCTGGAGTCGCGCATCCTGGCGGTGGCCGACGTGGTCGAGTCGATGGCCTCGCATCGACCGTACCGGCCGGCGCTGGGGGTAGACAGCGCGCTCAAGGAGATGGCGAGAGGCCGGGGTACCGTCTACGATGCGGCGGTGGTCGATGCCTGCCTGCGCTTGTTTACACAAAAACAGTTCGTGTTTTCAAGCTGAAGCGCTGCCGGCGCCCTTGCTCCCGGCCCCGACAAGGAAGCGGGCCACTTTGTCCGCGTAAATACCGACACAGGTCAAGTTCGCTGGCGTCGGTCCGGTGTACCATCTGCCGAACCAATTGCAGATGGGGTGAGATGATTAAGAACTTGTCCGCAAATTACGGGGGGCCGCGTTGGGACGCAATCGGGATGAGTTGTCCGCCAACATTTCGCCGCATGGGCTGCCTGCCCATGCAAGGAATTTGGTGGGCAAATCGCCCGATTTCGACCCAACCCTGCGGGCAAACGGATTTTCGGGCGGTCTGCTTCGTTACAAAATCAGCCAAGGCAAGCAGCCTTGGCTTGGATTTTGCGCCTCGCATCCCATCCCGAAAATCGATTTGCGCGACCCCCAGTAATTTGCGGACAAGTTCTAAGAACCTGTTGCTTGGATGCCTTGCGCTGGCACGGTTGGCATGCGGCCAGATCGAGGTTTTTTTGCGCAAGTTCAGTCCGATCGTGCATCCCCTGGACGAGCCGAAAAAATGAGCCCGTTTTTTTCAGGAATAAGCGCCCGGGGATCATTCAAACGACAGATTGTTCTGGCCTTTGTGGTCGGTTTCTTTTTGTTGATTGGCGCTTATTCCGCCTACCAGATCAACGGCGAGAGAGAACATCTCTACCGCGACAGCCGCGAGGCGACGACCGGTCTGGCGCAATCGCTGGCGGTCAGTTCCCTGGCCGGGGTGCTGACCAATGACGTGGTCGGTCTGCAGGAGGTGGTGCGTTCCTTCCAGACCTACCCCGGGTTGCGTTATGCCATGGTCATTTCTTCCAGCTGCCGCGTGTTGGCGCATAGCGACCCGACCAAAGTGGGGCAGTTTGTTTCCGACCCGCAAAGCCTTGCCCTGATCAAGGCGCCGGCCCAAATCCAGACCCTGATAGACAACGCGTTGATGGCCGATGTGGCGGTGCCCGTCGGCATCGACAACCGGCAGGTCGGCTGGGCGCGCATCGGTCTGGGGCGGGGCAAAATTTCCAGCGAGTTGCGGGAAATGCTACTGAGCAGTGCCATCCTCGTGCTGCTGGCCACGGCCTTCTCCCTGCTCGCCGCGACACTGATCGCGAACCGGCTGGGGCAGCGCATCGGCTCCCTGGTTCGGGTCGCCGAGCAAGTGCACGCCGGCAATCTCGCCAGCCGCGCCAGCATTCCGGGCGACCGGGATGAAATTACCAAACTGGCCGATAACCTGAACCAGATGCTCGACGCGCTGGCGCGCAATGAAGAACGCCTGCGGCTGGCCTCGCTCTATACCCGAAGCCTGATCGAGGCGAGCCTGGATCCTCTGGTCATGATCAGCCCGCAAGGCACCATCACCGACGTCAACGAGGGCAGCGTCAAGGTGGTGGGGGTGCCCCGCGAGGACTTGATCGGGACCGACTTCTCCAACTATTTCACCGAGCCGGAGAAGGGCAGGGCGGTCTATCGACAGGTTTTCGCCAAGGGCTCCGTCACCGACTACCCGCTCACCATCCGGCACCGCGACGGCAGGCTCACCGAGGTGCTGTACAACGCCTCGATCTACCGCGACGGAGACGGCAACGTGCTGGGCGTGTTTGCCGCGGCGCGCGATGTCACCGAGCGCAACAAGGCAGAACAGGAGGTGGCGCAACTGGGTCTGCGCAACCGGCTGATCCTGGATTCGGCGGGGGAAGGCATCTACGGACTCGACAACGACGGCCGTTGCACGTTTGTCAATCCGGCGGCGCTGCAATTGCTGGGTTTCAAACTTGAAGAGCTGATGGGCCAGCACAGTCATGCCCTGTTCCATCACACCAAGCCGGGCGGCGACCCCTTCCCGGAGCAAGAGTGTCCGGTGCAGGCGGCTTACAAGCAGGGTGTGGTGCATCGCGGCAGCGACCTCTACTGGCGCAAGGATGGCGCCAGCTTTCCGGTGGAATTCATCAGTACACCGATTCTGGAGGCCGGGAAAATCACCGGGGCGGTGGTGGCCTTTCGCGACATCACGGAACTCAAACGAGCCGAGGAAGCGCTGCGCGCAAGCGAACACTTTCTTGATGCCATCGTGGAACATATCCCCAACATGGTCTTCGTCAAGGATGCAAAGGATTTCAAATTTGTAAGATTCAACAAGGCCGGGGAACAGTTGCTGGGCTATTCACGCTCTGAATTGATAGGAAAAAGTGACCATGACTTTTTTCCGAAAGAGCAAGCGGATTTCTTCGTTGCCAAGGATCGGGCGATTCTCGATAGCCGGGCCTTGCTCGATATTGCCGACGAGCCGATCGACACCAGGTACCTGGGCCGGCGTCATCTGCATACCCGAAAAATCCCCATCCTGGCCGATGACGGAAGTCCGCTCTACCTGCTGGGCATTTCCGAGGACATCACCGAGCGCAAGCTGGCCGAGGAGCAGTTGCGGCGCAGCGAGCACGGCCTGGCGGACGCGCAGCGCATCGCCCATCTGGGCAATTGGGAGCTTGATCTGGCCAGCAATGTGTTGACCTGGTCGGACGAGATTTACCGCATCTTTGAAATCGATCCCAAAAAATTCGGCGCCTCCTACGATGCTTTCCTGAACGGAATCCATCCCGATGACCGGGAACGGGTGAACCAGGCCTACACCGAGTCGCTCAGCAGCAAGCAGCCTTACGACATCGTGCACCGCTTGCTGATGAAGGATGGGCGTGTGAAATACGTCAACGAACAATGCGAGACCTACTACGCCGAGGACGGCAAGCCCTTGCGTTCGGTCGGCACGGTTCACGACGTTAGCGCGCTCAAGCGGGCCGAGGAAGAACTGCAGGAGCGGGAACGGCATTCGCAGTCATTGCTTCATCTTTCCAGGAATCTGGAACGCGCCCAAACTTATGCGGAAATTCTGCAGGCGGCGCAGGTTGAAGTCAAAAACATTATTGGCTACCAGAATCTGTGGGTCTATCTGCTGTCGGAAGACCAGGCGTATTTAAAGGCTTTGGTCGCCGGCGGCCCGGAGTCGGGCACGGTGATGTCGGAAGAAGGCACTGCCACGCTGACCATTGCCGGCGACAAGATGCTGGAGGAGATCGCGCAAGCCAAGGAAATTGTCCTTGTCGAGGATGCGCAAACCGACCCGCGGGTGAACAAGGAAATTGTGGCCCGGATTGGCAGTCGGACCATCGTCAATGTTCCGATCATTTTGTCCGGGCGGCATCTGGGCTCGGTGGGGGTCGGCACCTTTGGCGCCGAGGGCGTGCGGATTCCGTCGAGTTCCGAGCAGAAGTACCTGACCGCGCTGGCCAGCCACATGGCGGCGGCGCTGGACCGCATCCAGTTGCTGGCCGAGCGCAAAAAGGCCGGTGAGGAGTTGCTCCGTTACAAGGATCACCTGGAGGAACAAGTGCAGCAGCGCACCGCCGACCTGGTACTGGCGCGCAATGCGGCCGAAGCGGCCAATCGGGCCAAGAGCGTTTTCCTGTCCAGCATGAGCCATGAGTTGCGCACGCCCCTGAACGCCATTCTGGGTTTCTCCAACATGATGCGCAAGGATGCGCTGCTGCCAATGGAGCAGCGCGAGAACCTTGACATCATCAGCCGCAGCGGCGAGCACCTGCTGACCCTGATCAACGACGTGCTGGAAATGGCCAAGATCGAGGCCGGCCGGGTGCAGTTGGAGAGTGCCCCCTTCGATCTGGGCAGTCTGGTGCGCGATGTCACCGACATGATGCATGTGCGCGCCCGGGAGAAAGGGCTGCAGTTGCTGATCGATCAGTCCTCGGAATTTCCGCGCTATATCAAGGGCGACGAGGCGCGCGTGCGCCAGGTGCTGATCAACCTGCTGGGCAATGCCGTCAAATTTACCCAGCAAGGTGGTGTTACCGTGCGCTTCGGCTTGAAGCCCGATGCCGTGCCGCAACGCCTGCTGATCGAGGTCGAGGACTCGGGTCCGGGCATCAAGCCGGAAGATCAGCAAATAATCTTCGAACCGTTTGTGCAACTGGGAAATGCGGCGGCCCAGAAAGGCACCGGCCTGGGCCTGACGATCACCCGGCAGTTCGTGCAACTGATGGGCGGCGTCATCAGTGTTCTGAGCCTGCCCGGCAAGGGCTCGACGTTCCGGGTGGAACTGCCGCTGGAGAAGGTCGAGGTTGGCGCTGTGACGCTACCGCAGGGCGCCGACCGGGGCGAGATCGTGGGCCTGGCGCCGAATCAGCCCGAGTACCGCATCCTGATCGTCGAAGACCAGTTGGAGAATCAATTGCTGCTCTCCAGACTGATGAAAAACATGGGCTTGCAGACACAGCTGGCGGAGAACGGCGAGCAGGCCGTGAGGCTGTTCCTGAGCTGGGCACCGCAGCTGATCTGGATGGACCGACGCATGCCGGTGATGGATGGCCTGGAAGCGACGCGGCGTATCCGTGAGCTGCCCGGCGGCAAGGAAGTCAAGATTGTTGCCGTCACGGCCTCCGCCTTTACCGAGCAACGCGAGGAAATGCTCAAGGCGGGCATGGATGACTTCGTGCGCAAACCCTACCGCTTCAACGAAATATACGACTGCCTGAGCCAGCAGTTGGGCCTGCGCTACCGGTACGCCGAAACGCCTGCGCCGGCACCAGCCGGTGATGGGGTGCTGACGGCCCCGATGCTGGCGGTGGTGCCGCCCGACCTGCGCCGTGAACTCCAGGATGCCCTGGAAAGCCTGGAGGGTGAACGCATAGCCACTGTCATCCGGCAAATCGCTGCCCTCGATCCCGGGCTGTACAAGAGGCTGTCGCAACTGGCTGGAAACTTCGACTATCCCAGCATTCTGAAGGCTTTGCAGACCAACAATCCGGCAGGTGTGACATGACAGACAAAGGCAAGATACTCGCCGTTGATGACACGCCGGCCTCCTTGAGGCTGTTGACGGAGATTCTGAAGGAGGAGGGCTACGAGGTTCGTTCCGCGATCAGCGGCGAATTGGCACTGCGCGCGGCCACTATCAATCCACCCGATCTGATGCTGCTCGACATCCGCATGCCCCAGATGGACGGCTACGAGGTGTGCCGGCGTCTCAAGGCCCAAGCCGCAACGCGCGATGTGCCGGTGATCTTCGTCAGCGCGGTTACGGAAATGGATGAGAAGTTGCACGGTTTTGGGGTCGGTGCCGTGGACTTCGTGACCAAGCCCTACCAGCATGAGGAGCTATTGGCCCGGGTCCGCACCCATCTGGAACTCAATCACTTGCGCCATCATCTGGAGGACTTGGTGGCGGAGCGCACGGCGGAGCTGCGGGAAAGCGAGAAAAAGCTCAAAACCAGCCTGCTCGATTCGATCACGGCACTGGCCGCCATCGTCGAATTGCGCGATCCCTATACCGCCGGCCATCAGCGCCGCGTGGCCCAACTGGCCATGGCCATCGCCCGGGAGCTGCAACTTCCCGAGGAGCAGGTGGAGGGCGTTCACCTGGCCGGGGTGGTCCACGATGTCGGCAAGATCCGGGTGCCGGCCGAGATCCTGAGCAAGCCGGGGCGGCTGACCGAACTGGAAATGGCGATCATCCGGGAACACGCCCAGACTGGCTACGAAATACTCAAGGCCATCGATTTCCCCTGGCCGATTGCGCAAATCGTGCAGCAACACCATGAGCGACAGGATGGCTCCGGCTACCCGCAGGGGCTCCGGAGCGAGCAGATCATGCTGGAGGCCAGGATCGTGGCGGTGGCCGATGTGGTGGAGGCGATGTCGTCGCACCGGCCGTACCGGGCGGCGCTGGGGGCCGACAGTGCGTTGAAGGAAATGGAACGCGGCCGTGGCACCCTCTATGACGCCGCGGTCATCGACGCCTGTAACCGGCTTTTCACCGAAAAACAGTTTGCCTTCTCAGCCTGATGCGTCATCGGCACTGATGACGAACAGGCGTCGACCGTTTTGACGGGTTGCCCGGAGCCAAGCAGGGCTCGCGATTTCACGCCTGACCGAGTTCCGGGACGCCCAGGAAATTGAGTTGCCGAACGCCTGGCAATGGTCTTATGATGAAAATTGTCGACGAGCACAGGATGGCACTTAGTTTAGTGAACAGGAGGTAACGAATATGCGTATTTCCCACTATCAAGGTGATTCCGTCGGGAACAAGGTTGCCACGGCAGGGCACCGGAAAACCGGTTTCGTTCAAGGTTGCGCGGCCCTCTGGAGCAAGCTCGGGCGGATGGCGCTTGTTTCAGCGGCGGTGCTCCTGCATCTGACTATTGCATGCCCGGCAAGTGCTCAAACTCTGACCATTGTGTCCGACCCCTATCCGCCGCTGGGGTATGTCAAGGACGGAGAGATTGTCGGATTTACCGTGGATCTCATCAAGCTGCTTCAGCAGCGAACGGGAATCGAGGGCAAATTTGTCATGTACCCCTGGGCGCGCGCTTACGAAATGGCCCAGAAGGAGAAAGACATTCTGATCTACCAACTGACCTACACCGAGGAGCGCGCGCGCCTGTTCCAACTGGTGGGGCCGATCTATCACGCCACCGATTCTCTTTGGAAACTGAAAGCCAGAAAAGATGTCGTCGTGCGAAATCTGAGCGATGCGAAGCAATACCGGGTAGGTACCGTCAGGGACTATTTCACGCACAAATACCTTCTGGAAAACGGCTTCCAGGAAGGAAAGAATCTGGACGCCGTTCATGACGATGACATGAATGTTCAAAAGCTTGCATCCGGGAGAATCGACCTGATGTTTCTCGATGAGCTGGTTTTCAATTACCGCGTTAAGGAGCTGGGTTACAAGAGAGACGATTTCGACAACGCTTTTCCAGTTGTATCGCACGACGAATACCTTGCCTTCAGCAGGCCGACATCGGCGGATGTGGTGTCACGGTTCGCAAAAGCGCTGCTGGTGATGAAAAAGGACGGCAGCTATAACAGCATCTTGCGGAAATATGGGATTCATGCTCCGGAAGGAAAAGCCGACTGAATCAACCGGCAGGACAGTCATGGTTCTGGATCTGACATTGCGCAGCGGTAACGCCGCAAATTTGGGGCACATTCTCCGCGGGGGCGATCGGAGATGAACGGCTCACAAAGCGGGGACCCTGGTCCTGACAAAAAGTCAGCGTCAAGAATTGGCTCCGGGATTCGCTCCATCTCCAGGCGTCTGGCCCTGGGCCTGACCACTGCCGTGGGCCTGGTCTCCGTCATCACTTTTTTGATGCTCTATCTGGGGGCGGTCCATGAGGAGGAAGTCAACCTGATGAAGAGCGCCGACGCATCCAGGGACTACCTTGTCGGCGCGCTTGAACTGCCATTGTGGAATTACGACAAGCCCACGGTGCAGACCATCGGCCGGACTCTTTCGCAGAATGAGTTTGTGGCGGGACTGGTGATCAAGGACGCGTCGGGATCGATTGTCCAGGCGGTTGGAAAGGGCTCCGAATCGGATGGGCTGAACCGGACCGGAAAGATTTACCACCAGGGAAGATTGCTGGGCGAGGTCCAGATCTTTTTTACCAAGCGGTACGTGAAAGAGGCCGCACGCGGGTTGTTGTTTGCCTACGCGACGACCATGTTGTTTGTGCTGATTTCTCTGGCGCTTCTGACCCACCTGTTCCTGCGCAAATTCCTGAAAGAACCGATAGACGCGCTCAACAGGATCGTTCGGCCCTATGCCGACGGCATTTACGATTTGCCGGTGGCCGAGTTGCCTTATGTTGAGTTTCAGGCGTTCGGCAGGATTCTTGGCCAGATGGGTGAAACGATCCGACTGCAGATGAAGGGGATCAAGGATGCCGAAGAGAAGTATCACAGCATCTTTGAGAATGCACGCGAAGGGATCTTCCAGTGCACACCTGAAGGGCGCTACCTGAGCGCCAACCCGGCGCTTGCCAGAATCCACGGCTATGACTCGGCCGAGGCCTTGATGGCCCGCGTCAACGACATTGGACGTCAGTTCTATGTGAATCCGCGGGACTGGGAGCGCTTCCTGAAGGCCGTTGAAACGAATGGCTATGTCGAGGGATTTGAAGCGGACGAGTACCGCAAGGACGGGAGCCGGATTTCTGTTTCCATCAATGCCCGCCGTGTCTCTGGTCAGGATGGGGCTACCCTTTACTACGAGGGTTCCGTCGCCGACATCACCGGGCGCAAGCAGACGGAAGAGGCGTTGCGCCAACTCACCCTGTTCCAGCGAACGATTCTGGACAACGTGGCCTATGGCGTCATCTCCGCCAACCCCGACGGCATTGTCACCAGTTTCAATCCGGCCGCCGAGCGCTTGCTGGGTTACGCGGCCAGCGAGGTGGTGGGCCAACAGTCCCCGGCGCGCTGGCACGATCCTGAAGAAATGGCACGGCACGCCCGGCAGTTGTCGGAAGAACTGGGCGCGGCGATCCTGCCGGGATTCGAAGTGTTTGCGGCCCGCCCGCGGCGCAAGCTGCCCGAGGAAAATGAATGGACTTTTATCCGCAAGGACGGCCGGCGCATTCCGGTGAATCTGTCGGTGACCGCGCTGCGCGATGAGAGCGATCGGATCACGGGCTTCGTCGGATTGACCTACGACCTTACCGAGCGCAAGCGGGTGGAAGCATCGTTGCGGGCGAGCGAAGAAAAATACCGAACCCTGATCCAAAAAATTCAAGCGGCAGTGATCGTGCATGGAGCCGACACGAAAATTCTGACGTCCAATTCCATGGCGCAGGAAATACTGGGACTCTCGCAAGACCAGCTATTGGGCAAAATGGTGATCGATCCGGCCTGGCATTTCTTCCGTGAAGACGGAACTGTCGCTGCTCTTGCCGACTATCCGGTAAGTCGGGTGCGGGCATCGCGCAAGGCCTTGAGAAATTACGTTTTAGGCGTGCATCGTCCCGATCAGGAGAACGATGCGTGGGTCCTGGTGAATGCCGATCCGGTTTTCGATAAAGAAAATGAGCTCACGCAGATCATCGTCACCTTTATCGATATCTCCGAGCGCAAGCGTGTGGAAGATGCCTTGTCTTTCGTGGCCCAACGCGGCTGGCAGGCCAGCGGGGAAAATTTTTTCGATGCGCTAGCGCAGTTTCTCGGCGAAAAACTCGAAATGGATTACGTCCTCATCGACCGGTTGGATGAGAATCCGGACATGGCGGAGACGGTGGCCTTGTACGCCAAAGGCGCCATCACACCGAACATGCGCTACGCCCTCAAGGGCACGCCCTGCGAAAACGTCATGGGGCGGCGACTCTGCGTTTATCCACATGGAATTCAGCAACTGTTTCCCGAAGATTCCCTGTTGCCCGGAATGGGCGCGGAAAGTTATATCGGCATTCCGCTGTGGGATTCAACAGGCCAGCCGATAGGCCTGATCGCCGTCATGAGCAGTAAGCCGCTTCCTGACGATGCACCGGTCACTCAGCTGCTGCAACTGGTCGCGACACGTGCTGCCGCCGAACTGGAGCGCGAGCGAAGCAACCGTTTGCTGCGGGTGCGCGAGCATGAATACCGCACCCTGGCGGAAAACTCGCCCGATGTCATCGTGCGTTACGACCGGCAAGGGCGGCGCATCTACGTCAACCCGGAATTCGAGCGAGTCAATCACCTGACGGCGCAGCAGGTTCTGGGCAAGACACCGGCCGAGCTCTCAACCAACCTTCAACCTCGGGCAGACGTGTTTACGCAACAACTGATGGCGGCGATGGCGTCCGGCAAGCTCGCCGAAGTCGACTTGTCCTGGACCGTGGAGGGCAAACCGGTTTGCTGGTTTGTGCGTGTGGTGCCCGAATTCGACGCCGCTGGCGAAGTGACCAGCGCCCTCACCATCTGGAGCGATATCAGCGAACGCAAACAGGCGGAGGAAGAAATCCGCCAACTGAATGCCGAACTGGAGCAACGCGTCCTGGAGCGGACCCACCAACTGACCGCCAGCGAAGAGCGCATGCGCCAGTTCTTCGAACGCCAGTTGGTCGGCATGGCGATTACTTCGCCGGAAAAAGGCTGGGTTCAGGTCAACGACAAGCTTTGCGAGATGATGGGCTACTCGCGTGGGGAACTGCTGCGCCTGAGTTGGGCGGAAATGACCTACCCGGAAGATTTGACCGCCGACGTCGCCCAGTTCGAGCGGATGCTGCGCGGGGAAATCGACAACTACATGCTGGAAAAACGCTTCGTGCGCAAGAACGGTAGCCTGGTTTTCACCAACCTGGCGGTGGGTTGTGTCCGGCGGGTCGACCGGTCGGTGGACTACGTTCTGGCCTTGCTGGAAGACATTACCGAGCGCAAGCAGGCGGAGGACAGCATCCGGAAATTGAACCAGCAACTGCTGCTGGCGCGCGATGCGGCCGAAGCGGCCAACAAGGCCAAGAGCGTCTTTCTGGCCAGCATGAGCCACGAACTGCGCACCCCGCTGAACGCCGTCCTCGGTTTCTCCAACATGATGCGCAAGGATCCGTTGCTGCAACCGGAGCAGCGCGAGAACCTCGACATCATCAACCGCAGTGGCGAGCACCTGCTGACCTTGATCAACGACGTGCTGGAAATGGCCAAGATCGAGGCCGGCCGGGTGCAAGTGGAGCGGGCCCCCTTTGATCTGGGCAGCCTGGTGCGCGATGTGACCGACATGATGCATGTGCGGGCGCAGGAGAAGGGGCTGCAATTGGTCATCGATCAGTCTTCTCAATTCCCGCGCTACATCCGGGGCGACGAGGGGCGGGTGCGCCAGGTGTTGATCAACCTGCTGGGCAACGCCGTCAAATTTACCCGGCAGGGGGGTGTTACCGTGCGTTTCGGCTTGAAGCCCAATGCCACGCCGCAGCGCTTGCTGATCGAGGTCGAGGACTCCGGCATCGGCATCGGCGCGGAAGATCAGAAAAGAGTCTTCGAGCCTTTCGTCCAGTTTGGGGAAACGGCGGCGCAAAAAGGCACCGGCCTGGGCCTGTCCATTGCCCGCCAATTCGTCCAATTGATGGGTGGCACGATCGGCTTCGAAAGTACGCTGGGCAAGGGCTCGACATTCCGCGTGGAACTGCCGATGGAGAGGGTTGCCGCGGCCGACGTGCTCAAGCCGCAAAGCGCTGGCAGGGGCGAGATCGTGGGCCTGGCGCCGGGCCAGCCCGAATACCGCATCCTGATCGTTGAGGATCAGCTGGACAACCAATTGCTGCTGACCCGGTTGATGAAAAATGTCGGTTTGCAGGTCAGGCTGGCGGAAAACGGTGAGCAGGCCGTGGCCTTGTTCGACAGTTGGCGGCCGCAGCTGATCTGGATGGACCGGCGCATGCCGGTGATGGACGGTCTGGAAGCGACGCGGCGTATCCGTCAGCTTCCCGGTGGTCGGGAGGTGAAAATAGTCGCGGTCACGGCCTCGGTCTTTACCGAGCAACGCGATGAAATGCTGAAGGTCGGCATGGATGACTTTGTACGCAAACCCTACCGCTTCAACGAAATATACGAATGCATGACCAAGCAGTTGGGCGTGCAATACACTTATGCCGAGACGCCGGCGGAGCCGCCGGTGAGCGATGTGGTGTTGACTTCGCGGATGCTGGCGCTGTTGCCCGCCGACCTGCGCCAGGAACTGCTTGAAGCCCTGGAAAGCCTGGAGGGCGAACGCATCAGTGCCGTTATTCAGCAAATTGCATCCCTTGATTCGAAGTTGCACAAGACGCTGTCCCAGCTGGTAGGAAATTTCGACTACCCAGCCATCCTCAAGGCATTGCAGACCCAACAACCGGATGAGCTCGCATGATGGACAAAGGAAAGATACTCGCCGTTGACGACACGCCGGCCTCCTTGCGGTTGTTGACGGAAATTCTGAAGGAGGAGGGCTATGAGGTGCGTTCCGCGATCAGCGGCGAGCTGGCCTTGCGCGCGGCCGCCCACAACCCACCCGATCTGGTGTTGCTCGATATTCGCATGCCGGGGATGGACGGCTACGAAGTTTGTCGGCGTCTCAAGGCCGATCTCGCGACGCGCGATGTGCCAGTGATCTTTGTCAGCGCCGTCACTGAAACGGATGAAAAAGTTCAAGGTTTTGGGCTGGGTGCCGTGGATTTTGTCAGCAAGCCCTATCAGCATGAAGAACTGATGGCGCGGGTCCGCACCCATTTGGAACTGAATCGCTTGCGCCACCATCTGGAAGACTTGGTGATGGAGCGCACAGCGGAGCTGAGGGAAAGCCGCAATAAGCTGAAAACCAGCCTGCTCGATTCGATCACGGCGCTGGCCGCGACGGTGGAGCTGCGCGATCCCTATACCGCTGGCCACCAGCGCCGCGTGGCTCAACTGGCCATAGCCATCGCCCGGGAACTGCAGCTTCCCGAGGAGCAGGTGGAGGGTGTTCACCTGGCCGGTGTGGTCCATGATGTCGGCAAGATCCGGGTGCCGGCCGAGATTCTCAGCAAGCCGGGGCGGCTCAACGAAACGGAATTCGCCATCATCAAGGAGCACTCCCAGGACGGCTACGAAATACTCAAGTCCATAGACTTCCCTTGGCCAATCTCGAAAATCGTGCAGCAGCACCACGAGCGGCAGGATGGTTCCGGTTACCCGCTGGCCCTCAAGGGCGAGCAAATTCTGCTTGAAGCCAGGATTGTGGCGGTGGCCGACGTGGTGGAGGCGATGGCTTCGCACCGGCCGTACCGGGCGGCGCTGGGGGTCGATGCGGCGTTACGGGAAATAGAACGCGGCCGGGGTACCGTCTATGACCCCGCAGTCGCTGAGGCATGCGTTCGGCTTTTCACCGAGCAACGATTTGCGTTTTTGGCCTGAACAGACCCTGGCTTCCCAAGTATCCCCACCAGGGGCGCAGCCAAACCTAACACCGTACACTCGGCGCCTTGCTTCCCTACTTCTCCCGGTTCCCCATGAACGCCCCCGTTGACGTCTCCTTTTTCCCCCGCGCCGCCAAGCCTTTGGGCAGCTACCGCAAATACTGGGCGGCCCGTTTTGGCACGGCCAAATTCCTGCCCATGAGCCGCGCCGAGATGGACCTGCTGGGTTGGGACAGTTGTGACATCGTGCTGGTCACGGGGGACGCCTATGTCGATCACCCCAGCTTCGGCATGGCGGTGGTCGGTCGTGTGCTGGAAGCCCAGGGTTTTCGGGTCGGCATCATTGCGCAACCGGATTGGCAAAGCGCCGAGCCGTTCAAGGTACTGGGTAAACCAAACCTGTTCTGGGGCGTGACGGCCGGCAACATGGATTCCATGATCAACCGCTACACCGCCGACCGCAAAATCCGCAGCGATGACGCCTATACCCCCGGTGACGTCGCCGGCAAGCGGCCGGATCGCGCGGCAATTGTTTACAGCCAGCGCTGTCGCGAGGCCTTCAAGGAGGTGCCCATCGTGCTGGGCGGCATCGAAGGCTCGTTGCGCCGCATTGCGCACTACGACTACTGGTCGGACAAGGTACGCCGCTCCATCGTGGTGGACGCCAAGTGCGATTTGCTGTTGTACGGCAATGCCGAGCGTGCGATTGTCGAGATTGCGCACCGGCTCGCCGCGCGCGAGCCGATCGAGCAAATGACCGACGTTCGCGGCACCGCCTTCGTGCTTCGCGCATCGCATGATTTGCGACGCCCGGGCGAAGCCTCCGGCGGGCAATGGTTTGAGATCGATTCCACCAGCGTCGATGAGCCGGGCCGGCTGGAGTCTCACATCAACCCCTACCAGACCACCAGCGAGCAGGCGGTCGGGCAGGGCAGTTCGTGCGCCAGGGAGGGCGGCCGGCAAGAAGATGCGATGCAAGGCGATTGTCATCCCGGACTCGATCCGGGATCCATGCAGCCGGGCACATGGATTGCGGGTCAAGCCCGCAATGACAGCAAGCGCGGTAGCCATGACAGCAAGAGTAGCCGCAATGACACTGCTCAACCACTGACTTTTGTGCCGAACCCGGCGCTGCATGGCAAGGGCACGGTCAAGGTGCCGCCGCGCGGCAGCTCGGTGATCCGCCTGCCCAGTTACGAACAGGTGAAAAGCGACCCGGTGCTGTATGCCCATGCCAACCGCGTGCTGCACCTGGAGACCAACCCCGGCAACGCCCGGGCGCTGGTGCAGGCGCACGGCGAGGGGGCCACGGCGCGCGATGTCTGGATCACGCCGCCGCCGATTCCGCTGACCACCGCCGAGATGGACTGGGTGTTCGACCTGCCCTACGCCCGCAGCCCGCATCCGGTCTATGCCGACGCGAGCGGCAGCCATGAGGGTGCCAGCAAGATTCCGGCCTGGGAGATGATCCGTTTCAGTGTCAACATCATGCGCGGCTGCTTTGGCGGCTGCACCTTCTGCTCCATCACCGAGCATGAGGGCCGCATCATCCAGAGCCGTTCCGAAGACTCGGTGATCCATGAGATGGAGGAAGTTCGCGACAAGGTGAAGGGTTTTACCGGCACCATTTCCGACCTCGGCGGCCCGACCGCCAATATGTACCGGCTGGGCTGCAAGAGCCCCGAAATCGAGGCCGCCTGCCGCAAGCCGAGCTGCGTCTACCCCGGCATCTGCCAGAACCTGGGCACCGACCACGGTCCGCTGATCCACATGTACCGGCGCGGTCGCGCCCTCAAGGGCATCAAGAAAATTCTGATTGGTTCGGGCTTGCGCTACGACCTGGCGGTGCGCAGCCCCGAATACGTCAAGGAACTGGTGACGCACCACGTCGGCGGTTACCTGAAAATTGCGCCTGAGCACACCGAAGCGGGGCCGCTGGCCAAGATGATGAAACCCGGTATCGGCAGTTACGACAAGTTCAAAGCCTTGTTCGACAAGTTCTCGCTGGAAGCCGGCAAGAAGCAGTTTTTGATTCCCTATTTCATCGCCGCGCACCCCGGCACCAGCGACGAAGACATGATGCAGCTGGCGCTGTGGCTGAAGAAGAATGGTTTTCGCGCCGATCAGGTGCAGACTTTTTATCCGTCGCCGATGGCCACTGCCACCGCCATGTACCACAGCAAGCGCAACCCGCTGCACCGGATAACGCGCGATAGCGAGACCGTGGACGTCGTGCGCGGCGACAAGCGCCGGCGCCTGCACAAGGCGTTTTTACGCTACCACGATGCCAACAACTGGCCGCTGTTGCGCGAGGCCCTCAAAGCGATGGGCCGGGCCGATTTGATCGGCAACGGCAAGCAGCATCTGATCCCGACTTTTCAGCCGTTGACGGACGGCAATTACAGCAGTGCCCGGCGCAAGAATTCAACGCCGGCGGCGCTCAAGGGGCAAGCCCCGCTGCCGGGACGGATTCTGACCCAGCACACCGGCTTGCCGCCGCGCGCAAGCGCTGCCAAACCGGCCGGCGCCAAACGCTCAGGCGGTCGGGGCGCGCTGTAGTTTGATGTTGGCGGCCAGGCCGCCGGAGCTGGTGTTGCTGAGGGCAAAAGTGCCGCCCATGCGGAGCACCACTTTTTCCACAATCGCCAGGCCCAGCCCGGCACCGTTGGCCGCGGTGCGTGCCGCCTCCCCGCGGTAAAACGGCTTCGTCAGGTTCTCCAGTTGCGCCTCGGAGACGCCGATACCGTGGTCGCGCACGCGGATCAGCACCCATTTGTCACGCGCCTTGGCGGCAATATCAACCTGCGCCACCCCGGTATGCACCGACTTGCCATAGCGGCCGGCGTTCTCCAGCAGGTTGCTGATGACGCGACCCAGTTCGACCGCGTCGGCGAGCACCACCAGGTCCTCGCTGAGGTCCAGATTGATGCGCATGTCGGGTCGATTCCGGACGTTGAAAAGACAGGCGTCGACCACTTCGCGCAGCACCACGCTGCTCAATTCGACCTTGTCGGGCCGGGCGTATTCCAGAAACTTGCCGATGATGGCGTCGAGCTGGGCGATATCCGTGACCATGTTGGCGCGCGCCTCGGGATCGGCCACGCTGAGTTCCGTTTCGAGGCGCAAACGGGCCAGCGGCGTGCGCAGGTCGTGCGAGATGCCGGCCAGCATGATGGCCCGGTCCTGCTCTATTTTGGCCAGCTTCTGGCTCATCCGGTTGAAGCCGATGTTGACGGCCCGGATTTCGCTGGTGGCCACTGTTTCGTCCAGCGTGCTGGCGTTGAAATCGCCCTCGCGAACACGGCTGGCGGCAAACGAGAGTTGCTTCAGGGGCCGGTTGATCAGACGCGCAATCACCGCTGCACCGGCCAGCGACAGCGCGGCCGCCGTGATCAACCAGATGATCCAGGTCCGGCCAGCCATGCGATTGAAGCGGTCGCGGTTGGTGCGCATCCAGTAGTTGTCGCCGTCGATGACGAAGCCGACCCACAGCCCCTCTTCCTGGTTGACGCTGTTGGCCAACTCGGTGCCGGGACCGAGTTTGCTGCGCAGTTCGAGCGAGATGCGCTGGCCCAGCGCATCGGTGTCGAAGGGCTCGAACTTGTCGCCCGGTTCGCGCGGCACGATGCGAACGCCTTCCTGCTCGCGCATGGTCTTGATCAGGGAGACGCGGGCGATGGCGTCGGAGTGGATCAAGGCGGCGCGGCTGAGATTGACTAGCGACGCGATTTGCTGCGCCGTCTGGAAGGCGCGCGGTTCAAATTCCAGCGCGCGCAGCGTCTGCAGCCAGGCCAGAATGCTGCCGATCAGCAGCAGCGCCAGCAAAAAAAAAGTGCGCCAGAAAAGGCTCAGGCGCCAGCGCGATTGGCGGCCCCTGGATGAGGTCTCCAGGGGAATGGCGCCACTGAGCAGCGCGGCTGAAGTTTTCGCTCGGGTCAATCGGCTCAACCCGCACCGTCCGGTACAAAAACGTAACCAATACCCCAGACGGTTTGAATGTAGCGCGGCGCGGCGGCATCGACTTCCACCAATTTGCGCAAGCGCGACACCTGCACATCCAGACTGCGGTCAAACGGCTCGAACTCCCGGCCGCGCGCCAGTTGGGCCAACTTCTCGCGCGACAAAGGTTGCCGCGGATGGCGTACCAGCGCTTTGAGCATGGCAAATTCGCCGGTGGTCAGGGGCAGGTCCTCGTTGTCCCGGTGCAAGGTGCGCGCGCCCAGGTCAAAGGTGAAGGGGCCAAAACTGACGATCTGGTTGTCGCTGGACGGCGAACCGGGTGCTTCCTGCGTCGGGCGCCGGCGCAACACGGCATGCACGCGGGCCAGCAATTCGCGCGGGTTGAAGGGCTTGCCCAGATAGTCGTCGGCACCGACCTCGAGGCCCACAATGCGGTCCACGTCCTCGCCCTTGGCGGTCAGCATGATGATGGGGGTGCGGTCGTTGGCGGCGCGCAGCCGCCGGCAAATCGACAAGCCATCCTCGCCGGGCATCATCAAGTCCAATACGATCAGGTCGACCGTTTCGCGCAACAGGATGCGTGTCAGGGACTTGCCGTCTTCGGCCTGCACCACGTCAAAGCCTTCTTGCGTCAGGTAACGGCGCAGCAGGTCGCGGATGCGGACGTCGTCGTCGACGACCATGATCTTGTCTTTTCGGCTGGGGTTTTGACTCATGATGGCACCACTGAATTTGTAACAATGGGGATTTTGCAGGCTGGCGGCGGCAAAATGGGAAATATTTGGCAAGTGTTGACACTCTGTTACAAATCTTGCCCTGGAGCACCAGCCAGAGGTTGAACAATCTGAGCCAGCGCCTCATTATCCTGTGACCATGAAATCTTCTCCGCTTCTTCTGGCTATTTCGCTGCTTTCCATCGGCGCCTGGGCGCAGCCGGCGCCCAATGCGCAGGCCGCGGCATCGCAATCGGCACCCGAGCAGCGGCGCGCCGAGTTGCGTCAGGCGCTCAGGCTGGCGCCGGCGCCGGCGCCGGCACGGGACGACCAGCGCCAGGAGCCGGCGCTCAAAAGCACGCCCGAGAAGCGCCATCTGTCGCCACAGGAGCGCGCCGATCTCAGGCAGCAATTGCGCCAGCAGCGCCCGGATGCCCGGTCGGATCGCCCCTGAAGTCGGTTTCTTCTCCCGTTCACCGTTGAGGAATCAGTTTGAAATTCGCCATCAAAGTCATCTCGGTATGCGTTCTGTTGGCCGGCTCTGCCGGCATTTTTGCCCAGCAGGTGAGGGATCCCGAAACAATCAACGTGGTGCACCTCTCGGCTCAGGGCGCGATCGAGGTGGGGACCGACCTGCTGTCGATTTCCCTGAGCACCAGTCGCGACGGCAGTGACGCCGGTGCGCTGCAATACCAGCTCAAGACGGCGCTTGATGCGGCCCTGACGGAAGCCAAAATAGCGGTGCAGCCGGGACAGCTTGAGGTCCGCACCGGCAATTTCAACCTGTCGCCGCGCTATGGCCGCGACGGCAAGCCCATCGGTTGGCAAGGATCGGCTGAATTGATTCTGGAAGGCCGCGATTTCGCGGCCATCGCCGCAACGGCTGGCCGGATACAGACGCTCACGGTCAGTGGCGTCGGTTTTTCTCTCAGTCGCGAGCGCCGCGGCAAGGTCGAAGCCGAGGCGCAAAACATGGCCATTGAACGTTTCAAGGCGCGGGCGTCGGAGATTGCCCGCAGCTTCGGTTTCACTGGCTACAGCTTGCGCGAAGTCAGTATCACGGCCAACGACCAGGGTTTTGTGCCCCGGCCCCGGATGATGGCGATGGACGCCCGCGCCAGCGTGGCCGACGCGCCGTTACCGGTGGAGGCCGGCAAGACCTCGGTCGTGGTGACGGTGTCGGGATCGGTGCAACTGAAATAGCGGCGCCGGCCGGGGCGCCTTCAGCACCGGCTTTGCCGGCACTATCAGTAGGCCACCTGGTACATCGCCAGCGCGTCCTGGTAACTCACATCACGCGGGTTATTCACCAGCAGGCGCTGCACCTTCATGGCGTCCTCGGCCAGCATCGGCAGGTCACTCTCCTTGACGCCGGCGTCGCGCAGCGTCTGCGCGTAAGGCATGGCGGCAACGCGCTGACCGATGGCGGCGACGAAGGCGTTGGCGGCTTCGCCGTCGCCGCTGCCGGCCAACTGCGGCAAAATGGCGCGCCCCAATTGTGCGTAGAGGGCTTGCGCCAGCGGCAGATTGAATTTCAGCACCGGCACGAAGACCAGGGAATTGGAAAGGCCGTGCGGCAAGCCGTAGTGGCCGCCCAGCGGGTAGGCCAGGGCGTGGACCGCGCCGACCGGGGCGTTGGCGAAAGCCATGCCGGCAAACAGCGAACCGAGCAACATGTTCTCGCGCACCGTGGCGTCCTTGCCATCGGTCACGGCCGCCGGCAGATTGGCATAGAGCAGTTGCAGGGCCTTGAGCGCCAGGGCGTCGGACAGCGGATTCTTCTTCAGCCGGGTGCTGAAGGCTTCGATCGCATGCACCATGGCGTCGACGCCGGTCATCGCCGTGGTGGCCGGCGGCAGGCCCAGCGTCAGGCGGCTGTCGAGCAGCGCCACGTCGGGGTACAGCAGCGGCGAGACCACCCCTTTCTTCTCGTGGCTGGGCGTGGTCAGGATGGCGATCGGCGTCACCTCGGAGCCGGTGCCGGCGGTGGTTGGCAGCTGGATCAAGGGCAGGCGCGGGCCGCGCGCCAGGCCAATGCCGTAGATCGCGGGCAGGGCCTGCGGCGTGCGCGCCAGCAAGGCCACCAGCTTGGCGCTATCGAGCGAGCTGCCGCCGCCAAAGCCCAGCACGCCATCGGCGCCAGCAGCGCGTGCGGCGTCGACTGCCGCCTGCACGCTGAGTTCGGGCGGATCGGCCAGGACATCGGAAAACACCGTCACCGCCACCTTGGCGGCAGCCAGCGAGGTCAGTGCACCATCGATCAGCCTGGCCTTGATCAAGCCGGCGTCGGTCACCAGAAACAGGTGGCTGATGCCCAGACCCTGGGCGATCTCGCCCAGGCGATTGGCGCCGCCCTGCTCGCAGATGATTTTGGGTGCCGTTTCAAAGGTAAATTGCGACATGACGAGTCCTTTGCGGGTTTATTGCGCGGCCCAGCCGCCATCCATGTTCCAGGCCACGCCGCGCACATTGTTGGCGGCCGGGGAGCAGAAGAACACGGCCAGTTCACCCAGCTCTTCGGGCGTCGTGAACTGCAGCGACGGCTCTTTTTCACCGAGCAGCAATTTGATCGCTGCCTCGTTGGAGACGCCAAGCGCCGCAGCCTTGGCGTCGACCTGTTTTTGCACCAGCGGCGTCAGCACCCAGCCGGGGCAGATGGCGTTGCAGGTGACGCCGCTGGTGGCGTTTTCCAGTGCGGTCACCTTGGTCAGGCCGACGACACCGTGCTTGGCCGTGACGTAAGCCGATTTTTCGGCCGAAGCCACCAGGCCATGCACCGACGCGACGTTGATGATGCGGCCCCAACCCGCGGCTTGCATGGCCGGCAGCGCCAGCCGGGTGGCGTGAAAAGCGCTGCTCAGGTTGATGGCGATGATGGCGTCCCAGCGCTCGACCGGAAAATTCTCGATCCGGGCGACATGCTGGATGCCGGCGTTGTTGACCAGAATATCGATCCGTCCAAACCGGCCGGCGGCAAACTTCATCATGTCTTCGATCTCGGCCGGCTGGCTCATGTCGGCGCCGTGGTAGGCCACTTGCACGCCCAGGCCCGCGACCTCGGCTTTGGGGCCTTCAACATCGCCAAAACCGTTGAGGACGATGTTGGCGCCTTGTTTGGCCAGGGCCTTGGCGATGCCAAGGCCGATGCCGCTGGTGGATCCGGTGACGAGGGCCGTTTTGCCTCTGAGCATGGTGGTTCTCCGATTGAATTAGGATGCAGACATTATCAAACCAATAATTGCACCATGCCTGACGCTAAGCTGAACTACGTAATCTGTCCCGATGCCTCGGGCTCGCACCGCATGGCCTACTGGCAATGGGGCAACCCGCAAAGCTCGCACGTGGTGGTTTGTGCTCACGGTTTGTCGCGCCAGGGGCGCGATTTCGACACGCTGGCACAGGCCTTGTGCAGCCAGGCCGGTGACGCCATTCGGGTGGTTTGCCCGGACGTGGTGGGGCGGGGCAGAAGCGACTGGTTGAAAGACCCCATGGGCTATCAGATTCCGGCCTACGCGGCCGATATGCTGGCCTTGTTGGCGCAGCTCAAACCGACCACGCTGGATTGGGTTGGCACCAGCATGGGGGGCTTGATAGGCATGGTTCTGTGCGGCCAACCCGATTTACCGCTACCGGTTCCGGTGCGTCGACTGGTACTCAACGACGTCGGCCCCGCCATGCAGTGGCAGGCCTTGCAGCGCATTGGCGAGTATCTCGGCGATACCGGGTGCTTTTCCTCGCTGCAGCAGGCCGCCGATGCGCTGTGGGCCAGCTCCACCAGCTTCGGGCCGCATACGCCCGCGCAGTGGCTGGCGTTCTCCAAACCCATGGTCAAACCGCTGGCCGGTACGCCCGGTAGCCTGACGCTGCATTACGACCCGGCCATTGCGGTCCCGTTTCGCCATGTGACGCCTGAGTCGGTGGCGCAGGGGGAGGCGGCGCTGTGGCAACTCTATGACAACATCAAGGCCACTACCTTGCTGCTCAGGGGTGCCCAGTCCGACTTGCTGGCACCCCAGACGGCACAGGCCATGACGCTGCGCGGCCCGCGGGCGCGACTGGTCGAATTCGAGGGCGTGGGCCACGCGCCCACCTTGATGGCAGAGGATCAGGTGCGCACGGTGGTGTCATTTCTGCTGGATTAGAAACTGGATGTATTGCGGATGAAAAGACTGACAGCCGAGCCCACTGGTTCGACCACCCTGCTGGCCGCGACGGCGCAAAACGAACCTGGACAAGACCACGCACTGGCGCGTGCCCGGGCTTTTGCCGAGCCCCTGCTGGCGAGTGAAACACTGGACACCGGTGAAAATATTTTTGCCCATGCCGAAGCGGTGGCAGCCATTCTGAAGACCATAGGCGGGTCGGAAGCGATGCAGGCGGCCAGTTACCTGGTCTATGCCTGCGACCACTTGAACAAGCCGCAGGAGGTGATTGCCAAGGCCTTTGGCGACAACTTTGCGGCCCTGGCGATCGAAACCACCAAGCTGGTGCGGGTGCAGCGGCAAGCGCGTCTGAGCCAGCTTGCCGGCGCCCGCGCCCCAGCGGCAATCCCGATGGCGCAAACGGCCGCGGCCCAAACCGAAAACGTGCGCAAGATGTTGCTGGCGTTCTCGCGCGACTTGCGGGTCGTGATGTTGCGCCTGGCCTCGCGCCTGCAGACGCTGCGCTTTTTTGCCGCCAGCAAGCTGCCCATTCCGCCCGGGCTGGCGAGCGAAGCCTTGCAGGTCTTTGCCCCGCTGGCGAACCGTCTGGACATCCGGGAAATCAAGTGGGAGATGGAAGACCTGTCGTTTCGTTTTCTGGAGCCCGAGACCTACCGGCAGGTGGCGTTGCTGCTGGACGAAAAGCGTTCCGAGCGCGAAACGCACGTGGAACTGTTGCGCTCGCGCCTGGAGGCTGAACTGAAGGCGCAGGGCATCGCTGCCACGGTACAGGGGCGACCCAAGCACATCTACAGCATCGTCAAGAAGATGCGCGGCAAGTCGCTTGGTTTTGACCAGGTTTACGACATCCGGGCACTGCGCATTGTGGTCGCCACCATTCCGGACTGCTATGCCGCCTTGAGCTGGGTGCACAGCCAGTTCGCGCCGGTGACGCAGGAGTTCGACGACTACATCGCGCGGCCCAAAGCCAATGGCTACCAGTCCTTGCACACCATCGTGCGCGATCAGGCCGGGCGGCCGATCGAGATCCAGATTCGAACCCAGGCCATGCACGACCATGCCGAACATGGGGTGGCGGCGCATTGGGCCTACAAGGAGGCCGGTGCCAAAGGCTACTCGGGTGTCTCGGCCAGCGGTGCCTACGACGCCAAAATCGCTGTGCTGCGCCAGTTGCTGGCCTGGGAGCGCGATCTCTCGGGGCTGCCGGGGCAGGTTGTTCTGGATGACCGCATTTACGTGCTGACGCCGGACGCCGCCATCGTCGAGTTGCCGCAAGGCGCCACCGCCATTGACTTCGCCTACAGCGTGCATACCAACCTGGGACATCGCTGTCGCGGTGCGCGGCTGGACGGCGTGATGGTGCCCCTGAACACGCCGCTCAAGAACGGCCAGACGGTGGAAGTGACCGTGGCCAAGGAAGGCGGCCCCTCGCGCGACTGGCTCAATCCCGAACTGGGCTACCTGGTCAGTCACCGGGCCAAAGCCAAAGTGCGGGCCTGGTTCAATGCGCTGGCGACCAATGAGACTGTGGCAAAAGGTCGTGACGCCGTCGAAAAACTGCTGCAACGCATCGGCAAGACCGCCGTCAAGCTGGAAGATCTGGCCTCGCAACTGGGCTTCAACTCGGCCGACGATCTGTTCGAGGTGGTGGGCAAGGACGAGTTCTCGCTGCGCAATATCGAAACCGTGTTGCGTCCGCCGGAGCCAGCTCCGTCCGACGACGACCATATGCTGCTCAAGAAGCCGCGCGGCAAGCCCGGCGGCGGCAAGGGCGGGTTGCTGGTGGTAGGTGTTGATTCGCTGATGACGCAGCTGGCCAGGTGCTGCAAACCGGCCCCGCCGGACGCCATTTGCGGTTTTGTCACGCGCGGCAAAGGGGTCAGCGTGCACCGCGCCGATTGCTCCAATCTGCGCGAGATGGTGGCCAAAAATGGCGAACGTGTGATCGAGGTCGAGTGGGGTCTACCCGAAACCACCGAAGCGGCCGTCTATCCGGTGGACGTGGCGGTGGAGGCTGCCGACCGACAGGGTTTGTTGCGCGATATTTCGGAAGTCTTCACCAAGGAAAAAATGAATGTGATCGGGGTCCAGACGCAGTCGATCAAGGGCACCGCCTGGATGACTTTCACGGTTGAAGTGTCCGACTCGGGGCGCTTGCAGAAGGTGCTGGGGATTGTGGCGGATTTGAATGGCGTGCGTTCGGCGCGGCGCCGGTGACAGGGGAATGTCAACAAGATCGAGAGGAAGGCTGGAATGAGGTCAATCAGGGCAAAAATGCTGATCTGGTTCGGTTTGACGCTGGGCCTGTTGATGACTGGTTTCGGATTCACGATCTATTCAAACGTCGAGGGCACGGTAGTCCCGCTGACCCAGGATCTCGGCCAGGAAATTCTGAAGGCCCGATCAGCGGAGATCGGGCGTCTGATACAGGGCTATCTGAACGAAGTCAAGACCATCGCCAGTCGCGATCTCATCCGCAGCGGCGATGTCGAAGCGATTGGCAAGGACCTGGTAAAGCGGCGGCCTGCGATCAACCCGGATTTCGAGATGCTGTTTTTCGCCAATGTCCAAGGGCGTTTTGTCACTTCCCAAGAAGGCTCCAGCGGCAACGTTTCCGATCGAGGCTACTGGAAGGCCGTCATGGAAAAGGGGCAGACGCATGCCATCAGCGACCCCCTGGTTTCAAAAGCGACCGGCGAGTCCATCTTTGTGGTGGCCAGCGTTGTGACCAATGAAAAAGGGGCGCGCGTTGGCCTCGTCGGTGCAACGGTATTGCTCAAGACACTCTCCCATATCACGGAGGCCATCCACATCGGTGAAAGCGGCGCCGGATGGGTAGTTGACAGCAGCGGGTTGGTCGTGGCCCACCCCAACCCGGCCTTGCCCATGAAGCTCAATCTTCTGCAATCCTCGGCTGTGGGCTATCGGGGATTGGAGGAAATCGGGCAAAGGATAGTCAAGGCAGAGCCGGGTCAGGGCAACTTCGTTCGCCCGGACGGCACCAGGCTCGTGACGCTATTCAGCCCCATCCCCAACACGCCGGGCTGGACCTTCGGCATAGTTCTGCAGCGATCGGAACTCATGGAGCGCCCCGAGCAGTTGATGCGCCTGATCGTCTGGCTGATGGCAGGCATGCTGGCCATTGTGCTGCTGGTGATCATCGCGCTTTCCAGGAAGATCACGGCGCCGGTTCTGCTGTTAAAGGAGGGGGTCAATATCGTCAGCACCGGCAAGCTCGATCATCGGCTCGATATTCGCACCGGCGACGAGATCCAGGAATTGGCCGATGCCTTCAACCGAATGACGACGGATCTGAGGGAGTACATCAAAAACCTGACCGAAACCACGGCTGCCAAGGAGCGTATCCAAAGCGAACTGAAGGTTGCCACCGACATTCAGGCGAGCCTGCTTCCGCGTCTGTTCCCGGCCTTTCCGGATCGTCCGGAACTGGACATATTCGCCTCGATGGACTCGGCGAAAGAGGTCGGAGGCGACTTCTATGATTTCTTTTTCATCGATCAAGACAATTTGTGCTTCCTGATTGCCGATGTCGCCGGCAAGGGTGTGCCGGCCGCACTGTACATGATGGTGGCAAAGACGTTGCTGAAGTCCGAGGGGCAGCGGCTTGGAGCACCCGACCAAATACTTTCTTATGTGAATAAGGTGCTCGCCTCGGACAATGACAGTTGCATGTTCGCCACGGTGTTCTGCGCCATCCTGGATGTTAGAAGCGGGGAGGTGCGTTTTGCCAATGCCGGACACAATCCTCCGCTGCTGATTGACTCTCAAGGAACGCGCTATCTGGTCCTGAAAGCAGGTTTTGTGTTGGGTCCCATGCCGGATACGATTTACCAAACCGAGCGGTTCACGCTACAGCCTGGAGACACGCTTTTTCTCTATACCGACGGTGTGACCGAGGCCACCAATTCGGCAGACGAGTTGTACGGAGAAACGCGACTTTTGAACGCGCTACGCAATGGACCCAAAGATGAACTGGCGCAGATGATTCATCACATCCGCGCGGAAGTCTCGCGGCACGCCGACGGGGCACCACAATCCGACGACGTTACCATGATGGCACTCAGGTATCGGGGAGCTGTGACCGATGTCTAATTCCGTCCGATAGCAAAACCTATACCCCCCAACCAAAAACGAGAACGATATGGACATTCAGACCCGCAAGGTAGCCAACGCCACCCTCGTATCGATCAGCGGTAGACTCGACGCCGTTACCGCGCCGGTTTATGAAAAGGCCGTGGCCCAACTGATGAGCAGCGCAGAGATCGCTTTCATTGTTGATTTTGACGCTCTTGACTACATCAGCAGCGCGGGCTTGCGGGCCTTGCTTGTCACCGCCAAGCAATTGAAGGGGAAAAGCGGACAGATCCGTTTTGCCAATGTCAAGGGGACGGTCAAGGAGGTGTTCGAGATCTCCGGTTTCGGCGCCATTTTCCAGATCGATGATTCGGTGGCCAGCGCTCTGAGCAAGCTCTCCTGAATAGCCATGCAAGCAGACAAGAAAATATGCGCTGCGCATGTTGAGAATCTGCCTCTGGTGAGTGAATTTGTCGAGCAGCGCGCCGATCATTTCGGTCTTGAGACAAAGAAGAAGATCGGCTTGCTGGTCGCCCTTGAGGAAGCTTTTGTCAATGTCTGTAGCTATGCCTATCCGGTGGGAGAGGGAGAGGTGGAACTTGCCTGTAGTGCGCAGGACGATGCCTTTGTGCTGGAAATCGCGGACAAGGGCCTCCCGTTTGATGTTCTGTCGCTGCCAGATCCAGACACAGGCCTGGGTATCATGGAACGAGAAATCGGTGGACTGGGGGTTTACTTTATCCGCAGGTTGACGGATGACGTCAGCTACCGCAGGGAAAACGGGCAGAATATTTTGCGACTGGTGCTCCGGCGCGCGGAGCTTGGTAAAGCCTGATCATCGGCCTGGAGTTCGTCATCGAGTGGGTGTCGAGCTCGAGCTAAACAAAGTTGAGGGGGAAATATCTGTGACAAGCGATGAAGAAAAACCCATCCATCCGGAACATGAGCCCTTTACCGTAAGCAGTTTTCGCCCCGACGATGCCGAGGGCATCGCAGAGCTTTTTCGCTGCGTTTATGGTGAACATTATCCGATCCGGCTTTTCTACGATCCGGCGGCCATCACCGCGGCAAACCGGGAAGGCCGCTACTACTCGATTTGTGCCCGTGCCGCGTCCGGCAAGATCATCGGCGTCAATCACCTCTATCTCTCGGCGCCGTGTAAATCCCTGTACGAAGCCGGCGCCGGTCTGGTCCGGCGGGAATACCGAAACTCCGGGGCCAACAGGGCTACGCTGGATTATTTGTTCAATCAATTTGTTCCGCAAAATCCACATATCGAGGCGCTGTTCGGTGAGGCTGTCTGCAATCACCCTTACATGCAGAAAGCTATCGCAACGTTCAACTTTGTGGAAACGGCTATCGAGATTGCCTTGATGCCCGCGGAGGCCTACAGCCAGGAAAAAAGTGCAGCCGGACGGGTGGCAACCGTTAACGCTTCGCGCTGCTATAAACCGAAGCCCCACCGGATATACCTGCCGTTGATCTATGAGGACGAATTACGGAAAATCTACGATCGCCTTGATGACACCCGAGAACTGGTCGTCTCCACGGCAGAGATACCCGGCGGTAAGCTCACCGGGGCTGACCTGACGGTTTTTGATTTTGCCCGCGTGGCCCGGATTGCAGTGACCGATGTCGGAGGCGATTTCCGGGACTTCCATGCCGCGCTGGAGGGACAGGCGCTGGCAAAAAACGTGCTTGTCATTCAGGTTTGGCTGAAGCTGACCGAACCCTGGGTTGGCGCCGCGGTGGACATCCTTCGGGAGCGGGGCTATTTTTTCGGTGGCCCCATGCCGCGCTGGTTTGACGGCGACGGACTGCTCATGCAGAAGCTCTTGTGCCCACCCGATTTCGAGGACATCGTGCTGGCTTCGGATTTTTCCAAGGAACTGTTGGAATTCATCATGGAAGATTGGGCACGGGTGAAGGGTCAAGGGTGAACAGGGAGTTCTCATGCTGAAATCATTTTCTTGTTCCGGCCATGCCGACGTGAAAGGTCAATAGGATGCGACCGCTGGGCAGTACACCCCTAAAAGCCACCACGCGCCTGCCTTTTCGAGCGCCGTTCCTTCCTCTGGCCATGGAATTCGTCGACAAGGGGGCGCACGGTTTTGGCTATAACGACCGGGAGACCGGAGGTCTGGTACTGGCAATGGAGGAACTTTTCGCCTTTTATGCGCGGCAGGTCGCGGCGAATTCGGTGCTGGAGATCGAACTGGAGGATCAAGGTTATCGGCTGGCGCTCACCCTCTCGTTGCACACGGCCAATCCCGATATGCGGGCCTTCAACCTGACTTGGCATGTCAGCACCGACAGTCAGGAATCGCTGGAAATGCTGGGACCGATGCTGGCTGCCCGCAGCGTCTCCAGCCTGCGGCTCGAATTCGGCGCTGACGAGAGGCTGGTGCTGCGCATGACCCGGGACCGGGACTACCCAGCGGCGGGCGTCGTGGCGCTCCCACCACCCGATATGGTCGCAAGCCTTGGTCTGACCGACCCGTCCCCGGATGACCTCAGGTACTTTGCCGCCATGGTGGCGACCTCCGGCGCCCCCTTTGTGCCAGCGTTTTTGACGCGTCCCGGCATGGCGGCCGACATGCTCGCGGCGGGACACCTGAATGCCATTCTGCTCACCTGCGGAGACTGGATCATGGGCGGCGTGATGTGGCGAGCGCTGACCGAATCCTGCCTGGAACTGCATGGCCCTTACCTGTTCGGCGCCGACCCGGATGATCGGGCGCTGACCCTGCTGCTGGATGAAGCGGTGGGACGCATTTCCCGCTCCAACTGCCGGGGATTCGTGCGGCGTCAGGGGGTGCTGGTGGGGTACGAGCGCTTCTTTGACTTTCTCGGAGAGCTGGAGTTGACTGGGATCGGCGACGCCGCCGCCCACAGCACCTACTATTACCGCCAGCTCAAGGAGGAGAGCGGCGGTGCAGTCTATTGCAGCGGCCAACTGGCAAGCTTCCTGGCTGCTCAGTATGAACGGCTGTGCCTTCCCCGGCAACTGCGGGTAACAGCCACTGATCCTTCCAGGCTGCGTGATGCTTCGGTGTTGGCAGTTGAGCTGGAATACGCCCGTTGCCTGGCAATCATCCGCCCCTTGTGCGCCGGCAAGGACATGGCCGCCAACCTGGCCGCCCATCTCGAACTGCTGCGCGCTGAAGGAATCGAAAACTTTCTGGTTGAGATCAACACCGGCCGCGGCGAGGATACCGCTTTCGCCACTGCGCTGGAGGAAACCGGTTTTGTCCCGCGCCTGCTGATACCGGACGCCGGGCGGGGCGATCTGGTGGTCTACGACCATTCAGACAGAAACGTGCGGTCATGAATCTGGACGCCCTGATCCCCGATTACGTCCGCAGTTTCCAGGCCTACGTGCCCAGCCGGCCCGATCATCTGCTGATGCAGGAGTACGGCACTTCCGTGTTGCATCGCCTCAATAACAACGAAAATCCCCTCGGTCCGCCAGCGGCCGCTGTCCGCGTCATCGCTGCCTTCCCGCCAGAACGGGCGGCCATCTACCCCAGCGGTGATTCCTACGATCTGCGCGAAGCATTGGGTCGACGATTCGGTATATCTCCGGATTGTTTCCTGGTTGGCAACGGCTCCTGCGAAGTGATCTCGTCGGTCATCAAGGCCTTCTGCCAGGCGGGCGATAACATCGTCACCGCTGACAAGACCTTTGCCGTCTACGAATGGGTGGCCGAGTTCTCCGGTATTGAGGCCCGCCTGGTCCCTTTGCGCGATTACGCCTTCGACCCGCAGGGGATGCTGGACCGGATCGACCGCCACACCAAGATCCTCTTTGTCTGCAATCCCAATAATCCCACCGGCAGCTACTGGAGCCGGCAGGTTCTGATCGATTTCCTGGAAAAGGTGGGCGACGACAGGATCGTGGTGTTGGACGAGGCGTATCGGGAGTATGTGGAGGACCCGGAGTACCCGAATGCGATCAGGCTGATGGAGCGGTTCCCCAATCTGGTGCTGTTCCGAACCTTTTCCAAGATGTATGCCCTGGCCGGACTGCGCAGCGGCTATCTGGTTGGAACCGACACGGTGGTGGATGTGGTGCGGCGCACCAGCGTCGCCTATTCGGTCAACGTCCAGGCTCAGCAGGCCGCCCTGGCGGCGCTGTCCGACGACCGGGAACATATAGCCGCCACCTGTGCTTTGGTAAAACAGGAAAAAGCCCAGCTGTGCAGAGTCTGCGACGATCTGGGCCTGGAGACGGTCGGCGGTGAAGGCAATTATCTGATGATCCGGACTCCCATCAACGACATGTTGATGTACCGGCGCTTGATGAAACGAGGGATGATGGTGCGTACCATGACGGGTTTTCGTTTTCCGGGCTGGATTCGGGTCACCCTGCGGGAGAGGTGGGTGATGGAAAGCTTTGCCGGGGTCCTGAAAGAGGAAGTAGGGGCGATCCGGGCGTCAAGGAGCACGACCCCATGACGGACCGACAGCCACTGGCGGCCGGTAAAGCGGAAATCCGCGGCGATGCCCGTGCCAAGGCGTCCGGCACGGAACGCTTTGCCGCCGACTGTTACCCCGACCAACTGATCTGGGCCGGGGCGGTGCGGGCCGGCGTCGCCAGCGGCAGGCTGCGGGCGGTGGAGGCTGGAGCGGCCCTGGCAGTGCCCGGCGTCCTCAGAGTATTGACGTCCGTGGATGTGCCGGGACCCAACCGTCATGGCATCATCCATAAGGACACACCGGTTCTGGTGGACGACCGGGTCCGCTATCCCGGAGACGCCGTGGCACTGGTGCTGGCTGAGACGCGCGAGGCGCTGAAACGGGGGATTGCCCTGGTACAGGTCGAAATCGAGCCGCTGCCGGGGGTCTTTGATCCGCAAGCGGCGCTGGCCCCGGGGGCTGCGCAACTGCACGAGACGCATCCCGGCAACATCCTGATGGCGGCCGAGATCCGCAAGGGGGACGCCAGCAGTGTCCTAAGCGCTTGCGATGTGGTCGTGCAGGGCTCGTTTTCCACCCCGGTGCAGGCCCATGGCTTTCTGGAAACGGAAAACGGCGTGGCGCGGCTGGAGGAGGACGGCAGTATCGCCATGACCGTATCCACCCAGTCGCCATTCCGCGACCGCTTCGAGATCGGCGCTGCCTTGGGGCTTGCCTTTGACCGAATCCGCATAGTCAGCCCCAGCCTGGGGGGTGGTTTCGGCGGCAAGGACGGCGCCACGGTGCAATGCCTGCTGGCTCTGGCGGCGCTACACGCCAACGGCCGGCCGGTGAAGATGCAGTGGGAGCGGGAAGAAAATATGACCGCCGGTTACAAGCGCCATGCCTGCACGCTACGCTACCGCCTGGGCGCCGGGCGGGACGGGGTGCTACAGGCTTTGAGCTGCCAACTTGTGTATGACAGCGGCGCCTACGCTCATCTGGGCGGCGAAGTCATGGAGCTGGGAATGGAGCACGCGGGCGGCCCTTACCGCATCCCCCATGTGCTGATCGAGGGCCACTGTGTCTTCACCAACAACCCGGTGGCCGGCGCGATGCGGGCTTTCGGCGTCTGTCAGGTTACCTTCGCCTTTGAATCGATGATGGATTTGCTGGCGGAAAAACTGGGCATGGATCCCCTGGAACTGCGTCTGCGCAACGCACTGCTAGACGGCGACACCAATGGTGTCGGGATGCGTCTGATCACGTCGACCGGCATCGTTGGCTGTCTGAAAATTCTGCAAGATCACCCGCTGTGGCTGGAGCGCAAGCACTGGCAGCAACTGGCGCCACCCCATACCCGGCGCGGCGTCGGCTTGGCATCGGTGTTCAATGCGGCGGGTTACGGCGGTAAGGTACGTGACTCGGCCATCGCCAAGGTGGAGTTGACGCCACGGGGCGAGATTGTTGTGCACAACGCGGTGACGGATATGGGGCAGGGTAATTCCAGCGCTTTTTTGCAGATTGCCGGGCATATCCTGGGCCAGGATGCCGACCAGATGAAACTGCGTCAACCGGACACCGCGACCGCCTATCCCAGCGGCTCCTCATCGGCCGGCCGCACCACCTACACTTTTGGCAATGCCCTGATCAAGGCCTGTGAAGAATTGCAGGCGCGCCTCATCAACCGCGCCGGGCTGCTGCTGTTCACCGACAGCGACCGGGACCTGCGCCTGGTCCCTGGCAAAGTGATTCATTTGCCGAGCGCGCGCGCCGTGCCGTTGCAACAGTTGGCCTCTTTCATGCCCGCTGAAGACCGGGTCTGCATCAGCCAGTTCGTGGCGCCGGTCTGCGAGCAGATTCCGGATACCGCCAAAGGTTTTTTTGTCGGTTTCCCCCACGTGATCTTCGCCTACGGGGCGCATCTTGCCCGCATCGAGGTCGATCTATTGAGCGGTGTGATCCGAGTCTGCGACTATCTGGCAGCCACCGACGGCGGCGCGGTCATCAATCCCTGCATGTTCGATCAGCAGATCCAGGGAGGCGTCGCCCAGGGGCTCGGTTATGCCTTGATGGAGGATGTGGTGATCCGTGAAGGCGTTGTGCAGAACGACGATTTAACCAGCTATCTGATCCCCGGCCCGCTGGATCTGCCCGACACCTTGTCGGTTGCCTGCAAAGGGCATGAGGATAGCGGTCCCTTTGGCATGAAGGGTATCGGCGAGGTGGCCATGAACGGCCCGCTGCCGGCGTTGGCAAACGCCCTGGCCGATGCCTGTGGCGTTCGCCTATGGCATGCACCGCTGACCCCGGAACGGGTCTTGATGGCCATGGAGGCTGAACAGTGGAAGTGAGCTTTGAACTCAATGGCGCCGAGATCCGGATCGATCTGCCTGCCGACCGACGCGTCGTTGACCTGCTGCGGGAAGACCTGGGGTTGACCGGAACCAAGGAGGGCTGTGGCACCGGCGAATGTGGGGCCTGCACCATCTTGCTCGATGGCGAGGCCCGCTTGGCCTGCCTGATGCTGGTGGGGCAGCTCGCGGGACGCAAGGTCGAGACCGTGGAGGGGTTGACGCTGACTCCCACCGGCGCGGTGCTTCAGCGGGCCTTTATCCAAGAAGGGGCCGTCCAGTGCGGCTTCTGCACCCCTGGCATGGAGATGGCGGCCCTGACCCTGCTGCGGCATGACGGCCAGCCGTCACGCGACACAATCAGGGAAGGCCTTTCGGGCAACCTGTGTCGCTGTACCGGCTATGTCAAGATCATCGATGCAGTCGAACGCGCGGCCGGCGACCTCGGTTGCCGCCGGGAGGACAAATGAGAGCGGTCCTGACCCCCTCGTGCAGGGAGGAACTCTTTACCCTGCTGGAGCGCCATCCCGGCGCCCTGCCGCTTGCCGGTGGTACCGACCTGCTGGTCAGGCTGCGCCGCCAAGCGCTTCAGGATGAGCACCCTTTGCTGTGCCTTGCCGGAGTGGCGGAGTTGCAAGGCATTTGCGAGCAGGAAACAACGATTGCCATCGGCGCGGCAACGACTTTTTCCCGCATCATCACCGATCCGCTGGTGCTGCGGCATGCGCCGTTATTGGCCCGGGCGGCGCAGACCATCGGCGGTCCGGCGGTTAGAAACATGGCCACCATCGGCGGCAATATCCGCACCGCCTCGCCTGCGGGGGATTCCCTGCCGCCCCTGTATATGCTCGAAGCGCAGATAGAGATCGCCTCGCGGCGCGCGACGCGTGTTCTGCCGATTGGAGAATTCATCACCGGCCCCGGGCAGACCACGCTGCGCGACGGTGAGTTGATAAGTCGCATTCTGCTGCCGCGTGGGGCAAGTTCGCACTGCCAATCTTTCGAAAAGATCGGGCGTCGCAGATCCATGGCGATCAGCGTGACCAGCTTTGCCGGATGGGTCCGGCTTTGCAGCGATGGGTCGATTGAAGAGGCGCGTTTCGCCTGGGGCAGTGTGGCGCCGACGGTGCTGCGGATTCCTGCGCTGGAAAAAGAGCTGGTCGGCGTACCGCTGGATGCCGCCATCATCCGCCATGCCGCACACATCGTTAGCCACAGCGTATCCCCCATCAGCGATATCCGCGCCACGGCGCAATACCGGCGCATCGTCGCCGGCAAGTTGCTGGTTCGATTTCTGGAGGGGCTGCGTGGCTAGTCTTTCAGGGTTGTTTTCCCTCGGTTTTCTGACCATCAATTGCCAGTTTGCGCTGGTCACGGCGATTGCCGCCCTCTTCTTTGCCTTTTCAGGGTATCTTCAGCAGTTGGGTATTGCTCCGGCGACGGCCGGTTTCATACTCAGCGCTGATGCGCTGGCGGCCTTGATCGTCCAGTTGCTGATCTCCCCTTTGATACATTCCGGCACGGTTAGCCGCTGGCTTCTGGGCGGCTCGCTGCTTCTGTCGGCAGCGCTGTTCATGTTGGCCCATGTCACCTCTGTTGCGCTGTTGACCGCGGCGCGTCTGCTACAGGGCGCCGGGTTTATGTGCGTGCTGGCCTCGCTGATCACGATGGTGGTTCGCTATATCCCCCCTGAAATGAGCGGGCGCGCCTTTGGCTGGCTCTCTTTGGTGCGCCTGATTCCCTATGCGGCCATCCCCCTTGTTTTTGATCAATTGGCACTGGCCCCAGCCTCGTTCGCGGCGTTGCTCAATATTGCCGCGGTGGTGGCGCTGGTACCGGTTTTGGCGCTGCTGCTTCCCTCCTCATGGCAGACCGAGGGAGTAGAGGCTTCCCAAGCACCCGGATGGTCCGGCATGCGCGCCAGCCTGGGTTGCCGGTCAGTGTTGTTGCTACTGCTTTCGGCGCTGCTGTTTTTCTGCGGCTATTCGGCCATCTTCTTTTTCCTCCAGCAGTTTGGTCAAACCCTGGGAGTTGCCAACGCCAGTCTCTTCTTCACCCTTGCAACCCTGGTGATGATCCTTGTCCGACTTGGTGGCGGATGGCTGTTTGACCGCTACGACAAGACGCTGGTAGGTGCCGCGGGCTTGCTGCTGATCGCGCTCTGCTACGGTCTGCTGCCGTTGTGCGCCTCCAGCCGCATGTTCTTTGTCCTGGCCGGCTTTGCCGGTCTCGGCTGGGGGATTGCGATGCCGCTCCAGGCCGCTGCCATGTTCGACATTTCCTCCCCTTCCACGCGGGCCATGAACCAGAATCTGCTGATTGTCATGATGCAGGGGGGATTCTTTATCGGTCCGTTTGTGGGGGGGGCGCTGATTTCACGCTTCGGCTACGCCGCTCTCTTTGCCTGCCTTGCCGGGACGACGCTGCTAGCCGGGGTTTTGATGCTGGGTGTCAAAACTCCGGATTCAGGGGGCAGCGCCGTTTGATGGACGGATGCCGCAACGTCATCGAGATGGGATGGCCTGACCTGATAATTCAAATAACACCCCCCACCAAGCCAGTGGTCCCTGATAATCAAACGGTGAACAAGATCGCGTCCTAAACTTGGCACCCAAATGACTTCTTCACCGATCTCCCACACCTTCCTCTGGCACGACTACGAGACTTTCGGCACCAACGTGCGGCGCGACCGGCCGGCGCAGTTTGCGGCGCTTCGAACCGATGCCAACCTGAATGAAATCGGTGAACCGGTGATGTTGTATTGCCAGCCGGCGAACGACTTTCTGCCCGATCCGCAGTCCTGCCTGATCACCGGCATCACGCCGCAACTATGCCTGGAAAAAGGCCTGCCCGAGTACCAGTTTGCGGCGGCAATAGAGCAGTTGCTGAGCGCGCCCGGCACCATTGGCGTCGGTTACAACACCATCCGTTTTGATGACGAGATCACGCGCTTCATGTTCTGGCGCAACCTGATCGACCCCTATGCGCGCGAGTGGCAGAACGACTGCGGGCGCTGGGACCTGCTGGACGTGGTGCGCACCGCCTACGCGTTGCGGCCCGAGGGTATGGTTTGGCCGACTAAACCTGACGGGACGGCCAGCTTCAAGTTGACCGATCTGAGCAGCGCCAATGGCTTGCTGCACGAGGCCGCGCACGATGCCTTGAGCGACGTGCGCGCCACCATTGCACTGGCGCGCTTGATCAAGACCGCGCAACCGCGGCTGTTTGATTTCTGTTTTGGCTTGCACCGAAAAGACCGGGTGGCCGCCGAGCTGGGTCTGCCGACCACCTTGGCCAGCGCGCGGCCGTTTCTGCATGTCTCGGGCATGTTCCCGGTCGAACGCGGCTGCCTGGCCCTGATGTGGCCGCTGGCCATGCATCCAGCCAACAAAAACGAGCTGATCGCCTGGGATCTGGCACAAGACCCGCGTGAGCTGGCGGCCATGAACGCCGATGAGATTCGCCTGCGGCTGTTCAGCAAGCGCGAAGAGCTGCCCGAGGGCGTGACACGCCTGCCCATCAAGAGCGTCCACCTGAACAAGTCGCCGATGGTGATGGGCAATCTCAGGACCCTGTCGCCAGCGATGGCCCAGCGCTGGGGTTTGAAGCTGGATGAGCAACTGCAAAATGCCGCACTGGCGCAAGGCTTGCCGGACCTGAGCGGCATCTGGCCGGAAGTGTTCAAGCGCCCGAAAGAACCGACGCCTGACGTCGACCAAGATCTTTACGGTGGTTTCATTGGCAACGCCGATCGGCGTCGCCTTAACCAGTTGCGTGGCCTCTCAAGTGAAAAGCTGGCCGCCGCGCGCACCGTGTTCGACGATCCGAGACTGCCGGAGTTGGTATTTCGCTACCGGGCACGCAATTTCCCGGCCAGCTTGAGTGTGCCGGAGCGCGCGCGCTGGGAAGAGCATCGTGCCGAGCGCTTGTTTGACGGCGCGGGCGGTGCGCGCACCCTGGAAGCCTTGTCGGCCGAGATTGACGCACTCAGCGAGAGCACCGACGAGCGCGGCGAAGAGATCCTGGGCGCGCTGTACGACTACACGGAGATGATTGCGCCGCAACGGCTGTGAAATCACTGGGTGCCAAAGATCCGGTCGCCGGCGTCACCCAGGCCCGGCAGGAGGCAAAACAGATCAAGCTATGTCTGCTGTACGGCAAACTCACTCTGGAAGTCATCACGGAACTCTTCGTCCAGATCGCGCATCAGCGCCCAGACGGCCCAAATGGCCGAGATGGCCCAGATGGCCCAAATAGCTGAGATCGCCGAGATGGCCGAGATCGCCGAGATGGCTCCAATGGCCCAGATAGCCCAGATAGCCCAGGTGACCCAGATAGCCCCGGTGGCCCAGATAGCCAAGATGGCCCAGGTGATCCAGATAACCCAGGTGGCCCAGATAGCCCAGATAGCCCAAGCGGTCCAGGCGGTCCAGATAGCCCAGGCGGTCCCGACGGCCCCAGCAGTCCCGATGGCCCAGATCGCCCAGATGGCCCAGAGAACCCCGATGACCCAGGTGATCCAGAGGGCTCGGATAGCCCGGATGGCCCCGATGGCCCGGATCAGAAACGCAACCGTGGAGATTGAGTTTCTTAATTTCAGGCCGAGATTTTTAAATGCAGGTGTAGCCATAGGGTCTATTCACGGTGTGGTACACCGCGATCAGGGTTCCATGCTCGGATTTACGGTTGCGCCGCAGCCCGCTATTCAGGCGCAACGCAATACTTTCAACATGCGCCAGATGCTAGGCTTCTGGGCGAAAAGTGAAATCGGGGGGAGGCTGAAAAGCTGCAGGGGATGCCCTGATTGATAACTAAGGGAAACCCTTAGTTTTTGGCGTACCAATGATTGGAACGGGCGGTTCTCAGGATGGCTCTATCCAGCGAGTGGCAAAGCGCACCAGTTCCAGGCTGCTCTTGAGCTGGAGCTTCTCCTGGATATTGCGGCGATGCGACTCTATCGTCTTGACGCTGCGGTTCATCAATTCGGCGCTGGCCCGCGTGCTCAATCCCTTGCCGACAAGTTTCAAGACCTCCAGTTCGGTATCGCTGAGCGTCTCCACCGGGGTGCTGGGCGCGTTGCCCTGGCCGTCGAAAATCTGCGCCAGCAACTTGGAGCGCATTTTGTCGCTGACATACATGTCACCCGCGAGGGTTTGGCGAATGGCTCGCAGAATGTTGTCCGGTGCCTCGTGTTTCATGATGTAGCCGCGCGCGCCGGCACGCAGCGCCCGTTCGGCGTAGATCGTTTCGTCGTGCATGGACATGACCAGAATCGGCATGTCGGCGTCGAGCGCCTTGATGGATTTGATCAGGCTGAGGCCGGAAACGCCCTCCAGCGACAGATCGACAATGACCAGATCGTGCCGGCAGTTCGCCAGCGCCTTCATGGCCACGGCTTCGTTGCCGGCTTCGCAACAGATTTCCAGGTCGTCCTCCTGATTGAGCATCTGACTCATGCCCCAGCGCACCACGGGATGGTCGTCGACGATCAGGATTTTGGACTTGACGGGCATGTTGGTCGGTGCTATTCGTGTTGGTAAGCGACGATCTCGGTTCCGCCCTCGGCGGCGGCACGGATGTCGAGGGTCGCACCAATCATGTTGGCGCGGTAGCGCATGATATGCAATCCCATGCCTGACGGTGGCGATGTTTTCGATGCGGCGACACCAACGCCGTTGTCCGTGATGCTGAGTCTGAGCTTTCCTTCGGCCTCGCTCAGCTCGATCAGGATGCGGCTTGCCCTGCCATGCTTGATTGCATTGTTGATCGCTTCCTGGGCGATCCGGTAGAAATTGATGGCGGTGATTCTATGCTCGACCAGGACCGGCGGGTCGCAACGGACCGAGCAGTCCACGCCGAAAACGTCGCTGGTTCTGCTTGCCAGGGAACCCAGCGCCGCCATCAGGCCGTTGGCTTCCACCTCGACTGGATACAAGCCGCGTGCCAACTGGCGCGTCTGGTCAATGGCCTGGGCCACCAGTTCGACGATCTTGCCGGCTGATGCGGTTTCCGGTCGCACCTGGTCGGCCAATTTTTTCTCCAGTCCCTTGCAGACGAAGGCGATGCCCGTAAGGAGTTGACCAAGGCCGTCGTGCAGTTCCTGCCCGATCGATTTCTGCCCTTCCTCGCTGATTTCGATGATCTCCTGCTCGAGGCGCCGCCTTTCGGCAATCTCGTTGCTGAGCGTCCGGTTGGTGGCATTCAGTGCCGCGGTGCGTTCCTCGACCCGCGCTTCAAGCTCCTGCTTGGCCTGCTGCAGGGCGCTTTCCATGCGCTTGCGTTCGGTGATGTTGGCCATCACCACGACGACACGCGGTGGTCCATCGGTTGCCATCACCGCGACGGCAATTTCGACTTCGAGGCGACGCTGGTCGCGCGTCAATATCGCTATTTCATAGCGATTGGTGAAATGTTCGCCGCTCAGGCGGCGCCGGTAGTTGCCGATGACGCGCTCGCGGTCGGCGGGGTGTGCCAGCATGGCGAACGACGGCAGTGCCAGGATTTCTTCCTGCGTATAGCCGTACAGGTGGCACAGCGCCTCGTTGGCGAAGCTTATGCGGTGGTTCTCAATGATGAAGACGCCTTCGCCGATTTCCGACTGGGCTTTCAGCAGCGTCTGGTACAGGTCGCGTTGCTGGCGCAACTCGCCGTCGAGTTGCTGGCGGCGAATTGCCAGCTCATTGAAGCTCTCCACCAGCAGCCCGATCTCGTCGTCATGCTGCACCGGTATCGGCGCAAACGGCGCCTTGCCGCTGGTCATGCGCCGGATTGCCGTGGCCGCCTGGTCGAGCGCGGAGAGTTGTCGCGTCAGCACGAAGCGTAGTGCCACGGCGATCAGCACCGACATCAGCAGGGCAATGATGTAGATCTGGCGCTTCAGCGTGCCAATCGGCTCGAACGCCTCCTGCGTCTTCAGGCCTGCCAGCACAAACCAGTCGGTGGTCTTCATGTTGCGAGCGACTGTGAAGACTTCATCGCCCAGCGAGTTGACGGTGACGCCGGCCGCCTCGTATCCCTGGTACATGCGCCGGTCGAACATGGGGTTCAAGCCCCTGGCCGGAACCGGTTGCAGCAGGCGGCGCTTGTCGGTTGCGGAAACGATGGTCCCGGTGCGGCGCGATATCACGACGAAGTAACCGGACTGGCCGATTTTTGATTCCCCGAGTTCACCGAACATATTGCCGTCGGACAGCGCAAGCGTGCCGATCAGGACGCCCTTGATGGTGCCGGCCGCATCGCGTATCGGCGCTGCCAAGCTGAGGATCGGTTCGTTGGAGAAGCGCCCCTGCACCGGCTGTCCGACCACGGTCTTGCCGCTCGCCATGGCTTCCTTGAAATACTCCCGGTCGGCGCGCGAGTTGCCGATGCGGCCTTCCTGAAACGGATGGAGCGCGAGGACCACGCCGTCTGTACTCAAAAGTTGAAGTCCGTGAGGAAATAGTTTGTAGGCGGTGATTTGACTGGCCATGAAGCGTTGCGCCCGGTCCGGGTTGGCGACCATGTCGCTACTGACCTGCCGGGCGATGTCGTCGATGGCCTGGACCCGCAGTTTGATTTCCGAATCGACTTCGCGCGCCACGTAGTCGACGGTACTGGTCATCTGGGCCGCCAACGATTGTTCCAGGTCCGATTCAAGCACGTAAGCCAGGCGCGTGGCGAGCCCCCAGATGCCTGCAAACATGAGCAGGGTGAAGACAAGCAAGATCCGGTTCTTGAGGCTCATGGGACCGCTTTCCGCCGCGGGTCACGAGCCGCCTTGGCTGCGGACGAAAAGCCCGTCGCAGTGGTCGATTCGTCTTTCGGAGCAATCACTGGGTGCCAAAGATCCGGTCGCCGGCATCGCCCAGGCCCGGCAGGATGTAACCGTGGCTGTTGAGTTGGCGGTCGATGGCGGCGGTGTAGATTTCCACATCCGGGTGCGCCTGGCGCAGCGTGGCAATGCCTTCCGGGCAGGTCAGCAGGCAGACGAACTTGATCGATTTGGGCTTCAGGGCTTTCACGCGGTCGATCGCCGCCACCGCTGAATTGCCGGTGGCCAGCATCGGGTCCACCACCACCACGTCGCGTTCCTGGGTGTCCTTGGGCATCTTGAAGTAGTACTCCACCGCTTGCAGTGTTTTGGGATCGCGGTACAGCCCGATATGGCCGACGCGCGCGCCCGGTACCACGCTCAGCATGCCGTCCAGAATACCGGTGCCGGCGCGCAGGATGGAGACAAAGACGAGCTTTTTGCCGTCGATCATTTTTGCGGTCATGGTCTCCAGTGGCGTTTCGATCTGGACGTCCTGCATCGGCATGTCGCGGGTCACTTCGTAGGCCATCAACATGCTGACCTCGTTGAGCAGGGTACGAAAGCTGTAGGTGCTGGCATCTTTTCTGCGCATCAGGGTCAGTTTGTGCTGAACCAGCGGGTGGCTCACCAAATGGACATGCGGGGAGGTGTTGTCTGAGAGGCTCATGTTGGTCTTTCTCAAAAAGTACAATTGACCCCAATAGCGTAACGAATTTTTGAAGGATTTCTCGTGGCAGGACACAGCAAATGGGCCAATATTCAGCACCGTAAGGGTCGTCAGGATGAAAAACGGGGCAAGATATGGACCCGCATCATCCGGGAAATCACGGTGGCGGCCCGCTCTGGTGGCGGCGATCTGGGCACCAATCCGCGCCTGCGCCTGGCGGTGGACCGGGCCAAGGCGGCCAACATGCCGGCCGACCGCGTCAAATACAACATCGACAAGGCCACCGGCAACCAGGAAGGCGTGACCTACGAGGAAATCCGTTACGAGGGCTACGGCATTGGCGGCGCTGCCATCCTGGTCGACACCATGACCGACAACAAGGTGCGCACGGTGGCCGAAGTGCGGCACGCCTTCAGCAAATACGGTGGCAACATGGGCACCGAAGGTTCGGTGGCGTTCCAGTTCAAACATTGTGGCCAGCTGATTTTTGCGCCCGGTACGAATGAAGACAAAGTGATGGAACTGGCGCTGGAGGCCGGCGCCGAGGATGTGATCGCGGACGACGACGGTGCCATTGAAGTGCTGACCGCGCCGGCCGACTTTGAGGCGGTCAAGAATGCGCTGGAAGTGGCCGGTCTGAAGCCCGAAGTGGCCGAGATCACGATGCGCGCCGAGAACCCGATTGAGCTGGGCGGTGACGAGGCGGCGCGCATGCAAAAACTGCTGGACGCGCTGGAAGAGTTGGACGACGTGCAAGAGATTTACCACAACGCAGAGATTGACAGCGAAGCGCTATGAAGATCCTGGTGATAGGCGGCGGTGGTCGTGAACATGCCCTGGCCTGGAAACTGGCGCAGTCGCCCAAGGTGCGCAAGATTTACGTCGCGCCGGGTAACGGCGGCACGGCCCTGGACCACCGGTTTGAGAACGTCAATATCACGGGCGTTGAAGAGCTGCGCGCCTGGGCCGCTGCAAAGAAAATAACGCTCACCGTGGTTGGACCGGAAGCGCCGCTGGCCGCCGGGGTGGTCGATGAATTTCGCAAACACGGCCTGCGCGTGTTTGGTCCGACCCGTGCCGCAGCGCAGTTGGAGAGTTCCAAGGCTTTCTCCAAGGCGTTCATGAAGCGTCATGCCATTCCGACGGCCGAGTACGAGACCTTTACCGACCCGCAGGCGGCGCACGCTTACATCGAGCAAAAAGGCGCGCCGATTGTGATCAAGGCCGACGGTCTGGCGGCCGGCAAGGGGGTGGTGGTGGCCCTGACGCTGGCGCAGGCGCATCAGGCGGTGGACTTCATGCTGGTCGATAACACGCTGGGAGTGAAGCACAACGAGGGCGGGGCACGGGTTGTCATCGAGGAATTTCTGCTTGGTGAAGAAGCCAGCTTTATCGTGCTGTGCGATGGCAAGAATGTGTTGGCGCTGGCCACCAGCCAGGATCACAAGCGTTTGCTCGATGGCGATCTGGGGCCCAATACCGGCGGCATGGGCGCCTATTCGCCGGCGCCGGTGGTGACCCCCGATGTACATGCCCGCGCCATGCGGGAGATCATCTTGCCGACCATCAAGGGCATGGAGAAAGACGGTATTCCGTACACCGGGTTTTTGTACGCCGGGCTGATGATCGATGGCAGTGGCCAGCCCAAGACGCTGGAGTTCAACTGCCGCATGGGGGACCCGGAGACGCAGCCGATTCTGATGCGTCTGAAGACCGATCTGGTGGATGTGATGCTGGCTGCCACCGAGCCGGGTCCGCACGGGCGCCTCGACAACATCGAATTGCAATGGGACCGGCGCACCGCCCTGGGCGTGGTCCTGGCGGCGCATGGTTACCCGCTGCAGCCGCGCTCGGGCGACCTGATTTCCGGCTTGCCCAAGGAGCAGGAAGATGCGGTCGTGTTCCATGCCGGTACCGCCCTGGTTGAGGGCAACCTCGTCACCTCGGGCGGTCGGGTGTTGTGCGTCACGGTGCTGGCGGACAACGTCAAGCAAGCCCAGCAACGCGCTTATGAAGTGGCGCTGGGCATTCATTTTGAGGGCAAGCAATACCGCACTGATATTGGCCATCGGGCTGCCAAGAACTGACGAAGTCGATGTCGGCGATCGAGTTCTCAAGACCGTTTCCGATCCGGTTTTCCGGCAGTCCAGCGGCCCGTTGGCTGTTGCAGCGGCTGGGCTGGCGCGTGCACTTTGAAGGGTTGCCTGCCAAGCAGGGCGTGTTGGTCGTTTATCCGCATACCAGCAACTGGGACTTTGTGATTTTGGTGCTGGCAAAGTGGGCGATCGGCATTCCCGTATGTTTTTGGGGCAAGGATAGGCTCTTTCGGGTGCCTCTGTTGGGACCGTGGCTGCGCTCGCTAGGGGGGGGGCCGGTGAACCGGTCGGCGTCGCAGGGGGTGGTCGAACAGACGGTGGACCAATTCGTCCGGGCCAGGGCACAGGGCCGCTATTTCTGGTTGGCTTTATCGCCCGAGGGCACCCGCAAACAAAAGCCGGGCTGGCGCAGCGGTTTTTACCAGACCGCCTTGAAGGCCAGGGTGCCCCTGGGTCTGGTGCGACTCGATTACGGCCGTTCCGAAGTGGCGGTGCGGGACTTCATCTACCTGACCGGCGATGTGGTGGAAGATTTCAAACGCATGGCCCGTGCCTATGATGGCGTCACCGGCTATATTCCTGAAAATGCGGCGCCGATCCGACTGCTGGAGCCTTCTGTGTCACGTTCCGAAACCATCGTCAAATGAATCTTTCAAATCTTGAAATGCCCAGTGTGAGTGGGGTGCGCCAGTATCTGCTGGCACTGCAGGCTCGCATTACCAGGGCGGTTGCCGAACTCGATGGCGGCGTATTCCTGGTGGACGCCTGGGAGAAGCCGGCTGGCGAGCCGTTGCAAGGCAATGGCATCACCCAGATCCTGGAAGGTGGTGCGGTTTTCGAACGGGCCGGTTGCGGTTTTTCGCATGTGCGCGGGCCTAGGCTGCCGCCTTCGGCCACGCAACACCGTCCGGAACTGGCGGGTGCGCCCTTTGAGGCGATGGGTGTATCGCTGGTTTTTCATCCACGCAACCCGTATGTGCCCACGGTACACATGAACGTGCGCATGCTGGCCGCATGGGGGGCCGACGGCCAGCAGGTTTGCTGGTTTGGCGGCGGCATGGATTTGACGCCTTACTACGGTTTTGAAGAAGACGCGGTGCATTTTCACCGTTGTTGCAAGGCCGCACTGGAACCGTTTGGCGAGGACAAGTATCCGCGCTTCAAAACCTGGTGTGACGAGTACTTCTATCTGAAGCACCGCTCCGAACAGCGCGGCATCGGAGGTGTTTTCTTCGACGACTTCTCGGAGTTGGGTTTCGATCGCAGCCTGGCCATGATGCAGGCCGTTGGCGATGCTTTTTTACCGGCTTACCTGCCGATTGTGGAACGCCGCAGGAACCTGATCTACGGCGAACGTGAACGGGCATTTCAGCTCTACCGGCGCGGCCGTTATGTCGAATTCAACCTGGTGTGGGATCGCGGCACCCATTTTGGCTTGCAGTCCGGCGGACGCACCGAGTCCATTTTGCTGTCGATGCCGCCACTGGTGAGCTGGTCGTATCAGAACGTGACCGAAGTCGGCTCGCCGGAAGCCGAACTGTATAGCAAGTTCCTGCAACGCAAGGACTGGATTTGACATGTCGCTGACGCCGGCACAGGGCGGAAAGCGGCGCATCGGCATCTTTGGCGGTGCTTTTGACCCGCCGCACGCGGCGCATCTGGCGCTGGTACGCGCCGCCGTGGCTGATTTACAACTCGACGAGCTTCACGTTATTCCGACCGGACACGCCTGGCACAAGGCCCGGCCACTGAGTCCGGCCCATCATCGCCTGGCGATGGCACAACTGGCCTTTGGCGAGCTGCCCAGGGTGGTGGTTGACGACCGCGAGACCCGGCGCGCCGGCCCCAGCTACACGGTAGATACCCTGCGCGAGTTGCATGCCCAATGGCCCGAGGCGGAGTTGTTCGTGTTGCTGGGGGAAGACCAGGCCCGCGCGCTGTCAAGCTGGCGCGCCTGGCAGGAAATCTTGCGGCTTGCTATAATTTACGTAGCTGAGCGCGGCGATTGGACCGGAACGAAGCCACCGTTTGTGGCGCCAAAGTTGTATGAATCGCGCTTCCGGCGTCTGAAAATGCCAGCCATGCCTGTCAGTGCGACCGATATTCGGGCCCGAATTGCAGCGCATCAAAGCCTTGGCCCTCTGGTTTTTGAACCGGTTGCGCGTTATATTGAACACCATCACCTTTACCAGACCGCTTGATGACTACCACAACCCTTGCAAAAAAAGACATTCAAAAACTCCAGCGCGCCATCGTCGATGGTTTGGAAGAGGTAAAAGCACAGGACATTGTGGTGTTCGACACCGAGCATCTGTCAAGCTTGTTTGAGCGGGTGATCATTGCCTCGGGCGCGTCCAACCGGCAGACCAAGGCCTTGGCCGGCAGCGTGCGGGATGCGGTTCGCGAAGCTGGTTTTGCCAAACCCCGTGTCGAGGGCGAGACCAATGGCGAATGGATCATTGTCGATTGCGGACCCGCCGTTGTGCACATCATGCAACCGAATTTCCGCCAGTACTACAAGCTGGAGGAACTGTGGGGCGAGAAGCCCGTGCGCCTCAAATTCGGCGCCAGCAAGCCGGTCGTGAAAGAGGTCGCCAAGTCTCTCAAGGAGCAGCCAGCGCCGGCCAAGCCGCAAGCCAGTCTGAAGCGTTCCAACGCCGCCAAGAAAGGGGTGCAGGAAGCTTTCCCCTCCAAGGCACAGGTGAAGAAGACGCTGGCCGCCAAGTCGGCGCCGGCGAAAACCCCGGCAAAAAAGGCGGTTGCCAAGAAAGCGCCGATTAAAGTAGTGGTCAAGGTTGCGGCCAAAAAAGTGGCGGCCAAGAAGACGGCAACGCGCAAAGTCTGACCAGGACTTTTGTGAGGCTGGTGATTGTTGCGGTGGGCCAGCGAGTGCCTGACTGGGCACAAACAGCCTGGGACGACTACGCCAAGCGCTTTCCCTACGATCTCAAGGTAGAACTGAAAGCCGTCAAGACCGAGCCGCGCGCTTCCAAGACGGTCTCCGCCCTGCAGGCGGCGGAGCGCTTGCGAATCGAAGCCGCTTTGCCCAAAGGCTGTCGTATCGTGGCGCTGGATGAGCGCGGCAGCGCCCTGACGACGGTGGCGCTGGCGGCCAAGCTCAAGCACTGGCAATTGGAAAGCGACGCCGTGGCGCTGGTCATCGGTGGGCCGGACGGACTGGACGCGGCTTTCAAGCAGGCCGCGCACGAGCGCATTCGCCTGTCGGATTTGACGCTGCCGCACGCCTTGGTCAGGGTGTTGCTGATCGAACAGCTTTACCGTGCCTGGTCGATCAACGCCAACCATCCTTATCACCGTGAATAAGTTTATCTACCTGGCCTCGCAAAGTCCGCGCCGGCGCCAGTTGCTAGAGCAGCTTGGTGTGCGCCATGAGCTGCTGTTGCCCGATCCCGAGGAAGACAGCGAGGCGCTGGAACTGGTGCTGCCCAACGAAGTGCCGCTCGCCTACGTCAAGCGGGTTACGCAACTCAAGCTGGAGGCGGCCCTGGCGCGGTTGCAACGCCGGGGTTTGCCGATGGCGCCGATTCTTTGCTCCGACACCACGGTGGCTCTGGGGCGTACGATTTTCGGCAAGCCGGAACATGCTGCCGATGCCAGGCGCATGCTGACCGAGCTTTCCGGCAAGACCCACCGTGTGATGACGGCACTGGCGCTGGGCACGCGGCGCCGGCGCGAACAGGCGTTGTCCGAATCGCGCGTTACGTTTGAAGCCCTGAGTGCACAGCAAATTCGCCGCTACGTCGCCTCCGGCGAGCCGATCGGCAAGGCCGGCGCCTACGCCGTACAGGGCCGAGCGGCGGCCTTCATTTCGCACATCAGCGGCAGCTACTCCGGCATCATGGGGCTGCCCATGTTCGAGACCGCGCACCTGCTCCGTACTTTTGGAATATGTGATACCTTGCGGGACAGTCCGAAGCGCAGCGGAGCTCTGTCCCCAACCGATCTAGCCTTGCGGGACAGCCCGGAGCGCAGCGGAGTTCTGTCCCCAACCGAGCTAGCCTTGCGGGACAGCCCGTAGCGACAACTGGTTAGGACCTTATGCAAGAAGACATACTGATCAACTGGTCCCCGCAGGAGACACGTGTCGCCATCGTTGAAAGCGGCGTGTTGCAGGAATTGCATGTCGAACGCGCACTGGAGCGCGGGCTGGTTGGCAACGTCTATTTGGGCAAGGTTGCCAGGGTGCTGCCGGGCATGCAGTCGGCCTTCATTGACATTGGGCTGGAGCGTGCCGCGTTCCTGCACGTGGCCGATGTCTGGCACCGCCAGCCCGACGGCGAGCCGCCCAGCATGGTGCGCAACACCTTGCCGCTGGTTCCGATCGAGAAGCAGGTGTTCGAAGGCCAGGCGCTGATGGTCCAGGTCATCAAGGACCCGATCGGCAGCAAGGGCGCCCGCCTGTCGACGCAGATCAGCATTGCCGGGCGCATGCTGGTGTTTTTGCCGCAGGACGACCACGTCGGCGTGTCGCAAAAAATTCCGCCACAGCAACGCGACGAACTGCGCTCGCGCCTGCAGCAGCTGGCCGGCACGCAGGGCGGCGGATTCATCCTGAGGACCAATGGCGAGGACGCTTCGGATGCGGAGTTGTCGGAAGACATCAGCTATCTGCGCAAGGCCTGGGCGCGCATCAAGGAAGCCTCCATGCGCTTGCCGCCGATGGCTATCCTGCACCAGGATCTGAACCTGTTGCAGCGCGTGCTGCGTGATCTGGTGGCGGAGAACACGCAGAGCATCAAGGTTGATTCGCGCGAACAGTTTGAAGCGCTGCAGGCCTTCGGTCTCGAATTCATGCCGGTGGCGGCGGAGAAATTGCAGCATTACAAGGGCGAGCGCCCGATTTTTGACCTGTACGCCATCGACGAGGAAATTGCCAAGGCGTTGGGACGCCGGGTTGACCTGAAATCGGGCGGCTACCTGATCGTCGACCAGACCGAGGCCTTGACCACGGTCGATGTGAATACCGGCGGCTTTGTCGGTGCCCGCAATTTTGACGACACCATTTTCCGGACCAACCTGGAGGCCGCGCAGGCGATCGCGCGCCAATTGCGGCTGCGCAACCTGGGCGGCATCATCATCGTGGATTTCATCGACATGGTGCGGGACGATCATCGCGAGTCGGTTTTGGCGGAATTCCGCAAGCAGTTGATGCGCGACCGCGTCAAGACCATGGCCGGCGGATTCTCGCAGTTGGGTCTGGTCGAGATGACGCGCAAACGCACGCGCGAGTCGCTGGCGCAGATGCTGTGCGAGCCGTGCCCGACCTGCGCCGGCAAAGGCATCGTCAAGACCGCGCGCAGTGTCACCTACGACATCTTTCGCGAGATCCTGCGCGAGGCCCGGCAATTCAACCCGCGGGAATTTCGGGTGGTGGCCTCGCCCAAGGTGATAGAGCTGTTCCTGGACGAAGAGAGCCAGCACCTGGCGGGCTTGAGCGAGTTCATTGGCAAGCCGGTCTCCTTGCAGAGCGAGAGCAGCATGGGGCAGGAACAATACGACATCGTCCTGCTGTAGATTCCTCGGTCTTGTTGTTCTATGCCAAGTCTTCGCACCGCCAATTTGTCGCCGATCCCGATTCTGACCTACCACCAGATAGAGACCAGCCCAGCCAAGGGCGCCCGCTTTCGCAGCCTGTATGTTTCGCCCGGTGCCTTTGCCCGGCAGATGGCTCTCTTGAGCCAGCTGGGCTATCGCGGGCTGTCGCTGTCGGCGCTGATGCCTTATTTGAGCGGCGAGCGCACCGGCAAGGTTGTCGGCATCAGTTTTGACGACGGCTATCTGAACAATTTGCACAACGCCTTGCCGGTATTGCTGCGCCACGGTTTTTCATCGACCTGTTATGCCGTCAGCCAGCAATTGGGCCAGACCAATGCGTGGGACCTTGCGCTGGGCGTGGCGCAAACACCGCTCATGACTGCGGCACAGCTGCGGCAGTGGCTGGCGGGTGGCCAGGAGGTCGGGGCACACACCCGTCACCACGTGCGCCTGACGCAGGCCAGCGCAGCGGCTTGCAGGGATGAGATCGCCCGCGGCAAGACCGAGTTGGAAGATTTGACCGGCTTCCCGGTTCGTCATTTTTGCTACCCGTACGGCGCAGCCACGGCTGAGCATGCGGCGATGGTGCGGGCGGCCGGGTTTGACTCGGCCACCACGACCCAGCGCGGCCGTTGCCAGCCGGGCGAGGACTGGATGCAATTGCCGCGCGTGCCGGTGCTGCGCGCTACCCTGCTGGCGCAGTTCTGGCTCAAGCTGGCCACCGGCTACGAGGATCGGCGGCGCGGGTCATGAGCGGCAGCGGAAAACGTTTGCGCATTGCCGTGCTGAACCGGGTTTTTGCCAGCGTCGGCGGCGGCGCCGAGTGTTACTCGATGGCCCTGGTGGAGCAATTGGCGCAGCGCCATGAAATCCATGTCTTTGCGCAGCAGATCGACCATCGCTGGCCAGGTGTCACTTACCACACCGTGTCGGCGCCGCTGGCCCGATCGCGCTGGCTCAATCAACTGTGGTACGCCGGCGCCACCTGGTGGGCCACGCGTCGCGGATTCGATGTGGTGCACTCGCACGAAAACGTTTGGCATGGACAGGTGCAGACGGTCCACGTGCTGCCGGTGAAAGCCAAACTCTTTCACGGCCGGACTGGCTGGCGGCGACTGCTGCGCGGCTTGAAGGTGCTGACCAGTCCGCGTCTGCTGGCCTATCTTTGGCTGGAGCAGCTTCGTTTTAGAGTCCGCGACGGTCGCTGCATCGTCATCGCTTCCGGCAGTTTGCGGGAACCAATGACAATAGCCTATCCCGCCACCGCAGCTGCGCTCCAGGTGGTGACTCCCGGTGTCACGCTGGTGGGCGGTCCGGCAACACCGGCTCTGCAACTCGCGGCGCGCCGCCGCCTGGGCTTGCCGGAAGGCGGTTGGGGCATTCTGTTGGTCGGCAATGATTACCGCAAGAAAGGCTTGCAGACCCTGATCAAGGCGCTTGCGCAATCGCCTGACAACGCCTGGCTGGCCGTGGTGGGAAACGGATCGCAGATCGCCGAATTCGCGCTTCAGACGAAGGCGGCGGGTGTTGCCCAGCGGGTCTTTTTTCTGGGTCCGCTGCGCGACGTTGGTGACGCCTATGCGGCAGCCGATTGCCTGGCCCATCCGACCCTGGAAGACACTTTTGCCATGGTAGTGCTGGAAGCCATGGCGCACGGCTTGCCGGTGCTGGTCAGCGGTCCGCGCCATTGCGGGATTTCGTTGCTGCTCACAAATGAAAGCAATGCCCTCATGCTGGCCGATCCGCTTGATGCAAAGGCGCTGGCGAGTGCCTTGCGCCGGGTGCTGGAAGAGCCCTTGTTGCGCCACGCGCTGACCGCGGCAGCGCTGACCTTTGCCAGTCAGTACCAATGGTCCATCATCGCCCGGCAGCAGGAGGCGATTTACTTTTCGGTTCTGGCGCGGCAGGCATGACAGCCCGAAAGTATTTTCGGCGACGGACAAGTTCTTAGAGCGTTTCGGTCGCGTCGGGGCTGTCGTGCAGACCGAGGCGGTAGAGCCGTGCGTAATGGCCGTCGCGTTGCATCAATTCGCCGTGACTTCCTGTTTCAACGATTTGACCGGCCTCCAGCACCACGATCCGGTTGGCATGCTGCACCGTTGACAGTCGGTGGGCGATCACCAGGGTGGTTCGGTTTTGCATCAGATGTTCCAGCGCCAGCTGGACGGCGCGCTCGGACTCCGAGTCGAGTGCCGACGTGGCCTCGTCCAGAATCAGGACCGGGGCATTCTTGTAGAGCGCCCGGGCGATCGCCAAGCGCTGGCGTTGTCCGCCCGAGAGCTGCATCGCATTGTGGCCGACCAGGGTGTCCATGCCCTGCGGCAAGTCGGTCAGCAGCGTGGCCAGACTGGCCGCCTGCAGGCACTGCGCGACACGTTGCCGGTCCAGCGCCTGCCCCAGGGAGACATTGGCCGCGATGCTGTCGTTGAGCATCAGCACGTGCTGGCTGACCAGGGCAAACTGCGAGCGCAGCGCTTGCAGATCCCATTGCTCCAGGGCATGGTCGTCGAGTTCAATGCTGCCGCTGCTGAGTTCGATAAAGCGCGGCAGCAGATTGACCAGGGTGGTCTTGCCGGAGCCCGAGGCGCCGACCAGGGCGATCGTCTCGCCCGGCTGCACCTCCAGGCTGAACTGGTGCAGGGCCGGTGTTGTGCTGTCAGGGTAGCTGACGCTGGCTTGCCGGAAGCGCAGGCGGCCCTGCGCTCTGGGTTTGGAAAAGGTGCCGCCGGATTCGCTGGCCGTCAGGGCGATCAGGTCCAGGCCTCTTTCCATCGCCGCCAGTCCGCGCGTAATGGGGTTGGCCAGTTCGGACAAATGCTTGATCGGGGCCACCAGCATCAGCATGGCCGTCACAAAGGCGGCAAAACTGCCAACCGAAGTGGCTTGTCCGGCACTTTGCGCCAAGGCCACCGAAATCACGGCAGACAGGGCAAAAGCCGCCAGGATTTGCGTCAGCGGTGTCATGGCGGCCGATGCTGCCGTCGATTTCATGGACAGGCGGCGCAGCGATTGACCCAGTTGGTCGAAGCGCTCAGCCTGCGATTTTTGCGCCGCCTGCAGGCGCACATCGCGGTGCGCCAGCACGTTTTCCTCGACCACATAAGCGAGGGCGTCGGTGGCATCCTGGCTGTCCTTGGTCAACCGGTATAAACGCTTGGAGAGGGTGCGCATGACGAAGGCGACCGCCGGGAACAGGCCCGTCACGATCAGCGTCAGCTTCCAGTTCAGGTACAGCAGATAGCCCACCAGCGCCAGCAGGGTCAGACTGTCGCGCGTCAGGGTGGTCACGGCATTGACCAGCAGAACGGAGCCGGTTTGAACCTCATAGACCAGCGTGTTGGCCAGGGTGCTGGAGGACTGCTGGCTGAACAGGGATAGTCTGGCATCGAGCAATTTGTCGAACATCGCCTTGCGCAGAATCAGCAGGCCGTGGTTGGTCACCTTGGCCAGGGCCAGCTGGGCTAAAAAACCGGCCAGTCCGCGTATCCCGAACAGCAGGATCAAGGCCACCGGGATCACCCAAATGGCCAGCGTACCCTGCTGAAAACCTTTGTCCAGCAACGGTTTCAGCAGGGCTGGAATCAGCGGCTCGGTCAGGGACAGCACCACGGTGGCGCCAAATACCATGATCCAGGCAGCGAAAGGTTTACCGAAATAAGGCCACAGACGGGCCAGTCGCCTGGCCAGTTGGGGCGGTGTTTTCGGTGCGGTGTCAGACATGTTGCAGATCCTTCAAACGCGCGGGGCGGCGGGGAAAGAGGGCGCCGCGCGTGCTTTCGCGTGAATTCCAAGTGCCAGCATAAGCGCCAGTGCGATACAGAAATAATCACCGATCAAGCTGTCGTACAGGGTGCAATTGAAAAGGCAGGCGATGGCCAGGGCCAACAACACCGACTGCATGGCTCTCCTGGCCGGCGTTTCCAGCCGCCGACTGTCGCGGTATAGCGCCAGCAGTATGGCACACAGCAGCAGCAGGCCGGGCAGCCCCAATTCGACACCCCACAGCAGGTACTCCTGGTGTGGGTTGTGGTGTTGCAGGCTGGGGTTGCTGGTGGCCGTGTCGGGCGCATGAATTGCTTCCTGGCGCTTGAATTCCCGATCCCAACTCCCTACCCCGGTGCCGTGCCACGGACTTTGCGCGAGGGACTGGAGCGAACGGTGCCAGAGATCAATCCGGATGCCGGAGGAAGACGAGATGTCGCCGGACTTCTTGAAAGAGGCAAGGCTGCTGCCAACTTCCGTCAAGCGCTGGCTGACCTTGTCTGAACTGGCGGCAATTGCCGCCGTCAATAGCAGCGGAATGAGCAGCAGCCAGAGGCGGAACCGGCTCGGCAATTCCCACACGATGGCCAAGGTGATCAGCGTCAGCGCCACCAGGTAGCCGGTGCGTCCCTGAAAAATGAAAAACACACAGACCATGGCCAGCCCGGCAGTGCTCAAGGCCAGAACGGTTCGCCAGCGTGTGGCCGCGTAGGAGCGCAGATGCCAGCAGACGGCCGCCAGCACGGCAGTCATGATGGACTGATCGAGATAGCTGGAGAATACGGCGTAGGAGCAGGTCTCGCAAACTCCCATTTCCTTCGAGGTCGCCCACGGTACCGCAACATCCATGAACATGAGCCAGGTGCTGGCAAGCGAAAAAACCTGACCGCCGACAAAGAAGGCGACGGCGACAAGCGCTTCACGGCGCGAGCGTATCAGATACAGGACAACCGGGAGCAGCACCAGTTTGCCGTGTTTGACGATGGCGAGCAGGGCTTCATCGGTCGAGCCGGTGCTCCACAAACCGCTGACCGCCAGCAGTGCCAGGGCCAGCAAAATCAGCAGCGACGTGCCGCTCGGCAGCAGTGGCGCACGCTGCTCCTGGCGCAGCCAGCCCTTCACCAGAACGACCAGTGCGCACAACAGCAGCAGGAGTTTGGCAATGCTGATGATGGCCATCGGCAACGCCACGGCAAGCGCGGCGAAACAGACGATCGAAAAGCGAACATTGGGAAACGACCGAAGCATCGAGATTGGGGGTTTTGTAGTCTTGCTGAAAGGCAAGTTCTTATTATCAACGCTGCTCATGCACGCGAGTCGGATATGCTCTGCGCCTGTCGTGAAACTTTGAAAATGTAGTAACTTGCCGCAACTCAGCGTCATCATCATTACCTTCAACGAGGCTGCCAATATCGAGGCCTGCCTGCAATCGGTGTCTTTTGCCGACGAGGTTCTGGTGCTGGATTCCGGCAGTACCGATCGAACCGTGGAACTGGCGCGCGGGCTGGGCGCCGTGGTGCATGTCAGCACCGACTGGCCCGGCTTTGGGCCGCAAAAAAATCGGGCCCTTGAATTGGCGCGTTACCCTTGGGTCTTGTCGCTGGACGCCGATGAACGGGTGCCGCCCGCTCTGGGCCAGCAGATTCGGGCAGTGCTGCTGGCGGACCAGGGCGCCAATGCCGCTTACGAGATCGCCCGCTTGACGCAATTTTGCGGTCGCTGGATTCGCCATTGCGGCTGGACGCCGGACTATGTGTTGCGCTTGTTCAGGAGGGATGCGGCCCGCTTCAGCGACGATCTGGTGCATGAACGGGTGCTGCTCAAGCAAGGTGTTCCGGGTCGCTTGACAGCACCACTGCTGCACTACAGTTACCCGACGCCGGCCCACTATTGGCGCAAACTGGAGCAGTACAGTCAGGCCTGGGCCCAGCAGCGTTTTGCTTTGGGCCAGAATACCTCGATGGCGCGGGCTGGCTTGGCCGGGGTGGTAGCATTCCTGCGCAGCTATTTTTTTCGTCTTGGTTTTCTCGATGGTGCAATGGGTTTCGCCGTGTGTGCCATGCAGGCCCAGGCGGCGTTTGGAAAGTATTTCGCTTTGTATTGCTTGAATCATAAAAATGACATTTCACCTATTCCACCGTCTGTCTGACGCGCTTCGTGTTGGCTGGGTCGGTCTGTTGCTGTTGACCGGCGTCGCGGCGCAAGCCCAATTCCGGGTTGATGTTTCGGGGATCGGCTTGAACCAGCTGCCGATTGCCGTTGCCGCTTTTCGCGGCGAGGACCGCGCGCCGCAAAAAATCGCTTCCATCGTGCAGGCCGACCTGGAACGCAGCGGGCAGTTTCGCGCCGTCGATGCGGCCGCCGCGGCGCTTGACGAACTGGCCCGGCCGGATGTCCAGGCCTGGCGGCAAAAAGGCGCCGACTCGCTGGTGTCGGGCAGCGTCACGCGGCTGGTGGATGGTCGTTATGACGTCCGATTCAGGTTGTGGGATGTGGTGCGGGGGCAGGACCTGGGGGGCCAGAGTTATGCCGTGACGCAAGCCGATCTGCGGCTGGCGGCTCATCGTATTGCCGATTTCATTTACGAGAAACTGACCGGCGAAAAAGGCGCTTTTTCGACCCGCATTGCCTATGTCACCAAGGCCACCCAGCGCTACCAGTTGTGGGTGGCGGATGCCGACGGCGAAAATGCCCAGTCGGCGCTGGCCAGCCCGGAACCGATTATTTCGCCCGCCTGGTCGCCCAATGGCAGTCAACTCGCCTACGTCTCGTTTGAGTCGCGCAAGCCGGTGGTGTACACCCATGACGTCGTCACTGGCAAACGCCGCCTGATTGCCAATTTCAGAGGCTCCAACAGTGCGCCGGCCTGGTCCCCCGACGGGCGCACGCTGGCGGTCACGCTGAGCCGGGACGGCGGCTCGCAGCTTTATGCCATTGATGCCGGCGGCGGCGAGCCGCGGCGGCTGGCGCAGTCCGGCAGCATCGATACCGAACCGGTTTACAGCCCGGATGGCAAATATATTTATTTCGTCAGCGACCGGGGTGGCGCACCTCAAATCTACAAAATGCCGGCACTCGGCGGAGCCGCCGAGCGCGTGACCTTTACCGGCAGTTACAACATTTCTCCGGCCATCAGCCCGGACGGTCGCTGGCTCGCCTATATTTCCCGGGTGAGTGGTGTTTTCAAGCTGCATCTGATGGAGCTTGCGAGTGGCGCGGTGAACGCAATCACGGATACTGCGGCGGATGAGAGTCCCAGTTTTGCCCCCAACAGCCGCTTGCTCGTTTACGCCACCCAGCAGCAGGGCCGGGAGGTTCTCATGACGACCACATTGGATGGCAAAATCAAAGCGCGCTTGACCGGTCAAGGCGGCATTATTCGGGAGCCGGACTGGGGTCCGTTTCAGAAGTAATTAATTTAAAAAGGTGATTTCATGAAGCATGCGGTGTTGGTTTTTTGCGTTGTTGCCATGCTGGCAGCTTGTGCCTCGTCGGTGAAACTTGACGAGGTGCCGGTCGAGGACAAGTCCGGGACGCCGGTGTCGCCGGCGGCGGCCGAAGGTAGCGGCAGTGCCGTTGGCAACAGTGGCGTTACGCCGGTGGACATCGGCAAATCAGGTCAAAAAGCGGTTGCTCCGGCAGGGCCGCAAATTGTTTATTTCGATCTCGACAGTTTTGTCATCAAACCCGAGTTTCAGTCCGTCATCGAGGCGCACGCCCGCTTTATCAAGGCCGACAAGAGCCGCAAGGTGGTGCTTGAGGGCCACACCGACGAGCGCGGTGGCCGTGAATACAACCTGGCCCTGGGCCAGAAGCGAGCCGAGGCGGTGCGCAGTGCACTGGGTCTGCTCGGTGTGGCGGACGGCCAGTTGGAGGCAGTCAGCTTTGGCAAGGAAAAACCGGCGGTGCTGGGGAACGACGAAGCGGCCATGGCCAAGAACCGTCGGACCGAGATCAGTTACCGCTAAGCCAGCCGAAAATTGGTGCACTGAATATGTTTCGCTGGACTGCTGTTTTCATACTCCTTTGCCTGGGAACTGTGTCGGCCAGTGCCGGCCTGTTCGACGATGAGGAAGCGCGCAAGGCGATACTCGACTTGCGCCAGCGCGTCGATGCCGTTCGCCTGCAATCGGAGCAGAGCGCCGGCCGCGCCAGTGACGAGAATGCTGCCTTGCGCCGGAGCCTGCTTGAGCTGCAAAACCAGATTGAAACCCTGCGCTCGGAGATGGCCAAGCTCAGAGGCCAGAACGAACAGTTGGCGCGCGACGTTTCCGACATGCAGCGCCGGCAGAAAGACATTGCCCAAGGCGTGGACGAGCGGCTGCGCCAGTTTGAACCGGCGAAGGTTACGCTGGATGGCCGCGAATTTCTGGCCGAACCGGCCGAAAAACGCGAGTTCGAAGCCGCTTTTGCGATTTTTAAAAAAGGCGATTTCGCTGCCGCGCAGTCCTCCTTCCTGGATTTTCTGAAACGCTACGGCCAGAGCGGCTATGCACCGTCGGCGCTGTTCTGGCTTGGCAATGCGCAATACGCCACGCGCGACTACAAAGAGGCCATGATCAACTTTCGGTCCCTGATCGCGCGCGAACCGGACCATATGCGGGCGCCCGAGGCGGTGTTGTCGATCGCCAACTGCCAGATCGAACTCAAGGACACCAAGGGTGCCCGCAAGACACTCGATGATCTGATCCGTGCCTATCCGCAATCAGAGGCAGCAGGGGCCGCCAAAGAGCGACTGCCGCGCCTCAAATAACGTCCGACCCAGGGCCAAGAATGGAGCGACGATTTGCCGGCGTGGCGCGCCTGTACGGCGTCCCGGGGGCGCAGCGCATCGCGGCGGCCCATGTGGCGGTGGTCGGTATTGGCGGCGTCGGTTCCTGGGCGGTGGAGGCGCTGGCCCGCAGCGGTGTGGCCCGCCTGACGCTGATCGATCTGGACCACGTGGCGGAATCGAACATCAACCGCCAAATTCACGCCCTTGAGGCAACCCTGGGGCAGGCCAAGGTACTGGCGATGCGGGACCGCGTTCTTTCATTCAGCCCGGCCTGCGACGTCACCTGCATTGAGGAATTTGTCGAGCCGGCCAACTGGCCCGGCTTGTTGCCGGCCGGGGTGACCGCCGTCATCGACGCTTGCGATCAGGTCCGCGCCAAGACCGCCATGGCGGCCTGGGCACTGGAAAGCAAGACCCTCTTCATTGCCGTCGGTGCCGCCGGTGGCAAGCGCCAGGCGCAGCGGGTCGATATTGATGACCTTGCCAATGCAACGCACGATCCCTTGTTGGCGCAACTGCGTTATCGCTTGCGCAAGGAACATGGCGCAGCGCGTGCCGGCGGAAAGATCGGAGTCGCTTGTGTTTTCAGCCGGGAAGCGGTGAAGGCGCCCGACCCGTCGTGCGCCGTGGCGGGCGATGGCACGCTCAATTGCCATGGTTACGGTTCGGTGGTCAGCGTGACCGCCACCTTCGGTCAATGCGCGGCCGGCTGGGTTCTTGACCGGATTGCCGCCTGAACCCAAGAAAGTCAAAAATAACGCTACAATCTAAGGCTTTACTGAGTAATGAAAATTACCAAGTGAAGACCCGATGGGATGTTAGCTCAGCTGGTAGAGCAGCGGACTTTTAATCCGTTGGTCGGGAGTTCGAATCTCCCACATCCTACCAAATCTGCCTCATGGGCATTGAAAAGCCTGCTACTTAATTGCTAGCAGGCTTTTTTTTTGCCCAAGGCTACCGGTGGCCGACTTTACGGGCCTGACGCGGGTCAGGGACCTGGCCCCGTCGGACGCCTTTGCCGGCGCCGGCGAGCAACGCAGTCATGCCACAATGCAGGAACCATTGAGTACCGTCAAATGTCCATCCGCATCGGTTTTTTTGTCATTGCCAGCTGGCTGGTTGCGGCCCACTTTTTTCGCTCCGGCAGTTATCTGCTGGTCGCCCTGTGTCTGGCGGCGCCGCTGCTGTTTTTCTACAAAAAACGCTGGAGCCTTGTCCTGCTGCAGCTCGCTGCCTATTGGGCCAGCGCGATCTGGCTGAGTGCGCTGCTTGAGTTGGTACAGTTTCGCCAGCAAAGCGGTCGGCCGTGGACCGCGGCCGCCGTCATTCTGGGTAGCGTCGCTCTGCTGACGCTGCTGGCCGGACTGCTGCTGAATTCCCGTTGCCTGCGTGAGCGCTACCCGTTTCGATCTTCTCGCTGATTGGACGACCCTCCAGGCAGCACCCGACTAATTCAAACACTATGGAGTTCAACGTGTTTCAAACATCCATCGCGGGCAGTTTGCCCAAACCGGCCTGGCTTTCCGAGACGCAAAAACTGTGGCCGCAATGGAAGGCGCAAGGCGCCGAGTTGCAGCAGGCGAAGGCCGATGCCACGCTGTTGTGGATCAAGGCGCAGGAAGACGCCGGCCTGGACATCGTCGGCGACGGCGAGCAGTCGCGCCAGCATTTCGTCCATGGTTTTCTGGAGCAGGTCGAGGGCATTGATTTCGAGCACAAGGTCACCATGGGCATTCGCAATGGCCGCTACGATGCCCAGGTGCCGCAGGTCATTGCCCCGCTGAAACTGAAAGGGCGGGTGCATGCTTTTGAGGCGCAACTGGCGCGCGCGCACACCAAAAAGAAGCTCAAGTTCACCTTGCCCGGTCCGCTCACCATTGTCGACACGGTGGCCGATCGCTTCTATGGCGACAAGGTCAAAATGGCGTTTGCTTTTGCCGAACTGCTCAATCAGGAGGCACTGGCTTTGCAGGCCGACGGCGTCGACATCATCCAGTTCGATGAGCCGGCATTCAACGTCTACATGCAGGATGCCGCGGATTGGGGTGTCGCCGCGCTGGAGCGCGCCGCCCGGGGCTTGACCTGCACCACCGCCGTGCATATCTGCTACGGCTACGGCATCAAGGCCAACGTCGACTGGAAGGAATCGCTGGGCCAGGAATGGCGGCAGTACGAGGCCATCTTTCCGGCCCTTGCCAAGAGCAGCATTCAGCAGATCAGCCTGGAGTGCTATCACTCGCATGTGCCGCCGGATCTGATGGCGCTGCTGGCTGGCAAGGACGTGATGGTGGGGGTGATCGATGTCGCCAGTGACGAGGTTGAAACGCCGGAACAGGTGGCCGATACGATCGGCAAGGCGCTGCAGTTTGTGCCGAAGAATCGTTTGTTCCCCTGTACCAACTGCGGTCTGGCGCCCATGAGCCGGGCCGTCGCGGTGAAAAAACTGGAAGCCTTGGCAGCCGGCGCGGCGTTGGCCCGGCAACGCTACGCCGCAACGGGAGAATTGGCATGATGCTTCCCGTCAACCCCTTCAAGCAGGCGTTGCTTCAAAAGCAACTGCAAATCGGCCTGTGGCTGGGACTGGCCAACCCCTACACGACCGAGATTTGCGCTGGCGCCGGTTTCGACTGGCTGCTGATTGATGGCGAGCATGCGCCCAACGACTTGAACTCGATTCTGGCGCAACTCCAGGTCATCGCCGGCTACCCGGCCACGCACGCGATTGCCCGGGTGCCGGTGGGGCACGGTGACGTCGGTACGGCGCTGATCAAGCAATACCTTGATTTGGGTGTGCAAACCATTCTGGTGCCCATGGTGGACACGGCCGAGCAGGCACGCGCCGTCGTGCAAGCCACGCGCTACCCGCCGCAGGGCATTCGCGGGATGGGTGGCGCCAGAGCCTCACGCTGGGGCCGTATTGCGCGCTATGGCCTGGAAGCCAACGATCAGATCTGTGTTCTGGTGCAGGCCGAAACCCAGACGGCACTGGACAACCTGGATGCCATTGCCGGGGTCGACGGCGTCGACGGTGTCTTTATCGGTCCGGCCGATTTGTCGGCCTCGCTCGGTCACGTCGGCGAACAGGACCACCCACAGGTACGCGCCGCCATCGAAGACGCCTTTGGGCGCATTGCGTGTGCCGGCAAGGCGCCCGGCATTCTGATGGCCGATGAAACGCTGGCGCGCCGTTATATTGACCTCGGTGGCGTGTTCGTCGCGGTGGGCCTGGACAACCAGTTGTTGGCCCGTCACAGCGCTGCCTTGGCGGCCCGTTTCAAGCCGCCGCTCGCCGGCGCGGGACTATCGACGCCCGGCTCTTGAGTCAGCGCGGGCGCAGTGGATCGAGCCTGCGCTCGGCCGTCGCCGCGCTAACGCTGCCGGCGCTGGGCGTGGCCTCTGTCCAGTCGAAGAACTTGCAGATCTCGTCGCGCTGGCGCTGCGCGTCGGCATAGCCCAGTGCCATCAGTTCACGGGTGTAGCTGGATTCGAACAACAGATAACTGGCCAGTGCGGCGCCCTTGATGTCGGAGGCTTTGACGGAGACGCCGACGCCGCCCAGCATGGTGCGCACCGCCGGTGGCAAATCGCCGACATGGCGTGCGGCAATGGTGTCGAGACGTTGCGAGGGTGAAATCAGCAACAGGTCGACCTGGCGCAGCGCGCTGGCGCCGCGTGCCTCGGGCGGCACCAGGGACATCGTCAGGTTGATGCGGCGCACCCGCTCTACATCCACCGCCAGTGCGTCCAGAAAAATGCTCGACAACGCGTGTCCGGCAATCTGCGCCAGTGACGGGTAGCTGGCGGTGTGCCGTGCCAGTTCGTCGCGCGGTTCGGTCATGCGCCCGGCGCCCACCACCAGGATCCGGCTGGCGCCCAAATGGATGGGCGGCGCCACCGGAGCCGATTGACGCATCGAGCCATCGCCAAAATACTCGGTTTGTCCGTCGAGTTGCAGCGGCATGGCCGGAAAGACAAAAGGAATCGCGGCCGAGGCCAGCAGGTGCGCGTAACTGATGTGATCCCGCACCGAACGGCGGCGCGAGCGGACCCAGGGCAGCAGGCGCTTGTCGCCCTCGAAAAAAGTGATGTGCTCGCCCGAGCTGTAGCTTGACGCCGTGACCGCCAAGGCCTGGAGATGGCCCTGGCGGATCAGGTCCGGCAGGCGTTCCAGTGGCGCTATGTGCTTGAGCAAGTCCATGGCCGGGGCGTTGTTGAGCAGGGAGCGGGGCTTGAGGTGGCGCCACTTGGCAATCAGCCAGCCCAGCGACAGCAAGGTCATCAAGGTGGCGCCGGAGCGCAGCATGCTCAAGGAGTCGGCCCGGTAGACCTGCTCGGCACGGATGTCTTTCCAGACCTCGACGATGCGTCGGACCGCGCCATCAAAATCGTCGGCGCCACAGGCCAGGGCCGCGGCATTGATGGCGCCGGCCGAGGTGCCGGCGATGATCGGGAACGGGTTGGGCTGATCCACTGCGCCGGACGCTTTTCGGATATCGGCGATTGCCTCCAGCACCCCGACCTGGTACGCGGCGCGGGCCCCGCCGCCGCTGAGCAGCAGTCCGGTGGCGCTGGTTGTGGCGGAGTAATTCGGCATTAAATCATTATCCCCCGCGATTCAGGGGCAAGCGATTCTTCGCTAGACTACAAGCCTTCAGGAGTAAGCCATGACAGTGACCGTGACAGAACAGAACTTGATGGACGCGCTGGCGTCTGTCATCGATCCCAATACCGGACGCGACTTCGTGTCCTCCAAAGCCATCCGGAATTTGACGCTTCACCAGGGCGACGTGGCCTTCGACGTCGAGCTGGGCTATCCGGCCAAAAGCCAGATACCGGGGTTTCGAGCGGCGCTGATAGCGGCCGCCAAGGGCGTGGCCGGTGTCGCCAACGTGTCGGTCAACGTCAGCACGAAGATCACCGCGCATGCCGTGCAGCGCGGTGTGCAACTGCTGCCCAAGGTGAAGAACATCGTGGCGGTGGCTTCCGGCAAGGGCGGCGTCGGCAAGAGCACCACCGCCGTCAATCTGGCGCTGGCGCTGGCGGCCGAGGGGGCCAGCGTCGGCTTGCTGGACGCCGATATTTATGGCCCCAGCGTGCCCACCATGATGGGTATCAGCGGACGCCCCGAGAGCATTGACGGGCAGACCATGGAGCCGCTGGAAAATTACGGCGTGCAGGTGATGTCGATCGGCTTTCTGGTGGCGCAGGACGAGGCCATGATCTGGCGCGGTCCGATGGCCACGCAGGCGCTGGAGCAGTTGCTGCGCCAAACCAACTGGCGCGATCTGGATTATCTGGTTGTGGACATGCCGCCGGGTACCGGGGATATCCAGTTGACGCTGTCGCAGCGGGTCCCCATGACCGGTGCCGTGGTGGTGACGACACCGCAGGACATCGCGCTGCTGGATGCCAAGAAAGGCATCAAGATGTTCGAGAAAGTCGGCGTGCCGATTCTGGGGATCGTGGAAAACATGGCGGTCCACGTGTGCAGCAAGTGCGGCCACGTGGAACATATTTTTGGTGCCGACGGCGGCAAGAAAATGGCCGCCGAATACGGCATGGATTACCTGGGTGCCTTGCCGCTGGACATGCAGATTCGCCTGCAGGCCGACAGTGGCAAGCCGACCGTGGTATCCGACCCGGACAGCGAGGTGGCCGGCATCTACAAGGCGGTGGCGCGCCAGGTGGCGGTGTCGATCGCTGCCAAGAACAAGGATTTTTCGGCCAAGTTTCCGTCCATCAAGATATCCAAAGGTACCTGAGGCCTCGCGCCGGGCTGTGCGCTGCCGAACATACGAGAGGCCCGATCCGAGGCATGCTGCTGGGCGTCATTGCAACAAAAAGTAATCGATGGTGTCGAAACGGGAGAGTGCTGCGTTATAGCTGCAAGGTCGCCGTTTCAGAGCGCGTACTCTTTCGTAAGGAATCGTCATGCAGAAGCAGTCTCTCGTGCCACGGGCTTTGGCCTTGGTCCTCGGTGTCGCAGTTTTTGCCTTCAGCGGTGCCGCCAGCGCCGACCCGCCGGCGCGCATCGCGCGCCTGGGCTACACCGCTGGCGCTGTCAGTTTTTCTCCCGCCGGCGAAAACGATTGGGTTCAGGCGGTGGTCAACCGGCCCCTGAGCAACGGCGACCGGCTCTGGGTGGACGCCGGCGCGCGGGCCGAAATTCAGGATGGCGGCAGCATGTTGCGCCTGAACGCCAACACCAGTGTCTCGGTTCTCAATCTGGACGACCGGATCACCCAATTGCAGTTGACGCAGGGCATTCTGAACATTCGGGTGCGGCGCCTGGCAGCCGGCCAGGTGCTTGAAGTCGACACGCCGAATCTGGCCTTCACGCTGCGCCAGAGCGGTGATTACCGCATCGCCGTCGATCCCGATGGCAATGCGACGGACGTCATCGTGCGCCAGGGCCAGGCCGAGGTGTCGGGTCAAGGTGCCGGCTACATCGTCGATGCGCAGCAGGGATATCGCTTCCGTGGCAGCGATTTGCGCGACAACGAGTTTTTCGCCGCGCCGCGACCGGATGAATTCGATCGCTGGGCCGGGGAGCGCGATCGTGTATTCGACAACTCGGTCTCGGCGCGCTATGTTTCGCGCGACGTGGTCGGTTACCAGGACCTCGACGCAAACGGCAGTTGGCGGGTCGATGCCAACTACGGCAACGTCTGGATTCCCAGCCGCGTGGCCGCCGACTGGGTGCCCTACCGCGATGGGCATTGGGCCTGGGTAGACCCCTGGGGCTGGACCTGGGTCGACAATGCGCCCTGGGGCTTCGCCGTTTCCCATTACGGCCGCTGGGCCAATCTGGGCAGTACCTGGTGTTGGGTGCCGGGGCCGGTGCGCAGTACTGCTTATTACGCCCCGGCGTTGGTGGTGTTTGTCGGTGGCGACAATTTCCGCTTGACACTCTCCAGCGGCAATGTCGGCGGCGTCGCCTGGTTTCCGTTGGCGCCGCGCGAGGTCTATCGACCGTCTTACCCGGCCAGTCGCACCTATTTCGAAAACGTCAACCGCAGCAACACGGTGATCAACAACACCGTCATCAACAACACCTATAACACCTACAACACGACCAATGTGACCAATGTGGTGTACGCCAACCGGCAAGTCCCCGGCGCCGTGATTGCCGTGCCGAGGAATACTTTTGTGCAATCACAGTCGGTGGCCGGTGCCAGGGTTCGGCTGTCCGGCACGCAACTCGCCGGCGCGCCGCTGGTGAGTGCGCCGCGTGTGATGCCAACCGAGCAAAGCGTGCATGGTGCCGGCGGCCCGCGGGAGCGGCCGCCGGGGCGTGTTTTTGAACGGCCGGTGGTGGCTGTTACGGCACCGCCTGCGCCCCATCCGGGGTTTGCGGCGCAACAGCAGCAACTGACTTTGAATCCCGGTAAACCGCTCGATGACGCCGCTCGCAAGGAACTCAAACCGGGAGCCGCCGCCGCGCTGGCACCGGTGATCAAAGTGCTTGCTCCGGCGCCAGCAGCGCCATCAGCCGCACCTCCTGCGGCGCCTGCGCTGCTGCCAGCCGCACGACCAGTGGCGCCTGTGCCCCAGATGGCTCCGCAGCCGGTCAAACCGGGTCTGCCGGTAACGCCGCCGCAGGAACGGCGTGGCAACGCGGATCAGCGTGCAGGCGGCCCACAGCGTGCGCAAGCTGTCGCGCCTTCGCCGGCGCAACGCGTGGTCGAGCCAAGGCCCATCGCGCCGCAAGTTGTTCCATCGGCTCCGGCGACGCCGGTCCCGCCACAACGGTTGACACCGCCCAAGCCAGCCTTGCCGTCACAAGTCGCTGTGCCCGCGGCGGCACCTGGCGCAACGCAACTGGCGCCGCGTCCACCCGTGGCGGCAAGCAAACCAGCGCCACCGCCAGCCCAAATTCCGGCGGAGCCGAAGGCCCAGCAGCATGGCCCGGGGCCAGCGCGTGGGAACGATCAACAGCGCGCACCACCGGTCCCGTCGCCAGTGCCGCACGTGCCCGAGCCAAGGCTCAATGCGCCGCAAGTCGCAGCGCCGGCAGCCGCCCCGGCTGCCAGGCCGGTCGAACCCCGACCCCCTGTTGCGGTGCACCGACCAGCGCCGGCGCCCGGGGCGGAGCCGCATGGCCCAGCTTCAAGGCCTGCCGTCAGCAGACCTAACGAGATGGAAAATGGTCGCGATGCTGTCAAACGTCAGGATGAAAACCGCGAGCCGAAAAGGTAGCACGGAGCTGATGGCAAAGGTTCACATGCAATTGCCAGCCCGACTGCGCCAACTGCTGCGATTTGGGCTTGCCATTTGGCGCCAACTCAGTTAGTTTGTCGGCCATGCCAGATGACACTTTGATCCCGCCCACACCCGATGTTCTCCCTGTTCCACGGACGCCCGACCCGTTGCGCCGGACGGCCCGGCTTAAAGGCCGCCAGGTCGACGCCGCGTCGTTGCAGGAGGTGCGTGCACTGATCGGGATGCCGCCACCGGGTGGACACCGTCGAGATCTGTTGCTCGAATACCTGCACCAGCTCAACGATCACTACCGAGGTCTGTTCGAACGCCATCTGGTGGCTTTGGCCAGCGACATGAAGTTGGCCGTGGTCGAGGTCTACGAGGTGGCCACTTTCTATCACCACTTCGACGTCCTGCGCGATGATCAGGTGCCGGCCGCCTTGTGTGTTCGGGTCTGTGACGGTCTGAGCTGCACGATGGCGGGGTCCGCCGATTTGCTGTCGCGCCTGCCCGCTCTGGCGGGCGCGTCGGTGCGTGTGGTCAGGGCCCCCTGTCTGGGTCGTTGCGAGCAGGCACCCGCTGCGCTGGTCGGGCAGAAGGCGCTGGCGCAGGCCGATGTCCCGTTGCTGCTGAAGGCGGTTCAGGCCGAGATCAAGGATGCCTCGGGGCCTGCCAAAACAGCGCCAATCGCCACTGACTTTGTGACGTTGCAGAATTACCGCCGGCGCGGCGGCTACGCCTTGGCGGCGGCCGTGGTGAATGGCGAGGAAGCAGCGGAAGACGTCCTGCGGGCGCTGGAAGACTCGGGCCTGCGCGGCTTGGGCGGCGCCGGTTTCCCGGCCGGACGCAAGTGGCGTATCGTGCGCGAGCAGAGTGCTCCGCGTCTCATGGCCATCAATATCGACGAAGGCGAGCCGGGCACTTTCAAGGACCGCAGTTACCTGGAGCGCGACCCGCATCGCTTTCTGGAAGGTATGCTGATCGCCGCCCAGATCGCCGGCACCGAGGCCTGCTACATCTATCTGCGCGACGAGTACCACGATGCACGCAAGATGCTGACGCGCGAAATCGAGGCCTTGCAGTCCGATCCGCCGTGTCCCTTGCCGCACATCGAACTGCGCCGCGGTGCCGGAGCCTACATCTGCGGCGAAGAGTCGGCCATGATCGAAAGCATCGAGGGCAAGCGCGGCGAGCCGCGCTTGCGCCCGCCCTACATCGCGCAACGGGGCCTGTTTGGCCGCCCCACGCTGGAACACAATTTCGAGACCCTGTACTGGGTGCGTGACATTGTGGAGAAGGGGGCGGACTGGTTCAGCGGCTTCGGCCGCCATGGTCGCAAGGGCTTGCGCAGTTTCAGCGTCAGTGGTCGGGTCCGGCTGCCAGGCGTCAAGCTGGCGCCGGCCGGTATCACGGTGCAGGAGTTGATTGACGAGTATTGCGGCGGCATGCCCGATGGGCACCGCTTGTACGCCTACCTGCCGGGGGGCGCTTCCGGGGGCATCTTGCCGGCCAGTCTGAATCAGCTTCCGCTGGACTTCGACACGCTGCAACCGTATGGCTGCTTCATTGGCTCAGCGGCCGTCGTGGTGCTGAGCCAGCAGGACCGGGCGCGTGACGCGGCACTGAGCGCCATGCGCTTCTTTGCCGCCGAGAGTTGCGGCCAGTGCACGCCTTGCCGGGTCGGCACCGCCAAGGCCGCCCGGCTGATGCAGGCGCCAGTGTGGGATCAGGCCACGCTGAGCGACTTGTGCGCGGTGATGGCGGATGCTTCGATCTGCGGTCTGGGCCAGGCCGCGCCCAATCCGGTGCGCTGCGTGCAGAAGTATTTTGCCCACGAGGTTGGCGCTTGACATGGGCACGATCAGCTTCAAGCTCAATGATGCGACGCTGCAAGCGCAGGACGGTGAGACCATCCTCCAGGCAGCGCAACGTCATGGGGTGGAACTGCCGCACCTTTGCTGCAAGGACGACTTGCGTGGCGCCGGCAACTGCCGCGCCTGCGTGGTGGAGATCAAGGGCGAACGCAGCCTGGCTCCCAGTTGCTGCCGCGGCGTCGCGGCCGGCATGGAAGTGCAGAGCGGCAGCGAACGTGCCCTCAAGGGGCAGCAAATGGTGCTTGAATTGTTGCTGTCGGACCTGCCGGATGAGGGCTACAAATGGAATGACGGAGGTCGCGGCATGGACTGCGGTCCAGCCGCGGCGGTCGGTCAATATGGCGAGTTGAGCCACTGGGCGGCGCGCTGGAACGTGACGCTGCGCCCCGAACTCAAGGCCTTGCGCCGGGAACAACCCCAGTCCGATCTCAGCCATCCTGCGATAGCGGTCAACCTCGACGCCTGCATTCAGTGCACGCGCTGCCTGCGCGCCTGCCGCGACGCGCAAGTCAACGATGTGATTGGCGTTGCCGGGCGCGGCGCGCACAGCAAAATTGTGTTCGATCTCGATGACGCCCTGGCCGATAGCACCTGCGTGGCCTGCGGCGAGTGCGTGCAAGCCTGCCCGACCGGCGCCCTGATGCCCAAGACCCAGATCGGTTCGCAGCGGGTGGACCGGGTGGTGGACTCGGTGTGTCCGTTCTGCGGTGTCGGCTGCCTGCTGAGCTACCAGGTCCGGGACAACAGAATCGTCAGTGTCGAAGGACGTGACGGCCCGGCCAACCACGGCCGCCTGTGCGTCAAGGGCCGCTTTGGTTTTGACTACGCGCACAGCCCGCAGCGCCTGAGCGTGCCCTTGATTCGCCGCCCCGGTGTGGCCAAGGATGCGGCCGCCTTGCAGCAACTCAACCGGGATACAGCAGCCTGGTCGGCGGTGTTCCGGGAAGCCACCTGGGACGAGGCGCTGGCTCTGGCGGCGGGCACATTCAAGAACCTGCGCGACACGCATGGACCCAAGTCGCTGGCCGGCTTCGGCTCGGCCAAGGGCAGCAATGAGGAAGCTTATCTGTTCCAGAAACTGGTGCGCATCGGTTTTGGCTCCAACAATGTGGATCATTGCACGCGGCTGTGCCATGCCTCCAGCGTGGCGGCGCTGCTCGAAGGCGTGGGTTCGGCGGCAGTGAGCAACCAGGTCAACGACGTGGCCCATTCGGGCTTGATTTTTGTGATCGGCTCCAACCCCGCGTCGAATCATCCGGTGGCGGCGACCTGGATCAAGAACGCAGCCGAAAAAGGCGCCAAGATCGTGCTCGCCGACCCCCGGCTGACCGACCTCGGCAGGCACGCCTGGCGCACGCTGCAATTCAACGCCGACACCGACGTGGCGATGCTCAATGCGCTGATTCATACCGTGATCGAAGAGGGCTTGGTCGACCAGGATTTCATCGATCGGCGAACCCGCAATTTCGAGGCCTTGCGCGATAACGTCAAGGGCTACAGCCCCGAGGTCATGGCACCGATCTGCGGCATTGCGGCAGACACGCTGCGCGAAGTGGCGCGGGCGTTTGCCAAAGCCAGCAGCGCCATGATTCTGTGGGGCATGGGTGTCAGCCAGCACGTGCACGGGACCGACAACGTCCGCTGCCTGATTGCGTTGGCCGCAGTGACGGGCCAGATTGGCAAACCCGGCTCGGGCCTGCACCCGCTGCGCGGCCAGAACAATGTGCAGGGCGCCAGCGACGCCGGGCTGATCCCCATGATGTTTCCCAACTACCAGCCTGTGAGCGACCCGGCGGCGCATGCCTGGTTCGAGAATTTCTGGGGTACCCCACTGGACCACCAAGCCGGCTATACGGTGGTCGAGATCATGCACCAGGCGCTGGCGGCCGAGGCTGATCCGCACAAGGTGCGAGGCCTCTACGTCATGGGCGAGAACCCGGCCATGAGCGACCCCGATCTGAACCAGGCGCGCCACGCCCTCGCCAGCTTGCAGTGCTTGGTGGTGCAGGACATCTTCATGACCGAAACCGCCTGGCTGGCCGACGTGGTGCTGCCGGCCAGCGCCTGGCCCGAAAAGACCGGCAGCGTCAGCAACACCGACCGCATGCTGCAACTGGGCCGGCAGGCGATCGACCCGCCGGGTCAGGCCAGGTCCGATTTGTGGATCATTCAGCAGATCGCACAGCGCATGGGCCTGGATTGGAGTTACGAAGGCGCGCACCATGGCGTTGCCGCCGTCTATGAAGAAATGCGCCAGGCCATGCACAGCGCCATTGGCGGCATCAGCTGGGAGCGGCTGCAACGTGAAGCGAGCGTGACCTATCCCTGCCTGAGCGCGGACGATCCCGGCCAGCCCACGGTATTCATCGACCGTTTCCCGACCGACGATGGCCGTCTGCATTTGGTGCCGGTCGACATCATTCCCGCCAGCGAGCGGCCCGATGCGCAGTACCCCTTCGTCCTCATCACCGGGCGGCAACTGGAACATTGGCATACCGGCAGCATGACGCGCCGCACCAAGGTGCTGGACGCCCTGGAGCCGATCGCCACCGCCTCATTGTGCGCTGATGATCTGCAATCCCTTGGGTTGCAAGCGGGTGCGCTGATCACGGTGCAATCGCGTCGCGGCCAACTGACTCTCCAGGCACGCCAGGACGACGGTACGCCGCGTGGCGCGGTGTTCATCCCGTTTGCCTACTGCGAGGCGGCTGCCAATTTGCTGACCAATGCAGCGCTCGATCCGTTCGGCAAAATTCCCGAGTTCAAGTACTGTGCCGTTGCCATACGCCCCGGCGCAGTCTCCGCCCCGACGGCTGGCTAGGCAAGCACGCAAGTCAGCTCAGGCGATTATGAATTTTCCCGAAATAATGACATGCCAAATCCGCTCTGCGTACCGGGTGGATCAGGCTGGTGGGGCACTCAGCTTCGCGGCTGTCCCCCGGCCTTCGGCCTCCGCCTTTATGCCGCTACGCTGAGCGCCCCACCAGCCTGATCTTTCAAGCGGGGTTGGTATGCGACCTGCGCAAACCACCCACTGCGGCACCCTCGGCCACCACAGACCTGGACCTCAGTTCTTGACTTGCGAAAGCAAGCTGCATCAGGCGGGCTTGGCTGGAACGGTGTCGTGAATTTCGGAACTCTCCTTGATCCAGTTATAAGCGGTCTGTCACAAGTAGCCCTCCAGAACGCAAGCTCCTGGCCTACATCGTCATCGATGCTTGACTTGAATCAGTGGCTGTCAATACAAATGCCGCCTTATCCGTTTCGCTTGCCGTCCGTTGGTTACATAATGTTATCGAGTGGACTGATCAAGAAACAGTTGAGAGCGGTACATGAGCGAACCAGACTTGCTGACGTACAGCCTTCTATTTCTTGTGCCATTGCTGCTTCTTGCCGGGTATTGCTTTCACCGCCGTCAAGTGGCGCGCAAGCAGGTGCAGACAGCCATCGCCGAATCGCGAAATTTGCTGCGGACCGTTATCGATAGCGCACCGACGCGGGTTTATTGGAAGGACAGAAACTCACGCTATCTTGGCTGCAATATGGGCTTCGTCAAGGATGCCGGAGTCGGGCATCCCAGGGAACTGGTTGGCAAGGACGACTTCCAGATGCCATGGGCGGCACAGGCCGAGTCTTTTCGTGCCGATGACCGGACTGTCATGACGGTAGGCCAGGCCAAACTTTCCTATGATGAACAGCAGATGACGCCGGATGGCCGGATGATTTGGTGCCGCAAGTCCAAGGTGCCGCTTCGGAACAAGGACAACGAAGTCATCGGATTGCTGGGAATCTACCAGGATATCACCGAGCACAAAGGAGCCGAGGAAGAACTGCGCAAGCTTTCCATCGCGGTCGAGCAAAGCCCGGCCTCCGTGGTAATCACCGATTTACAAGCCCGTATCCAGTACGTCAACCCCCGCTTCACGGAAGTCACCGGCTACAGCGCCGCCGAGGCCTTGGGACAGAACCCGCGCATTCTCCAATCAGGGCAAACGGCGAAAGAAATATACCGGGAACTGTGGGACAAACTCACCAGCGGTCAGGCCTGGAAGGGCGAGCTTGTCAACCAGCGCAAGAACCATGAGATCTACTGGGAAGACTCGCAGATCGCCCCGGTCAAGAACCAGGCGGGCACTGTGACGCACTATGTGGCGGTGAAAACCGATATCAGCGAACGCAAACGCCTGGAGAACAAGCTCAAAGAGGCACTCAGTCGTTTGCAGAAAATCGCCAGCCGATTGCCGGGAGTGGTTTATCAATTCCGTATGCGCCCCGATGGCAGTTCGTGCTTTCCCTATGCCAGTGAGGCCATGACTGAAAATTTCCGGGTCAACCCGGAGGAGGTTCGCGAGGATGCAAGCAAAGTATTCGCCACTTTCCACCCGGACGATCATGACAGTGTTGTTGCTTCCATCCAGTCGTCGGCGCGCGACCTGAGTCCCTGGCACCATGAATTCCGGGTCAAGTTTGCTGATGGTACGGTGCACTGGCTGCTTGGCAACGCGATACCGCAGAAGGAGGAGGACGGCAGTGTGTTGTGGCACGGCTTCGTCACTGACAGCACCGAGCACAAGCGGGCGGAAGCGGTATTCCATGGCCTTTTCGATCAATCAATTTTTTTGGCTGGCATTCTTGATCAACAGGGCCGGCTGATCAAGGTCAACAACACCGCCTTGCTTTTGACCGACAGCCCACGCGAGGAACTCATCGGCAAGTATTTCCCCGACACGCCGTGGTGGAGCAATGCGCCAGACCGCGGCAAGTTGATTGATGCCTTGAATCTGGTTTGTGCGGGCCGACCGACCAGTTTCGAGGCAACTCACAACACCCCCAATGGAGGGCAGATCAATGTGATGGTCAGCGTGATGCCGATTTCCCTGGAGGATGGCATCCAGATTGCGGTCGTTGGCGTGGACATTACGGCGCGTAAACAGCTGGAAGACCAGGTGCGTCAACTGGCGTTCCAGGACGCACTGACCAAGCTCCCCAACCGGCGCCTGCTGACCGATCGATTGAGTCAAACCATGGCTGCGGCCAAGCGCACCGGCCGTCACGCCGCCCTGATGTTTCTTGATCTGGACAATTTCAAGCCGCTCAACGATGCAATGGGGCATGACGTTGGCGATCTGCTGTTGATCGAAGTGGCGGCCCGGCTGAAAAATTGTGTGCGCGAAATTGACACCGTGGGCCGCCTGGGTGGCGATGAGTTTGTGGTGCTTTTGAGCGATTTGAAGGTAGACCGGATCGAGTCGACCTGGCAAGCGGAGATGGTGGCGGAAAAGATCCGTGTCGCTTTGGCCGAGCCCTACCTACTGCACACCCAGCAGGACGGGAGGGAAGGCCGCAGCGTTGAGCATCACTGCACGGCGAGTATCGGTGTGGTCGTTTTCATCGACCATGAAGCCAGCCAGCACGACATTCTCAAGTGGGCCGATGCGGCGATGTACCAAGCCAAGGAAGAGGGGCGCAATACGGTCCGGTTTCATGCGGTAGATAGATGAATTGAAATCCGGCGCATGGCCGTGAACGGAAATACCTGAACCCGGCGGCTTGGGCGACAGCGCGAGCCGGTCAGGTTACATTGCGGGTTGCCATGAACACACCACGCCCTGAATTGAAAGTTGCCGTCGTCATGCGCCGTGAGCGCATTGAAGGCCCCATGAGCCGCTGGCAGAGCTGGCGCTGGGTGTTGGCGGACGTGGTGCCGCACGAGGAAGGCTTTGGCAGCGCGGCGCGCCTGCTCTACAAAAACGATAACGAAGAACGCTGGCTGCATCCGGGTTACGTGGTGGAGCTGTTCAAGGACGATGTCGAAGGCTACTACCTGAACGTCAGCACACCGGCGCCCTGCTGGTTTGTTTTGTGGCGCATCGAGGAAACCGCCAGCCTGGCCGAGGAACCGCTGGCCAAACCCGAAGTGGTGAGTCTGAGCTACGTTGACGCCGGCCGCTGGCTGGACGCGCAGGAAACCGTGGAGCAGGTTGCGGCCCCGGCGGAGGTGGTCGCGTGGTTAAGGGCTTTTGTCGATCAGCATCAGGTCAGCGAGCCGAGGCGGCGCAAGCGGCCCGAGAGCTTTAAACCCTTGGCCGATCGCTTTGGCAACCCCGCTTCCATCAGCACCGGGCCGAAGCCAGGTGGCGGTGCATCGGGTACCGGAGGCGCCCATGGCTGAGGGTTTTCTGGGCCGCTGGTCGCAACGCAAGCAGGCCGCCCGCGCCGGCCAGACGTTGCAAGAACCTCAGAGCCAGCCGGTCATCCAGCAGCCGGCGACCGGGCCGGCGCCTGAAGCGACTGTGGATCCCGACTTGCGCCAGGACGTTAGCCCACCCCAGCCACCACCACCGCTGACGCTGGCAGATGCCCAGGTGCTGACGCCGGAGTCCGATTTTGCCCCCTTCGTGGCGCGTGATGTCACCCCGGAAGTGCGCAATGCGGCCATGAAGAAGTTGTTTGCCGATCCGCACTACAACCAGATGGACCGGATGGACGTCTATGTTGACGATTATTCGCAAGCCGATCCTCTGCCGGAGTCGATGTTGCGGCAAATGGTCAGCGCCAAGTTTCTGCACTTGTTCGGGGACGAGGAAGAGGGTGCCGACAAAGGCGTGGCCAGCGCCGGGGCATCGGGTGACGCCAAGCGCGCCAACCTTGATTTCGTGGCACAGTCGACGCCGCCGGCGCAAGCCGGCACGGATGACTCGACAGAGAACTTGCCGCCAGAGCGGCACCCAACATGACCACACTGATTTGCGATTGCAACCGAACCATGCCGCTGGACCCCAGGAGCCTGGGTGCGGCATTGAATGAAAAGCTGACCCTTCATTCCTCATTGTGCCGTCGCGAGGCGCCGGCGTTTGTCCAGGCCCTGCAAACAGGCGACGACCTGGTGCTTGCCTGCACCCAGGAGAAGCGGCTGTTTGTCGAGCTGGCGCAGCAAGCCTGCGGCGCCCAGCGCGCTGCCTCCGGCTACGCCCCCCTGCGTTTCGTCAATATCCGGGAGACCGCTGGCTGGAGCAAGGATGCGGCCAGCGCCAGCCCCAAAATCGCGGCCCTGCTGGCAGCCGCCCAGCTGCCGGAACCGGAGCCGGTCGCCACCGTGACTTACCAGAGTGCCGGACGGCTGCTCATCATTGGCGAGTTGGGTGCGGCCGAGCGCGCGGCCGAACTGCTGGGCGATGAGCTGTCCATCACTTTGTTCACGCAGGGCGCGGGCGACCTGGGCGCCATGCAGGAGCATCGCTACCCGGTGCTGGGTGGCCAGATCCAAGCGCTTAGCGGCTGGCTGGGCGCCTTCGAGCTCAAGTGGCTGCGCAACAACCCGATCGATCTGGACCTGTGCACGCGCTGCAATGCCTGCCTGGCGGCTTGCCCTGAGGATGCCATCGGGCTCGATTATCAAATCGACCTGGGTGCCTGCAAGGCGCACCGCGCCTGCGTCAGCGCCTGCCAGGTGGCCGGTGCGATTGATTTCCAGCGTGCGCCGCAAGCCTTGAGCGAAAAATTCGACCTGGTTCTTGATCTGCGCGCCACGCCGGCTTTTACCCAGCACGCTTTGCCGCAAGGCTATTTGCGCTGGGACGGCCGCGACGCGAAGCCGTTGCTGCAGTTGCGCACGCTGGTCGGCGAATTTGAAAAACCCAGGTTTTTTGCCTACAAGCAGAACCTCTGTGCCCACAGCCGCAACCAGAAAACTGGTTGCCATGCCTGCATCGACATCTGCTCGGCCTCGGCCATAGCCAGCGACAGTCAGCGTCAGCAAATCAAGGTCAATCCGAGTCTGTGCATCGGTTGCGGTACCTGCACCACGGTTTGCCCCAGCGGCGCCTTGAGCTATGCCTATCCACGGGCCAGCCAGCAGGGCGTCAAGCTCAAGACCTTGCTAGGCACTTATGCGCGCGGCGGCGGCAAGAACGCGGCCTTGCTGTTGCACAGCCAGATGGGCGGTGAGCGGCTATTGGGTGATCTGGGCCGTGCGGCGCAACTCGACGGCGCCACCCATGGCGGAACTTACCAGGGCACGCAAGGCGTGCCGGCCCGGGTCTTGCCAGTGGCCCTTTGGCACACCTCGTCGCTGGGGCTGGAAGTCTGGCTGACCGCCATTGCCTATGGTGCCTCGCAGGTCTGGCTGTTGCTGACCGATGAGGAGGCGCCGCAATACCATGAGGCGCTGCGCAGCCAGATGGCGCTGGCGCAGGCGATTCTGAGCGGGCTGGGCTATCAGGGTGAGCATTTCCGTCTGCTGCACGCCAGGGATGCGCGCGATCTGGCAGCGCTGGACGCCGATTTGCGGGCCGCCCCGGCCCAGTGCGTCAGCCACAGCGCCAGCTTTGCGGTGCAGTCCGATAAACGCGCCACGCTGGAACTGGCACTGGACCATTTGATCGCGCACTCGCCGCTGAAACCGGAACTGATAGCGCTGCCCGCCGCTGGCTCCCCCTTGGGTGGCCTGACCCTCGACAAGGAGGCTTGCACCCTGTGTTTAAGCTGCGTCAGCGCCTGTCCGGTGGCGGCCTTGCAGGACAATGCCCAGTCGCCGCAGCTCAGATTCATCGAGAAGAACTGTGTCCAGTGCGGCCTGTGCGTCCAGACCTGTCCGGAGAAAGCGCTGGCGCTGCTGCCGCGCCTGAATCTGCGCCCTGAGCGCAAGCAGCCGGTGCTGCTTAACGAGATGCAGCCCTATGCCTGCGTGCGTTGCAACAAACCGTTCGGCACGCTCAAGGCGATCGAGGCCATGCTGGGCAAATTGAGCGGCCACAGCATGTTCCAGGGGGCCGCGCTGGAACGCCTGAAAATGTGCGCCGACTGTCGCGTGATCGATATTTATTCGGCGCCGGACGAATCCAAGATAACCGACTTTTGACCATGCTGCCCGTACCCTCTTTAGCGCCGTCCAGTGCGCTCGACGAAGAAACCGCCCGCTCCGAGCTTTACGGGCTGCTGGCTCTTTTGTACTATGCGCCGCCGACCGCCGCGTTGCTGGCGCAATTGCGGGTGGCCGTGACCGAGGCGCCAGCGGCTGGCGCTTTTCTGGAGGAGCCTTGGCGGGCTCTGGTGGGCCTGGCCCGCGAGCTGCCGGCAGAGGCCATTCAAAGTGAATACGATGCCTTGTTTGGCGGTATCGGAAAACCCGAAATTTACCTCTACGGTTCCCATTTTCTGAGCGGTTTCCTGAACGAAAAGCCACTCGCCAGGCTGCGTGCCGACCTGGACCAGCTCGGTCTGGCGCGCGATCAGAAGATGTCCGAGACCGAGGACCACATCGCCTACCTGTGTGAAGTCATGCGCTACCTGATCGCCGGTGACGACGTTGCCGTCGCCAACCTGACGCGCCAGCGCGAGTTCTTTGCGGTCCATCTGCAGCCCTGGGTGATGCGCTTGTGCGACGCGCTTGAGCAGCACCCGAAGGCTTGTTTTTATGCCGCGCTGGCCCAACTCACCCGCGCTTTTATGGGCGTTGAAGCCCAGGGTTTTGACATGTTGACTTAGAATGCGCGCCGGCAATTGGGGTGGCCTGAATTGATTTTCGGGGTTGCCTGCCGGACCCTGTTTACACCGGTGCAATCCCGGGTTTACCCTAGGTCGATAAATCCCTGTTTTCGTTGTGATGTGGCGCTGTTCTACCTACACTATGAACTCGATTGCATAAGCGCTAAATAAGTTGGAGAACTACATGCCTAACAGCCAGCCCAAGGCTTCGCGCCGGGGATTTTTTCTATCGGCATCCGTCGCCGGTGCCACGCTGGCTTCGGCCGGCTGGTTAAAGATGCAAACGCCGGTGGAGCCGCCATTGCCAAAACCGGCCCCTGAAAAAGGTGGCGGCTACTCCCTGAGCGATCACGTCAAGCAGTACTACAAGACGACGCTCGTCTGATTCCCCGCCATCACACCGTTGTTGGAGACTTTCATGTTGTTAACCAAGAAGTCGGGCACCGCTGGCTCAGTGGCCCATTCCCCTTTTTCGCACAGTTTGCGCCGTGGTTTGTCGCAAGCCTTGCCGACCATGGACCGGCGCGCCTTTCTGCGACGCTCTGGCCTGGGTGTTGGCGTCGGCATTGCGGCTTCGCAACTGACGCTGGTGAAAAAGGCTAACGCCGCACCGGGCAGCGTGGCGCTGGGTGACGGCAAGATCGAGATCAGGCGCACCGTTTGCACCCATTGTTCGGTCGGTTGCGCCGTTGATGCGGTGGTGGAGAACGGCGTCTGGGTGCGCCAGGAGCCGGTGTTTGATTCCCCGATCAACCTCGGTTCCCATTGCGCCAAGGGTGCCGCCCTGCGCGAGCACGGGCACGGCGAGTTCCGGCTGCGCTACCCGATGAAACTGGTCAACGGCAAGTATCAGCGCATCAGTTGGGACACCGCGTTGACCGAAATCAGCGCCAGGCTGATGGACTTGCGCAAGGCCAGTGGTCCGGACTCCATTTACTGGGTCGGCTCCAGCAAGCACAACAACGAGCAGGCCTACCTGCTGCGCAAATTCGTCAGCCTTTGGGGCAGCAACAACTGCGACCACCAGGCCCGCATCTGCCACTCCACCACCGTGGCCGGCGTCGCCAATACCTGGGGTTATGGCGCCATGACCAATTCGTACAACGACATGCAGAACAGCAAGTGTGCGCTGTACATCGGCTCGAACGCCGCCGAGGCGCATCCGGTGAGCCTGCTGCACATGTTGCACGCCAAGGAGGGCGGCACCAAGATGATTGTGGTGGACCCGCGCTTTACCCGTACCGCGGCCAAGGCCGACGAGTATGTGCGGATTCGCTCGGGTTCCGATATTCCGTTCCTGTTCGGTGTGCTGTACCACGTCTTCAAGAATGGTTGGGAAGACAAGAAGTACATCAATGACCGTGTCTATGGCATGGAGAAGGTCAAGGAAGAGGTGCTGGCCAAGTGGACGCCGGACAAGGTCGAAGAAGCCTGCGGTGTCGCGGAGGCGCAGGTGTTGCGCGTCGCCACCTTGATGAGCGAGAACCGGCCCAGCACCCTGGTCTGGTGCATGGGACAAACCCAGCACACCATTGGCAATGCCATGGTGCGGGCTTCCTGCATCCTGCAACTGGCGCTGGGCAATGTCGGCAAGTCCGGTGGCGGTACCAATATCTTCCGCGGCCACGACAACGTGCAGGGTGCCACCGATGTCGGTCCGAACCCTGACTCGCTGCCCGGTTACTTCGGCATCGTGGAAGGCTCCTGGAAGCATTTTGCCAAGGTCTGGGGGGTCGATTTCGAATGGATCAAAGGCCGCTTTTCGTCACCCGCCATGATGAGCAAGCCCGGCATTACGGTGTCGCGCTGGATCGATGGTGTGCTGGAGAAAAACGAGTTGATCGACCAGGATTCCAATCTGCGCGGCGGCTTCTACTGGGGCCACTCACCCAATTCCCAGACCCGGGGACTGGAGATGAAGCGCGCCATGGACAAGCTCGATTTGCTGGTGGTGGTTGACCCCTATCCATCGGCCACGGCGGCCATGGCGGCAATGCCCGGCAAGCCGGAGGACCTCAACCCGAACCGCGCGGTGTATCTGTTGCCGGCCGCCACCCAGTTCGAAACCAGCGGCTCGGTAACGGCCTCCAACCGTTCCCTGCAATGGCGTGAGAAAGTGATAGAGCCGCTGTGGGAAAGCCGCACCGACCACATGATCATGCAGCAGTTTGCCGACAAGCTGGGCTTTGGCAAGGAGTTGTCCAAGAACTACAAGATGCAGAAAGTCAAGGGCCTGGATGAGCCGGTGCCGGAGGACATTCTGCGCGAGATCAACGCCTCGATGTGGACCATTGGCTATACCGGCCAAAGCCCGGAACGGCTGAAGGCGCACATGCGCAACATGCATCTGTTTGACGTCAAGACGCTCCGGGCCAAAGGCGGTACCGACAAGCAGACCGGCTATGACTTCACCGGCGATTACTTCGGTCTGCCCTGGCCTTGCTACGGCAAGCCGGAACTCAAGCACCCGGGCTCGCCCAATCTGTACGACACCTCCAAGCACGTGATGGACGGCGGCGGCAACTTCCGCGCCAATTTCGGGGTCGAGCGCGAAGGCGTCAATCTGCTGGCCGAGGACGGTTCGCATTCCCTGGGTGCCGACATCACCACCGGCTACCCCGAGTTCGATCATGTGCTGCTGAAGAAACTGGGCTGGTGGGACGACCTCACGGAAGCCGAGAAGAAGGCGGCGGAAGGCAAGAACTGGAAGACCGATCTGTCGGGCGGCATCCAGCGCGTGGTCCTGAAAGTACATGGCTGCCATCCCTTTGGCAATGCCAAGGCGCGCGCCGTGGTGTGGAACTTCCCGGACGCCATTCCGCAGCACCGGGAGCCTTTGTACGGTATCCGGCCCGACCTGGTGGCCAAGTACCCGACGCATGACGACAAGAAAGCGTTCTGGCGTTTGCCGACACTGTACAAGACGGTCCAGCAAAAGAACATCGCCGACAAGGTGCACGAGAAGTTCCCCTTCATCATGACCTCGGGTCGCCTGGTCGAGTACGAAGGCGGCGGCGAGGAAACCCGCTCCAATCCGTGGCTGGCCGAGTTGCAGCAGGAGATGTTCATCGAGATCAACCCCAAGGTGGCGGCGGCCAAAGGCATTCGCAATGGCGAGCGGGCCTGGGTCTCCACCCCTACCGGCGCTCGCCTGAATGTCCAGGCGATGGTGACGGAACGGGTCGGAGCAGACACCGTGTTCATGCCGTTTCACTTCTCGGGGCGCTGGCAGGGCGTTGACATGCTGGCTTATTACCCCAATGGTGCGGCGCCCATCGTGCGCGGCGAGGCCATCAATACCGCGACCACTTACGGTTATGACTCCGTGACCATGATGCAAGAGACCAAGACGACCGTTTGCAACGTCGAAAAAGCATGAAACCTTGCGGGACAGACCAAGAATTGCGCAGCAATTTTGCTCTGTCCTCAACTGATTAGAGGAGAGTTGTATGGCCCGTATGAAATTTGTTTGTGACGCCGAGCGTTGCATTGAGTGCAACGGTTGCGTGACCGCTTGCAAGAACGAGCACGAGGTGCCCTGGGGTGTCAATCGGCGCCGCGTGGTCACCCTCAACGACGGTGTGCCGGGCGAGAAGTCGATCTCGGTGGCGTGCATGCATTGCAGCGATGCGCCGTGCATGGCGGTCTGCCCGGTCAACTGTTTTTACCGCACCGATGAAGGGGTGGTCTTGCACGACAAGGATGTCTGCATCGGCTGCGGCTACTGCGCTTACGCCTGTCCGTTCGGTGCACCGCAGTTTCCCTCGCAAGGCACTTTTGGCGTGCGCGGCAAGATGGACAAATGCACCTTCTGTGCCGGTGGCCCGGAGGCCAATGGCAGCCAGGCCGAGTTCGAAAAATACGGCCGCAATCGCCTGGCCGAAGGCAAATTGCCGATCTGCGCCGAAATGTGTTCCACCAAGGCCTTGATCGCCGGCGACGGCGATGTGGTGGCCGACATCTTCCGCAACCGTGTGCTCAAGCGCGGCAAGGGCGCGGAAGTGTGGGGCTGGGGCACTGCTTACGGTTCCAAACAGGCCGGGCAACCGGGCGTTGTGGCACCCGAGGGAGCCAAATCATGAAACACGCAATCTGGCTGGTGGCCTTGGCAGCGTTGCTCGGCGCTTGCGGCGAGAAGCCGCAGGCACTGGGCGCCGTGACGAAGGATGTGGCGCCTTACAACGGCACCGGCAAGGGGTTTGCCGCGGCGGGCTGGAAGCAGGGCGACAAGGTCAGTTGGGAGTCGCAGTTGAAGGCCCGCACGCAACAGGGTCAGAACGATTACGGTCGGATGAACTGAGCAGGAGGCTCGCATGAACAAAGCCTTTTCTGTTGCTCTGTTGCTGCTGCTGGCGGGCTCTGGCGTGCTGGCGCAAAGCAAGGCGCCTGGACCCAATCCACCGCTGGTGGCGGTGGCAGCCTCGGCTGTGCCGGCCGTTCAGAGTCAAAATATTCTGGATGTGAAACCCGATGCCAGCAGTGAGCCGGGTTATGCGACGCAGACCAACGGCGAACGCTCCAAGGTGCAGCCCGGCAACAATGCGCCGATGTGGCGCCAGGTCGGCTCCGGCGTCACCGGCTACAGCAGCCTGCCCAAATCGGAGGCACCCGAGGCCGGCAACCTGATTCAGCCCTATGTGCAATACCCAGGCTCGCGTTTGACCAATGCCGGCGAGGCCTGGCGTCAGGTGCGCAACCGGATCATCCTTCCCTACGGCGGGGCCTTGCTGCTGATTGTGCTGGTGGCGATCGCACTTTTTCACTGGCGCATAGGGCCCATGAAAGTGAAAGACGAACCGACCGGACGTTTGGTCGAGCGCTTCACGCCATTGGAGCGCTCCGCGCATTGGGCCAACGCCATCGCTTTCAGTGTCCTGGCTATTTCCGGTGTGGTGATGGCCTTTGGCAAATTCTTTCTGCTGCCGGTCCTGGGCAGCACCTTGTTTGGCTGGTTGGCCTATGTTTTGAAAAACGTGCACAATTTTGCCGGGCCGCTCTTTACGGTGTCCCTGTTGATCGTGATTGCAACCTTCATGCGCGATAACCTGCCGGCCCGGGGGGACCTGAACTGGATGCTCAAAGGCGGCGGCATTTTGTCCGGCCAGGAAATCGAATCGGGTCGCTTCAATGCCGGTGAGAAAGTGACCTATTGGGGTGGCGTCTTTGTGCTCGGTCTGATCGTGGTGGCGTCCGGCTTGTTCATGGACAAGCTGCTGCCCGGTTTGGTCTACGAGCGCGCCAGCATGCAGGTGGCCCACATGGTGCATGCGGTCTCCAATATCGCGATGCTGTGCATGTTCTTGGGTCACATCTACATGGGTACGCTGGGCACCAAGGGCGCCTACGAGGGCATGAAGACCGGTTATGTGGACGAGGCCTGGGCCAGGGAGCATCATGCGCTATGGCTTGCCGACATCAAGAGCGGCAAAATACCCGCGCAGCGCTCGCAAAGCGGCGCTGCCAGCCAGCCGGTTCAAGTATGAGGAGTCTGCATGAAGATTAGTCTGAAACAAATATTGACAATGGGCAGTGTGCTCTTGTTCGGCGGCGTTGCCATGGCCAAGCTGCCTGCTCCGTCCGACCAAGCCAAGGCCAAGGCGGCCGAAGCGGCTGCCAAGACCGCCTGGAGCGGCAAAGTCGACAACTATCTGCTGTGCAAATCGCAGGACAAGGTGGCGGCCCATTTTTACAAGACCGCCAAGGCCGGCGGCAAGGAGACCAGGCCGGCTGTTGCCACCGCGCCGTGCGCCGATCCAGGGCCTTTTGTTTACGCCCCCGCCGCCGCGAGTCCGGTAACGACTCCGGCTTCCAGCGCCCCCGCGGCCAAGAAATCCTGAGCCGCTTGCCTTATCTGACCCAGGCCCGCGCGCCCCTGACGCAGGAGGTTAGCGCGGTCAACGAATTTGGCGAGCTCTCCAGCGTCTCTGTCCCGGCCGAGCGGGCTCTTACCGTCTATGTCGACAAGCGTGAGTTGGTGACACTGATGACCCTGGGTGCCGAACCGGAATTGCTGGTACTGGGTTTCCTGCGCAATCAGCGCCTGGTGCGGTCGCCGCGGGAAGTCGAATCCATCACGGTCGACTGGGACGTAGGCGCGGCCGCCGTGAAAACGCGCCGTGGCATTTCCGACCTTCGCGCACGCACCGCCAAGCGAGTTGTTACCACCGGCTGCGGCCAGGGCAGCGTGTTTGGTGACCTGATGGATGAAGTGGACCAACTGGTGCTGCCGTCGGCCACCCTGACGCAATCGCAGTTGTACGGCATTGTCAACGTCATCCGGCAGCAGGAGAGCACCTACAAATCAGCCGGTTCGGTGCATGGCTGCGCCCTGTTTCGGGCCGAGGAGATGCTGCTGTTTGTGGAAGATGTAGGGCGCCACAATGCCATCGACACGATTGCCGGCTGGATGTGGCTGCAGGACATGGAGGGCACCGACAAAGTGTTCTACACGACCGGTCGATTGACCAGCGAGATGGTGATCAAGTCGGCGCAAATGGGGGTGCCGATTGTGGTATCGCGCAGCGGCATAACCCAGATGGGCCACCAAGTGGCGCAGCGGCTGGGTTTGTGCGCGATTGGCCGGGCCACCAACAAGCGTTTTCTTTGCTACACGGGCGCAGAGCGTCTGCAACTGCAGCCGGAACTGGCTGATCGCGGCTTGCGTTCCAGCGGCTGAGTCCGGGCGCTGTCATTGCTTGGTGCGAGAATGCGGGGTCGTTTCGGTTTGAGGTTAAAAGATTGATAGTTAAATGGGTTCTTGCTGCCGGTGTCGTTGTCCTTGTTCCCTTCGTTTGGGGCACTGATAGAGTCACGCTGCAAAGCGAGCGCACGGTGTACACCGTTGAATGTGTCAATGGCGCCTGGGCAGGCAACCGCTGTAGCGGACAACTGAGCGCTGCCGCGCGCTACCGTTATCGGGCTTTGAAGAACCGTGGCGAGGTTCTGTTCTGGGTCTTGGGTTCGCCCGAACCATCCGCCAAGCTCAGCCAATGCGTGATCCAGGACGGCCGCAACTGGACCTGTCCAGCCGGTCCGGAGGCCGCAAAATCGATCACCTTGGCCCTTGTGAAAGGCCAACCCGTACACAATGTCGCGTGGCCGACCAGACCGTTTTATTCGGTTTCCAAGCTGAACTGGACGCTCCTTAAACTGGGTCTGAAACTTTCCCAGTCGGCAGACACGGCTTAGAACTTGTCCGTAAATAACTGGGGGCCGCGCAAATGAATTTTCGGGATGGAATGCGAGGCGCAAAATCCAAGCCAAGGCTGGCTGCCTTGGCTGATTTTGTAACGAAGCAGACCGCCCGAAAATCCTTTTGCCCGCAGGGTTGGGTCGAAATCGGGCGATTTGCTCACCAAATTCCTTGCATGGGCAGGCAGCCCATGCTGCGAAATGTTGGCGGGCAACTCATCCCGATTGCGTCCCAACGCGACCTCCAGTTATTTACGGACAAGTTCTTGAGAGCCGTTCACCTGAGCGTTGCTGCGTCACAGTGATCGTGAATATGCGTGTTCTGGTGATTGAGGATGAAGCCGATACGGCCCGTTATCTGTGCAAGGGCTTGCAGGAAAGCGGCTACTCGGCGGCGCACTGCGCGGATGGCCTGGAGGGCTTGCATCTTGCAAAAAATGAACCCTGGGATCTGATGATTGTTGACCGCATGCTTGCGGGCGACATGGATGGTCTGGCAATCCTCAGGACTCTGCGGGAGTCCGGCATCAAGACACCGGTGCTGATCCTGAGTGCCTTGGCCAGCCTGGATGAACGGGTGCGCGGACTGCGCGGTGGCGCGGACGACTACCTGACCAAACCCTTTGCCTTCTCGGAACTGCTGGCCCGCATCGAAGCCTTGCTGCGGCGCACCGGCGTACGCGAGGACGTTGACGAACTCCAGGTGGCCGATCTCAAAGTCAATTTGAGAAGCCGCCGCGTCGAGCGCTCGGGCCAGTCGATTGCCTTGCAGCCGAGGGAGTTTCGCCTGCTCGAATATCTGGTGCGGCATCAGGGGCAGGTAGTGACACGGACCATGCTTTTGGAGGCGGTTTGGGATTTTCATTTCGATCCCAAGACGAACGTCATCGACGTTCAAATCAGCCGGCTGCGCAACAAGATCGACAAAGGGTTCAGCCCCGCCTTGCTGCATACGGTGCGCGGCGTCGGTTACCTGGTTGGATTGCGTGACTAGGATTTTGCATTCGGTCGCTTTCCGCCTGGCCTTGATCTGTGGCCTGCTGGTGCTGGTATCCACCGGGCTGTTATCGCTGGTGTTCTACGTCGGCACCGTCGGTGCACTGAGCCGGGCTGCCGACAGCAAGATCAGCGCCGTCAGCCAGCGATTTGCCGACGATGCCGAGGGCATGGGCTTGCCATCCCTGGTCAACCGGATCGAAGAGACCTTGAACGATGGAGTGGACTCGGACACTGAGATCTGCCTGCTGGTCGACCCCGTTGGGCGCAAGCTCGCTGGCAATATTTCTGCCTGGACCGATGGGACTGTGCCGATGGACCAGGTGATCGATCATGAGGTTGTGCGGCGCGGCCGAGCGTCTGTCGGCCGCGTGCGGCTGCACCGACTGTCCAACGGGGCGCTGCTGGTGGTCGGCCGCGACATGACGGACTTGAACCAGATTGGTCGCCTGATCGGTGAGGCCATCGCGTTGGGCGGTTTGCTGGCACTGCTGCTGGCGCTTGGCGGGACGCTGCTGTTGCGGCGACAGATCGAAAGCCGGATAGGGGCGATTCGCCGTACGGCCTCGGAAATCGAAATGGGCGACCTGAGCCGGCGCATCCCCTTGTCCAGGGAAGCCGACGAATTTGACCGGCTCGGCGCGGACATCAACCGCATGCTGGACCGCATCGAGCGTCTGATGGAAGGTGTTCGTCATGTTTCCAATACCATCGCGCACAATCTGCGAACCCCCCTGGGCCGGGTTCGCGGCCACTTGCACGAGGCATTGCAAGGCAGGCCGGAGGTGCGGAACCTGACGTTGGCGGGGAACTTCGCCATCGATCAAATCGACGGCCTGATCCTTGTACTGGACAAGTCGCTTCAGATCGCCGAGGCGGAATCGGGCACACGGCGCCGACCCTTTGAGCCGGTGTCGCTGCGCGAGGTCGTTACCCGACTGCTGGAACTCTATGACGCCGCGGCAGAGCATCAAGGCGTTGCCTTGACGGCCCACATCGAGGGCGAGCCAGTCGTTCTGGGCGACCAGGATCTGCTGGCCAGCATGTTGGCGAATCTGCTCGACAACGCGCTGAACTATGCCGGTAGTCCCGCCAGGATAGAAGTCCGGGTGGTACAGGAGTCAAGCAAGATCAACTTGATTGTGCAGGACAACGGCCCTGGTATTCCGAAAGATCAGCGCTTGAAAGTGCTACAGCGCTTCTATCGCCTTGATCGCCAGAAAGAAGGCACGGGCTTGGGTCTGTCCATCGTCGCCGCTTTCACCCAACTCCACGGTGGTGAGCTCCTGCTGGAAGACGCCGAGCCGGGATTGCGCGTGCGCATCATCCTGCCACGCAGCGATGGCAAAACATTGCCAAATGGTAATGCTTTGGACAGCTTGCGGAGAGGTGCCGCTTCGTAGAATCGTTCATGTAGTCCCGGCCTCGGGCGGCAACTGGGGAGGCGACCTGAACTCGGTTCCGGAACACCTGTTCATGGCCTGAGTGGCCGTGTCGCGCACGCACAGTGACTTTCCTTGGCCGTGGCAGCCCGGTGCCTGGCATGCCGAGTCGCGCCAACATCCGGTCAAGCTTCATGTGAGGGAACGAATGCCGCTACTTTCCACGCCAAGCACGCTGCACCGCAACAAGGAAAATTCGATGCCTTTTTTCTCAAGACAAACACTGCGTAGGTTTTTGAAAGTCTCGACCCTCGCTTTGGGGTCGCTTTCGGGTCTCGCGATTTTGGCGCCAATGGAGGCACAAGCGTTGCCGGTTTTTGCCCGCCAGACCGGTCAGAACTGTGTTGCTTGCCATGCCGGTGGCCAGTTCCCTGAACTGACGCCTTATGGCCGCATGTTCAAGATGACCGGCTACACCATTGGCGCCCGGGTCATGCCATTTTCGGTCATGGGCGTACTCAATTACGCCAAGGTTGCCGATACCTCCAAGAGCGACGACCCGGCAGCCGATTTTCAAAAAAATGGGGCTGGCGTTTTTTCATCCGGCAGTCTCTTCATTGCCGGCAAGGTCACCGACAACATCGGACTGTTTTCCCAGATCACTTACGACAACTACGCCAGTCTGAACGATGACGGAAGTTTTTCCGGACACTCCCAAGCAGACAATTTTGACCTGCGCTACGCCGACCGTTTTGTCGATGGCAATCGGGATCTGATCGTCGGACTGTCGGTCAACAACAATCCTTCCGTCTCCGATCCCTGGAACACCGCGGCGGCGTGGATGCAGTATGTCCCGGCGGCGAGTCTGACCAGCCATCAGTTTTCCGATGCCAGCACGCCTTACCCGGGCTACGGCTCGGGCGGCAACATCGCCGGCATCAGCGCTTATGCGTTCTGGAACAAGACGCTCTATGCCGAACTGGGCAGCTACCGGACAGCCAATCAAGGCCTGTCCTTCATGAGTGCCGGTATCGACGATGCCAGCAAGACAAAACTGGATGGCGGCAACAATCCCTATTGGCGGTTGGCACTGACGCGCGAGTGGGGTCCGCATAACTTCATGATCGGCACCTCCGGCATGCTTGCGCATGTCTACGACACAGGGTCCGACACCTCGGATCCGGGCAATCTGGGCCATTACCGCAACAACGGCATCGATGCCCAATACGAGTACTTGCTGGATCCGCATACCGTCACCGCCCAGTTGGCCTACATGCGTCAGGTGCAGACCTACTCGGCTAATGCACTGGCCGGCGCCACGGCCGCCGCCACTTACGTCCAGGCCGATGGCGTGACGCCGGTGGACGCTGCCAATGCTTCGGATACGACCAACGTTTTCCGGGCCAAGCTGTCGTATGTCTACCAGGCCAAATACGGTGGCGCTCTGGCTTTCTTCAACAAGACCGGTACCAGCAACACGCTCAATCAGACATCCGGTTTCGATCCCGCCGGCTGCGCTGGCGCGGTCTGCAACGCCTCGTCGACCCGCGTCACCGGCAATCTGGCGGGCAACCCGGCCACCAGCGGCATCACTTACGAAGCATTCTGGATACCCAAGCAGAATGTCCGGATTGGCGCCCAGTACACGGCTTACAGCAAGTTCAATGGTGCCAGCGACAACTATGACGGCTTCGGGCGCAATGCCAGCGACAACAACACCTTGTTCGGCTACATCTGGTTTGCCTACTAAATCATGACCTCCCTACACACACTGTCCCGCTCCAACAGCGACGCGCCCCTGATCACCAACCCGGTTAAGGGGAGAGTAAAGATGAACGGTATTGCATGGCTGCCAATGCTGGCAATGCTGGCCGCCTTGAGCGCTTGTTCCAATTTGGAGCGCTCACGCGATCTGGCCAATCCGGATGTGCCGCCGGCCGTCACCGCCATGCAGGTCTGCTCGATCTGCCATGGTGTCGACGGCAATTCGGTTTCACCCAACTTCCCGCGCCTGGCCGGTCAAACCCCCGGCTACATCGTTGCCCAGTTGGAAATCTTCAGAAGTCACCAACGTGCCGATCCGGCCGGCTTCGAATACATGTGGGGCATCAGCCACCACCTTTCAGATAATCAGATCAACGGGCTGGCGGAATACTTCGCCAGACAGGTGCCCAAACCCAACGCCCCGGTCGATCCGCAACAAATGGCCGCAGGCAAGGTGATTTTCGAGAACGGCGTGCCGGACAAGCAGGCCGCTCCCTGCATGGCCTGCCACGGACCCAAGGCACAGGGCATGGCAGCCTTCCCCCGGCTGGCCAATCAGCACCAGGACTACCTGATGAAACAGCTCAACGTTTTTCAGCGAACGGATGAGCGGCCGGGCACGCCCATGACGCAAATTGCGCACTTGCTGAGCCCCCAGGAAATCCAGGCTGTAGCCGGCTACTTGCAGGCCTTTCCCGGTGAACAATGATGCCAGGGCCGCGCCGTCAGCGACGCTGCTCGACCACTGCACAGGCACCTGCCCACGGAGATTCTCATGAATAAATGTCTTGCCATTTCGATGGTGTTGAGCAGCCTGGCCGGCTCGGCTTTTGCGGCCGACACCTATACGATAGATCCGGCCTATTCGCCGGCGCATTTCGACATTGCACGCGTAGGCTTCTCCTCGCAGAGGGGCAGCTTCAACAAGACGCACGGCAAAGTCACGCTGGATCTGGCCAACAAAACGGGCAGTGTTGATTTCACCATCCTGACAGGGTCCATCGACATGGGGTCGGCGGCCTGGACCAGCCATTTGTCCGACCCAGGCTTGTTCAACGTCAAGAAGTTTCCGACCATGAACTTCAAATCGGACAAGCTCATCTTCGAGGGCGACAAAGTGGTTGCCGCAGACGGCTTGTTCACCATGCTGGGCGTCAGCAAGCCGCTCAGGATCACGGTGAACGGTTTTCAGTGTGGGGTCAGCCCGGTTGACCAGAGGAAACTGTGTTCCGGCAATATATCCGCCAACCTGAAACGATCGGATTTCGGCTTGACCAAATACATCCCCGTGGTCAGTGACGAAGTCAGCATCAACGTTCCGGTGGACGCCTACAAGAACTGAGTTCCGCTGCCAGGCGCTGCGGCGTCGCCTCCGGTAGGTTATGGTAGCGCCATGAATATTACTTTTTGGCGCTTGGGCGCTCGCTCCCTGTGGCGCGATTTGCGCGCCGGCGAACTGCGTTTGCTGATTGTGGCGGTGACCTTGGCGGTGACGGCCTTGACCGCGGTTGGCTTCTTTGCCGATCGCTTCAAAAATGGATTGCAGCGCGACGCCAGGCAGTTGCTGGGTGGCGACGCGGTGATTTCCAGCAGCAATCCGACACCGATCGAATTCGCTGCCCAGGCGCGCGCCCTGGGGCTGGATGTGGTCCAGACGCTGGGCTTTCCGACCATGGGACGGGCCGCTGATGCCAAAGGCAGTGCCAGCAAATTGGTGGCGTTGAAGGTGGTCGAGCCGGGTTACCCTTTGCGCGGCAGCCTGAGCGTGACAAGTCAGCCCGGCGCGCCTGAGCGCTTGACGCGCGGCATCCCGGCGCCGGGTGAAGTCTGGATCGATGCGCCACTGCTCGATGCCCTGGCGCTGCAGATGGGGGACCAACTGCTGCTGGGCGAGACCCGTCTGCGGATTGCAAAAATCATTGTGAACGAACCGGACCGGGGTGCTGGCTTCATGAGTTTTGCGCCGCGTGTCATGATCAATCAGGCCGACGTCGAGGCCAGCAAACTGATCCAGCCCGCCAGCCGTATCAATTACCGTCTGGCGGTGGCCGGTGAAGACCAGGCGGTGGCCGCTTTTGTGGCCTGGGCGCAGGACCAGGTCAGGCGTCTTCGTGTGCGCGCGGTGCGTGTCGAATCGCTGGAAGGAGGGCGTCCGGAAATGGGGCAGACGCTGGATCGGGCGGAAAAGTTTCTTAACCTGATCGCCTTGCTGGCCGCACTCTTGAGCGCAGTGGCGGTGGCCTTGGCGGCACGCGGCTTTGCCGCCAAACACCTGGATGACTGCGCCATGTTGCGCGTGTTGGGCTTGAGCCAGCGCAGCATGGCGTCGGCCTATGCTTTCGAGTTCATCCTGATCGGTTTGCTCTCCAGCGGCTTGGGCGTGCTCCTGGGCTATGCGCTGCATTATGTGTTTGTGATCCTGCTGGCGGGTTTGCTGGCGGTGGCGCTGCCTGCTGCCGGCGCCTGGCCGGTGGTCTTTGGCATGGGCATGGGACTGACCTTGCTGCTGGCGTTTGGCCTGCCGCCGGTGCTGCAATTGGCACAGGTGCCGCCGCTGCGGGTAATCCGCCGCGATGTGGGCAACCTTAAGCCGGCGTCCCTGGGTGTCCTGGGTCTGGGGGTGGCCGGCTTTGCTGCTTTGCTGCTGGCCGCCAGTAGCGACCTGAAGCTGGGGCTGATCGCGGTGGGCGGCTTTGCCGCGGCCGCGCTGCTGTTCGCGACCCTGAGCTGGCTGGCCGTCAAGCTGCTGCGCTGGAGCGTCAACGACAGCACTGCCGCACGCTGGCTGATACTGGCGACGCGCCAGATATCGGCGCGTCCGGCGTTTGCGGTGCTGCAGGTCAGTGCCCTGGCGGTCGGTTTGCTGGCGCTCATTCTGCTGGTGCTGCTGCGTACCGACCTGATCAGCAGTTGGCGCAAAGCCACGCCGCCCGACGCACCGAACCGCTTTGTCATCAATGTCATGCCGGAGCAAGGGGAGGCTTTCAAGCTGGCCCTGCGCAATGCCGGGGTCAGCAAGTTTGACTGGTACCCGATGATGCGGGGCCGGCTGATTGCGATCAACGGCAAGGCAGTGACGCCCGACGACTACGCCGACGAGCGCGCCAAGCACCTGGTGGACCGCGAGTTCAATCTCTCCAACAGCGCCACCCAACCGTCGCAGAACCAGTTGGTGGCCGGCCGCTGGACCGAAAACGAGCAGGGCGCCATCAGTGTCGAGGAGGGCATTGCCAAAACCCTCGGGCTGAAGCTCGGCGACAGTCTGAGCTTTGATGTTGGCGGCACACAGACGGTGTCAAGAATAAGCTCCCTGCGCAAGGTCGACTGGGGTTCGATGCGGGCCAATTTCTTTGTCATGTACCCAGTAAGCAATCTGCCCAATGTGCCCACCACTTACATGAGTGCGTTCAAGGCGCCGCCCAGTGCCGGCTTTGACAATGCCTTGGTGCGCAGCTTTCCCAATATCACCAGCGTCGACATGACCAGCACCATTGCCCAGGTGCAGCGCGTGCTGGACCAGGTCATTGCTGCCGTCGAGTTTTTGTTTGGCTTTACCCTGGCAGCCGGTTTGGTGGTCTTGTTTGCGGCTGTCACGGCAACCCGTGACGAGCGCGCCAGGGAGTTCGCCATCATGCGCGCCATCGGTGCCAAGAGCACCTTGCTGCGCCAGGTGCAGCGCGCCGAGTTGTTGGGGGTAGGTTTGCTGGCCGGATTTCTGGCTTCCATAGTCGCCACGGCGGTCGGCTGGGCGCTGGCCCGGTATGTGTTCGACTTCGAGTGGGTGGTCTCGCTGTGGGTGCCGCTGCTGGGTTCCGTCAGCGGCGCCCTACTGGCGCTGGGGGCGGGCTGGTGGGGTTTGCGCGAAGTGTTGCGCCGCCCGGTGATGGAGACACTGCGGCGCGCGGCGTCGTAGCCGCATAACCCTGCTGCATCCTTGCTCGGATTCAGCTCTTCACCGGCGCCAGCAACACCAGCAGTGCACCCGCGCCGCCATCGGCCGGTTTGGCCTGCACAAAGGCCAGCACTTCCTGTTTTTGCACCAGCCAACTGTGCACGCGGCTTTTGAGCACCGGGGCCTTGCCGGGCGAGCCCAGGCCTTTGCCGTGCACCACGCGCACACAGCGAATGCCCTGCTTGTGCGCTTCCCGAATGAAAAAGCTCAAATGTTCCCGGGCCTCGTCGCGGCGCAGGCCGTGCAGGTCGATTTGACGCTGGATGGTCCAGTCACCGCGGCGCAGTTTGCGTGTCACATCGGTGCCGATGCCGGGGCGGCGAAAGCTCAACAGATCGTCGGCGTCAAGCAGCGTGCTGACGTCAAATTCATCACTGATGGCTTCCCTCAGAACGGCTTTTTCATCGCGCCGGTATTGCATTGCCTGCGGTTCCGTGGGCTGTATTTTCAGTAGCGCGTGACTTTTTTTGGGCAACGGCTGCACCGCGCCGGCGGCCTGGATAAAGAGATTTTTCTCCGCCGCAGCCTGTTGTTCGGCGCGCAAGGCCTGTGCCGCCTGCTGCTCCCGCAGCAGGGCTTGCGCCTCGATCTCGCGCTTGACCCGCTTGAGCTCGGCCAGACCGCCAAGCTTGACTGGTCTGCTGCTCACAGCAAACCCCGCTGGGCCATCGACAGCGCCTCACCGGGCGCCACGATCACATGATCGAGCACCCGCACATCAATCAGCGCCAGCGCCGTCTTGAGGGTTTGCGTCAAGGCTTCGTCGGCGCGCGACGGTTGTACCGTGCCGCTCGGGTGGTTGTGCGCCAGCACCACCGCCGCGGCCTGGTGGTGTAGGGCGCGCAGCACCACCTCGCGCGGGTAGACGCTGGTCTGCGTGAGCGTGCCGCGAAACAATTCCTCCATCGCCAGCAAGCGGTTTTGCACATCCAGAAAAAGCACCGCAAACACTTCATGCGCCTTGGCTGCGAGCTGCAGTTGCAGGTAGTGTTTGACCGTGTCGGGCGTGGCAAAGACGGCGCGCTCCCTGAGTTGCTGGGCCAGGGCGCGGCGCGACAGTTCCAGCACCGCCACCAGTTCGGCGCGTTTGGCCGGCCCCAGGCCCTTGACGCGCTGGAGGTCGTCGGCGCTGGCGTGCAGCAGGCCGGCGATGCCATCGAAGCCGTCGTTGTCGTCATGGCTGGAGGTTTTGAGATGCAGCAGCTCATGCGCCATTTGCAGCACGCCCTTGCCCTTGATGCCGGTGCGCAGCAGCAAGGCCAGCAGTTCGGCGTCGCTCAGGGCGCCGGGTCCGCGCGAGAGCAGCTTTTCGCGCGGCCGGGCGTCAAGAGGGAGGTCTTTCAAGGGCATGGGGTCTTTTAGAATGAGGCTTCAGTTTATCCGGGACTTCTCAATGCCATCCACTGCCAGTTCCACTTCACTCCAGGAAATCCTGCTGGCCGAGCCACGCGGGTTTTGCGCCGGGGTTGACCGGGCCATCGAAATTGTCGAGCGCGCGCTGCAGAAGTTTGGCGCGCCGATTTATGTGCGCCACGAAATTGTGCACAACACCTATGTGGTGAACGACCTCAAGGCCAAGGGCGCCGTCTTCATTGAATCACTGAACGATGTACCGCCCGGCGCCACGCTGATTTTTTCGGCCCACGGTGTCAGCCGCGCGGTGCAGGCGGAGGCTGCGGCGCGCGGTTTCCGGGTCTTTGATGCCACCTGCCCCCTGGTGACCAAGGTCCACGTGGAAGTAGCCAAGCTGCACAAGGAGGGCTTTGAATTCATCATGATTGGCCACAAGGGACATCCCGAAGTGGAGGGCACCATGGGCCAGTTGGAGAGCGGCATCCACTTGGTGGAAGAAGTGGCCGACGTGGCGCGCCTGCTGCCGGCCCAGACTGCCAGGCTGGCGGTGGTCACGCAAACCACGCTCAGCGTGGACGACGCGGCCGAG
>NZ_JAQTMS010000002.1 GCF_028714215.1 Rhodoferax sp. | reverse complement strand
CAGTTCACATACGACTCGGTGCCATCGGTCCAACGGTACGACTCAGGCTGCACGTCTTTGACGCTTTTGAGTTCACCCAGTGCCTTGGTCATGGCCACTACATGCAACAGAGTGACGCCGGGCTTGAGTTTGGCGTTGAGCATCACCGCACTATCGACATAACCGATGGGTCGGTTGGCCGCACGCTTGAGCACCTGCATCACGCGGGTGAAATGCAGCAGCAGCCACATCACCAGCAAGCCCACCGTGATCGCAACACCCGCCCAACCGTAAGACCGGTAAGCGGCGGCGACCAGCAACACACCGGCAAGCGGGAAAAGTATTTTTTGAAATTGCATGGGTTGATGTTTTACTAACTGTGATTGCGAGGCGGGCAGAAGCGGGGTGGAACTTTGTCGACAACCGATCGAGCAGGTTCGGGGACAAGTTCTTAGCCAGTTTGCTTGAGGGGCCACTGTACCGTCACCGCCAGTCCACCCAGCATCTCCGATCTTCTGACCTGAACCTGTGCGCCCAAGACAGAGGCAATTCTTTTGACAATTGACCAGCCCAGGCCGTTGCCTGGCTGCTCGCTCCCCAGCACGCGGTAAAACCGTTCACCCAGTCGTGCCATTTCCGGCTCCGTCATGCCCGTGCCGCTGTCCTGCACCCGTAACACAGCTTGCCCGGACTCGGTTGCCACACTGACCCAGACCCGTGCCCCCTGCGGGCTGTAGCGGATCGCGTTATCGATCAAATTGCGCAGCATCATGCTGACCAACATCTCGGAACCGGCCACTGCACAGGGGGCGACGGCATCGAGTTCCAGAGTTTGATGCCGGGCCAGTGCGGTCGGTGCCAGATCGGCTGCCACACGGCGTGCCAGCGCACTCAAATCCATCACCGCGGTAGTGGCAGTGACTGGCGCTTCTTCCAGCCGCGCCAGCGTCAGCAGTTGCTCGACCAAACGCGTGGCCCGATCACAGCCGGCCAGGGTGGCTTGCAGGGCATGGTCGCGTTGTGCGGGATCGTCAGTTGCGCCCATGGCCACTTGCGCCTGGGCCCGGATGCCGGCGATGGGCGTGCGCAGTTCATGTGCGGCATCAGCGGTGAAACGACGCTCGAACACCATCATCAAGCTGATGCGCTCGAACAAGGCATTGAGGGCTTGCACCATGGGCGTCATTTCGGACGGCAGCCCGTCAATTTGCAAGGGCTCCAGGGCCTGCGGACGCCTTTGACCAAGCAAATGACTGAGTTGGCGCAAGGGCGCCAACCCCTGGCGTACCGCCCACCAGCCAACCAGTGCCAACAGCGGCAAGGCGAACGCCAGCGGCCACAGCACGCCCTGTAGAACGGCCAGAAGAATGGAGTCGCGCGATCCGGTCTGCTCACCGACATAGACCTGGACATCGCTTTCGGCTCCCGTCGTCGCGAACACGCGCCATAACTCCCCGTTGCCCAAACGTTCGGTTGAAAAGCCATGCTCATGGCTTGAAATCGGTGTCGCGCCGGCATTGGCCGAGCGCATCATCAAACGCCCTTCGTGAAACACCTGAAATATAACTTTGGGGGCGTACTTGTGCAGCGAAGGCGCATCGTCCACGCTCTCCCGATGGCTCTCGCCAGCCTGCTGCATCACCAGCAACGCCGCGGCTTGGGCCAGATGACCGTCGAGCAATTCATCGAGTTCATGGCGGACGTCAAACCAGGTCAGGAGCACGGTGCCCAGCCAGACTATGGTCAGCAGAACCAGCAGAGGCGCCAACAGGCGCGCCTGCAGGGATTTCAGGCGGCGTTCACGCTTCATGTCTTCTCCGGGGGGCGCATCACGGTGTAGCCAACACCGCGCACGGTCTGGATCAGATCGGGGTGCAACTTGCGGCGCAAATGGTGGATGTGGACCTCGATTGCATTGCTGTCGACTTCATAGCCCCAGCTATAGAGTTTTTGCTCGAGTTGCTCGCGCGACATGACGCGCCCGGCATTGAGCATCAGGGCGTACAACAAATCAAATTCCCGTGTTGACAGGGGCACTGCCTCGCCATCCAGAGTGACCTGTCGGGCGGAGGGGTCGAGCAGCACTGCGCCACAACGCAAGGCGTCTTGCAACTGACCATGCGAGCGGCGCACCAGGGAGCGCAGGCGCGCGCCAAGCTCATGCAGGTCGACCGGTTTGATCACGTAGTCATCCGCCCCCAGGTCCAGGCCGCGAATCCGGTCGGGCACGGCGTCACGCGCCGTCAGCACCAGCACCGGGGTACTGATTTTGCGTGTCCGCAGGGACTGCAATACGTCAATCCCGTCCTTGACAGGCAAACCGAGATCGAGCACGGCTGCCGCATAGTCGCCCGACGCCAATTCGCGTTCGGCAGCGCCGCCATCACGCACCCAATCAACCTGGAAGCCAAGCTGGCGCAAGCCTGCGCGCAGACCGTCGCCCAACATCGGATCGTCTTCAGCCAGCAGAATGCGCATCAAAAACTCCAGGGTGGTTCAGTCGCCTTGAATCGCATGGCGACAACTAATCATCGTCATGGCGATGAGAGGCGTATTTTGCATTTTTCGTGGCGGCGGCCCCGCCACCGGATGTAGTGCGCGACGGTGCGCTGTGCCATTGCAGCCACCAAAAGCCCAGCACGCCTAGCAAGATGACGAGCGCCAGTGGACGCCAGGCGCGCCGGATACCGTCCTCGGAGGCGCCCATTTTTTTGCCATTCAGCATGGAGCGCACCAGGTTTTCGCGATGCAGCCAGCTTGTCAGTACGACTCCCGCCAGATGCACGCCGACCAGCGCCAGCATGAAGCCCGCAACGCCTTCATGCAGCTCCTCGATCCAGCGGCCGCCGAGCTTGTTCCAGATGGCCCAGCCGGTGGCGACCGTGGCGGCGCTCAACAGCAGCAGCCCGACAATCGCCATGGCGCCGGCCGGGTTATGGCCGGCATGCTGCTCGGGGCGGCCGTTCAACAGGGCGCGCCCATACCGCATGACGGCCAGGGGACCGCGCACAAAGCTGGCAAAGCGTGCGTGGCGCGTGCCGATCAAGCCCCAGAGAATACGAAACGCCAGCAGCCCTCCCAGGGTGTAGCCTAAAGTCACGTGCACCATGCTCCAGCGCTCACTCTCGGCAGTCAGATAAGCGCCGGTAAAACTTAGCACCAGCAGCCAGTGAAACACCCGCACAGGAGCATCCCAGACCAGGATTTTTGTTCTTGTTTTAGCCATTTTTACTTTGGCAACCGGATGTCATGCTCATTGAAATGGCCCTGTGCCGCTTGGGGGTGGCAAGCCGCGCCAGCCAAGATCAAAACGCGTGAGAAAGAAGTCAAAATGTGCATGGCACCTCCGTGGAATACCATGGTAGGGAGCGCAGATTAAACATTTCTTAAGAAACGGCGGAGCCGCTGCCGGCATACTGCTTCTGGCGCTGGTTCGCGCGGGGTTGATGGTTATCAACCCTGACTCTCGGCTTTGTGCCACTCTCGCGTTATTCTGTTATTCCAGTCCTCGAACGGAATGTGGCAATTTCATCTTTCTTGAATCAGGAGCAGACAATGGCAAAACCCTTTTTGATACTGGCCGGCGGCTTGTTGCTCTCGGGCCTGGCCTTCACAGCTGTTGCGCAGACGCCGTTGACGCCGAAAGCCCAGTACGCGGCCGACAGCAACAAGGCGCAGACGCGCTACACGGAGGATAAAAAACTCTGCAATGACGAAAGTTCGTCCAATGCCCGTCTACAGTGCCGGCGCGACGCCAAAGCAGAGTACGACAAGGCCCTCGCCAGCGCCAAGGCGCAATTGGCCGCCGCTGCGCCAGCCTCCAGCCCGGCGCAGGCTGGCAAGGCGGCCTGCCCGGACTGCGGCAAGGTGTCGGCCGTCAGAGTCACCGAAAAAGAAGGCGAAGGCAGCGCCGTCGGCGTGATCGCTGGTGGCGTCACCGGTGCCTTGCTGGGTCGCCAGGTGGGTGGTGGTCTGGGCAAAGACCTGGCCACGGTGGCTGGTGCCGCCGGTGGCGCTTATGCCGGCAAGAAGATTGAGGGAAAGATAAAAACCCACAAGGTGTGGACGGTCAGCGTGCAATATGCCGACGGTCACGCCCGCAGTTTCAATTTTGACCAGGACCCCGGTCTGAAGGCGGGCGACCCGGTGAAGAACTCAGGCCACACCATCGTGCGCGAGTGAAAGTGAGCCCCCACGCTTGCCACTTCGTGTGCTACGCTGGACACGCCGCTGCCAGAAGCAGCGGCCCTTCGCCCTGTCCGGATGTGCGCGGGCACATCCGGAGCCGCAGGGCTCAGCCCCACGGGGGGCTGTGCTTGCTTGGGGCGGCCCGGCGCGGCGCACAATTAGCCCCCACGCTCCGCGTTACGCCAGCGAGCGCACCACTTCCAGTGCCTGCTCAACGCGCTCCACCGCGTGGATCGTCAGCCCCTCGATCGGTTTTTTCGGTGCATTGGCCTTGGGCACCACAGCAACGCTGAAGCCCAGCTTGGCGGCCTCCCGCAAGCGCTCCTGGCCGCGTGGCGCGGGTCGCACCTCGCCGGCCAAGCCAATCTCGCCAAAGGCAATGAAGCCCTTGGGCAGAGGTTTGCCGCGCAGACTGGAAGTGATCGCCAGCAGCACTGCCAGGTCGGCGGCTGGTTCGCTGATGCGCACCCCGCCCACGGCGTTCACGAAGACATCCTGGTCCATGCAGGCGACGCCGGCATGGCGGTGCAATACCGCCAGCAACATGGCCAGACGGTCTTTGTCCAGACCCACTGAAAGCCGCCTGGGCGACGGGCCGCTGCTGTCCACCAGCGCCTGAATCTCCACCAGCATCGGGCGAGTGCCCTCCAGCGTGACCATCACACAACTGCCGGGCACCGGCTCGGCATGCTGGCTCAGAAAAATGGCGCTTGGGTTGGACACCCCTTTGAGGCCTTTCTCGGTCATGGCAAAGACGCCAATCTCATTGACCGCGCCGAAGCGGTTCTTGATGGCGCGCACCAGGCGGAAACTGCTGTGCGTGTCGCCTTCGAAGTACAGCACGGTGTCCACCATGTGCTCCAGCACGCGCGGCCCGGCCAGCGCACCATCCTTGGTGACGTGGCCAACCAGCACAATGCAGGTCGCCCGGCCACGGGCGGCTCCGTCAGAGCGTCCGCTTGCCTTGGCATAGCGTGTCAGGTGCGCCGCGCATTCGCGCACTTGCGCTACCGACCCCGGCGCCGAGGTGAGTTGATCGGAGTAAACGGTTTGAATCGAGTCGATGACGGCGATGTCGGGTTGCGTGGCATCCAGCGTGGCGAGAATCCGCTCCAACTGGATCTCGGCCAGTACCTTCACTTGGCTGTTGTTCAGCCCAAGGCGGCGCGAGCGCAGTGCCACCTGGGCGCCACTTTCTTCGCCCGTCACATACAAGGTGTTTTGCCCGCTGCGTTGCAACGAATCGAGGGCCTGTAGCAGCAGGGTCGATTTGCCAATGCCGGGGTCGCCACCGATCAGCACCACACCGCCTTCGACCATGCCGCCGCCCAGCACGCGGTCCAGTTCCTCATGGCCGGTCGGTGTGCGCGCCATGTCAACGGCGTCAATCTCTCCCAGGGTGGCAATTTCGGCTGTCTTGGCCAGTGAGGCGAAGCGGTTTTTGGCTGGCGTCGTGCTTTCCGGCAGTGATTCAATCAGCGTGTTCCAGGCACCGCAGCTAGGGCATTTGCCCAGCCATTTGGGGCTGCTGCCGCCACAGTCGGAGCAAACATAATGGGTCTTTTCTTTCACCATGGCATTAATGATACTGGATGTAATCACAGATGCCGGCAGAACCTTGCGACATCAGCAGTCGGTGCTCGGGCAGCGGGCTGGCCGCTGCTTGCCGCATGCCACTTGGTGAGGAAAGATATGACGATATTCGTTTGTAGATCGGTACTTTCCCTAGGTTTGGGGGATTGAAAGCGGATTGAAAGCTAGGCTACGGTACCGTCCACCCATACCTCAACCTAGGAGATCCCGTGAAACCCAACGCCACCCTGACCCGAGTCCTGCAGGCTCGCCTCCATCCCGTCTTCGCCTTGGCCGCCCTGACAACTTTTACCGGGCTGGTGCAAGCCCAGACGGTTGAAGTATTCGGCCTGTTGGACTTGGGCTACCTGCACACCAGCGCCAGCGGCTCCGGCTCGGTTTCCGCGCTAAATCCTGACGGCAATACTTCCAGTCGGCTTGGCTTTCGCGGTACCGAAGATCTTGGTGGCGGGCTAAAGGCCAACTTCTGGCTGGAGGCGGCGGTGAGTCCGGACAACGGCACCGGCGGTTCCACCAGCACCACCAACAAGGATTCAGTTGGCGGTGGCGGTTTGACCTTTGGGCGCCGCGCCACTGTGGGCTTGCTCGGCAGCTGGGGCGAAGTCCGTTTCGGACGCGATTACGTACCCAGTTTCAGCAACTTGACGGTGGCGATGCACCCGTTTGGCACCAATGGTGTCGGCAATGCCGGCCAACTGTTCTACCAGGTCAACACAGGCGGCACTACGGCACGTACCAACGTGCGGGCCTCCAATTCAATCGGCTATCTTCTCCCCTCAAAATTGGGCGGCGTCTACGGCCAGCTCATGTACGCCATGGGCGAGCAAGCCAGCAACGCCGGGGCTACGGTGGACGACGGGAACTATCTGGGTGCACGTATCGGCTATGCCGCCGGACCGCTCAATCTGGCTTTCGCATCTGGCACGACAAAGTACGCCACCGGCGACTTCACCCAGACCAACTTTGCCATCAACTACCTGGTTGGACCCGCCAAGCTGATGTACCTGTGGGGTAAAAACGAAGTGGGTGTTACCAAGACCACGTCCAACATGGTGGGAACGCAGTGGAAGGTTGGCAAGGGTGAAGTACGTTTTGCCTACACCACCTTGAAGGCAGACGCCGTCGCCAATGACGCAAGTCAGTGGGCGGTCGGTTACGTCCATAACCTGTCCAAGCGCACGGCGCTGTACACCAACTACTCCCAGGTCAGCAACGACGGCACCGGCACCAAGTTCACGGTTGGCGGCGGTAATGCCGTTACGGCTCCCGGCGGCAGCAGTACCGGTTACGAATTCGGCATGCGGCACAGCTTCTGAGCGCGCTCCCGCGCTGTTTACAGCGCCAGGAAAAGCCACCTTCGGGTGGCTTTTCTGCGTTTTGGCCGGCACCCCTGAAGTTGATGCCATGGGGTTCGTTGGTTGTGCCCGTCGAAAAAATTTGCCGAGTCTGCACGGAGCAATTTGTATCGACAGCCGCGAAGGACTACCCCATTTTTCGAGTGGTAGCGTGTGCTCAATCGTTGGACACGCCGCTTGCCACGTGGCCCGAGGGCACATGCCGGGACGCCGAGTCCACGTGCCCGGTCTGGTCGTCAAAAAAGAAATCGGGTTCGAACTCACGCAGAAATTCGCCTTTCGGCAGCCCGCCCAGGAACATGGCCTCATCGACCTCAATATTCCAGTCCATCAGGGTGCGAATGGCGCGTTCATGGGCCGGCGCGCTGCGGGCGGTGACCAAGGCGGTGCGAATGCGCATGTTGGGCGTGCCTTCTTTTTGCAGGCGTTGCAGTGCCGCCAGCAACGGTTTGAAAGGCCCGGCCAGCAGCGGTTGCTGTGCCTTGTCCTGTTCGTGCTTTTGGAATGCGCTCAGGCCCTCGGACTGGTAGACCCGTTCGGCTTCGTCGCTGAACAGCACGGCGTCACCGTCAAAAGCAATGCGCACCTCAAAAGGATAGGCGTCACCGGCATGGGCCGATTGCGGATAAACCTGCGCCGCCGGCACGCCGGCTTCCAGTGCGGCGCGCACATCGCTCAAATGGGTGCTCAAAAACAGGTTGGCGTGCAGCGGTTTGAGGTAGCGCCACGGGGACTGCCCGCGCGTGAAGCTGCCGCGCTGAATCGGCAAGCCGTAATGTTGGGCCGAGCGGAATACGCGCATGCCCGAAACCGGGTCGTTGCGCGAGAGGATCACCACTTCAACCGGTTGCGCCAGTGGATCGGCTGAAGCCTGGTTGAACGCGAGCAATTTCTTCACCAGCGAAAAGGCCACACCCGGCTCGGCGGGCAGGTCCAGTCTCTGCAGTTGCAGCGCCATGTAAGCGCGGTCGTCGTTTTGTTCAAAGACTTCGTTTTCCTGTTCGAAGTCAAACAAGGCGCGTGATGAAATCGCCACCACCAGCTTGCCGTTGAGGGAGGCGCTCATGTCTGCAAAAACATGCGGTACACCGGGTTGCCGGTTTCTTCCACCCAGGGGTAGCCCAGCGTCTTCAAGAATTTGTCGAAAGCGGCGGAGTCGGATTTCGGCACCTGTAGGCCGACCAGGATACGGCCGTAGTCAGCACCCTGATTGCGGTAGTGAAACAGGCTGATGTTCCAGCTCGGGCGCATCAGGCTTAAAAACTTCAGCAGGGCACCGGGTCGCTCGGGAAAGATGAAGCGCAACAGGCGCTCGTCTTGCGCCAGTTTCGAATGGCCGCCCACCATGTGGCGGATGTGCTCCTTGGCCAGTTCGTCGTGCGTCAAGTCCAGCGTCTCGAAACGATGCTTGGTGAAATTGGCTGCGATCCTGGTGGATTCGCCTTTGCCATGGGTTGTCAGGCCGACAAACACGTGGGCGCGGGCCGAGTCGCTGATACGGTAGTTGAATTCCGTCACATTGCGCGGACCACCGGGCAAATCGCCCACCGCCTGGCAAAAGCGCTTGAAGCTGCCGAGTTCTTCCGGAATGGTGACGGCAAACAAGGCCTCACGCTCTTCCCCCACCTCGGCGCGTTCGGCGACAAAGCGCAGGCGGTCAAAGTTCATGTTGGCGCCGCACAAGATGGCCGCGTAGGTTTCGCCTTTGGTCTTGTGCCGGGTGACGTACTGCTTGATGGCCGCCACCGCCAGTGCGCCGGCCGGCTCGACGATGCTGCGGGTGTCGACAAATACATCCTTGATGGCCGCGCACACGGCGTCGGTGTCCACCAGGATGAACTCGTCCACCAGTTCGCGGGAAATGCGAAAGGTTTCCTCTCCCACCAGCTTCACCGCGGTGCCGTCGGAGAACAGCCCGACGTCGGGCAGCGTGACCCGCTTGTTGGCCGCGACCGATTGCGTCATGGCATCGGAGTCGTTCATCTGCACGCCAATGACCTTGATCTCCGGCCGCACCGCCTTGATGTAATTGGCCACACCCGAGATCAGCCCGCCACCACCGATGGCCACAAACACGGCGTCCAGCCGATTCGAGCCATGGCCTTGCAACTGGCGCAACACCTCCATGGCAATGGTGCCCTGGCCGGCAATCACATCCGGGTCGTCGAACGGGTGGACAAAGGTCAACCCCTGCTTTTTTTCCAGTGTCGTGGCAAAGTTGTAGGCGTCGGAGTAGCTGTCGCCATGCAGCACCACCTCGCCGCCAAAGTGGCGCACGGCATCCACCTTGACTTGCGGTGTGGTGGTCGGCATGACGATGACGGCGCGCGTTCCCAGCTTCTGGGCGCTCAGCGCCACGCCTTGCGCATGGTTGCCAGCGGAAGCGCAAATCACGCCTTTTTCCAATTGTTCGGGGGTCAGGTGCGCCATTCGGTTGTAGGCGCCACGCAGCTTGAAACTGTGCACCGGTTGCTGGTCTTCGCGTTTCAGCAGCACAGTGTTGTGCAGGCGTCGACTCAAAGCCTTGGCCGGTTCAAGAGGCGTCTCCACGGCCACGTCGTAGACGCGGGCAGTGAGAATTTTTTTCAGGTAGTCAGCGGGTTGGAGGTGTTGCGTCTTCATGGAGCCTCCATGATAAGCGCCTGTTAGAGGCGACAATTCCAGACTTCAAAGCAATAGGCGATCAATATCATGGAATGCACAGTCAGTTGGACCGGAGCGCTTGGTACACGCTCCGGCATGGGGTTTGTGGCCGAAACCGGCAGTGGTCATACCTTGGTGATGGATGGTGCGCCGGACCTCGACAAGCCGGAAATGGGTGGTTTGAACCTGGCGCCGCGACCGTTGGAAACGATGTTGGCCGCCACCGGCGGCTGCACCGCTTACGACGTGGTGCTGATTCTCAGACGTGGCCGTTTTGAGGTGCGCGGCTGCACTGTCAAGCTCACGGCCGAGCGTGCCGAGTTGGACCCCAAGGTGTTCACCCGCATCAACATGCATTTCACGGTGACCGGCAAGGCCATCCCCGCTGCCGCTGTGGAGCGAGCCATCGCCCTGAGCCACGAAAAATACTGTTCGGCCAGCATCATGCTGGCCAAGACAGCCGAAATTTCGACCAGCTTCGAGTTGCTGGAGTCGTGATTTAAATCCGGTGCGCCACCGTGGTCATCACTTTGGCGGCAGCTCGCATCAGGCTCTTGACGGCTTGCGGCAACTCGGTGGCGCCGGCCTTTTGCGCGTCCAGTGCGTGGCGCGCTTCGTCGTCCTTCATTTGCGCCACGATGGCGCGCGAGGCGTGGTCATTGGCCGGCAACAGTGTCAGATGGCTGTCCAGATGCGCTTCGACCTGATTTTCCGTCTCCACCACAAAACCCAGGCTGACCCGATCGCCCAAGCGTCCCGCCAGCAGCCCGAGCCCAAAGGCGGCGCCGTACCAGAGCGGGTTGAGCAGGGATTTGTGCTGCCCCAACTCCTTCAGGCGCTGCTCGGTCCAGGCCAGGTGATTGGTTTCCTCCAGGCTGGCCCGCGTGAAATGAGCGCGCAGAGTGTCGTTCCGGGTGACCAGTGCCTGTGCCGTGTAAAGCGCTTGGGCGCATACCTCGCCCACATGGTTGACACGCATCAAGGCGCCGGCATGCGCTTTTTCGGCGTCGGACAAATGGCTGGCCTGGCCAGCCAGAGTGGGGCAGGGCTGGCTGGCGCGTGGCGTCGCAAACAGGGTGCGCAAGGCCGCGTCGGCAGCACTTAAGAGGGTGTCCATAAGGTTATTGTAAAACGCCCAAAATTTTGGTTTGGTTCGGTTTTTGTCTGATTTTTCTGATCCTGATGCCCGGCGTTGACCTGTAGCAACTTGTTGCAAGCTCACAACGAAAGCGCCAGCTTTGCCAAAGTTTACGGACTTTTCCTTTGCCAAGCCCCCCAGCCTCTGGTTCAATCAAGCCAACTTCCTGAAATAGGAGGTTGGCCCGGGGTCCGAAAGTATCAAACCGGAGCCCTATGTTTAACCTTGGAGTAACTTAATATGAAAAGATCCCTCGTAGCTCTGGCTGCATTGGCTGCTGCCAGCGCATTTGCACAATCCTCGGTCACCCTTTACGGCACGGTTGACGCAACCTTGATGTATGGTAGCGGTGATGTTGCCAACAAGACACAGCTGGGTAACTCCGGCCTCGCCAGCAGCGAAATCGGCTTCAAAGGCGTTGAAGACCTGGGCGGCGGTCTGAAGGCTGGCTTCATCCTGGCCGGTGGCGTGAACAATGACAATGGTACCGGTGCCAGCACCAACACCAACAACCAGTCCACCGGCGGCAGCGCCAGCGGCGGCTTTGTCTTCAATCGCCGGTCCTATCTGCAGATGTTCGGTGGCTTTGGCGAGTTCCGTGCCGGCCGTGACTACACCCCGGCATTCTGGCTGGAAGCGATTTATGATCCGTTCGGTATCAACGGTGTCGGTACTTCCCGCGCATTCCAAGGCGGTGCAAATTACACTGGCGTCGTTGCAGTGCGTGCCTCCAACTCTTATGGCTGGATTTCGCCCAGCATGAGCGGCTTCAAGGTCTGGGCGCAAGGCTACATGGGTGAGAACGCTTCCAACGTTGCCAATAGCAGCGCTGGCAACGGTGGCTCTTTCCTGTTGTCTTACGACCAAGGTCCTTTGAGCCTGGGTCTGGGCTACGGTTCGACCACCACGGGCGCTAACACCGACACGCAAGTGACCAACTTCGGCGGTACCTACAACTTCGGCGCTGGAACACTGAATGCCTATGTCCAGAAAAACCAGGCAACGGGTCAATCTGACATCAATGGTTATTTGATCGGCGGCTCGGTTCCGGTTGGTGCTGGCCTGGTTCGCGCTTCGTTCTCGAACACCGACAACGGTACGGCCAAGACCAGCCAGTTTGCACTGGGCTATGTGTATAACTTCAGCAAGACAACCTCGATGTATGGCACGTTCGCAACCGTGAACAACAGTGGCGGTGCTGCTGCTGCCCTGAACGGCTCGACGACCGCCGTCAACGGCTCGTCCAACGGCTTTGACTTCGGTATTGCCAAGAAGTTCTAATCGGATGCTGACGCAAGTCAGTTGACGGTTAAAACTCAAGACCCCGCCATGGCAACGTGGCGGGGTTTTTTTACGGGTGCGCCCATCATTTAGGGCGCTATGCGCTTGGTTTGCCTGCAAACTCATGAAAACCCCCATATCGGCACGCTGCTTGCTCTGTTAGATTCTGGCTTTCCCTGGTTCTGATTGATGTTCGTATTTATTCTTCGTCGCCTGATACAGGCTCTTGTCGTGATGGTGGCAGTCGCCTTCATCGCGTTCATGCTGTTCCAGTATGTGGGCGACCCGGTGGTGTTCCTGCTTGGGCAGGATGCCAAGCCGGACCAAATCCGCCAACTGCGCACCGATTTGGGCTTGGACCAGCCCTTTTTTGTGCAGTTCTGGCACTTCCTGAGCAACGCCGTGCAGGGTGAGTTCGGCCTGAGTTTGCGCCAGGGCGCCAAGGTGTCGCGCCTGATTGCCGAGCGCCTGCCGGCCACGCTGGAGTTGGCGCTGGTGGCGGCTGTACTGGCCTTGCTGATCGGAGTGCCGCTAGGGGTTTACTCGGCCTTGCGACGGGGCAGTTTCTTGAGCCAGGTGTTCATGACGATCTCATTGTTGGGAGTGTCGCTGCCGACATTTCTGATCGGCATTCTGCTGATCCTGGCGTTTTCTGTGGGGCTGGGCTGGTTCCCCAGTTTTGGGCGTGGCGAGGTGGTGCAACTGGGCTGGTGGCAAAGCGGTTTGCTGACGCTCGATGGCTGGCACCATCTGGTGTTGCCGGCGATCACGTTGGCGGTGTTCCAGCTGACGCTCATCATGCGCCTGGTGCGGGCTGAAATGCTGGAGGTCTTGCGCACCGACTACATCCGGTTTGCCCGTGCCCGGGGCCTGAGCAACCGTGCCATTCATTTTGGCCACGCGCTGCAAAACACATTGGTGCCGGTGATCACCATCACCGGCCTGCAATTGGGGCAGCTGATTGCTTTTGCCATCATTACCGAGACTGTTTTCCAATGGCCTGGCATGGGTCTGCTTTTCATTCAAGCCGTGACCTTTGCCGATATTCCGGTGATGGCTGCCTACCTGTGTCTGATCGCGTTGATTTTTGTGCTGATCAATTTGGTGGTTGATCTGCTTTATTTTGTGGTTGACCCGCGCTTGCGAGTGGGCGCTACGGGAGGACATTGATGCAAGTCACGGGTCTTTATGCGCCGCTGAAGGTTCAGGGTCGTGCGTTTGCACGGATTGCTGCTTTCCACCCCGAGATGACGGAATTTCGGCGCGACCTGCATGCCCATCCGGAGCTCGGTTTCGAAGAGGTTTACACAGCGGCGCGGGTGCAGGAAGCCTTGAAGCTGTGCGGTGTCGACGAGATTCACCCCGGTATTGGAAAAACCGGTGTCGTGGCGGTCATCAAGGGCCAACGCAACAGCAGCGGAAAAATGATAGGCCTGCGGGCCGACATGGACGCCCTGGCGATGACGGAACATAACGAATTCAGCTGGAAATCGTCCCGCGCCGGTCTGATGCACGGTTGCGGCCATGACGGCCACACGGCCATGCTGGTCGGGGCGGCACGTTACCTGGCCGAGACGCGTAATTTCGATGGCAGCGCGGTATTGATCTTTCAACCCGGGGAAGAGGGCTTCGCAGGCGCCAAAGCCATGATAGAAGACGGCCTGTTCGAGCGCTTCCCGGTACAGTCGATTTACGGCATGCACAACTGGCCGGCGATGCGTCCCGGCACGGTAGGCGTCAATCCGGGACCCATGATGGCGGCGGCGGACCGCATCACCATCGAGATCACCGGCAAGGGCGGGCATGGCGCCCACGCCTACCAGACGGTGGATCCGGTGCTGGTGGCGGCCCACATCATTACCGCCGTGCAAAGCATCGTCTCGCGCAACGTCAGACCGATCGACAATGCCGTCATCAGTCTGTGCGCCATGCGCGCGGGTGAGCTGGGCGCCATGAGCGTGATCCCGGGCAGCGCCACGCTGGTCGGTACCGTGCGCACCTTCAGTCCGCAAGTGCAGGCCATGGTGGAGAGGCGTCTGAACGAGATGTGCAGCGCGGTGGCGCAGGGCTTTGGTGCCACTGCCACGGTTTGTTACGAGCGCTCCTACCCCGCTACCATCAACACGGCGGCCGAGGCGCTCTTTGCCGCGGATGTGGCGCAAAGCCTGGTGGGACCCGAACAGGTGGTGCGCGATCTGGAGCCGAGCATGGGAGCAGAAGACTTTTCCTTTATGCTACAGGTCAAGCCTGGTGCCTACATGCGCATTGGCCAAGGCATTGAGGGTGGTCTGGGCAGTTGTTTCCTGCACAATAGCCGCTATGACTTCAACGACCAGATCCTGCCTTTGGGCGCGGCTTTGCATGCCAGTCTGGTCGAGCAGGCGATGCCCATTTAGTCGGTTGAGAACGGAATTGGATCTTTTTGAGTCGTTGAGGGTAGAGCTTGTTCGTTTTGAGTAGTTGAGGACAGAGCTTGTTCGCTTCGCGTAACTGCGGTCTGTCCCGCAAATTTGTTGATTTTTAACTGGAGACGAGTATGAAATTTGGCATAAACAGTGTTCTGACACCCGTGGCGATTGCGCTGGCGGCGATGAGTGTGACGGCATCGGCGGCGACCTTGCGGGTTGCCAATCAGGGCGATGCGTTGTCCATGGACCCGCATTCACTCAACGAGTCGCTGCAGCTCTCGGTTACCGGCAACGTGTTCGAGCCGCTGGTTACGCGCGGGCGCGACTTCAAGCTGGCGCCGGCGCTGGCCACCGACTGGAAACAGACCTCGCCCACGGTGTGGCATTTCAATTTGCGCAAGGGCGTCAAGTTTCATGATGGCACGCCTTTCACGGCCGACGACGTGATCTTCAGCTACGAGCGCGCCAAGGACGACGGCTCGGACATGAAGAGCTATGTGGGCCAGATCAAGGAGATCAAGAAGATCAATGACTATTCACTTGATTTCATTACCAGCGCACCATTCCCGATCCTGCCCGAGTTGTTTACCAACTGGCTCATGATGAGCAAGAAATGGTGCGAAACGAATCAAGCCACCAAGCCGGTGGACCGGCGCAAAGGCATTGAAAACGCGGCGTCGTTCCGTGCCAACGGCACCGGCCCCTATCGCGTCCGCGAGCGTCAGCCAGGGGTGCGTACCACTTTTGTGCGCAATGGCAACTATTGGGGCAAGATCGACGGCAATGTGGACGAAGTGATTTTCACACCCATTGGCAACGACGCCACCCGCGTGGCTGCTTTGCTGTCGGGTGAAATTGATGTGATGGAGCCGGTGCCGGTACAAGACGTTGACCGCATCAAGAGCAATCCCAAGTTCAAGGTGATGCAGGGTCCCGAACTGCGCGTGATCTTTTTGGGCATGGACCAGAAGCGCGACGAGTTGCTGTTCTCCAATGTGAAGGGCAAAAACCCGTTCAAGGACAAGCGCGTGCGCCAGGCGTTCTACCAGGCGATTGACATTGACGGCATTCAAAAGACCGTGATGCGCGGCGCCGCCACGCCGGTGGCCTTGATGCTGCCGCCTCAAGTGAACGGATTCGACGCGTCTTTGAGCAAACGCTTGCCGTTCAACGTGGACGCGGCCAAGAAGTTGATGGTTGAGGCAGGCTACCCGGCCGGCTTCGAAGTCAAGATGAACTGTCCCAATGACCGTTATGTCAACGACGAAAGAATTTGCCAGGCGGTGGCCGCCAACCTGTCCAAAATCGGCGTCAAGATCAATCTTGAAGCTGAAACCAAGGGCACTTATTTCCCCAAGATTCTGAGCCGCAACACCAGTTTCTACATGCTCGGTTGGACTGCCAGCACGGTCGACGTGCACAACGTCTTGTATCCCATCATGTCCTCACCGGGTGAGGGTGGCCGGGGTCAGTTCAATCTGGGCGCCTACAGCAATGCCAGGGTGGATGAGTTGACTCAAAAAATCGGCTCCGAGACCGATCTGAAGAAACGCAGCGAGATGATTCATGAGGCCTTGAAGATTCATCAGGATGAAGTCGGGCACCTGCCGCTGCATCAACAGGCGTTGAATTGGGCCATGAAGAAAAACGTTGATCTGGTGCAACTGCCCAACAACGACATGATCTGGAAATTCGTCAAGGTCAACCCCTGAACCTGGACGTACGACCTCGGATGAAAGTATGGTTGGCCCGGCTGGGCGACAGCGATATCGGCTACAGTTTTCGCAATTCGCCGGTGGCGGTGGCCGCCGCCACCATTGCTTTTGTCTGTATTTTTTGCTCCGTGTTTGCCAATCTGGTGGCGCCGCACAACCCGTTTGACCTCAGTACGCTGGAGTTGAGCGATGCGCGGCTGCCGCCGGCCTGGGACGCGCTGGGTAGCGCCAAGTATCTGCTGGGTACCGATGACCAGGGCCGCGACATTCTCTCGGCCCTGATGTTCGGCGCCCGCATTTCGCTGGCGGTGGGCTTGGCATCGGTCGCCTTGTCAGTGCTGCTTGGCGTGACACTGGGTCTGATAGCCGGCTTCCTGGGCGGTTGGGTGGACGCCATTTTGATGCGCTTGTGCGATGTGATGCTGTCGTTCCCGGCGATTCTGGTGGCGCTACTGATCGCCGGTGTCGGGCGAGCCCTGTTTCCCAATGCACAGGATTCTCTGGCCTTCTTTGTGCTGATCATCTCCATCACACTGACCGGCTGGGTTCAGTACGCGCGCACGGTGCGCGGCTCGACGCTGGTGGAACGCCACAAGGAATACGTGCAGGCGGCCCGGGTGACGGGCGTCTCGAGCCTGCGCATCATGCGGCGCCACGTGTTGCCCAACGTGCTGGGACCGGTGCTGGTGTTGGCCACGATCCAGGTCGCCACTGCCATCATCATTGAAGCGACACTGTCATTTTTGGGGGTTGGTGCACCGCCCACGGCGCCGTCGCTGGGCACCCTGATTCGGGTCGGTAACAACTACCTGTTCTCGGGCGAATGGTGGATTACGGTTTTCCCCGGTCTGATGCTGGTCTTGATTTCCCTGAGCGTGAATCTGCTGGGCGACTGGTTGCGCGACGCCCTGAACCCAAAGTTGCGCTAGGGATGCAAATGATGATGCAAGATTTTTTTCGAGGTGAGGCTGAAGGCCGTGGCACCGGTTGTCATGCCGGACCTCTCGGTTGTCATCCCGGACTTGATCCGGGATCCAGTGCCACTCGCACCATGGATTGCGGGTCGGGGCCCGCAATGACCAATGGGATATCGCGATGACGAATTTCTTGAAGCACGCATGAGTCTGTTGCAAGTAAAAAACCTGATCGTCGAATTTCCGCATCGGCGCGGCACGCTGCGGGCCTTGGACGATATTTCGTTCGACATCGCGCCCGGCGAGATTTTGGGGGTGGTGGGCGAATCGGGCGCCGGCAAATCGATTACCGGTGCCGCCATCATTGGTCTGCTGGACCCTCCCGGGCGTATTGCCAGCGGGCAAATCCTGCTCGAAGGCGAGCGCATCGACCAGCTTGGATTTGAGCAGATGCGCCACATCCGGGGCAAGCGCATCGGGGCCATTTTCCAGGACCCGCTGACTTCGCTCAACCCGCTGTACACGGTAGGCCGCCAGTTGGTCGAGACCATACGCACGCACCTGCCCCTGAGTGAAAAAGAGGCACGGGAACGCGCCATTGGGTTGCTTAAAGACACTGGCATTCCTGCGCCCGAGCAGCGTGTTGACCACTATCCGCACCAGTTTTCGGGCGGCATGCGCCAGCGCGTGGTGATTGCCCTGGCGCTTGCCGCCGAGCCCAAACTGATCGTCGCGGACGAGCCGACGACGGCCCTGGACGTTTCCATTCAGGCCCAAATCATCACGCTGCTGAAAGCCGTTTGCAAACGTCACGGCGCGGCGGTGATGCTGATCACGCACGACATGGGCGTGATTGCCGAAACCTGCGACCGGGTGGCGGTGCTGTACTGCGGCCGCATTGCCGAGATCGGCCCGGTGCACGAAGTCATCAACCACCCGGCACATCCCTATACGGCAGGACTAATGGCGGCGATTCCCGACATTACACAAGACCGTGAACGCCTGAATCAGATTGACGGCGCGATGCCGCGCCTGAATGCCATTCCGACCGGCTGTGCCTATAACCCGCGTTGCCCGCAAACCTTCGCCAAATGCAAAAGCGCGCGCCCGGAGTTGTTGAACGCCGGAGTGACCCGGGCCGCCTGCTGGCTTCATGAGACTTTGCGGGACAGACCGGAGCGCAGCGAAGCCCTGTCCCCAACTGATCGTGCCTTGCGGGACGGCCCGATATGACTGCCCTGGTTCAAGCCAATGACTTGGCAATGACTTTCGACGTGTCGGCGCCCTGGCTCAATCGGGTGCTGGAGCACAAGCCGCGCACCCTGCTGCGCGCCGTCGATGGGGTCAGTTTCGAAATTGAAAAAGGCAAGACGCTGGCGCTGGTCGGCGAATCCGGTTGCGGCAAGAGCACGGTGGCCCGGCTTCTGGTCGGCTTGTACGAGCCGACTCGTGGCAATTTGCAGTTCGATGGGCTCGATGCCCATGCCATCTTCAAGACCCCTCAGGGTTTGAAGCTGCGCAGTCGCATCCAGATGATTTTTCAGGATCCCTATGCGTCCCTGAACCCGCGCTGGCTGGTGCAGGACATCGTGGCGGAGCCGCTGATCGAGCATGGCTTGGTGAGTGATCCGGCCGAGCTGAAAGAGCAGGTCGGGGCACTTCTCGTCTCCGTGGGTTTGAGCGCGTCCGATAGCGGCAAGTACCCGCACCAGTTCTCCGGCGGCCAGCGGCAACGCATCTCGATTGCCCGAGCGCTGGCGACAAATCCTGAATTTTTGGTATGCGATGAGCCGACCTCGGCGCTGGACGTGAGTGTGCAGGCCCAGGTGCTCAACATCATGAAGGACCTGCAACGCAAGCTGGGTCTGACCTACCTGTTCATATCGCACAATCTGGCGGTGGTGCGGCACGTCAGCGACCAGGTTGGCGTGATGTACCTGGGACGCCTGGTGGAACTGGCCGACAAGCAGACCTTGTTTGCCAATCCGCGTCACCCCTATACCCGGATGCTGCTCGATGCCATCCCCAAGATGCACGATACCGGTCGCGCCCGTACGCCGGTGCAGGGGGAAGTACCGAACCCCTTGAATCCACCCGCCGGGTGCGCCTTCAACCCGCGCTGCCCGCATGCGAACGAGCGCTGCCGGGTCGAGCGACCGCAGTTGCTGGCGTTGGGCGCCGACAAGATCGCCTGCCATGCCGTTGAAGAAGCGAGAATCTAGCGCGCATGGCTTTGTCATTGCGGACCAGAGCCGCAATCCACTGGCTAGCGGATCTGGTCCGGCATGACCCGCGCGCGCTTCAGGCGTAACGCTTGCTGCGCAAGTTGTTCTTCATCTCGCGCAGCAAGGGCTGCAACTTGTCGCCCCCTATGCGCAGGGCGACACTGGTGGCGAGGATGTCGATGATCAGCAAATGCAGCAGACGCGACACCATCGGGCTGTAGCGGTCGTAGCCTTCCGGGTGGTCGGCGGCCAAGTGAATATGACCGGCCGCGGCCAGTGGCGAGCCACTGGTGGTGATGACGATGGTGGTGGCGCCGTGCTTGCGGGCAATGTCGCAGGCGTCCATCAAGTCGCGCGTGCGGCCCGAGTTGGAGATGATGACGACGCAGTCGCCCGGTCCCAGCAGGGACGCGCTCATGACCTGCATGTGGCCGTCGCTGTAGGCGATGGCGTGCATGCCCAAGCGGAAAAACTTGTGTTGCGCGTCCTGCGCCACGATGCCGGAGTTGCCAACGCCAAAAAATTCGATCCGCTTGCCGTCCCGGTAGGCTTGCACCATGGCGACGGCGGCCTTCTCGATGGCCGCCACACCGGCATCGTTGCGGTATTTCAAAAACGCCGCCACCGTGTTGTCGATGACCTTGACCATGATGTCGCTGGTCTTGTCGTCGACATCGACGCTGCGGTGAATGAAGGGCACGCCCTCGCTGATGTTGCCGACCAGCTTGAGCTTGAAATCGGACAGGCCATCGTAGCCCACGCTGCGGCAAAACCGTACCACCGTCGGTTTGCTGACGTGGGCGCGCTGCGCCAGTTCGCTGACCGGCAGCCTGGCAAAGCTGCGCGGATCGCTCAGCACCAGTTTGCCGACACGCTGTTCAGCCGGAGCCAGTGAGGGCAGGCAAGCGGTGATTCGGTCAAGCATGACGCTTCAAGATTCCTCGGCCCAGCAGAAACCGTCGCGTGCAATCATGGCACTGGACGCGCTGGGTCCCCAGGTGCCGGCGGCGTAAAGGCGCGGGCCTTGCACCTCATTTTTCCAGTGTTCCAGAATCGGTTCGACCCAGCGCCAGGCTTCCTCTTGTTCGTCGCTGCGCACGAACAGGTTGAGGCGGCCGTCGATGACGTCCAGCAGCAGCCGTTCATAAGCCCCGACCCGCTCCGAGCCAAAGCGTTTGTCAAAGTCGAGGTCGAGTTGTACCGGTGCCAGGGTCTGTGAATTGCGCCGGTTGCTTTGTCCCTGCGCCAACAGATGCAATTCGAGGCCATCCTTGGGTTGCAGATTGATGACCAGGCGATTCGCCATGCCGATTTCAGAATTGAAAATGGCGTGCGGCGTGGGCCGGAAATTGACCACGATGCGGGCATCGCGGCCGGCCAGTCGCTTGCCGGTACGGAGGTAAAACGGCACACCGGCCCAGCGCCAGTTGGAAATTTCGGTGCGCAGCGCAACAAAGGTTTCGGTGTGGCTTTGCGCGCTGACGCCGGGCTCTTCGCGATACCCGGCCACCGCCGCGCCGGCAATCGTGCCAGCCGCATACTGACCGCGAATCACGTCCTGCGCCAGTGCTGTGCCGGACCAGGGTTTGAGTGAACGCAAGACCTTGAGTTTTTCGTCGCGGATGGCATCGGCATGCGAGTTGATGGGCGGCTCCATGCCAATCGCGCACAGCAGTTGCAGGGCATGGTTTTGCACCATGTCGCGCAGAGCCCCGGTAGTCTCGTAGAAGGCACCGCGTTTTTCCACACCCAGGTCTTCGGCAATCGTGATCTGGATGTTGGCAATGTGTTCGCGTCGCCACAGCGGCTCGAACAAGGCGTTGCCAAAGCGCAGCGCGAACAGATTTTGCACCGCCGGCTTGCCCAGGTAATGGTCGATCCGGAAGACCTGCTTTTCGCTGAACACGCGGCGCACGGCTTCGTTGATGGCGCGGTTGCTGGCCAGGTCATGGCCCAGCGGTTTTTCCAGCACGACACGGGTCCGGGCGGTATTCAGTCCGGCGCGGGCCAGTTGTTCGCAGACGGTGGTGAACAAGGCGGGTGCCGTGGCGACATACATCAGCACGCTGTCGGCCTGACGCTTTTCCAGCAGGGTCGCAAGACTGGCGTAGTCATCCGGTTTGGACAGGTCCATCTGGACGAATTCAAGCAAAGCCGCAAACCGTGTGAACTCTTCCACACTGGGGCGTTTGGCCAACTCAACAGCGTCGAAGCGGGAACGGATCAGGGCGCGGTACTGCTCGGAACTGAGGGCGTCGCGGGCAACGCCAATGATGCGGCCGCCTTCGGGCAGCGTGCCATGGCGAAAAGCCTGAAACAAGGCCGGCATCAACTTGCGCCAGGCGAGGTCCCCGGTGCCGCCAAACAAAACAAGGTCAAAGCTCATGGGTAAAAAAGTTCAAGGTAGCAAAATCGCAGAGTCCAGACCGGTAATGTAACTTAGTTTCACGAAATTAGAAAAATCATGTAACCGGTGCCCCGGGCATTGCATTAAACTGAAAAATTCTCGTGTTCTCTGACGCAAAGCTACAGGAGTTGGAATGAAAATGCAGGTGCTGGCCGCCACTGCGGCCTTGTTTTCTTTCGCCGCACAGGCGCAAGGGCAGGTCAATATCATTTGTTCGGTGCAGGCCGAGTGGTGCAACATGATAGCTACGGTTTACGCCCGTACCACCGGCACCAAAGTCAATATCAGCATGAAGGGCTCGGGCGAGGCGTTGGCGCAGTTGATGGCGGAGAAGGACAACCCCAAGACCGACCTCTGGTTTGGCGGCACCGGAGACCCGCATTTACAGGCGGCCGAGCAGGGTCTGTCGATCGAGTACAAATCGCCCAGTCTGGCGCAGCTCTACCCCTGGGCGCAACAGCAGGCGCAGCAAGCCGGTTTCAAGACCGTTGGCATTTATTCCGGCCCTCTGGGTTTTGGCTACAACCCGGAACTGCTGGCGAAGAAGAAGCTGCCGGTACCTCGGTCCTGGGCCGATCTGCTCAAACCCGAATACAAGGGCGATATCCAGGTCGCCAACCCCGGCTCCAGCGGCACTGCCTACACCATGGTGGCGACGCTGGTGCAGTTGATGGGGGAGGAGAAGGCTTTTGATTATCTGAAGCGTCTGCACAAAAATATCAGCCAGTACACCCGCTCCGGCACCGGCCCGATCAAGGCCGTGGCGCGTGGCGAGACGGCCGTATCCATCAGTTTCGTACACGACGGCCCGGGCGAAAAGATGAACGGTTTTCCAGTGGAGACCGTCACCCCCAGCGAAGGCACGGGGGCGGAGATCGGGTCCATGAGCATCATCAAGGGCGCGCGCAATCTGGACGCCGCCAAGAAGTTCTACGAGTGGGCGCTGACACCGGCGGCGCAGGAAATGGCGGCGGCAGCCAAGCAGTTTCAATTGCCGTCGAATAAGAACGCGAAGAACGATCCACGCATCCCCGACTTCAAGAGAATCAAGTTCATCAACTACGACTACGCCAAGTACGGTGCCAGCGCCGAGCGCCGCCGATTGATTGCCAAGTGGGAAAAAGAAGTCAATTCGCTGCCGCGTTAATGAGAATTTGCGGGACAGACCGCAGTTACGCGAAGCGAACCAGTTCTGTCCTCAATCGATTGAAGCGGTGATGAAGAAAGATCCCGACCAAGCCATTCGCGTCTGGCTGCTCATCGGTCTGCTGGCCTACCTGGTGCTGCCCTGGTATGCCATCCAGGACACCGCCTGGTACAGCGTGCTGCCGCAGATCCTGGGTGGCCCGGAAACCGCCAACGGCGTGGTGCAGGCGCTGTTCCATGGGCGCCCGTGGCTGCTGCTGGGTCTGCTGGGGCTGCTGATCGCTGCCGCCGGCTTGGGTTTGCCCGCCGGCAAGGCGCAGGGCAAATGGTTTTTGGTCGGTGGCCTGACCGGTTTTGTCGGGCTGCTGGCCTGCGGCTTCCTGATTGGCGCCAAGGGCTGGTCCATTGGCACTTTTGACACCCAGTTCGGCCAGTTGACAAGCAATCAATTCGGCATCGGCGGTGGCGCCTTCTGTGCCCTGCTGGCGCTGTTGATGATGGTGGCCTTTGGTGTCGCACGACGCGGCTACTTCAAAGGCGATCTGTTCATCGCAGCGGCGGTCGTGGGATGTTCTGTACTGCTGGTTTTGTTCATCGCTTTCCCGGTCGGCAAGGCCTTGCACGGTGCGTTCGTGAACGAAGAGGGGCGCTGGTCGCTGGCCGCCATCTTCGAGCGCATCGGCAACGAACGGGTGTGGGGACTCCATTGCCTGGCGGGTGGCGTGCGTTGCGGTGTCGCCTGGAACACACTTTTCCTGGCCCTGCTAACAGCCGGCGGGACCACCTTATTGGGAGCCATGATGGCGTTGCTGGCGGAGCGCAGTGCCGGCCCGAAAACGCAAACACCCATGCGGGTGCTGGCCTTGTTGCCTATCATCACGCCGCCTTTCGTGGTCGGTCTGGGTTTGATCCTGCTGTTTGGTCGCGCCGGCGTCGTCAACCAGTTTCTGGAATATGCTTTTGAGGTCCAGCCGACGCGCTGGTTCTATGGCTTGTGGGGGGTCTGGCTGGCGCAATTGTTTGCCTTCACCCCGATCGCCTTCATGATCATGCGTGGTGTGGTGCAAGGGGTTGCCCCCAGTCTGGAAGAGGCGGCCCAGACTTCGCGCGCCAGTCGGGTACAAACCTTCTTCAGCATCACCGTGCCACTGCTCAAACCGGGTTTGGCCAATGCTTTCCTGGTCGGCTTCATCGAAAGCATGGCTGATTTTGGCAACCCGATTGTGGTCGGCGGGCAATTCTCGGTGCTGTCCACCGATATTTTCTTTGCCATCGTCGGTGCCCAATACGACCAGGGCCGGGCCGCGTCGCTGGCTTTGATCCTGACGCTGTTTGCCCTGGCGGTGTTCGCGCTGCAGCGCGCCTTGCTGGGCCGGCAAAACTACACCACCGTCAGCGGCAAGGGCGACGCCGGCATTGCCATGGCACTGCCCGCCAGCGTGCGCCGCGGCTTGAACGCCGTGGTCTACCCGTGGCTGGCGTTTACGCTGCTGGTCTACCTGTTTGCCTTTGTGGGCGGCTTTGTGCAAACCTGGGGTCGTGACTACACCTTCACGTTGAACCATTTCAAGACCGCCTTCGCCCTGGAGTGGGGTCGCTTCGGGTTGGTGTGGGCCGGCAGCGCGTGGAATTCATTCTTTACCACGGTCAAGCTGGCAGGCATCGCGGCACCGCTGACGGCGGCGACCGGACTCCTGATTGCGTACCTGCTGGCGCGCACCGAATTTCGCGGCCGTGCCCTGTTCGAATTTGTCGCCTTGCTGGCTTTTGCGATCCCCGGCACCGTGCTGGGCCTGAGCTATATCCTGGCCTTCAACGTGCCACCGGTGGAACTCACCGGCACCGGTCTCATCATCGTCCTGTGCTTCATGTTTCGCAACCTGCCGGTCGGTGTGCGGGCCGGTACGGCCGCCTTCAAGCAACTGGACAAATCGCTGGACGAAGCTTCCCTGATGCTGCGCGCCTCGACCGCGCAAACCCTCATTCACGTGGTGCTGCCCTTGCTCAAGCCGGCTTTGGTGGCGGCCCTGGTGTACAGCTTTGTACGTGCCATGACGACAGTCAGCGCGGTGATCTTTTTGGTGACGGCGGAGAACGAGCTGGCCACCACTTACATCATCGGACGGGTCGGCAACGGCGACTATGGCGTGGCGCTGGCCTATTGCACGGTGCTCATCATTTTGATGTCGCTGGCGATGGCGCTGATCCAGTTTTTGGTGGGTGAGCGCAAGCTCGGACGGCGAAAAGGAATAACAGCATGATGCAGGGCGTTGAATTCAGAAATATCAGCAAACGCTACGGCACCGATGCATCGGCACCGCTGGTGGTCAAGGGCATCAGCTTTGGCATTGAAAAAGGCACCCTGACCACCATCCTGGGACCCTCGGGTTGTGGCAAGACGACCGTGCTGCGCATGATTGCCGGACTGGAGTCGCCGACTTCGGGTCAGGTCTTCGTCGACGGCAAGGAGGTGACGACGCTGGGTCCGGCGGATCGCAATGTCAGCATGATGTTCCAGAGCTACGCCCTGTTTCCTCACATGAACGTGCTGGAGAACGTGATGTATGGGCTGAAGATGTCCGGCGTGGCAAAAGACGCCGCCCGCGCTCGCGCCAGCGAGGCCTTGAAAAACGTCGGCTTGCTAGCCTATGACGAGCGCCTGCCCAGCGAGTTGTCCGGTGGCCAGCAGCAGCGCGTGGCGCTGGCGCGCTCGCTGGTGCTGGAGCCGGCCGTGCTGCTGTTTGATGAGCCGCTGAGCAACCTGGATGCCCGCTTGCGGCGCGAAATGCGCGAGGAAATCCGCTCCCTGCAGCAGCGCCTGTGCCTCACCGTGGCCTACGTCACGCATGACCAAAGCGAGGCGCTGGCGGTGAGCGACCAGATCATTGTGATGAACGACGGCGGCATCGCCCAACGCGGCACGCCGCAAGACATGTACGAGCGTCCGGCCAGTGAATTTGTGGCCGGCTTCATGGGCGAAGCGATGCTGTTTCCGGCTCTGCTGGGCCAGGACGGACGGGTGCAACTGGGTCCCTTGCAGATCACGCCAAGGCAACCTGTTGCGCCGGGGCCGGTGAAGGTTGCCGTGCGCCCCGAAGCCTGGCAGATCCAGCGCCATAACGGTGCTGCACAGAGCGGGGTTGCCGGCAAGCTGCTCAAGTCAGCTTATCTGGGCAGTTTTTTTGAATACACCTTCGAAACCGCGTTGGGCCGTGTATTTGTCGTCTCGCCGGACCTCACCGAGGTGTTGCCGCTGGGGGCCGAGGTGGCATTGACTCTGGCCGATCATGGCGTGTCGGTGGTCAAGGTCGCGCCGCCGGACGCGGCCTAAGGCGCTGCTGAGCGGCGTGCCGGTTGCGACTGGATAATGGCGGCATGAACCAACTCGAGGCACTCAAACAATTCACCACCGTGGTGGCCGACAGCGGAGACTTCAAGCAGATTGATGCCTATCTGCCGCAAGACGCCACTACCAATCCGTCGCTGATCCTGAAGGCGGTGCAAAAGCCCGATTACCGTTCCTTGTTGACCGACACCGTGGCCCGGTACCGGGGTCGTGCGCTGGATGAAGTCATGGACCGGCTGCTGGTGCGCTTTGGCTGTGAAATCCTGTCCATCATTCCGGGGCGCGTCTCTACCGAAGTCGATGCCCGGCTCAGCTTCGATAGCAACGCCACCGTGGCACGGGCCGAGCGCCTCATCGAGCTGTACCAGGCGCAGGGCATCCACATCGATCGGGTTCTGATCAAGGTGGCCGCCACCTGGGAAGGGATCGCAGCCGCGGCGCAGCTGGAGCGGCGCGGCATCCACACCAATCTGACTTTGCTGTTCTCGTTCTGCCAGGCGGTGGCCTGCGGCCAGGCCAAAGTGCAGCTGATCTCGCCTTTTGTCGGCCGCATTTACGACTGGTACAAAAAGACGGCCGGAGCCGCCTGGGTGGAAGCCGATAACGCCGGTGCCTGCGATCCCGGCGTCAAATCGGTGCGGCAAATCTACAACTACTACAAAAAATTCGGCGTCGCCACCGAGGTGATGGGGGCCAGTTTTCGCAATGTCGGACAAATCACGGCGCTGGCCGGTTGCGACCTGCTGACCATCAGTCCGGATTTGCTGGCCACCCTGGCGGCGACCAAAGCACCGCTGGAGCGCGCGCTGGATGCAACACTGGCCCAGTCGCTGGACCTGACGCGCGTGAATTATGACGAGGCCAGTTTCCGTTTTGCCCTGAATGAAGACGCGATGGCGACCGAGAAGCTCGCCGAAGGCATTCGCGCATTTTGTAGCGACAGCGCCAAGCTTGAGCAATTGCTGCTGGCGGCGTGATCTTTGACCGTAGGACCGTTTCCCATGACCCGTATCCGTTGTGACCGTACTGCCGCCTGGAGTGCGCTCCAGAATTTATTCAAGCAAGAGGGGCAGGCCTTCGATCTGCGCAGCGCCTTTGCCGCCGACGCCAACCGCTTTGCGGCCTTCAGCCAGAGTGCCCCCCACGTCTTCGCCGATCTGTCCAAGAACTTGATCGACCGCCGGACGCAACAACTGCTGTTTGAGCTGGCACGCCAGTGTGGCGTGGAACAGCATCGGGATGCCATGTTCACCGGCGCCGCGATCAACAATACCGAACAACGCGCGGTGATGCATTGGCTGCTGAGAACCCCACTACCGGCCAAAGCCGATGATTCAGCAGAAACCACGAAAAACGTGGCCAGCGAGTTGGCCCAGGTGCATGCCACGCTGGATGCCATGCTGGCCTACGCGCAGACTGTGCGCGCGGATCCGGTAATCACCGACGTCGTCAACATCGGCATCGGTGGCTCCGACCTGGGTCCGCAAATGGCGGTGCTGGCGCTGGATGACTTCGTGTTGCGCGCCAAACGTTTTCACTTCGTCTCGAACGTCGACGGGCATGAGTTGGCGGCGTTGCTCAAGCGCCTGAAACCCGAGAGCACGCTGTTTTTGATTGCCAGCAAAACCTTCACCACCCTGGAGACCATGACCAACGCGCGCTCGGCCAAGGCCTGGTTTGAAGCGCAGGGCGGGACCGATATCGGGCGCCACTTCGCCGCCCTGACCACCAATGTGGCGGCCGCCAAGGCCTTTGGCATCGCTACCACCTTCGGTTTCTGGGACTGGGTGGGGGGACGCTATTCGCTCTGGTCGGCCATCGGCCTGCCGCTGGCGATCGCCATTGGGGGCGAAGGTTTTCGCCAATTTCTGGCCGGCGCGCATGCGATGGACCAGCACTTCCGCAACGCACCGCTGGAACTCAATTTGCCGGTGCGACTGGGCTTGCTGGATCTCTGGTACCGCAACTTCCACAGCTTTGGCAGCCGCTCCATCGCACCGTATCACAGTGCCCTGCGCCGCCTGCCGGCCTATTTGCAGCAGTTGGAGATGGAAAGCAACGGCAAGCGGGTCGACGCACAGGGTGAGGCCCTACCGTACGGCACCTCGCCGGTGCTGTGGGGTGAGCCCGGCACCAACGGTCAGCACGCTTATTTCCAGATGCTGCACCAGGGTACCGACGTGGTGCCGGTGGAATTTGTGGCGGTCAAAAGACCGAGGCACCCATTGCCCGGGCATCACGACTTGTTGCTGGCCAATGTGCTGGCCCAGGCCCAGGCGCTGATGCTGGGCAAGATGGATGCGGGCGGTCACAAGAACTTCCCCGGCAACCGGCCCAGTACTTTCCTGCTGCTCGACGAGCTCACGCCCACCAGTCTGGGGGCCTTGATTGCCCTGCAGGAACACCGTGTCTTTGTCAGCGGCTCGCTGTGGGGCATCAACAGTTTCGACCAATGGGGTGTCGAGCTGGGCAAGGTGCTGGCCAAGGACCTGGAACTGCGTCTGGCCCATGGCGATCTGGCGGGGCTCGATGGCTCCACGGCGGGCTTGTTGTCGCGCCTGCGCTCGAACGACCGGTGAATTCGAGTGCTTGAGTTAAGCCAGACGCAGGCCCGCCATTTGCAACTGGCGGCCCAGGGTTTGTTGCTGGCGCCCGAGCGGGCCGCCACTCGCCTGAGTCTGCGGCGTTGCCTGGAGCGCATGCAATTGCTCCAGATCGACACCATTCATGTGGTGGCGCGCAGCCCTTACGTGGTGCTTTTTTCCCGCTTGGGCAGCTACCCTGTGCAATGGTTGGACCAGGCTCTGGCCAGCGCCGCGCTGTTCGAAACTTGGGCCCATGAGGCCTGCTTTGCCCCGATCGAGCACTTGGCGCTGCATCGCAGCTACAACCAGCAAACCCGCCGCCATTGGGGGATTGCCAGAGGAGAAGAGAGCCACGAGAAGCAGCGCGCACAGCTCGACGCGTTGCTGGCGCACATAGCGGCCAACGGCCCGGTCAAGTCCTCCGATTTCGAGCGCGGTGACGGCCAGAGCGGCGGCTGGTGGGGTTGGAAGGACGAGAAGCGCTGGCTGGAGGCCTTGTTCGCCAAAGGTGAACTGATGGTGGCACGACGCGAGAACTTCCAGCGCGTCTATGACCTGGCGCACCGGGTCTGCCCGGCGATCAAGACGATGGCGTTGCCAGCGGCCGCGCAAGTGCACGGCCGCTTCATTGAAAAAGCGATCCTGGCGTTGGGGGTGACGCAGGCGCGCTGGGTGCATGACTACTTTCGCCTCAAACCGCGTCTCAAGGATGCCGATCTGGACGCGCTGGTGGAGCAAGGTCTGGTGCGGCGTGTCCAGGTGCAAGGCTGGTCGGTGGCGGGCTATGTGCATGCGGCCCATGCCGGGCTGCTGAAAAGAGCCCTGGCCGGGAAGTTGAGCGCAACCCACACCACGCTGCTGTCTCCTTTTGACCCACTGGTGTGGGACCGTGAGCGTGCCGCCGTCATGTTTGGCTTCGACTACCGCATCGAGTGCTATACGCCGCAGGCCAAGCGCACTTATGGCTACTTTGTGTTGCCGATCCTGCACCGGGGTCAGCTGATTGGGCGGCTTGATGCCAAGGCGCATCGGGCGCTGGGCGTGTTCGAGGTCAAGGCCTTGTTTCTGGAACCGGCAATTGAGATCAATGACGCGTCCGTGGTTGAGCTGGCGCAAGCGCTGACGCGTTGCGCCGTCTGGCATGGCACGCCCCAGGTGAAAGTCACGCGCACAGCGCCACCCGCCTTGCGGGCCCGTTTGCGGCAGGCCTTGTCCCCGCTTTCACCGGGAGCTTGAGACGCATGAACCTGGTATTCGATTTCGGCGCGGTGCTGGTGGATTGGCAGCCGGCGCAGTTGCTGGCAGAACACTTTCCTGATTTGACGGCGACGCCGCAGGCAGCGCAGCATTTGGCCCGCTCCCTGTTCGGTCACGCGGACTGGCATGCGTTTGATCGCGGCCAGATCACACTGGAGCTCGTGGTCCGGCGCACGGCGCAACGATTGGCGTTGCCGCCGCGGCAACTGCGGGGCCTGGTGGCGGGCATCGGCGAGCGACTGCGCCCGCTGCAAGACAGCGTTGCCGTGCTGGCCGAATTGGATGAAAGGCGCCGTCTGCGGGGCGACGTGCGCCTGTATTTTCTCTCCAACATGCCGGTTCCTTATGCCCGTACGCTGGAGCAAAAACATACCTTCTTGCAATGGTTCGATGGTGGTATTTTTTCCGGTGACGTGCAGCACATCAAGCCGGAACCTGCCATCTACCAACTGCTGCAAGCCCGTTACGCGCTGGCGCCGGCACAGACGCTGATGATCGACGATCTGAAAGGCAATGTTGACGCTGCCTGTGCCTTGGGTTGGGAAGGCATCCAGTTTGTGTCGGCGCAGCAACTGCGCAGGAGTCTGGGAAACCTGCTCCATCAACCAGACCAAGGGAACCCCTGAAAGCCGGCCGGGGGATTGGCTTGGGCGTGTGCTGATTGGCAACTGCGCGCAAGCAGCTGGCGCCGCTCAAGCTGAATTGACTTGTCAGGGGACTTGCTTGGCCGAAAGGTATTTCTTTATAAAGCTGCGGAGCGTCGCCTGGTACTGCGCGTGACCCACTTGGTCCAGATCACTGTGCGCGCCAGCTTCAATGCCGAGCCATAGTTTTGGAGGATTGGCTGCCGCGAACAACTTCTCACCCAGACGCACGGGAATCGTGCTGTCGGCGCTGCCGTGGATCATCAGCAGAGGCGCGCCTACCAGCGCTATTTTTTCAATGGAGGCAAAGCGTTCGTTGTTCAGGTAGCTGAGAAATTGCAGGATAAGGCCACCCTCGCGCGCCACATCGGCGAAGCTGGTAAAGGCCGACTCCAAAATCAGCGCGCCGTAGTCCAATCTGGGTTGCAGGCGGCTGGCCAGATCAACCGCCACGCCACTGCCCATGGAGTGGCCGTAGATCACCCGCTGTCCGGCGTGTGGCTCGCGACGCTGTAGTTCAGCCCAGGCTACAGCGGCATCCTGCAAAATGGTTTGCTCTGAAGGCGTGATCGGCGTGCTCAGTCCCCAACCACGGTATTCCACCGCCAATACGGCAAAGCCGGCCTCGCGCAAGGCTTCGATCTTGCGCATGTTCTGGAAAAGGGTGCGAAACGTGCCGTGAAAATACAGCAAAGTGGGCGCGTTTTTGTTGGCATGGGGTAACCACCAGATTTCGACACGCTGCACGGCATCAACCGCATCGATCGGGTTGTGGCCGGTTGGCGGCACGTTGACAAAGTAGCGTTCGTCACCGGAACGAAGGCCCATAAAGTCTGTCGGCACACCCTGCGTCGGGCGGTAGATGATCTGACGTTGTTCGCCATCGAGCCATGCGCAACTGGTGATTGACAGAAGTGAAAACAACAAGATCAGACGCAGCAAACAAGCCCACGTCAGGGTAGTCCTCAAATCCACAGAAGTTACACTCAACAGTCGCCGCATGAACAATTTCGCATTGTTACCTTTGAAAACACGCATCCGCATCGCCTTGGGCCTGATTGTGGCCCACCTCGCTGGCAGTGCGCTGGCGCAGCAAGAGGCTGCGCCCGACGCGGCCAAGGGCAATGTGTTACGACTGCAATTTAGTCCGTATACCCACCATTACACGTTCGATGCCGAGCACAAAGATGTGGTGATGATTGGCTTGGAGCGAGAGTACGTCGACACCAGCCTTGACGGCATCACACTTTTTAGAAATTCATTTGGGCAAGAAAGCTTGTATATCTACCCCTGGGGCCGTGTCTATCGTTCGATCGGCGGCGTCAAGCCGCTGGCGTTCAAATGGACGGCCGGGTTGATCTATGGCTACGTGGATTCCTTTAAAAATAAAGTGCCTTTGAACTACAAGGGTTTTTCACCCGGCTTGATATTTGGTTTGGCCTATGAATTCAAGCCGGGTTGGTCGGTCCAAGTCAACCTGTTGGGGACAGCGGCCGCAATGTTTGAAATCAGTGCGCCTTTGAATTGATTTGATTCTTGGCCCGCGATACTTGAATTTCCTGTCCGGATCGATTTTTCAGCTACGCAGGATGGCCGATTATTTGCCGCGAGGGGGGCGGTTTCAAGGCCTTGTCAGGACCAGATCCGATAGGCCCAAAAACTCTCGTCTTCTTGAATCGCTTTTTTCAACTCATTCGGGCTCAGGCCTGACATGCGGCGCGTTTCGCGGCACAGATGGGATTGGTCGGCAAAGCCGCCGTCAGCCGCCAGGGTGGCCCAATTGAGTTGGTAATTCCTTGCGCCAGAGGCAGCGTTTGTGCGCGTGTTGAGAAACGATTCTTCAGCCCGTGCCAGACTTCGCAGCTCGCGCAAGGGCAAACCGGCTTTTTGCTTGATCCGGCGCTCCATCTGTCGCAGGCTTTTACCGATGCCCGAGCTGGCCGCCTGGAGTGCCAGCCCCTCCACCCAGTAGCGGTAACGATCCGTCCTGGGCAACGCAGTTTGGCGCACGGCGCGCCAGCGTGGCTCCAGAAACGCCTCGATCACTTGCACCCGCGCAGCATCGTCGCTCGCCCCCAGCACCGCCCCCGCCATGGCCTGCCAGGATGCATCCAGAACGCTGCTGATCGGCACAATTCGGTTGACGTGGCAAGCGATGTTCACACCGGCCATGGCCCGCAGGGCCTGCGGCATGAGCGCCAGCATAAACGCCTGGACCGGTCCGGGGTTGGCGTGGACCACGGGTACGGTGTGGGGACCGGCGAAGGAAACCGTCGGCACCGGCTCGCTGACCCATTCGTTGCCACGACGAATGAGCTGCGCTTCGCCCTGCAGTACCCAAGTGATGCCACACAGAGGCGAGGCCGGGAAGTAATTGTTCCGCTGATCAGGGCGCAGATTGGCTCCCAGCGTGCTTCGCGTCAGATAGGCCCGCACGCAGGACGAAAGAGACAAGCGAGGTGCGATCAGTGCGCTGTGCGGCAGCGTCCCCGTCGCGACTTGATTTCCCTGATCATGGGGGAGACTCATAGTCGCAGTCTAGCGCAGGCAGTATGTCGAAATCGTTCTATACACGCCGTCCCGGGAGTGGCACACTGCGCCGGTGGTTGGAGCGTGCTTGCCACCGGAGAAGCCGGTAACGCTGCAGTGTCAGTTGAGCTTTTATTCGCCAATACCTACTCGCTAAAGTGCCATGCATACAGTTATCCTGAAGCAGGTCAGCAAGACTTACCATCTCGATTCGGTGGGTGTGCCGGCCCTGTGCGACATCAATCTTGCAATCCGTCCCAACTGCTTCACCGTGATCTCCGGCCCGTCCGGCAGCGGCAAGACGACTTTATTGAACTTGATCGGCTGCATCGACCGGCCCGATCAGGGCGAGGTCATCGTCGCCGGCCAATCGATACGCAGCCTGTCGGACGACGCCTTGTCCGATTTTCGGGCTCACCATCTCGGTTTCATTTTTCAAAATTTCAACCTGCTGCCGGTTTTGACGGCGTATGAAAACGTTGAATACCCGTTACTGCTGGCCAAGCTGGCGGCGGCGCAGCGCCGGGAGCGTGTGCTGGCATTGCTGGATGCTGTCGGGCTCGCCGACAAGGCCAACCACCGCCCGGGGCAACTGTCCGGCGGTCAGCGGCAACGGGTGGCGATTGCGCGCGCGCTGGCCCCCGCGCCGCAACTGGTGCTGGCCGACGAGCCGACCGCCAATCTGGACAGTCAAACCGGTGCCGCCATCATTGCGCTGATGCGCCAGATGCAGCGCCAGCACCATGTGTCTTTTGTGTTTTCCTCGCACGACCCGCAGGTGCAGGCGGAAGCGGACGATGCCGTATTCATCCGTGATGGCCGCATCACCCATGTCGAGCGAAACACCGACTTGGTGGAGGCCGGCGCATGAACACTTTTTTACTTGCCCTGCGCAATTTGCTGCGCAACCGTCGCCGCTCGCTGACCACTCTGCTGGCCATGATGATAGGCCTGGGCGCCATTCTGATATTTGGCGGTTACAGCCGCAATTCAATTTACGCCTTGCAGACCGGCTATGTGCAAATGCACGGTCATCTGCAAATCCAGCACAAAAACTACTTTCTTTATGGCAGCGGCAATCCAGCCGCCTATGGCATCCCTGACTATCAGCGCATCATCGATGTTGTGAAGCTCGATCCGGTGTTGGCGCCGATGTTGACCGTGGTGACGCCAAAGCTGCAACTTGGCGGCATCGCGGGCAATTTCGCGGCCGGCGTGTCGAAGAATGTGATTGCCTCGGGCATCGTGGTGGGAGAACAAAATCAGCTGCGCCAATGGGACGATTACGGCAGCCTGAGCTACTCGCCGCAGTTCGCTTTGACCGGTACCAGTCCGGACGCGGTTGTCATCGGCACTGGCGTGGCCCGAATGCTGCAATTGTGCCTGCCGCTCAAAGTCGACAACTGCCCAGCCGCACCAGTGCCATCGGCTGGCGATGCGCGTGCCGCACCGGATGACATTACGGCCCTTTCCGCTCTCGAGGCAAGCGCGGCGTCGCGCGCCAGCCAGACCAGCCCGACCGGCATCGAAATGCTGGCGGCCAACGTGCATGGCGCGCCCAACGTCGTCAGCCTGAACGTCGTGAAGGCCGAAAACTGGGGCTTCAAGGAATTCGATGACACCGTCCTGGTCATGCATTTGGCCCAGGCGCAACGGCTGGTCTTCGGCGCCGCGCCGCCGCAGGTCACGGCGATCCAGATCCAGTTGCAGCACACTTTCCAAATTGCCGCCGCCAGAGCACGGCTGGAACAGTTGTTGGCGACCACCTTGAAAGAAGCACCGCTTGAGGTGCTGGACTTCGAAACGCTGGCGCCGATCTATGGCCAATCGGTTCAATTTTTCGATTCCGTGTTCGGCTTCATTGCCGCCCTGATCGGTGTCATTGTGCTGTTCACCGTCGGCAACACCATGAGCATGGCGGTGGTGGAACGCACCGTCGAAATCGGCACCTTGCGCGCCATCGGCCAGCGCCGCGCGGGCATCCGCTCTCTTTTCATGTGCGAAGGGTTGCTGTTGGGGCTGATCGGTGCGGTGCTTGGCGTGCTCACGGCCTTGCTGGTCGCAAGCCTGATCAACCACAGCGGCTTGACCTGGACGCCGCCCGGCTATGTGTACGCCTATCCGGTCAAGGTGCGGGTCTGGGGCGATCTGGGACTGATTTTCGAGAGTGCTGTCGGCCTGATCGTGGTGGCGATGATTTCGGCCTGGTGGCCGGCCAACCGGGCTTCAAAGCTGATGATTGTCGATGCACTGCGACATGTCTGAGTGATAAGGAAAAGAAGCGAGGACGAACATGCGACCACTGACCATCGGATCGATGCTGTTGCTTTGTCTGGGCATCTGCCTGGGGCCGGCCCAGGCCACGCCCAGCGCCCAGGAAATCCTCGCCGCCAGCGATGCCGTGCGCAACCCGGACTATCCGTTCGGCCTGACCAACACGCTGATCGAATACCGAAACGGCAAGCAGACTGATACCAGCACGCTGGCTATCTACTCGAAGGCGGACAAAAGCAGCAGCCAGTTCCGCAGCCTGGTCCGTTTTGTGCAGCCGGCGCGCGATGCCAATAAGCTGATGCTTTACAGCGGCAAGGACTTGTGGTTTTACGACCCAGCCAACAAGGCCAGCATCCGCCTGTCGCCGCAGCAGCGGCTGCTCGGGCAGGCCTCCAACGGCGATGTGGTCACCGTCAATCTGGCCAAGGATTACCAGGCCACGCAGGCGGGCGAAGAAGAGATGCAGGACGGCGAGCGCAAGCTGCGCCACTGCTACAAACTGACGCTGGCCGCGCTGACGCCGGATGTCAGCTATCACCACATCGAAATCTGGATCGACACCAGCAACAACCAACCGATCAAGGCGCGCTTCTATGCCGAGAGCGGCAAGCTGCTGAAAACCGCTTATTTCCGTCATTACCAAAAGCAGCTTGGACAGGAGCGGCCGACCGAGACCGTGATCATCGACGGGCTGGATCCGAATTGGGTGACGGTGATGCGCTTTTCCGATTGGGTCAAACGCGATGTGCCAGACGTCTGGCTGCAGCGCGATTACCTGCCGCGCTTCAAGCCCGAGTAGCTGCCTTGATCATGCGCAGCGTTGTGTATCCGGGCAAGGCTTCAACTGGCGCAGTCTGGCGTGGCTGGAGGCGTTTGCCGATCCCGATGCTGCTGCTCGCCCTGGCCGGGTTGCCACTGCCCGTCCAGGCCGATGATGCGGACGCATTGTCGCTGGCCGACAGCACGCCCAGCAGCGTCAAAGCCGCCAGCGACTGGCAGTGGTATGCGGAAGCCGCGTTGGGCCAGTCGACACTGCGCAACGGCAGCGCAGCGACTTCCAACCAGCGGCTATCCCTGGATATGCAGTTTGACAAGTCTTTCGCGCCGGGCTGGCGCGCCGTCTTGGCGGATCGCTGGGATGTGACCTGGCCGGCGCAGGGCAGCGATCAACGCGGCATCAATACGCTCAAGGAAGCCTACCTGAGTTGGCAACTGCAGGAAGACCGGATCGTCGACCTGGGCCGCATCAACGCGCGCCATGGCGTGGCGACCGGCTACAACCCGACCGATTTTCTGCGCGGCGGGGCCATCCGTTCGCTGGTGTCGGTGGACCCCGGCAGTCTGAAGAAGAACCGCATGGGCAGCGTGATGCTGCGCGGCCAGACCTTGTGGAGCGGTGGCTCATTGACGGCGCTGTATTCGCCCAAGCTGGCGGAACAACCCGACGCGGCGCCATTCAGTATCGACCTGGGGGCCACCAACAACCAGCATCGCTGGCTGCTGGCTATCAGTCAGCGTTTGACGGAAGGCTTCAGTCCGCAATGGCTGGTTTATGGCGGTGCCAACCAGCCGCCGCAGCTTGGTTTCAACCTGACGACACTGGTGGGTGACGCTGGCGTGGTATTTGTTGAAGGGTCCGGTGGACGCAGTCGCACGCAATGGTCTGAAGCCCTGCAAATGGCGGACGACGAGGCGTTTCGCAAGCGCCTGGCGGCCGGCCTGACCTACACCACCCAGCACAAGCTCTCGCTGACGCTGGAGTATGACTACAACGGTGCTGCGCTGGATGAGGACAACTGGAAGGCGCTGATGCGTGGCTCGGCGCTGGCCTACGGGCAATACCGGCAGTGGGTTCAATACAGGCAGGAGATGCCAACCCGGCAGGCCGCGTTTTTGTACGCGCTTTGGCGGGACGCCATGGTCAATCGTCTCGACTTGAGTGCCATGCTGCGTTTGAACGTCGCCGACCGTAGCCGCCTGTCATGGCTGGAAGCGCGTTATCACTGGGATCGTGCCGACCTGGCATTGCAGTGGCAAGTCAACAGCGGTACTGCCGGCAGCGAGTACGGTGCCGCCCCGCAACAACAGGCCTGGCAGGCGCTGGTTCGCTACTATTTTTAGAACAAGTTGACGCGTAGCCGCGGTCAATGGTGCGCAAGCGTTCAAAAAGTCAGTAATAACAAAAACCCCGCAAGGCTCGCGCTCTGCGGGGTTTTTGAATTTGTGTCGAGAGCAATTACGCGACTCGACGCAGCATGGCGATTCAGGGCTAGGCGCGGCGGCGCAGACAGTACCAAAGGTACGGCAAGCCGCCGCAACGACGCCCTGGATCGTCAGGCAAGGAGCATTACATGCCCATACCACCCATGCCGCCCATACCACCCATGTCGCCGCCGCCCATGCCACCCATGCCGCCGCCAGCACCTTCGGCCTTGGGAGCCTCGGCCACCATGCACTCGGTCGTCAGCATCAGAGCGGCCACGGAGGCTGCGTTTTGCAGTGCCGTGCGGGTCACTTTGGTCGGGTCCAGGATACCCATTTCGATCATGTCGCCATAGGTGTCGTTGGCGGCGTTGAAGCCGTAGTTGCCCTTGCCGCTCAGCACCGCATTGACGACCACCGAAGCTTCACCACCGGCGTTGAACACGATTTCGCGCAGGGGCGCTTCGATCGCTTTCAGAACCAGCTTGATGCCGGCTTCCTGGTCGGCGTTGTCGCCCTTGATCTTGCCAGCGGCTTGCTTGGCGCGCAGCAGGGCTACGCCGCCACCGGCCACAATGCCTTCTTCCACCGCAGCACGGGTTGCGTGCAGTGCGTCTTCGACGCGGGCTTTCTTTTCCTTCATTTCGACTTCGGTGGCGGCGCCAACCTTGATCACGGCAACACCGCCAGCCAGCTTGGCCACGCGCTCCTGCAGTTTTTCGCGGTCGTAATCGCTGGTGGCTTCCTCGATTTGCACACGCACTTGCTTGACGCGGGCTTCGATGTCAGCAGCGGCGCCGGCACCGTCGATGATGATGGTGTTTTCCTTGCCCACTTCGACGCGCTTGGCCGAACCGAGGTCCGCCAGCGTGACTTTTTCCAGTGTCAGGCCGACTTCTTCAGCGATGACCTTGCCACCGGTCAGGATGGCGATGTCTTCCAGCATGGCCTTGCGACGGTCGCCAAAACCCGGAGCCTTGACAGCCACGACCTTCAGGATGCCGCGGATGGTGTTGACCACCAACGTTGCCAGCGCTTCGCCTTCCACATCTTCCGAGATGATCAGCAGCGGACGGCCCGACTTGGCGACTTGTTCCAGTGTCGGCAGCAGGTCACGGATGTTGCTGATCTTCTTGTCGTACAGCAGCACGAACGGGTTGTCCAGCAAAGCGGCTTGCTTTTCCGGATTGTTGATGAAGTAAGGCGACAGGTAACCGCGGTCGAACTGCATGCCCTCGACGACGTCGAGTTCGCTGTCCAGCGACTTGCCGTCTTCCACGGTGATCACGCCTTCCTTGCCGACCTTGTCCATGGCATCGGCAATGATCTTGCCGATGGCTTCGTCAGAGTTGGCCGAAATGGAGCCGACTTGAGCGATTTCCTTCGACGTGGTGGTGGCTTTGGAGGCCTTCTTCAGTTCGGCAACCAGGGCTGTGACAGCCTTGTCGATGCCGCGCTTCAAGTCCATCGGGTTCATGCCGGCGGCCACGTATTTCATGCCTTCGTGGACGATGGCTTGCGCCAGCACGGTGGCGGTGGTGGTGCCGTCGCCAGCGATGTCAGAAGTCTTGGAAGCGACTTCCTTGACCATCTGCGCGCCCATGTTCTGCAGCTTGTCCTTGAGTTCGATTTCCTTGGCCACGGACACACCGTCCTTGGTCACGGTGGGGGCGCCGAAAGAGCGCTCCAGCACCACATTGCGGCCTTTCGGGCCTAGGGTTACCTTGACTGCGTTGGCCAGGATGTTCACACCCTCGACCATGCGGGCGCGGGCTTCGCCGCCGAAAATAACGTCTTTTGCTGCCATGTTGGATTCTCCAGAAATTTAATAAATGCTTAACAGATGACTATTGACGAGAAAAGAATTGCGTAGCGAGCGGACGTCAGGCCAGGCGCACCGCGCGCAGAAACCGGAACGTACTTCTGTACGTGAGGATTGCGAGCACGGAGCAACGACGCATGGCGTTCGCGCAGTAGCAATTACTTCTCGACAACTGCGAACAGGTCGTCTTCCTTCATGACGAGCAGTTCATCGCCGTCAACCTTGACGGTTTGACCGCTGTATTTGCCGAACAACACGCGATCGCCGACCTTGACCGCCATGGGGCTCAATTCGCCTTTGTCGTTCTTTTTGCCAGGGCCCACGGCCAGCACTTCACCTTGATCAGGCTTTTCGGCGGCACTGTCGGGAATGACGATGCCAGAGGCGGTCTTGGTTTCGTTTTCCACGCGTTTGACAATCACGCGATCATGCAGAGGACGAAGTTTCATGGGATCTCCTTGGATTTGAAATGGAGGGTTAAAACACGGACACCAAATAGAACCATCTGGCGTCCAATAGCTTGAAGAGAGAGTTCCGTCAGAATCAAAAGTCTGTTAGCACTCAACTCTCGCGAGTGCTAATGATAATGCCATTTGGCCGGTTTTCAAGATCCGGCGGACGAAAGAGGTGAATATTGCCTCCCCCGAAGCAGGACTGAAAAGCAGAGAGGGGATCCGCCAGATGCTTGGTCTGAATTGCCTAAAGCACAATAAAAATGCAAAATTTAAAAGATGGAAACATTAGACAAGCTTGATAAGCTGATTTTGAGCACCCTACAGGCGAATGGACGCGCTTCCTATGACCAGATCGCACAAACCGTCAGTCTGTCGCCCAGCGCCGTGTTGCGACGCGTGAAACGCCTGGAAGAAAGTGCTGTCATCGACCGTTACGTCGCCCTGTTGAAACCGGAGGCCGTGGGCCTTGGACTGATGGCGCACATCAACGTACGGCTGGAGAAGAATACGGAAAACCATAAACGCAATCCGCGCGATCTGTTTTACGCCAGCGTTCAGACTTGGCCCGAAGTCGTTGAGTGCGATGCCTTGAGTGGTGAAATGGACTACTTCCTAAGGGTCTTGGTTAGAGACATGAGTGCGTACTCACATTTCGTGATGGAGACGCTGCTCAAGCATCCCAGCGTGCAGGATTGCAGAACCAGCTTTGTGCTGGATCGCGTCAAGGCGACGACGGCGCTGCCGCTGTAGGGTGATTGGTGCTTTGGGCGGAGCACTCTAGGGAAAACCCTTATAGTGGAGCCATGGTTGAAACAAGCGATTTAATCCAGGCACCGCTGCCCTCTGGGTCGGCGCCGTCGTGCGCGCCGACAGAAGGCACGGCAGCACCGACGGAGCGCAGAACGCCGGTGCTGGTACCGATCCGCTCGCTGGGTGTCAATCATCGTGGGCGCATCGCCCGTCATCTGCTGGCGCTTGAGCCGCATGACCGTTACCTGCGCTTTGGATTCACCGCCAACGACGACCAGGTTCAGCGCTATGCCGACAGTCTGAATTTTGAGCGTGATGAGATATTTGGCATCTACAACCGACGCCTCGAGTTGATTGCCATGGCACATCTGGCCTTTTCCGTCGACAGCAAACTGACTGTTGGCGCCGAGTTTGGCGTGTCGGTATCGAAGTCGGCCCGTGGCCGCGGTTACGGCGCGCGCCTGTTTGACCGGGCCGCCATGCATGCGCGCAACGAGGGCATCAGCCGGCTGTTCATTTACGCCCTGAGCGAAAACGCCGCCATGCTGAAAATTGCCCGCAACGCCGGCGCCACAGTGGTGCGCGATGGCTCTGAATCGGAGGCCCATCTGCAACTTCAGCCGGCTACTTTCGACAGCCGTTTGACCGAGTTGCTGGCTGAACAGGTGGCGCAGACCGACTACCACATCAAGGTCCAGGCCAAGCAGTTCTGGGACGTGCTGGCCGGGGTGCAGGCGATCCGCCGCGATGTGCAGGAGGCACAGCGCAGCTGCCCGAAGTGAGGCAGCCGGGGAGGCCGGCCACCAGGGGGTCACGCCAATCCGCTATCCTTTAGGGTCGTCAACAACCGCATGTCCTGCTTTTCCCACTGTGTCAGACCCCCATCCTGCGCGACATCCTGACCGAGAAGACAAACGCACGTTTCTGCAAAAACTGGCTGAGTTCATTCACCCGGGGCCGGACTCCACCGCGGAGTTGATCGCGACCCTGGCCGAGGCGGAAGAAAACCACATCATCGGCGCCGATTCGCGGGTCATGCTGGAAGGCGTGATCCGCATGGCCGATTTGACGGCGGGTGACGTGATGGTGCCCGCCACTCGCATGGATCTGGTCAATATCGACGAGCCCTACGATGCCATGCTGCATGGCGTGATCGACACCGCGCACTCACGCTTTCCGGTCTACCAGGGTGAGCGCGAAAACATCATTGGCGTCCTGCTGGCCAAGGACTTGCTCAAGTTGCAGCGCGCCCCCGAACTCAATATTCGGGCCTTGCTGCGTCCCGCCGTGTTCGTGCCGGAAAGCAAGGGGCTGAACGATTTGCTGCGTGAATTCCAGGGCAACCGCAACCATCAGGCCATCGTGATCGACGAATTCGGACGCGTTGCCGGCCTCATCACGATTGAGGACGTACTGGAGCAAATCGTCGGCGAGATCGAGGATGAGTTCGATATTGCCGAGGACGAGGGCGATATTTATGGTCTGGCGGATCGCAGTTACCGCGTCAGCGGAGACACCACGATAGCGCGTGTCGACGATGCCTTTGGCGTCAAGCTGACCAGCACCGACCCGCAGGACCAGTTTGACACGATTGGCGGTCTGATTGCCCATGAGATGGGGCACGTTCCCAAGCGTGGCGAGCGGTATACGCTGGCCGGGCTCGATTTTGTGGTGCTGCACACCAAAGGTGGTGCCGTCAAATGGTTCAAGGTTTCACCCGTGGTTGATGAATCCTCTTAACGCTCAGAACCGCTGGCCCAGCCTGTTGCGAATGGCGCTGGCCTTGCTGGCAGGCGCAGCCCAGGCGGCCAGCATGGCCTGGCCGCTGTCCGTCTCCTTGCAACTGCCGGGCTTGCGTCCCGGTCAGCCGGTTTGGTGGCTTCAGTGGCTGGCATTGGCGCTGTTGGTGTGCCAGCTACGGGGCACCCGAAGCTGGCGTCAGGCGGCGCTGTCGGGTTGGTTGTTCGGCACTGCCTGGTTGCTCGGCAGCGTCGGCTGGACTTTTGTCTCGCTGCACACTTATGGTGGCCTGCCCGCCCCTCTGGCAGCCCTGGCGGTACTGGCACTGAGCGCTCTGCTGGCCTTGTACTACGCTGCGGCCAGCGCCCTGTTTGTCGCTCTGGCGCCTGCCGGCAAGGCCTGGGTCGCCACTGTTTTTGCAGCGCTGTGGCTGCTGGCCGAATTGGCGCGTGGCACTTGGCTGACCGGTTTTGGGTGGGGTGCCTCGGGTTACGCGCAGGTCGACGGGCCGTTGGCCGGCTACGCGCCCTGGCTGGGTGTCTATGGCATGTGCGCGCTGTCGGCGTGGCTGGCCATGACACTGGTGCAAGCGTGGCAAGGTGGCCCCTGGCGCGATCGGGTGCTCGCTCTGGCGGCTGCGCTGGCGCTGCTGGGGTGGCCGTTCGCCTACTCAATGTTGGCACCCGAGCTGTCAACGGCCAGTGGTCGCCTGAGTGTCACGCTATTGCAAGGCAATATTGCCCAGGACGAAAAATTTGAGGCCAGCACCGGTGTGCGGCAGGCCTTGCAGTGGTATGCGGAGCAACTGCAAAGCAGCCGCACGGCACTGGTGATTGCGCCTGAAACCGCCATTCCGGTGCTGCCGCAACAGCTGCCGCCGGATTATTGGGAAGCGCTGCAACAACGTTTTGGCACAGGCCAGCAGGCGGCCCTGATCGGTTCACCTCTGGGCAACTACCAGCAGGGTTACACCAACTCGGTGGTGGGGCTGAAACCAGGGCAGGCGCAGCCCTGGCGCTATGACAAACAGCATCTGGTGCCGTTTGGTGAGTTCATTCCGCCGTTTTTCAAATGGTTCACCGCCATGATGAACATCCCGCTGGGCGACTTCAATCGCGGCGCCGTCAAGCAGGCGCCCTTCGACTGGCAGGGGCAAAAACTGGCGCCCAACATCTGTTACGAAGATCTGTTTGGCGAGGAACTGGCGCAGCAATTTGCCGACCCGGCGCTGACCCCCAGCATCTTCGTCAACGTCAGCAACCTCGCCTGGTTCGGCAACAGTCTGGCGATGGACCAGCACCTGCAGATCGCACGGATGCGGGCGAAGGAGTTTGAACGTCCTCTTGTTCTTGCAACCAATACCGGCGTGACCGCCATAGTCGACCACCGGGGCACCATCGTTGCCGCCGCGGCACGCGATACCCGGGCGGTTCTGGTGGGTGAGGTGGAGGGTCGAACCGGTGTTACGCCCTACGTCTGGTGGGTCTCCCGGCTGGGTCTGTGGCCCCTCTGGCTGTGGGCTTTGGGCTTGGTTTTGTGGGCGTGGCGTGCCAAGTTGCGAAAGCGCTGACCCGCCACGGTGCGGTTGCGCCACGCCGGCAGCCATCGAGCCCGTAAAATCGAGCTTTTACACGCGAGCGTCGCAGCACACCCAGTCATGTTGACTTTCCAGCAAATCATTTTGAAACTGCAGTCCTACTGGGATGCCCAGGGCTGCGCGCTGTTGCAGCCCTATGACATGGAGGTGGGTGCCGGCACCTCCCATACAGCTACTTTTTTGAGAGCACTGGGACCCGAGCCGTGGAAGGCTGCCTACGTGCAGCCGAGCCGCCGCCCGAAGGACGGCCGCTACGGGGAAAACCCGAATCGGCTGCAGCACTATTACCAGTACCAAGTGGTTCTGAAACCGGCGCCGGCCAATATTCTGGAACTGTACCTGGGCTCGCTGGAAGCGCTTGGATTTGATTTGAAGAAGAACGACATTCGTTTTGTCGAGGACGACTGGGAGAATCCGACACTGGGCGCCTGGGGCCTGGGCTGGGAGGTTTGGCTCAATGGCATGGAAGTGACGCAGTTCACCTACTTCCAGCAGGTCGGCGGCCTGGACTGCAAGCCCATCACGGGTGAAATTACCTACGGTCTGGAGCGCCTGGCGATGTACTTGCAGGGTGTGGACAATGTCTATAACCTGGTGTGGACCGACACCGGGTCAGCGCCGGGCCGCTCCCAAGCTGACCCAGCCCACTCGGGGCTGAGTCCCGCGGCTCCGGGCCTGCCTGCGCAGGCCGGGACGGGGCGAAGAGACGTTGACTCTGGAAGTGGCCTGTCCAGCGAGCCACACGCAGTGGGCGAGCGTGGGGGCAAAATCCTTTATGGCGACGTCTATCTGCAAAATGAAAAAGAGCAGTCGGCCTACAACTTCGAACACGCCGATGCCGATTTTCTGTTCACCGCTTTTACCGCGCATGAGAGGCAGGCCAAGTACCTGATGGAACAGCAACTGGCCTTGCCGGCTTACGAGCAGGTGCTCAAAGGTGTGCACACCTTTAATTTGCTGGATGCACGCGGCGCCATCAGCGTGACCGAGCGTGCCGCCTACATCGGTCGCCTGCGCAATCTGGCGCGCGCCGTGGCGCAAAGCTATTTTGAGAGCCGCGAGCGGCTGGGCTTCCCGATGGCCCCGCGCGAGTGGGTGCAGCAGATGACAAAGAAGGCTGCATGAAACTGGTGTTTGTCATCCCGGACTTGACCCGGGAACCATGGATGCCGGATGTTATAACCCCGGACCTGATCCGGGGCCGCAATGACAGGCTGACAGTCCGCTGTATTGGCGCTGCCTTCAACTAATCAGGAATCATGGTTACTCAAAATTTGCTTGTTGAATTGTTTGTTGAAGAGCTGCCGCCGAAGGCGCTGAAAAAGTTAGGCGATGCTTTTGCGTCGCAACTGGCCGACCAACTGCGCAGCCAGGGCTTGGCCAGCGTGCAATCGGTGGTGACCGCTTACGCCTCGCCGCGCCGCCTGGCCGCGCACGTCACGCAAGTCTGGCGCAAGGCCGCCGACAAGGCGGTGCAGCAAAAGCTGATGCCGGTGTCGGTCGGGCTGGACGCCGCCGGCAAGGCGACGCCTGCCCTGCTGAAGAAATTGCAGGCGCTGGGCGCCGATCTGTCGGATCCGGCAGCTACCGTGAGGGCGCTCAGACGAGCGCCCGACGGCAAGGCCGAAGCCTTGTTCTACGACAGTCTGGTCACGGGTGCCACGCTGGACACCGGTTTGCAGAAGGCTCTGGAAGAGGCGATCGACAAGCTGCCGATCCCCAAGGTCATGAGCTACCAGTTGGAAACCGATTGCGAGCTGCCGGGTTGGAGCAGCGTGCACTTTGTGCGCCCGGCGCACAGTCTGCTGGCGCTGCACGGCAGCACCGTGGTGCCGATCAAGGTGTTGGGGCTGGCCGCCGGCAACACGACCCAGGGCCACCGCTTTGAAGCCCGCGTGTCGCCGGTGCTGATCGCCGATGCCGACGCTTACGCCGCCACGCTGGCCCGTGACGGTGCCGTGATTGCCAGCTTCGCCGAACGCCGCGCCGAGATCCTGCGCCAGCTCCTGGCCGCCGCCGCCAAAGTGGGCAATGGTGCCCACCCGATTGAAGACGAAGCCCTGCTGGACGAAGTGACCGGCCTGGTGGAGCGCCCCAATGTGCTGGTCTGCCAGTTCGAGCCGCAGTTTCTTGAGGTGCCGCAGGAGTGCCTGATCCTGACCATGAAAGCGAACCAGAAGTACTTCCCGCTGCTGGACGCCGCCGGCAAGCTGACGAACCAGTTCCTGGTCGTCAGCAATATCAGCCCGGCCGACGCCAGCGCCGTGATTGGTGGTAACGAACGGGTGGTGCGTCCACGCCTGGCCGATGCCAAGTTCTTCTTCGATCAGGATCGCAAGAAGACGTTGGCGTCGCGCGTGGCGGGGTTGGACAAAGTGATCTACCACAACAAGCTGGGCACGCAAGGCCAGCGCATGGAGCGGGTGCGCGCGATTGCCCAAGCCATCGGCCAGCAACTCGGTGGCGAGCTGCTGGCGCAGCAGGCAGACACTGCCGCGCGGCTGGCCAAGGCCGATCTGCTGACCGACATGGTGGGTGAGTTCCCCGAACTGCAAGGCATCATGGGCGGCTACTACGCGCGCCATGACGGCCTCGACGAAGGCATTGCGATTGCCATTGAAGACCACTACAAGCCGCGCTTTGCCGGGGATGAGTTGCCGCGCAATTTGGTGGGAGTCGTCGTCGCGCTGGCCGACAAGCTGGAAACCCTGGTTGGCATGTTCGGCATTGGCAATCTGCCCACCGGCGACAAGGATCCGTTTGCCCTGCGGCGTCATGCGCTGGGTGTGATTCGCATGCTGATCGAGCAGGATGTGCCGTTAGATGTTTCGTGGTTGATTGGCACCTCTTTCGATGCTTGTGAGCGGTATGAAATCAGGGGCGAATGGACAAAACCAGACGGTCAGACTTCTAGAACAACAACGCCATCCCAACTTGACCAGAAAACGCCGGAGCTTGTTGCCGCATTCGTCTTTGACCGCCTGGCCGGCTCCCTGCGAGAACAGGGCTACAGCGCGCAGGAAGTCGAGGCCGTACTGGCGCTGCAGCCGCAGCGCCTGGGCGAGGTGCCCAAGCGCTTGGCGGCGGTGCGCGCCTTCGCCGCCCTGCCCGAAGCCGCCGCCCTGGCGGCCGCCAACAAGCGCATCGGCAACATCCTGAAAAAAGCACAGGACGTCGATCCGCATGTCAGCGAAGTGCTGCTCAAGGAGCCGGCCGAGATCGCCCTGTTTGCCGCGATGAAGGACGTGGTGCCGAAAGCACAGACGCAGTTCGAGGCCGGTGACTACACCGCCTCGCTGCAAAGCCTGGCTGCGCTGCGCGGTCCGGTGGACGATTTCTTCGACGGCGTCATGGTCAATGCCGAGGCGCTTGATTTACGCCTGAATCGCCAGGGCCTGCTGAAAAGACTGCACGAAGCGATGAACCGCGTGGCCGATCTTGCCAAACTAGCAACATGAGCCCCCACGCTCCGCACTTTGTGTCGTCGCTGTACAGGCCGCTTCCTGAGTCAGCGTCTCTTCGCTCCGTCCCGGCCTGCGCAGGCAAGCCCGGAGCCGCAGGACTCAGCCCCGAGGGGGCTGCCCTGCCTTGGGGCGGCCCGGCGGCAGGTCGTCTTTTACTTCGAAGGCTCTCATGAAACTGGTCATCCTCGATCGCGACGGCACTGTCAATCAAGACAGCGACGACTATGTCAAATCGCCGGACGAATGGACGCCTTTGCCGGGTGCGCTGGAGGCGATTGCCCGCCTCAACCATGCCGGCTGGCACGTCGTCCTGGCCTCCAACCAGTCCGGCCTGGGGCGCGGCCTGTTTGATGTTTCCACGCTCAATGCGATGCACGCCAAAATGCACGCCTTGCTGGCCACCGTGGGGGGCCGGGTGGACGCCGTGTTTTACTGTCCCCATGCACCGGACGAGGGCTGCCACTGCCGCAAACCGGAGCCGGGCCTGTTCGAGCAGATTGGCGAGCGCTATGGGATTGACCTGCACGGAGTGCCGATGGTGGGCGACAGCGTGCGCGATGCCGTGGCTGCGGTCGCCGCCGGCTGCGAACCGCATCTGGTGCTGACCGGCAAAGGGGTTGCCTACCGGGGGCGCACCTTGCCAGACAGCTTTCCCCAAGAGACGCAGGTGCATGCCGATCTGGCCGCCTTTGCTGATTTTCTGCTGGCCCGGGAGAGTACAACAGCGTGATGGCATTGATCCGGTCAATCTTGCACTTTGCGTGGATGCTGCTGACGGTCATTCCCTGGGGCTTGACGCTGGTGCTGATTTCGGTCTGGGTCAAGCGCACGCCGCTGTGGTGGTTTGCCGTCAACTGGTTTCGCCTGGTTATTTGGGGCACTCGCGTGATTCTGGGCATTCAGGTGCGGGTCAGCGGCCTGGAAAACCTGCCGCAGGGCGCGACCACCCCGGCGATTCTGCTGTCCAAGCACCAGTCGACGCTGGAGACGCTGCTGTTGCCGACCCTGATGCCGCATCCGCTGGCCTTTGTTTTCAAACGCGAGCTGCTGCGCATTCCCTTTTTTGGCTGGTCCATGGCGCGGCTGGACATGATCCATATCGACCGCGAATCGCGGGCGCAGGCCTTGAAGCACGTGGTGGCGCAGGGCAAGCGGTTGCTGGCCCAAGGCACCTGGATCATCCTGTTCCCCGAGGGCACGCGCATGGCCCGCGGCCAGAAAGGCACTTACCAGACCGCCGGCACGCGCCTCGCGGTGGACAGCGGTGCGCCGGTGGTGCCGATTGCGGTGTCGTCGGGCAAATGCTGGCCGCGCCAGGGCTTCATCAAGCACGCCGGCATCGTCGAGGTGTCGATTGGCAAGCCGATTGCCAGCGTCGGCCGTGAACCCAAGGAACTGATGCGCGAAGTCGAGGCCTGGATCGAAGCCGAGATGCGCCGCATCGATCCCGAGGTCTACCGGTAGTCGCAGCGCAATGCACCCCTTGCTGCGCTTCACGCTCGATCTATTTGCACCGGAGCCGGCGCCGGAGCCAGAAAAAGCGGCGCCGGCCACTGCCGAACTGAAGGCCGGGCCGGGTTTTTGCCATCCCCGTGCCAATCGCGAAGCGCGTCTGTGCGACACCTTGGTGGCTTATGAATTCAAGCGCCGCCAGCGGCGCAGCATTGGTTTTCTGGTTGGTCCGGAAGGTCTGGTGGTGAGTGCTCCGCGCTGGGTGCCGCTGCGCGAGGTGGACGCCGCCCTGCAGGAAAAGTCGCACTGGATCCTCAAGAAGCTGGGTCAGACGCGGGAGCGCCACGAGCGCCTGGATGCCCAGCGCATCGAGTGGTGCGACGGCGCCGTGGTTTTTTTCATGGGAGCGCCGTTGACGGTGCGGCTGGCTCCGCCACACCCCTTGGCTGCTGCTGGCGGGGTGGAACTGAAGGCCGATGCTGCCGTTCCGGTTCTGCTGGTCAGTTTGCCGCCGGCCGCCACGCCGGATCAAATTCGCGACGCGGTGTGCGGCTGGCTGATGCGCCAAGCGAAGCGGGTTTTCACCGAGCGGCTGGATCACTTTGCGCCGCAACTGCAAGTGCAGTGGCGCAAGTTGTCGCTCAGCAATGCCGCTACCCGCTGGGGTAGTGCCCACATTGACGGCTCGATTCGACTCAACTGGCGCCTGATTCATTTTCGCCAGGCGGTCATTGACTACGTGGTGGCGCATGAACTCAGTCATTTGCGCGTGATGGACCACAGCCCGCGCTTTTGGGCCACGGTGCGCAGCGTGGTGCCGGATTACGCCACGCTGCGCAGTCAGCTCAAGGATCAAGCGCCAGCGCGCTGGGCGTAGAACCGATACACCCCATCGCTGTCCAGCGTGCGCCCCAAGCGGCCTTCAAACCACAGCGCATGCAGGTGGGCGATCGACTCGCCCATGGCAAAAGTGGTCTGATGCAGGTCGAGCGTGCGTTTGAACAGCACCGGCACCATGTCGGCCGCGCTGCAAGGCTGGGCCTCGCAGGCCCGCATCACTTCGGCCAAGCGCTCCCGATGGTGCTCATGTAGCTGCCCGATGCGCTGATAAAGACCGGTGAACGGTTTGCCGTGTGCCGGCAGCGTCAGTGTGCCGGCGTCGAGTGCGCGGAACTTGTCGATCGAATCCAGAAATTGCCTGAGCGGGTTGGACTCGGGCTCCTGGTCGTAGACGCTGACGTTGGTGGAAATGCGCGGCAGCATCATGTCGCCACCGATCAAAACCCGCAATTCAGGGCAGTACAGCGAGATGTGTTCCGGCGCATGACCGTAGCCGGCGATGCAGGTCCACTGCCGGGCGCCAATGGTCAGGGTGTCGCCGTCCATCAGACGCCGGTACTGGCGCGGCACCGAGGGGACCAGGGTCTGAAAATAGTTGGCGCGCCCCCTTATTTTGGCCACCGAAACCGGGTCAGTCAGGCCATGGGAGGCGAAGAAAGCGGCCGCCGTATCACCACCGAAACCGGTCGGCCCTTCGCTACCGATGCGCGCCAGGTTGAAGTCGGTGGCGCTGATCCACAAACGAACCCGCCAGCGCTCGCACAGCCAATACGCCAGGCCGATGTGGTCGGGGTGCATGTGGGTCACGATCACCCGCAGGATCGGCAGTCCGTCCAGCTCATTGGCGAAAATCTGTTCCCATTGCGCCTTCGCCAGCTCGGTGCTGATGCAGCAGTCGACCACGCTCCAGCCGGCGCGGCCGTCAATCTCATCGCGCAACAGCCACAGGTTGATGTGGTTGAGTGCGAACGGCAAGGCCATGCGCAGCCACTTCACGCCGGGCGCCACGGTCACGCTGGCGCCGGGGGCCGGCAGCAACTCGCCCAGGGGATAGTGCAACTGCTTTTCGAGTTCATCGGTAGATCGGTTGGCGGGTGGATTCAAAGGGGCTCCTGATTTGCTCCATAATTGACGTTTACGTAAACGTCAATCAAGGTCGACATTGTAGGTGGGGAGGCCCATTTGCGTTGTCACCTTTGTCGAGCACAAGTTATGGCTATCACTTACAGCATCAGCGATCTGGCGCGCGAATTTGACCTGACCACGCGGGCCATGCGTTTTTATGAAGACATGGGTCTGCTGCAGCCCGAGCGCTCCGGTCCCGGTGGCCGCAACCGGGTCTACAGCGGGCGCGACCGCACTCGTTTGAAGCTGACGCTGCGTGCCAAACGACTCGGCTTGAGCCTGACCGAGGCCAAGGAAATCATTGACATGTACGACAGCCCGCGGGACACCGGGCCGCAGTTGCGCAAGTTCTTGCTGGTGATTGCCGAGCATCAAAAGCAGCTGGAAGCCCAGATGACCGACTTGCAGGCCAATCTCGACGAGCTCAAGGTGCACCAGCGTGAAGCCAAGGCCTTGCTGGCAAAAAGCCTCAGCAAGAGCGGGGCGAAGAACCGGGCCGCAAAGCGAAACCTCGGGAACGAGTAGCCCGTGCCCGGGCCATGCCGCAACCCACAGGAAAGAATACCGATGACAGATCAGACTCCCTTGGCGCGTGTGCAAAGCAGCTTCGAGCGACAAGGCATGATGCGGCACCTGGGCGCGCGGCTGCTACGGGTCGAGTCGGGCCGGTGCCAGATCGCCTTGCCGTACTCCGACAAGGTGACGCAGCAGCAGGATGGTTTTCACGGCGGCGCGATCGGCGCCTTGGCCGATATTGCCGGTGGCTATGCCGGCTTGACGCAGGCGCCGCCGGGCATGGAGGTCACTACGGTGGAATACAAGATCAATTTTTTGGCGGCTTTTCAGGGAGGCGAGATGCAGGCCAGCGGGCAAGTGGTGAAGGCCGGGCGCCGCATCATCGTGACCCGGGTGGACGTTACGCACGTTGCCTCCGATGGCCAGGAGAGTGCTTGCGCGGTGATGCAGCAAACGCTGATGCCGGTACCGAAGACATACTGATATTTTGTGGGACAGACCGCAGTTACGCGAAGCGAACCAGCTCTGTCCCCAACCGTTTGGAATTTGCGGGGCAGACCGCGGTTGCACGAAGCGAACCCGCTCTGTCCCCAAGCAATTGGGAATTTTTTTACAAGGAAACAAACCATGAACATGCCGGGACTCAACTTTCAGCTTGGTGAAGACATTGACGCCTTGCGCCATGCAGTGCATGAATTTGCACAAACCGAGATCGCGCCGCGCGCCGGCGAGATTGACAAGCTGGATCAGTTTCCGATGGACTTGTGGCGCAAGATGGGTGATATGGGGCTGCTGGGCATCACGGTGGGCGAGGAGTTTGGCGGCGCCAACATGGGCTATCTGGCGCACATGATTGCGATGGAGGAAATCTCCCGCGCGTCGGCCTCGGTGGGCCTCTCCTATGGCGCGCACAGCAATCTTTGCGTGAATCAGATCAAGCGCAACGGCACGCCCGAGCAGCGCAGCAAATACCTGCCCAAACTGATTTCCGGCGAGCATGTCGGGGCCCTGGCGATGAGCGAACCGGGTGCCGGCAGCGACGTCATCAGCATGAAACTCAGGGCCCAGGACAAGGGCGGCTTTTACCTGCTCAACGGCAGCAAGATGTGGATCACCAACGGCCCCGATGCCGACACGCTGGTGGTCTATGCCAAGACCGAACCTGAACTGGGCGCCCGCGGTGTCACCGCCTTCCTGATCGAAAAAGGGATGAAAGGATTTTCAGTGGCGCAAAAGCTCGACAAGATGGGCATGCGCGGCTCGCACACCGGCGAACTGGTGTTCACGGATGTGGAGGTGCCGGCGCAGAACATTCTGGGTGGTTTGAACAGCGGCGCCAAAGTGCTGATGAGCGGGCTGGACTACGAGCGCGCGGTGCTCACCGGCGGGCCGCTGGGCATCATGCAGTCGGTCATGGACAACGTGCTGCCTTACATTCACGACCGCAAGCAGTTCGGCCAAAGCATCGGTGAGTTTCAGCTGATTCAAGGCAAGGTGGCCGACATGTACACGGTGCTGCAGGCCGGGCGATCGTTTGCCTACACCGTTGCCAAGAACCTGGATCTGTTGGGTGTCGAGCACGTGCGCCAGGTGCGCAAGGACTGTGCCTCGGTCATTTTGTGGTGCGCCGAAAAAGCCACCTGGATGGCCGGTGAAGGGGTACAGATCTTTGGCGGCAACGGTTACATCAACGAGTACCCCCTGGGGCGCCTGTGGCGCGATGCCAAGCTGTACGAGATCGGCGCCGGCACCAGCGAGATCCGCCGCATGCTGATTGGACGCGAGCTGTTTGCGGAGACCATGTAATGCAGCAGGAGCAGCGGCATGAATCGGAGCGCGTTCAATGAGTGCGCTTGATGTGCCTGTGCTATCGGGTTCGCGCTGTGTCCTGCGCGCCCTGACCCTAGCCGACGCAGCGTCGATGCGCCAGCATGCCGACGACGAGGCGGTGTGGCGCAATCTGTTTGAAGGCTTTCCGCGGCCCTACACCCTGGCCGATGCGCAGTGGTGGTGCGGTGCGCGGCCGGCTTCACTTGGCTATGTATGGGGAGTGGACGTGGGCGGGCAGGTCGTTGGCTGTATTTCGGTGCGCCCTGAAGACGGCTGGTTGCGCTGTAACGCTGAGGTGGGCTACTGGATCGGACAAGCGCATTGGCGGCGTGGCATCACGTCCGAGGCGCTGGCGCTGGTTACCTTTTGGGCCTGGGCGACGCTGCCGGAGGTGACGCGCTTGTACGCGCCGATCTTTGCCTGGAACGAAGGCTCGCAAGCGGTCGCGCGCAAGTGCGGCTACGTCAAGGAAGCCGATCTGCGGCGCAGCGCTATCAAGGACGGCCGGGTCATCGACCGTGTTCAGTGGGCGGCATTCGACCCCAAGGGGCACTGAGTCAGTGCAACGTTAATATCCTCGCATGACCACCTCCCTGCAACACCTGTTCGACCACAACCTGGCCTGGGCCGCGCGCATGGAGCGCGAGCGCCCCGGCTTCTTCACCCGGCTGAAAAGCCAGCAGAACCCCAAATACATGTGGATCGGTTGCTCGGACAGCCGGGTGCCCGCCAACCAGATCACCGGCCTGGCGCCGGGCGAGGTCTTTGTGCACCGCAATGTCGCCAATGTGGTGGTGCATTCCGACCTGAATGCGCTTTCAACCATTCAGTTTGCAGTCGAGCGCCTGAAGGTCGAGCATGTGATGGTGGTCGGGCACTATGGCTGCTCCGGCGTGCAGGCCGCGTTGCAAGGTGTGCGCATTGGCCTGGCCGACAACTGGCTGATCCATGTCCAGGACGTGCGCGATCGGCACCGTGACTTGCTGGCCCAAATTCCAGAGCCTGCACGCTACGACGCTCTGGTGGAACTCAATGTGATCGAGCAAGTCATCAACGTGGCGCAAAGCACCGTGCTGCAGGATGCCTGGGCGCGCGCTCAAAGCGTCGCCCTGCATGGCTGGGTTTATGGCGTGCACGACGGCCTGCTGCACGACCTGCAGATGACGGTGACCGGCCCGGATGATCTGGAGCGGTGCTACCAGGCTGCCGTTGCCGCGGTGGCGAATACCACCCGTCGAGACGGTAATCACTGATAAAACCGGATCCAGTGATCGTCCTCATTGCGTAAGAAGCTACTGAATAGATAGCAATCATGTTTCCGACCCGTCTTGACTCCTCGATTGCCTACGACATCGCCAAAGCCATGATGGATGGCTTCAACCGGCACTACCGCCTGTTCCGCACCGAGTCGGCGCGCGCCAAGCACCGTTTCGAGACCGCCGACTGGCACGGCCAGCAACGCGCCCAGCGCGAGCGCATCGAGTTTTACGACTTGAGGGTGCGCGAATGTTCGAGGCGGCTGGAGCGCGAATTCAAGGCCGGTGAGCAGCCGATGGACATCTGGCAACAGATCAAACTGCATTACATCGGCTTGCTGGTGAATCACCACCAGCCGGAGCTGGCCGAGACCTTCTTCAACTCGGTCACCACCAAAATCCTGCACCGCAGCTATTTCCAGAACGACTTCATCTTTGTGCGGCCGGCCGTCAGCACCGAGTACATCGAGAACGACGAGCCGGCGTCGCGCCCCAGCTACCGTGCCTATTACCCGACCAACGCCAACCTGCAGGAGGTGCTGGTGCGCATGTTGCGCGACTTCGACCTGCGCCTGGCGTTTGCCGACCTGGAACGCGATGCGGCGCGGGTGCAGGCCGCCATGCTGGCGCAACTGCGGGATGCCAGGCTGCGTGCCAACTTTCAGATCCAGGTCCTCACCGGTCTGTTCTTCCGTAACAAGGGTTGCTACGTGGTCGGCAAGCTGATCAACGGCTTCACAGAATTTGCGTTTGCGCTGCCGGTCCTGCACGACCGGGCCGGCAAACTGGTGGTCGATGCCACCTTGTTTGGCGAAGATGACTTGCTGATGCTGTTCAGTTTTGCGCGCGCCTATTTCATGGTCGAGATGGAAATCCCGTCGGCCTATGTGCAGTTTTTGCACAGCATGATGCCGCGCAAGCCGCGCAATGAAATTTACAACGCACTGGGGCTGGCGAAACAAGGCAAGACGCTTTTCTACCGTGATTTTCTGCATCACCTGCGCCACTCCAGCGACAAGTTCCGCATCGCCCCCGGCATCAAGGGCATGGTGATGCTGGTGTTCGACCTGCCGTCGTTTCCCTACGTGTTCAAGGTCATCAAGGACTTTTACCCGCCACAAAAAGACACCAGCCGCGAGCAGATCAAAAGCAAGTACCTGCTGGTCAAACAGCATGACCGCGTTGGCCGCATGGCCGACACGCTGGAGTACAGCGAGGTCGGCTTTCCGCGCGACCGCTTTGACGATGAGTTGATCGCCGAGATCGAAAAGTTCGCGCCCAGCCAGCTCGAGATCAGTGACCGCGATGGCGATGGCCTGATCGAAGTCATCGTCAAACATGTCTACATCGAGCGACGCATGATTCCCCTCAACATCTATCTGCAGGAAGCCTTCGACGCCGGCGGCACCGAAGCCAACCCGCGCGGCGCTGCTGCGGTGCAGGCGCGCGAGCAGATTGAGCGCGCCGTCGTCGAGTACGGCAACGCCATCAAGGACCTGGTGGCGGCGAATATATTTCCCGGCGACATGCTGTGGAAAAACTTCGGTATCACACGCCACGGCAAGGTGGTGTTTTACGATTACGACGAGATCGAGTACATCACCGACTGCAACTTCCGAAAAGTGCCGACGCCGCGCAACGAGGAGGAAGAAATGTCCGGGGAAGTCTGGTACAGCGTGGGTGCCAAGGATGTGTTCCCGGAAACTTTTGGCCCGTTCCTGCTGGGCAACCTGGCGGTGCGCGATGCGTTCATGAAGCACCACGCCGACTTGTTGGAGGTGGACTTTTGGCAAGGCCACAAAGAGCGCATTCTGGCTGGCCACGTGTTTGATGTGTTTCCTTATGACCGCGACAAACGGTTCAACCCCGAGCCGCCTGGATAGGGCGGCTCAAAATGTTTTTTCAACCCCTGCAACAGGAGATCAATACCATGACTGATTCAATCGTTATCGTCGGCGCCGCCCGCACCCCCATGGGGAGTTTTCAGGGCGATTTCTCAAGCCTTGCCGCCCATGATCTGGGTGGGGCTGCCATCCGGGCCGCGGTGCAACGTGCCGGCGTGACCGGAGAGCAGGTCGACGAAGTTTTGTTTGGCAACTGTCTGATGGCCGGGCAAGGCCAGGCGCCGGCCCGCCAGGCGGCGTTCAAGGGCGGTTTGCCGATCAGCGCCGGTGCCGTGACGCTGTCCAAGATGTGCGGCTCTGGCATGCGCTCGGCCATGTTCGCCCATGACATGCTGCTGGCGGGCAGCGCGGATGTGATGGTGGCGGGCGGCATGGAAAGCATGACCAACGCGCCCTACCTGCTGCCCAAGGCGCGGGGCGGCTACCGCATCGGCCACGACCGCATTTTTGACCACATGATGCTCGATGGCCTGGAGGATGCCTACGAGGCTGGCCGCTCCATGGGCACTTTTGGCGAAGATTGCGCCGCCAAGTACGGCTTCACCCGTGAGCAGCAGGACCAGTTCGCGATCGCCAGCGTGCAACGGGCGCAGGCGGCTACAAAATCTGGCGCGTTCGCAGCAGAGATTACGCCCGTGACCGTCAAGGGCCGCGCCGGCGATACGGTGATTTCCGTTGACGAAGGTCCCGGCAAAGTCAAACTTGAAAAAATACCCACCCTCAAGCCCGCCTTCAAAAAAGACGGCACCATCACCGCCGCCAGCAGTTCCAGCATCAACGACGGCGCCGCTGCCCTGGTGCTGATGCGTGCCTCGACCGCCGCCAAGCTCGGACGCAAGCCGCTGGCGCGCATTGTCGGTCACGCCGTGCACGCGCAGGAGCCCAATTGGTTCGCAACCGCGCCGGTCGGTGCCGTGAAAAAATTGCTGGCCAAGACCGGCTGGGCCGTTGCCGAGGTGGACCTGTGGGAAGTCAACGAGGCCTTTGCCGTGGTGCCTATGGCCTTGATGCATGAACTGGGGCTGAACCACGACATCGTCAACGTCAACGGCGGCGCCTGTGCCCTGGGTCACCCGATAGGCTGCAGCGGCGCGCGCATCATGGTCACCTTGATGTACGCGCTGCAGGCGCGCGGCCTGAAAAAAGGCGTCGCCACGCTGTGCATCGGTGGCGGCGAGGGCACCGCCGTGGCGCTGGAGATGCTGTAAATTAGCTGGCTGCCGTGAATGTTTTTGTCATCGGCGCATCGCGTGGCATCGGTCTGGAACTGGTGCGCCAGTACCTGGAAGCCGGCGACCGCGTGATCGCCACCGCCCGCGACGACGCCGGGCTGACGCGCCTGCGCGACCTCGGTGCTCAGGCCATCAAGCTGGACGTGGCCAACCCTGCCAGCATCAGCGGTCTGAGCTGGCAACTCGACGGCGAGAAGCTGGATCTGGCTTGGTACGTGGCGGGTGTGTTTGCTGCCGAGGCGGCCAGCGCCCCGCCCACGCAGCAAGCCTTTGATGCCATGATGCACACCAACGTGCTGGGTGCCATGCAGGCGTTGCCGCAGGTGGCACCCTGGGTGGAAGAGGCGAACGGGCAGTTCGCCTTTTTGTCCAGTGACATGGGCTGGATTGATGGCACCGCCAGCAGCCGCGGCTGGGTCTACCGCGTCAGCAAGGCCGCGCTGAACATGGCCGTGGTGGCAGCGCAGCCCGACTACCCGCGGGCGCAGTTTGTGCTGATCCATCCCGGCTGGGTCCAGACCGACATGGGTACTTCAGCCGCACCTCTGCCAGTGCCGGACAGTGTGCGTGCCATGCGCCAAACGCTGGCCGCGCAGAAGAGCCGCAAGCCGCAACACAGCTGCCAGGACGTGCCCTACCTTCGCTGGGATGGTATGGCGTTCGACGGCTGGTAACTTTGTTTGAATAACCGGAGCACACATGCTGCTGACCCAAGACCAGGAAATGGTGCGCGACGCGGTTCGCGCTTTTGCACAGGCCGAGCTGTGGCCCAACGCCGCCCAGTGGGACAAGGATCACACCTTCCCCAAAGCCGCCCACCAGGGCCTGGCGGCGCTGGGGGCTTACGGCATTTGCGTGCCCGAAGAGCTGGGCGGTGCCGGGCTGGATTACTTGACGCTGGCCCTGGTGCTGGAAGAAATCGCCGCCGGTGACGGAGGCACCAGCACCGTGATCAGCGTGACCAACTGCCCGGTCAACGCCATCTTGATGAAGTTTGGCAACGCGGCGCAGCAGAAGCAATGGCTGGAACCGCTGGCGCAAGGCCAACTGCTGGGTGCGTTCTGCCTGACCGAGCCGCATGTCGGCAGCGATGCCTCGGGCCTGCGCACCACGGCGCTGAAAGAGGGTGGCGGCTACGTCATCAACGGCGTCAAGCAGTTCATCACCAGTGGCAAAAACGGTGATGTTGCGATCGTCATTGCAGTGACGGATAAGGGCGCCGGCAAGAAAGGCATGAGCGCCTTTTTGGTGCCCACCAACACGCCCGGCTACGCGGTGGCGCGGTTGGAGGACAAACTGGGTCAGCATTCCAGCGACACCGCGCAAATCAACTTTGACAACTGCCGGATCCCGGCTGAGAACCTGATTGGTGCCGAAGGTGAAGGCTACGGGATTGCACTCGGCGGACTCGAAGGCGGGCGCATCGGCATCGCGGCGCAGAGTGTCGGCATGGCCCGCAGTGCGCTGGACGTGGCCATTGCCTACGCCAAAGAGCGCCAGAGCTTTGGCACTGCCATCTTCAACCACCAAGCGGTCGGTTTCAGGCTGGCCGAATGCGCGACCCGGATCGAGGCGGCGCGCCAACTGATCTGGCATGCCGCCAGTCTGCGCGATGCCGGTCGCCCCTGCCTCAAGGAGGCCGCCATGGCCAAATTGTTCGCCAGCGAGATGGCGGAACAGGTTTGCAGTGTCGCCATCCAGACCCTGGGCGGCTACGGCGTCGTCAGCGACTTCCCGGTGGAACGTATTTACCGCGATGTGCGGGTCTGCCAGATCTACGAAGGCACCTCCGACGTTCAGAAGATCATCATTCAGAGGGCTTTATAAAACATTGCGGGACAGACCGCAGTGACAAACCTATTTCTTTGCGGGACAGACCGCAGCCACACGAAGTGGGCCAGCTCTGTCCTCAACTGGAAACAGGAAGTCCGCCAGCTCTGTCCCCAACCAGCCCCGCTCTATCGACCGTACACATCCTCGAACCGGACGATGTCATCCTCGCCCAAGTAAGAGCCTGACTGCACTTCAATGATCTCCAGCGGCAGGCGACCCGGGTTCTCCAGACGGTGGGTGGTGCCCAGCGGAATAAAGGTCGATTCATTCTCCGACAGCAGCAGGGTTTCTTCCCCGCGTGTCACCTTGGCGGTGCCGCGCACCACAATCCAGTGTTCGGCGCGGTGGTGGTGCATTTGCAGCGACAGTGTGGCCCCCGGCTTGACCACAATGCGCTTGACCTGAAAACGCTCGCCAGCGTCGACACTGTCGTACCAGCCCCAGGGGCGAAACACCTTGCGGTGAATGGAGCCCTCGGCGCGGCCGCTCTTTTTAAGGCTGTCGACGATTTTCTTGACGTCCTGCGTCTTGTCCTTGTGCGCGACCAAGACGGCATCCGCCGTTTCCACCACCACCAGGTTGTCGACGCCGACGCAAGCCACCAGGCGCCCTTCGGACAAGGCCAGTGTCTGGTGGCAGTCTTGCAGCAGCACATCGCCCTGGCTGACGTTACCCGACCCATCCTTGGGCAGTACCTGCCACAGCGCATCCCATGCGCCAACGTCCGACCAGCCGGCCGCCAGCGGGATCACGACACCGGCCGGGAGCGCCCCAGCGCCTGGACTGGCCAGATTGGCGGCGATGCGTTCCATCACCGCGTAGTCGATCGAATCCGACGGGCAAGCGGTGAAGGCGGCTTTGTCAACCCGGACAAACTCGCCATCGGTCGAGCCTTGCGCCCAAGCGCTTTTGCAGGCCGCCAGAATGTCAGGCCGACAATGGCCCATGGCGGCCAGCCAGACGGAGGCACGCATCATGAACAGGCCGCTGTTCCAGAGGTAGGAGCCGCTCGCCAAGTAAGCTTGCGCGGTGGCCAGGTCCGGCTTCTCGACAAACCGGGCGATCTGTCGGGCCGGGCTGGCGGGTTCCGCCGCGGCGGCGTAGCGGGCGCCCGCCTGGATGTAGCCATAACCGGTCTCGGGCGCATCGGGCGTGATGCCAAAGGTGACGATGGCATCCTTGGCCGCCAAGACGGCACCCTGGCGCACCACGCTCTGGAACGCCGCCAGGTCGGTGATGATGTGGTCGGCCGGCATCACCAGCAAGACCGGGTCTGCGCCATTTTTACTGGCTGCCAGCGCGGCCAGGGTGAGTGCCGGCGCGGTATTTCTTCCAATGGGTTCGAGCACGATGGAGCCTGGCTTGCCCATCAGGCGCAGTTGTTCGGCGATGACAAAGCGGTAGTCCTCGTTGCATACCACCATGGTCGCTGCCAAGGTGCAGCCCGTGATCCCGTCGACCCGGCGCACGGTGGCCTGCAGCAGCGAGTCGGCGCCCATCAGGGGCAGCAGTTGCTTGGGATATTTCTCGCGCGAGAGCGGCCACAGGCGGGTGCCGGAGCCGCCGGACAGGACAACCGGTTGCAGTAGCGTGGTGTGTGTCATGTTATTCATGCCCTGGCATCGCCCCAGCGCAACTGGGCGGTGTCGTCGCCCCGGTAGGTTGTTTCGCCGTAGCGGTCGACGCAGTAGTCGGGCGAGACGATCATCTCGAAAAACCGCATGTCGGCGGCGATGCGGGTGTACTCGAACAAAATGCTGCGTACTACCTTGGCGCCGGTGCGGATATGGCTGCCATGCCCGATCCAGGCCGGACCGGTGATGGTGGCACCGGGCTCGATGCGCACGCTCGAACCAATGTAGACCGGCCCCTCGATATTGACCTTGTCCCACGGAACGGAGGTGTTGAGGCCAACCCAGATGCCGGGTTTGATTTGCCGCCCCGGCATGCACATCTGGGCTACCTCGCCCCGCAGTACGCGCTGCAGGACCGACCAGTAGTCGCTGACGCGGCCGATGTCGATCCAGTTGAAAGGGCGGTTCTGGGCAAAGAACGGCAGGCCATGCTCGACCAGGTCGGGAAACAATTGCGAGCCGATGTCGTAGACCGTGTTGGACGGCACCAATTCCAGCGCGGCGGGCTCGAAGATATAGATGCCGGTACTGGCCAGTGTGGATTTGGCCTCTGCCGGTTTCGGCTTTTCCTGAAAGGACTGGATATGCCCGTCCGCTGCCGCCACCACAATGCCGTAGCTTTGTACATCCGCCAGGGGTACGTCCAGCGCCACCACGCTGGCGATGGCATTCTTCGCCTTGTGTTCTGCCAGTGCCGCCGTGATGTCCAGATCAATCAGTGCGTCGCCGCACAGCACCAGCATGGTCTCATCAAAGAAGCCGCTGAAATCCTGGATGCGCCGCATGCCGCCGGCTGAACCCATGGGCCGCGGCAGGATGTCGCCGTGGTCGCGAATGCCCTCGTAGGAATAACCTATTTGCACGCCCCAGCGGTGCCCGTCGCCAAAATATTCTTCGATCTTCTGGTGATGCCAAGCCACATTCACCATGATTTCGGTGATGCCGTGACGCGCCAGATGCTCAATCAGGTACTCCATCACCGGTTTGCCCAGAATCGGGACCATCGGTTTGGGCAGGTCTCGCGTCAAGGGACGCACGCGGGTACCCTGGCCGGCCGCCAGAATCATTCCTTTAGCCATTTGCTTTGCTTTCGTGGTTCATTTTGAGGATTTGATCTACCGATGATATTCAAGTGCCGGACTCAAGAGTTGACGCGGCGTGCTGATCCTGACCGAGGAGGGCTGCCAACTGCGGCAGTGCCAGTTGGAGTCCTGCCTTCAGGGTATGTGGCGGGTTGATGATGAACATGCCGCTGGCGGGCAGACCCGGGCGTATCACCTCGCCGGCTTCATTCGAGGTCAACTTGCTTGATTTGACCGTCAAGCTCGCATGCAGCCAATTCTTGCCGGCTTTGGTGGCCAGTGTTTTCAGTTTGCGCGGGACGTCGTGTGCCTCGGGTCGCGGAATGATCGGATACCAGACGGCATAAGTACCGGTGGCAAATCGGGCCAGCGAATCAGCGACCATGGCCACCACACGGGCGTAGTCGTTTTTTATCTCGTAGCTGGGGTCGCTCAATACCAGCGCCCGGCGTGCCGGTGGCGGCAGAAATTTCTTCAGACCCTCAAAGCCATCCTCGCGCAACACCGCGACCTGGCGTCCGGCTTCCAGTTGGGCAATGTTGGAGGACAGGGTTTTGGCGTCGGTCGGATGCAACTCGAACAATTTGAGCTTGTCGCGCTCACCCAGCAGACGCTGAATGATGAAGGGCGAACCGGGATAGATCTTGCGGCTGCCCGCCGTATTGAAGCCGGCCACCAGATCAAGGTAGTCCTGGATCATCGGTGCCACGCCATTGGCTAATGATTTTGCAGCGGCCGACGCTTTGGCGCTGGCGACGACAGGTTTTTCCAGCGCGGCGATCAGGCGTAAAACACCGTCGGTCGCTTCGCCACTGGTCTGCGCATAGTCACCGTCAAGCCGGTACAAGCCGGCCCCGGCATGGGTGTCGAAGACCGTCAGAGCCGTGTCCTTTTGCCGCAAATACCGCAAAATGGCAATCAGCACCATGTGTTTAAGTACGTCGGCGTGGTTGCCGGCATGGAAGGCGTGGCGATAACTGAACATGCCAACATGGTAACCGCGACCGGACTGCTCCCGTCTTGCGCCCGGTCCGGGCAATGGCCCGCCCGTCAGGGGGCAAAGGATTCGCCTGCCAAGGTAAAAGCCGGAGTTTTGGCGAAATCTCTTATAATGCTCGGCTTCGCAGCGCTTTTGTGGCTCCGCGGCGAAGTTTCAATCCCACCTAAGAGATTCCCATCAGAGGAACGCCGACCGTGGAAAAGAGCCCGGCAAACCCTCTTTTTTAGAGAAAACTCATGACCAAGACCTTCAGCGCAAAACCCGCTGACGTGGTGCACGAGTGGTTTGTGATTGACGCGACCGATAAGGTCCTCGGACGAGTAGCCAGCGAAGTTGCTCTCCGTTTGCGCGGCAAACACAAGGCCATTTACACGCCTCACGTCGACACCGGCGACTTTATTGTCGTCATCAATGCAGCCCAGCTGCGCGTCACCGGCGCCAAGCCGCTTGACAAAGTGTATTACAGCCACTCCGGCTATCCGGGTGGCATTTCCGCCATCAACTTCCGCGACATGCAAGCCAAGTTCCCTGGCCGCGCTTTGGAAAAAGCCGTCAAGGGCATGCTGCCAAAAGGCCCGCTGGGCTACGCCATGATCAAGAAGCTCAAGGTGTACGGTGGTGCCGAGCATCCGCACACTGCCCAGCAACCCAAAGTGTTGGAAATTTAAGGAGCTTCGATATGATTGGTGAATGGAACAATGGTACCGGCCGTCGCAAATCCAGCGTGGCTCGTGTATTTCTCAAGAAGGGCTCCGGCCAGATCGTGGTCAATGGCAAAGACATCGAAAAGTTCTTCGGTCGTCAAACCTCCATCATGATTTGCAAGCAACCCCTGTTTTTGACCAACCACGCCCAGACCTTTGACATCATGGTCAACGTTGCCGGCGGTGGCGAATCAGGCCAGGCCGGTGCCGTGCGCCACGGTATTACCCGCGCCCTGATCGACTACGATGCAACGCTCAAGTCCGAGCTGAGCAAAGCTGGTTTTGTCACGCGCGATGCCCGTGAAGTCGAGCGCAAGAAGGTTGGCTTCCACGGCGCCCGTCGCCGCAAGCAGTTCAGCAAGCGCTAATTTCAGACGACATTACGGCAACCAGGTGTTGTCAAGCAACAGCCGCCAGAATGCAGGTTCCGGCGGCTGTTTGCTTTCCGGCTGTTAGACTCAGCGCCCCATACTCACCGCGCCATGCGACTCCGCCTGTTTCTCCGCCGCTTGACTGTCAGCGCCCCGCGCATGTCGGTGCGCAGTGCCTTGCCCTGGCCGTTTCGTTGGGCCGTGCTGGCAATCGTTCTTGGTTTTTGCGCGGCCATTGGTCTGTGGGCTTTTGAATTTGGCAAGGACATTGCCGGGCTCGATGGTGATACCAAGGAAGAACTACAGCAATTGCGCTCCGAACTGGTGAGCTTGCGGGCGCAGGTGGTGACCCTGACGGCGCAGCGTGATCAAGCGCAGTTGATCGCCAACACGTCTGGCACTATGATGACCTCCGAAAAAGTGGCGCAGGAAAGACTGGCGAGCCTGAACAAGCAGCTTGAAGCGGAAATCCAGAGTTTGCGTGACGATTTGGGTTTTTTCGAGAAGTTGATACCGAGCGCCGGCGTTGAGGGCATTGTGATACGTGGCCTGCAGGCCGAGGTTCGCAATGGACATGAAATAAGATGGCAGGTGCTGGTGATCCAGGCTCGGAAGAATCCGCCGGAATTCAATGGCCGGCTGGAGTTGACGTTCACCGGCGTGCAAAATGGCAAGCCGTGGATGGCAACCCTGCCGGGCGGTGGCCAGGCCATCAAGCTCAAGCAGTACGGTCGCCTGGAGGGTGTTTTGGAATTGCCGCCAGCCACCCAGATCAAGGGCGTTGGCGCCAAAGTGATGGATGGTGCGGTTACCAAGGCGGTGCAATCCATCAAGTTGTAGTCCAGGGTATTTTTCAACACATCGTGGGGTAGTTACGTGTTCAACAAGAAAAAGCAGCCTCCCATTCGAAGCCTGATTGCGGAGGGCAGCGAGATTGACGGAAACCTCAAGTTTTGTGACGGTTTGCGGATTGATGGTGCGGTGGTCGGGGATATCAGCGCCAAGGACGAGCAGGCCAGCATCCTGGTGATCTCCGAGACCGCCAGCGTGATCGGCGGCATCCGCGCCGACCACATCATCGTCAACGGTACGGTCAAAGGGCCGGTGCACGCGCGCGTCATGCTGGAATTGCAGCCCAAGGCGCGTATCCAGGGGGATGTCCACTACAGCGCGCTGGAGATGCATCAGGGAGCGATCATCGGCGGGCAATTGTGCCCGACCCTTGAAAGCGAAGAAAAACCCACACTCAAATTGGCGGCAAATAACAGCTAGCTGAATTGTTGAGCGAATTGCTGTAGTATTAATATAATTGACATTGAAAACTTGCGGAACAGTCCGCAGCTAGGCGACAGCCAAGCCAGTTCTGTTCTGAACACTTTAAAAGGAAATACCATGAGCGTCGTCGCGGAAAACGTCGAAATTGATATGCCGAGCCCGATTCTTTTCACGGACAGCGCAGCCGCGAAAGTGGCCGATCTGATCGCCGAAGAGGGCAACCCTGACCTGAAATTGCGCGTGTTCGTGCAGGGTGGCGGCTGTTCTGGTTTTCAGTATGGTTTCACTTTTGACGAGATCACCAATGAGGACGACACCACCATGACCAAGAATGGCGTGTCCTTGTTGATCGACGCCATGAGCTATCAGTATCTGGTTGGCGCCGAGATTGATTACAAGGAAGATCTGCAGGGCGCGCAGTTCGTGATCAAGAACCCCAACGCCACCACCACCTGCGGCTGCGGCTCGAGCTTCTCCTAACCTTGCGGGGCGGTCCCGCTTAGGCCGGGTAAACCGCTCCCAGGATGCGGGCGCCTTGGGCGCCCGTTACCGTTTTTAGACTGGCTGTTTCGCGCAAAACAGTCTTGCGTGCCAGCCATGCAAAGGCGGCCGCCTCGACCTGCAGCGGAGGCAATCCACGGGTTTGCGAAGATTGCACGGGGAGGTTCGGTAAATGAGCCTGTAGTCGCCGCATCAGATGGCCGTTGAAGGCGCCACCGCCACACACAATCAGACTTTTGCTTTCAAGTCCATAGCGCTGAATGCCTGCCGCACAAACGCTGGCGGTCAGCTCCGTCAAAGTGGCTTGGACATCGGCCGGCGCCAGAGCGCCAAACCCTGCAAGTTTTCCGGCCAGCCAGCCAGGGTTGAACAGGTCGCGCCCGGTGCTTTTGGGGACTGGCAAGGCAAAGTAGGGTTCGTCCAGCAAGGCGGCCAACAGGTCGGCATGAATCTGGCCGCTGGCTGCCCAGTTGCCGTTGGCATCAAAGGCCTGGCCAAGATGCTGCTGGCACCAGGCGTCTATCAGTGCGTTGCCGGGACCGCAGTCAAATCCCATCACGTCGTCGGCCAGTTCGGGGCCAACCACGGTGAGGTTGGAAATACCGCCAATGTTGAGCACTGCGACGGTTTCGCCGTAGCGTCCGAATACCGATTGGTGAAACGGTGGCACCAGTGGAGCGCCTTGTCCGCCGGCAGCGACATCGCGGCTGCGAAAATCGGCAACGACGTCGATGCCGGTAATTTCAGCCAACAGGGCGGGGTTGTTGAGTTGCAGGGTGTAACCGGTGCCGCCGTACGTTTGTGGCCGGTGGCGCACAGTCTGGCCGTGGGCCCCGATGGCGGTAATGGCAGCGCTGGCAATCCCGGACTGTTGAAGCAACTTGGCCACCACTTGCGCGTAAACACCCACCAGCGCATTGGCGGCCAGGGCGGAGCGGTGCAACTCATTGCGGCATGGGCTGTTGAGAGCGAGTAACTCCCGGGTCAAAGCGGGTGAAAACGGCGCGCTGGCATGGGCCAGGACGGTCAGCCGGGCACCCGAGAAGTCCGCCAGGACCCCGTCTACCCCGTCCAGCGAGGTGCCAGACATCAGGCCGACGTAGAGCTCAGACACGCTTGGTGTGCCTTTGCCGCAAACCCTATTGGGCGCTGCTCTGTTGCACCGACGCCGCCGCTGCCAGCGCAATGCGGTTCTCGGCCGCGAGGCGGGTAAACATGGGCTTGGCAGATGCGGAGACGGGAATCGACTCGCTTTGACGGGCAATGGTGAGCGGATCGCGGTAAACACCATTGACCCTGAACTCAAAATGCAAATGAGGGCCGGTGGCCCAGCCCGTCGCGCCCACTGCGCCGATGGTCTGGCCCTGGCTTACGCTGGCACCTTTGCGGACGTTGATCCGGCTCAGATGGGCGTACACCGTGTTGTAGTTGTTGCGGTGCTTCAGGATGATCACGTTGCCGTAGCCATTTTGGACGCCGGCAAATTCCACCACGCCATCACCAACGCTACGCACCGGTGTGCCCGTTGGCGCACCGTAGTCGACGCCCTGGTGAGCCCGCATGGTTTGCAGGATAGGGTGAAAGCGCATCTTGAAGCCGCTCGTGATCCGGGAGAATTCCATCGGCGAGGCGAGAAAGGCGCGGCGCAGGCTTTGCCCGTCCAGCGTGTAATAGCCGCCCTTGCCGCGGGCGTCGGCGGCACGCGAAGCATCGGCAGTTGGCGCGCCGGCGGTCACCGAGTCCTTGAACCACATGGCCTGGAAAGTCTTGCCGTTGTTGACAAACTCGGCGCTCAACACGCGCCCGGTCCGCAGTGGTTCGCCGTCGCCCTCAAGGGTTTCGTAAACAACCGAAAACCGGTCGCCCTTGCGCAGCGCGCGGTGGAAGTCGATGTCACCAGAGAAAATCTCCGCCAGTTGAGTGGCGATGCTGTCCGGGATTTTGGCATCGTCAGTGGCTGCAAACAGCGAGCTCTGGATGGTGCCGCTGGCGAGCCGGGACGAGGCGGTCAAGGCAGCGATTTCAATGCGTGATTGAAAACCTTGGGGTGTCTTCTCAAGCACCAGACGGTTAAAGTTCCCGTTGTCTTCCGGGCTCCAGCGCGCACTGAGTTTCAGCAAGTGGTTGTTATCGTCAGTTTCAGCGGTCACGTTGCGGCCGTTGCGACCAAGCAATATTTGGCGCGCAATGGTATCGGAGCGAAGGAAGGCGGCAGCGGATGCATCGTCAACGCCCAGGCGACTGAGCAAGGTATCGGCGGTGTCGCTGGAGCGCGTGACCTCCGATCTGAAAAGCTTCAAGGTCTGGAGGTCCAGGTCGGACGGAATATTGAGAGCCAGGGTGGGTACCGACTCCAGGACTTCCCGCACCGGCAACTCGGACGCATCCGGTGCCAGGGTGGCCACCGCAAAGGCGCCGCCGCCGCCAGCGAGCAGTAACGCGGCGACGAACGCCGTAATTCGTTTGGGGTATTGTTTGACAGTCCGGCCGGAAAAAGTCAGGAAAGCAGTTCCGGCGTCAACAAGGCTGTTTATCAAAAGAACGGTTCCAGGTGAGGGTTGGTTGGTGTGCAACCGGACAGACAACGAAGGTACGCAGGCGGGTCGAATTAAAATCCCGTACTTGAGCAAGCGCAGAGTATAACTTCGCTCCATCCCGTCGCATCAAGAAAAACCCTTATGAATCAAGCACTGGCCCCCGAATTTCCTGTAACAGATTGTGTTCGGGAGGCGCTTGCCGTGTCTTTGCGGGCTTGCGAAGAACTGATTCCGCAAGAGGATTGGGTCAGGAAGCTGGCGCGTTCCGAGGCCACTGGCAAGCCGCTGCGCATCAAGCTGGGCTTGGATCCGACGGCGCCCGACATCCACCTTGGCCATACCGTGGTGCTGAACAAAATGCGTCAGTTGCAGGACTTGGGGCACACGGTGATCTTTCTGATCGGCGATTTCACGACCCTGATTGGTGACCCCTCGGGCCGCAACAATACCCGCCCCCCCTTGAGCCGGGAGCAGATCGAACTCAATGCCCAGACCTACTATCGTCAGGCTGCCATGGTGCTGGATCCGTCCCGAACCGAGATTCGCTACAACAGCGAGTGGGGTGATGCCTTGGGCTCGCGTGGCATGATTGAACTGGCGGCCAGGTACACGGTGGCCCGGATGATGGAGCGCAATGATTTTCATGAGCGCTTCAAGGCGGGCGTTCCGATCAGCGTGCATGAGTTCCTGTACCCGCTGATGCAGGGCTACGACTCGGTGGCACTAAAAAGCGATCTGGAACTGGGGGGGACCGATCAAAAATTCAATTTGCTGGTGGGGCGTCACCTGCAAGCCGAATACGGCCAGGAGCCGCAATGCATTTTGACCATGCCGCTGCTCGAAGGGCTGGACGGCATTGAAAAAATGTCCAAGAGCAAGAACAACTACATCGGCATCTCGGAAGACGCCAACACCATGTTTGCCAAGGTGTTGAGCATTTCCGACCTGTTGATGTGGCGCTGGTACAGCTTGCTCAGCTTCAGGAGCGAGGCCGACATCGCCGCTTTAAAAGCCGAGGTCGATGCCGGCCGCAACCCGAAAGAGGCGAAAGTGGCGCTGGCCAAGGAGATTACCGCCCGCTTTCATTCGCACGCGGCGGCCGATGCGGCCGAGCAGGATTTCATCAACCGCAGCAAGGGCGGCGTGCCGGACCAGATTGTCCAGTTGTCCTTGCCTCTGGGTGAGAGGGGCGGCCCGCTGGGCATTGCCGCCGTGCTCAAGTTGGCTGGTTTGGCGGCCTCGGGCGGCGAAGGCAATCGCCTGATCGATGGCGGCGGTGTGCGCGTCGATTCCAGCGTGGTCAGCGACAAAGGACTGAAGCTGGGCGCTGGCACTTACGTGCTACAGGTCGGCAAGCGCAAGTTTGCCAAGGTCACGCTGGGCTGAGACTCCATGATTTCACTCCTGCCGATCCGTTTCTTGACGCCGCAACGCCTGCTGTGGGCCTCGATCTCGGTGGCGGTCATCACCATCGTTCTGAAAACACTGGCTTGGTACGTCACCGACTCGGTTGGTTTGCTGTCGGATGCGATGGAGTCGTTTGTGAACCTGGCGAGCGCCATCTTTGCGCTGATGATGGTGACCATTGCGCAGCGCCCGGCGGATGAAGATCATCCTTATGGCCACCACAAGGCGGAATATTTCTCCAGCGGTTTCGAAGGCGCTTTGATTGTTGGCGTGGCCGTCGGCATTATTTGGGCCGCTGCCTCAAGACTGTTGGAGCCGCAACCTTTGCAGGACCTGGGTTGGGGCCTGGCCCTGTCGGTGCTGAGTTCGGCACTCAACGGTTTGCTGGCCTGGGTCATGTTCAGTGCCGCCAAGGCGCATCGCTCGATCGCCCTGGAGGCCGATGCCAAGCACCTGGTGACGGATGTCTGGACCTCGGCTGGCGTGGTACTGGGCCTGGCCGGCGTGGCGCTGACCGGTTGGGTCTGGCTTGATGCCGTGGCCGCCATCGGGGTGGCACTGAATATCCTTTGGGAAGGCGTTCACTTGATGTGGCGCTCATCGCAGGGCTTGATGGACGAGGCGGTGGAGCCCGAGGTGTTGCGCGAGATCGAGAAGACGCTGGCGGATTTTGACCACCACACCATCCGTTTTGACCACGTCACCAGCCGCCGCTCGGGCCAGCGCCGCTTTGTCGACTTGCACATGCACATGCCGGCCAGTTGGTCGCTGGGGCGTGCCGCCGCGGTGCGCACCAGTGTCGAGCAGGCGCTGATGAGCGCGGTGCCGGGCTTGCGCGCCACCATCCAGTTGCTGCCCAGCGACGTCGAGGCGCATTTTGACGACGCCCGGGACCTGCTATGAAGTTCTCTGGTTGCCCGGCATGATGGCTCTCTTGCAACGGGTCAGTACGGCGCGCGTCGTGATTGATGGCCAAGTGGTGGGAGAGATCGACGCCGGCCTGCTGGTACTGCTGTGCGCCGAGTGCGGCGACAGTGAAGTCGAGTGCGAAAAAATGCTGGCCAAGATCGGCAAGCTGCGCATTTTCAGCGATGCGGCCGGCAAGATGAATCGCAGCGTGCAGGACATGGACGGTCGCGGCACCGCGGGAGGCCTGCTGGTGGTGAGCCAGTTCACGCTGGCCGCCGATGCTTCGGGTGGCAACCGACCGAGTTTCACGGCTGCGGCAAGACCGGACCAGGGACGCCGGCTGTACGAGTATTTTGTGGCCCAGGCCAGACGGGTGCACCCCAACGTGCAGACCGGGCAATTCGGTGCCGATATGCAGGTCCATCTGGTGAACGATGGGCCGGTGACGATTCCTTTGCGCATGGCACCTGAGCCACATCAATAGGAGGCAGTTTGACCCCCGTGATTTGGCAGGGCGATGTCATAATCGTTCTCGCGCATGGGGTTCGCCTGCTAAATGCCCAAAAATAGTCTCAGGTTCAAAATCAGTCTGTATCTGATCATTGTCCTTTCAATGGCGATGGTCCTGTTCACGCTGCTGTTTCTGAAACACCGGCAGGAAGACCTGCAAAGCGTGGTTTCCAGACATGTCACCCAAATTGCAGAAATGGTGGTTGCCAGCACCCGCTATACGATGTTGGTGAACAAGCGTGACATTGTTGAGAAGATCATCGAGGACATCAGCAAGCAAAAAGGCATTGAGCGTATCCGGGTGATCAGCAAGGACGGCACGATCATTCATTCAAACCGCAAATCAGAAGTTGGGTACTCGGTTGAACAAAAAGACGAGCCCTGCATCAACTGCCACCTGACCAGTCAGCCCCTGAAGCAGGTCCCCGACGACAAGCGCTGGAAAATAATTGAAACAGCGGACGGGCACCGAGTTCTTGGCACCATGCACGCGATACGCAACGAGCCCTCCTGCTCATCGGCGTCATGCCATGAGCACCCGGTCAGTCAGTCGGTGCTTGGCATCGTCGATATTGCCTACTCCCTGGATGAGCTGGACCAGTCAATGAAGACGCACGCCGTTCACGTCATTGGCAGCTCGGTCGGCTTCATTCTCCTTTTCTCCATCAGCATCGGCGTCTTGCTTCAGCGCCTGATCTACGTGCCCCTGAAAGACCTGGAGTCCGGTGCCAAGAAGATCGCTGCCGGCAGCCTAGACCAAAATATTCCGGTGCGCAGTGATGATGAATTTGGGCGCGTTGCCGGCTCTTTCAACCAGATGACCGGCGCCCTCAATGAATCACGACGAGAGATGCAGGAATTGGTGCAAACACTGGAGCAGAAAGTTGCGCAGAGGACGCAGGAGCTTCTGGCCGCCAAGGCCGAGGTCGCGCAAGGCGAAAAACTGGCTTCGATCGGCGTGCTGGCGTCCGGCATTGCCCATGAGTTAAATAACCCGCTGACCGGCGTACTGACTTTCACCTCCTTGATGCGCAAGAAAGCGCCGGAGGGGAGCGAGGACGCGGAGGATTTGGACCTGGTGATCCGCGAGACCAAGCGCTGTGCCAGCATCATCAAGCGGCTGCTTGACTTCGCGCGGGAGAAGGTTCCGGTGAAGGGGTTTTTCAACCTCAACCAGGTGATTGAAGACACCGTGCGCTTTGTCGAGCGTCCAGCCTCCTTGAAGCAGATCGAGATCGCGACCAAGCTCGATCCCGATTTGCCCCAGGTGTGGGGAGACGCCGATCTGCTGAAACAGGTCGTCATGAACTTGCTGGTCAACGCCCAGCAAGCGATTGAAGGCAAAGGCAAGATTTCGGTGGAAAGCCGTGCCCTGATTGCCGGTAGCTCGAAAAAGCCGGAGTCCGAATCCTTCCCGATGGTTGAAATCGCCGTCAGCGACACCGGTTGCGGTATTCCGCAAGCCAATCTACAGCGGATTTTCGATCCGTTTTTTACCTCCAAGGAGGTTGGCAAGGGAACCGGACTGGGCTTGTCGGTCAGTTATGGCATTGTCAAAGCCCACGGCGGCAGGATCAGTGTTGAAAGCGTTGTTGGCGCGGGTACTACTTTTCATGTCTATCTGCCGATAACGCCGCCTTTTAATGAAACCGAACGCCATCCAGATGAGAGTAGCCCATGAGTGCCAGAATTCTGATTGTTGACGACGAGGAAATTGTCATCCGGAGTTGTCGGCGCATCCTCAGCGACAGCAGTTATCTCGTTGATTCCACGCTGGACGGCCAGGAGGCCTTGAGGAAAGTCGACGAGACCGAGTACGACCTGATGATTCTCGACATCATGATGCCTGGCGTCGACGGCCTGGAGGTGTTGCAGCAGGTGAAGGAGAGACATCCTGACGTTGACGTGATCATGGTGACCGGGCTGTCCCAGATTCAGACCGCGGTCAAGGCCATGAAGCTGGGCGCGTTTGATTACCTGCCTAAACCGTTTGACCCGGATGAACTCAAGCACGTGGTGGATCGCGCGCTGGAGCGACGCCGCTTGCTGCAGGAGAACCGCAATCTGAAGACCGAAGTCGGCTCCAAATACCGTTTTGAGAACATCATTGGCGCCAGTGCGCCGATGCAGGCGGTCTATGGACTGATTGCCAAGTGCGCGCCTACCAACACCACCGTGCTGATCACCGGGGAGAGCGGAACCGGCAAGGAAATGATTGCCCGGGCCATTCATTACAACAGTCTGCGCAAGGACCAGCCGTTTGTCACCGTGGATTGCAACACGCTCAGCGAGAATCTGCTGGAAAGCGAATTGTTCGGACACACCAAGGGCTCTTTTACCGGCGCGGTGGTGAACAAGCGCGGCATGTTCGAGATCGCCAACAATGGCACTCTTTTCCTTGACGAGTTCGGCAATATCCCGCTGGCAACGCAGGCCAAATTGCTGCGCGTCATCCAGGAGCGCGAATTCAGGGCGGTCGGCAGCACCGTCACCCAGAAGACCAATGTCAGACTGATCACCGCCACCAACAAGGATCTCAAGGCGATGGTCGCCGAAGGAACCTTCCGGGAGGATCTCTACTACCGGATCAATGTCTTTCCGATCCACGCGCCGGCCTTGAGAGAACGCCGCGACGACATCCCGGCACTGGCTTTTCACTTCCTCAAGACGTTCTGCAATGAACTGGAAAAGCCGGTGTCCGAAATTTCGGAGGCCGCCATGAGCACGCTGGTCAACTATGACTGGCCGGGCAACGTCAGGGAATTGGAAAACACGATACATCGGGCCGTGATCCTGGCTTCCGACAAAGTCATTCACCGGGCGCACCTGGTCAACATCATCGATTCTTCGCCGCGGCTTGATCTGGAAGTCCCGAGAACCGGTGAGGACCTCAAGCGATTGAAGAAAATCGCCAGGGAGAAATCGGTGGAGGATGTTGAAAAACTGTTTATTCAGGAGACGCTGAAACGAAACGCGTCCAACGTCACCAAAAGCGCGGAAGAAACCGGCATGCAGCGCTCCAATTTTCAGGCCCTGATGAAGAAGTACAACATTCGGGTCCGCGACACCGAGTACGGCCCCGACGAATCCCAGCCCTCCTGAACTGAGGTACCGCTGAGCAGCGCGCAACGGCGCGCCGCCATTTTTCAGGAGCCGGCACCAGTTTTCGGTTCGTCTTCGAGTTCCTCGTAGCCGGTGATCATGGCCTTGAAATGTGCCGTCGGCGTGTGGCCCAGGCTGGCCAGGTAAACGTGCACGATGATGAAGCCGCTGAATACGATGAACAGCAGAACGTGCACGGTGTCGACGACGCGCACGCCGCCGAACAGTTCCACCATGGAAGAAAAGCGCGTCACGTCCCACATCAGCAAGCCCGTGAAGAACATGATAGGCACCAGCAGCATCATGATGATCTGGTACATCATGCTTTGCAAGGCATTGAATTTGCGGTAGGCGCTGGGATGATGCGGATTGGGCTCGCCCCTGAAAATGCCATAGCCATAGAACTGCATCTGCCGGAAGCTGGCCTGGAAGTACTTTCGCGGACTCAATTCAGGGTGATAGACCTTGATCTTGTCGGTGAACAGATAGAAGCCCAGCCAGACAAAAAAATTGGCGATCAGGACAAAGCCAATCCAGTTGTGGGCGACCACCGCCGTCCTGAACGACAGCACCTGGACCAGGTCCAGGTACCTGATCTGCAGCCCGGTGGCGATCAGCAGGACGAAACCGAAGGCGTTGGTCCAGTGCCAGAGCCTGACCGGGAGGGGATGGATATAGAGTTTTTGCATGGCGATTTCCTGCTATTTTGAGACGTTGTCATCGGCCTGACGATGGCCGGTTGGCGCTGGCTGGTCGGCAGTCGCAAGGGCCGCGAGTCTCTCGGCCTCGAGTTTTTCCCTTACGCTCTTGAACAAGCGCTTGATCGTCATGTGCCCCAGCGGTACGCTGATGGCGCCCAGCAAGACCAGTACCAGCAAGGTGTCGAGCAGCTTGATGCGGGTGCTGCCGATGGCGTAAAACCCGCGCACCGAGTCCATCGAGGTCAAGGAATTCAACACATCTTTCTGGATGCCATGGCGCAACGGCCTGCCATCCGGACCGGCGATCGTCAGCGTCACGCTTTGAAAGGCGGCGGCACCTTCCTTGTGGCAGGTATCGCAGTCCTTGATGGCTTTGGACTTGTCGCTCAACTGATGGGCTTCGACGCCCGAGCGCACTTCCAGGCGGCCGCGCAACACCATTTTGCCGTCGCCGCCGTCCTGATTGAATTCCTTCAGCAAGCTCCACAAGGCCCGCTCGTCCAGACCCATGTCCTTGCTGTCGGCGGCATCGGTACGTTTTTGGAATTTCGGCACACCGGTTTTTTCCGCCACCTGGCGTTTTGCCGTGCCGTCATAGAGCCTGAGATTGACCCGGCGTTGCGCATCCGGCGCATGACAGACCGGGCAGGAGATCGCCTCAAAGTGCAGTGCCGTATTGGGCAACCAGTCCTTGTGCTGAGTTACCGCCTCTTTGTGGCAGGCAAGGCAGGCGTCTTTCACGCCATCGCCCAAGGAGGCGGCCTGGACGGCATGCGCCTGGTGGCAACCCGCGCACAGCGGGGCGCTGATGCCTTTGGCAATACGCTCCTGGCCATGGACATCCTTGGCATAGGCCTTGAAGATATCCTGGTGGCATTTGGCGCAAGGGGTGTCCGTGATCGGCGCGACGATTTTTACCGAGCGCACGGTATGCGGATTGTGGCAATCGGAACATAAAGGAGCCTTCTTGCTGCCGGCTTTTATCGACGCTGCGTGGACGCTGTCTTCGTACTGCGTGAATTTCTTCTTGTGACAGTCGCGGCAGGTTTCACGCATGGTGAGCGAGAAATCGCGTTTGCTGCTGATCGGCTTCTTTACCTTGCCATGGGTTTTTCCGTCGAGATTCGAATGACAGTCCTCGCAACTGGTTCCGAGGTGCATCGACTCGACGTAGGCTTTGGTCGAAATACCCAGGGAGAGAATTTCTCCGCTCTCCAGTGTTTTGACCAAACCCTCCTTGTCGTGACAAGACAGGCAAGCTTTGTCCTCCTTGGACAACTCGGCCTGGGCCGCGTGGGCGTTCAAACCCACAAAGGTCAGGACCAGCGCAAGCAGGCTCGTCACCATCAGACGCATGGCGCGGGATGACTGGAGCAGGTGGCCCATCGTGCGGGAGCTTTTCATTCGGGTTCCCCTATCTGTTGATTTTTGCCGGCAACAAAACCATCCGGAAGATTGTCTCCCCCGGATGCGGTTTGCCTATTTCTGGCGTGAGAATTCATTGCGGGATTTGTGATGTAGCTCAAAGCTTCATTCTTTAGGAGTCTTCGTCAGCAAGGCCCGCCCGCCAAGCCAGGCCAGCATGCCAAGGCCGACGAAGGGGAGCATCACGGCATAAGCCAAACCGATGAAGGGAGCGGCCAGGAAAAGGGCGATGTTCTTGATCCTGCCACCCTCTTCAGGCGCCTCGCCCGGGACACTTTGGAGCGGGCTCGCGCTTGCCTTGACAACACTTTCTGGCGCCGGGTGGCGCAGCGCTTGAACGGCGCTTTCCTCAATCATTTCAGGCGACAGGGGTTTGTGTATAAAGTCCGATACGCCTGCCGCCTTGGCCCTTTCCTCATTGGCGGTGGTGCCATAACCGGTCACAATGACCACGGGTGTCCAGGGCCGGCTGGCCTTCACCCGTTCCGTCAATTCGACGCCGTCCATGCCGGGCATCTTGATGTCGGTAAAGACGACGTCGTATTCTTGTTCGCGCAGCCTCTCCAACGCTTCGGCGGCATTTTGGGCGGTGATGACCCGATAGCCTTTTTCTTCGGAAAGAACGCGGTTGAAACTCTTGCCGACCACGGGGTCGTCATCGACAACCAGCACCTTACGCAGAGCACCCATGACATTTCTCCTTCATCAAAACAGCTTCAGCAGCAAAATTGCTACAAGTCCGAAACACATTTCCCACATCGTTTGATCGCTACCGAACGTTGGCGCACTGCGCCTGGCGTTCATGGTGCAAAGCCCACCTTTTATGTTGCATGGCGCCGTTGGCCGCGTTGATGACGTCGTCCGGGCCTATCGGCTTGGCCAGGTAGTCATAGGCGCCCAGGGTTACCGCCTCCTTGGCGGACTCAACCGCGGGGTACCCGGTGATCATGATCACCTCGCTATCGGGCCACTTTTCCTTGATGGTCTTCAACACCGACATGCCGTCGATTCCTGGCATGCGCTGATCCAGCAGCACGACATCGAACGGATACTGCCCCATCATTTGCAGGGCATCGCTGCCGTTATTTACCGCCTCCACCTTGCACCGTTCTCCGGAGAGGGCTCGGAGATAACTGAGTCGAATGACCTCCTCGTCGTCAACGACCAGGATCTTGGCTTTCTCATTCATTTGGTTTACCTCCGGCATCTCGTGCTTGCGAGAGACTGAACGCAAGCCCCGTGCCACATCCAAAATCTATCTAAATCCTATTAAATATCAATTACTTACATGAGTTCGCAGAAGGTGGAAGTTGGTTTTTGATGATTTTTAGTGAATCAAAGTACAATTTTTATATACATTTTTACGCGTAAAAACAGGAAAGTCCCGTGCAATCAACGGGATACGGAGGCAAAGCAGGGAACATTTTTTATATGCGGTGAAATTCGAAGCCACTCGGGTGTGATCGGCCCTGGTGTCCGGACTGACCACTTTTGCGTTGACCCAGATCAGAGACCTCTCAGATGTTGTCAAGCAGCGCCTTGAAGCCGCGCAAAATGATGCGGCACCTGTTTTGGTCATCCCGACCCGCAGGCTGTTATCGGTGTCAATGATGGTATTCATCCGTCAAATGCAATGAGACGGAACTCAAAAGGAAACCTTGCAATGAAACTTTCAATTCCTCAAAAACTGGTCGCTTTGTCAGTCCTGGGTGTTGTGGCGGTCGCGTTTTCCAGCGCTTCCTACGCCGCCGTCAATGCCGACGCCGCTGCGGCGTTGGCAAAGAAGAGTGACTGCCTGAAATGCCATGCGATAGACAAGGACAAAAAAGCGGCTTCATTCAAGAAGATAGCGGCGAAATGGAAGGGCAAAGCAGATGCCGAGGCCAAACTGATAGACGCCGTGACCAAAGCGCCCAAGGTCAAGCAGCAAGATGGCACCGAAGAAGAACACAAAGTCATCGCCACCAAGGACGCGGCCGAGATCAAGAATCTGGTCGGCTGGATTCTGTCCCAGTAAGAGGCAACAGCGGTCGGGCTGGCGCCGCCCGCCCGCCACGCCCGACGATTGCCAGTGCTCAGATACCTCGGTGTCTGAGCTAGTGCTGGGACATTTCTTGGTAGGGGTTGTCAAACCCCAAGCCGGCAAGGATCAGCGCCTCGCGTGCTTCCATCGCCAGCGCGTCAGTGACGTTGCTCTCGTGCTCCCAGCCTTGCGCGTGCAAGACCCCGTGCACCAGCAGGTGCGCGTAGTGGGCTTGCAGCGTCTTGCCGTTCTCCCGGGCCTCGGTTGCCACGACCGGGGCGCATAACACCAGGTCGGCGCTGACGATGGGCTGTTGCGCGTAGTCGAAGGTCAGCACATTGGTGGCGTAGTCCTTGTGCCGGTAGTCGCGGTTCAAGGCCCGGCCTTCCTCCGCATCGACCACGCGCACCGTGATCTCGGCGTCACTTTGCAGGGCATGGCGAATCCAGCGCGTCACCTGGTGGCGAGGTAGTGCGGCGCGGTGCGCCGCTGCATCCGGGAACTTGCCGAATTGCAATGACAGTGTCAGACGGTTGAGCATGATTCAGGGCAGCGACGCAGCTCTTTTGCGCGACGAATCGTAAGCATCGACAATGCGCGCGACCAGCGGATGGCGCACCACATCGGCGCTGGTGAAGCGGCAGATGGCAATGCCCGGCACGCGCTTGAGCACGCGCTCGGCGTCGATCAGGCCGCTGAGCTGGGTTTTGGGCAGGTCGATCTGGCTTACGTCGCCTGTCACCACCGCCTTGGAGCCAAAGCCGATGCGGGTCAGGAACATCTTCATCTGCTCGGGCGTGGTGTTTTGCGCCTCGTCCAGAATCACGAAGGCGGTGTTCAGGGTGCGTCCGCGCATGAAGGCCAGCGGGGCGATCTCGATGGTTTGCCGTTCCAGGGCCTTTTGCACCTGCTCGAAACCCATCAAGTCGTACAGCGCGTCGTACAGGGGGCGCAGATAGGGGTCGATTTTTTGCGCCAGGTCGCCCGGCAAGTAGCCCAGGCGCTCGCCCGCTTCCACCGCCGGGCGCGTCAGCACAATGCGCTGCACGGTGCTGCGCTGCAAGGCGTCCACCGCCATCGCTACGGCCAGATAGGTTTTGCCGGTGCCGGCCGGGCCGATGCCGAAGGTGATGTCGTGGCCGGCGATGCTGTCCAGGTAAGTGGCCTGGTTCAGGGTGCGGGCTTTCAGGTCGTTGCGCTTGGTTTTCAAGGTCACGCTGTCAGCGCCGTCCAGGTCGGCGTCGCCGGCCAGCATCAACTGCACGGTGGCCGGCTCGATCGGGCGCGCCGCCATCTCGTACAGGGCTTGCAGCATCTCCATGCCACGCTTGGCATTGGCCTTGTTGCCATCCACCTTGAACTGCTCATGGCGGTGCGCAATCTTGACTTGCAAGGCCACCTCGATGGTGCGCAAGTGTTCGTCCATGGGGCCGCACAGGTGGGACAGGCGGGTGTTGTTGGGCGGGGAAAACAAGTGTCTGAGAATCAAGTTGATAATTCCTGAAATAGGTTATCCATGATAGGCAATAAATGATAGGCAAACTAACGGGCACCCTGTGCGACAAAAATCCACCACAGGTGATGGTCGATTGCATGGGTGTCGGCTATGAGGTGCATGTGCCCATGAGCACCTTTTACAACCTGCCGGAGCTGGGCGCCAAGGTGAGTTTGTTGACGCACTTCGTGGTGCGCGAGGACGCGCAAATTCTTTACGGATTTTCCAGTGCCCCGGAGCGCGAGGCCTTTCGCCAGCTGATCAAGATCTCCGGCGTCGGTCCCCGCACCGCCTTGTCGGTGCTGTCCGGCATGAGTGTGGCCGAACTGGCGCAGGCCGTGACGCTGCAGGAAGCAGGGCGCCTGATCAAGGTGCCGGGCATCGGCAAGAAGACGGCGGAACGCCTGCTGCTGGAACTCAAAGGCAAGCTCGGAGCGGATATCGGCGTCTCGGCCAACGTCGCCAACGCCGACCAGGTCGACATCCTGCAAGCCCTGCTGGCACTGGGTTACAGCGACAAGGAAGCGGCGGCGTCGCTGAAGGCGCTGCCGGCCGAGGTGGGTGTCAGCGATGGCATCAAGTTGGCGCTCAAGGCGTTGGCGCGCTAGTCGGCTTAAGCTGCACGCTATAGTCAAGCCTCCTTCAGCAGACCGCAACCGCCGTGAGCATTCAGACCGACGACTTCTCCCCAGCGCCCGCCAAACGCATGCTGTCTGGCGCACCCGCCTCGCCCAACGAGGAGGCGGTGGAGCGTGCCCTGCGACCCAAGCTGCTGAGCGAATACGTGGGTCAGGGCAAGGTGCGCGAGCAACTGGAGATTTTCATCAGCGCCGCCAAGATGCGCGACGAGGCGCTGGACCATGTCCTGCTGTTTGGTCCGCCCGGCCTGGGCAAAACCACGTTGTCGCACATCATCGCGCACGAGCTGGGCGTGAACCTGCGCCAGACCAGCGGTCCGGTGCTGGAAAAACCCAAGGACCTGGCCGCCTTGCTGACCAACCTGGAAAAGAACGACGTTCTTTTCATTGACGAGATTCACCGCCTGAGTCCCGTGGTGGAGGAAATTCTTTACCCCGCGCTGGAAGACTACAAGATCGACATCATGATCGGCGAGGGGCCGGCGGCGCGCTCCATCAAGCTCGATTTGCAGCCTTTTACACTGGTGGGAGCCACCACGCGCGCCGGCATGCTGACCAATCCGCTGCGCGATCGCTTCGGCATTGTCTCCAGGCTGGAGTTTTACAGCCCCGAAGAGCTGGCGCTGATCGTCAGGCGCAGCGCCGGTCTGCTCAAGGTTTCGACGGACGACAAAGGCGGCTTCGAAATTGCGCGGCGTTCACGCGGCACGCCGCGCATCGCGAACCGGCTGCTGCGCCGGGTGCGCGATTATGCCGACGTCAAAGGCATAGGCGAGATCACGCTGGATATCGCCAACCGCGCGCTGGCGATGCTGGATGTCGATCCGCAGGGTTTCGACCTGATGGACCGCAAATTGCTCGAAGCCGTGATCCATCGCTTTGACGGTGGCCCGGTGGGCCTCGACAACATCGCCGCCAGCATCGGTGAAGAGCGCGAGACGATTGAAGACGTGATCGAGCCCTATCTGATCCAGCAAGGCTATTTGCAGCGCACGCCGCGCGGCCGCATCGCTACGCTGGCCGCCTACCGGCACCTGGGCGTTGCGCCGCCCAATCGCGACGCGGAACTATTTGGTGCCTGAACAGGCGCCACCTGGCGGGCTGGGCGGTCGGGCGTTGTGGACCATCAGGATTTGCGCCAGGTAATAGCTGGTCAGCACCCATAAAGACACCAACGGTAGCGGCTGCACGAAGCGGTTGATGGCAATCAGTGCGTCGCTCAGCATGAAGATGCAGGCGCCCAGTGCCACGGCGCTAGCGGCCGCATCGCGCTGCACCACGGCCCGGCCAATGGCCTGCGCCACCATCAGCGCGATCACACTGACGTAGGCGGCCACCGCCAGTTTCAGCACCGGGTCGGCCAGGCCGCTCCAGACCCAGAGGTACATGGCGGAACCTACCGCCAGCGTGCCGAGCAGGGCTCGACGGCTGGCAAACCAGGGCACGCCGCGGCGGAACAGGGCAATGTAGAAAAGATGCGCCACCAGGAATGAGGCCAGGCCCGGTATGAAGTAGTTGCCGGGCAGCATCAGGAAAACATCGCCGGCCAGCGAGGCCGCCAGCGCCGCCAGCAGCAAGGTGTCGAAGCGGCTGGCCGTGGGCGATTGGCGGGCTCGCACAGCGACCAGCAGAATGGCCAGCAGCATGGTGAGTGGCTTGAAGATGAAGTGCAGCGTTTGCAGGCCCAGCACGCTGGTGACGGTTGCCAGTGCGGCCACCGCCATCAGCAGCAGTTCCAGCCGGCTGAGGCGCCCCGGCAGAGCCGCGTTCACCGGCTCAGGTGGTGGTTTCGTCAAGTGCTTCATCGTCCTCCAGATGGCGGCTGTCGGCCCAGCCCACCAGTGTCAGGCCGTCGGGCGTCCAGAGCAAGCGGTTGATGGTGGCGTTGCCCAGGTTCCAGCTGCGCTGGGTCTGCAAGTCCTGACCGGTGGCGGCGCGGTACAGCACGTCCAGCACCCCGCCATGGGCCACCAGCACAATTTGTTCGCCTTCGTGCCGTTGGGCCAATTCGGAGACGGTTTGCACGATGCGTTCGCGCAACGCCAGCAGCGACTCGCCGTTCTCGGGTGCCCAATGTGGGTCGCGCCGGCGCCAGCAGCGGGCTTGTTCCGGCCAGACCGCTTCGATTTCAGTAAAGGTCTTGCCCTGAAAGACGCCAAAACCGCGCTCGCGCAAACCCTCGTGGGCTTGCGGCGCCGGCCCGCTGACCCGGGCGATCGCGTGCGCCGTGTCCCAGGCGCGCCGCAAATGGCTGGAGTAGATGGCGCCAATCTCCTCGCCGGCCAGCGCCCGTGCCAGCCGGCGCGCCTGCCAGCGCCCGGTTTCGTTCAGCTCGATATCAAGTTGTCCCTGGATGCGGGTGTCCACGTTCCAGGCGGTCTCGCCGTGGCGGATGGCAATGATGCGGGTCGCTTGCATGGCTTGACCTAAAGCTTGAGCACTTGCAGATTGGGCAAGGAGGCCAGCGGAAATTCTTCCGCGTCAAACATCTTGTCGCCGTCCGCGTTGGTCACGCCGGTGGTCTGGATGTCCTTGAAGTTGTGCAGCGACGCGTCCATCAGGTGCGAAGGCACCACGTTGTGCAGCGCGGTGAACATGCTCTTGATGCGACCGGGGTATTTCTTTTCCCAGTCGCGCAGCATGTTGCCGATTTGCTGGCGCTGCAGATTTTCCTGGCTGCCGCACAGGGTGCAGGGGATGATCGGAAACTGGCGATGCGCGGCCCAGCGCGTCAGGTCTTGCTCGGCCACGTTGGCCAGCGGCCGGATGACGATATGGCCGCCATCGTCGCTGACCAGTTTCGGCGGCATGCCCTTGAGCTTGCCGCCAAAGAACATGTTGAGAAAAAAGGTTTGCAGCATGTCGTCGCGGTGGTGGCCCAGCGCGATCTTGGTGACCCGTAGCTCGTCCGCAACCCGGTACAAAATGCCCCGGCGCAGACGGCTGCACAGACTGCACATGGTCTTGCCTTCGGGAATGACCTTCTTCACGATGCTGTAGGTGTCCTGCGTTTCAATGTGAAACGGCAGCCCCAGACTTTTCAGGTAGGCCGGCAGGATGTGGTCCGGGAAGCCGGGCTGCTTCTGGTCCAGGTTGACCGCGATCAGCTCGAAGCGAACGGGCGCCCGAGCCTGCAATTTGAGCAAAATGTCCAGCAGTCCGTAGCTGTCCTTGCCGCCCGAGACACAGACCATGACGCGGTCGCCGGCTTCAATCATGTTGAAGTCCATGATGGCCTGGCCGACCTGGCGGCACAGGCGCTTTTCGAGCTTGTGGATTTCACGCTCTATCTTCGGTTCTTTCCTGATTTCTGTCTCAGGATCAGTGACCTCCTTGTCAATCCAGACGGCACTCATTCATTTTCCTTGTATTCGATTAGTACCGATTTTCTCTTACTCTTTGATTGTTCATTTTTTCGTTATTTTTTCCCCACTCACTTCCCCCGCCCTCTCCCGCCCCGCCGGGCGGAAGAGGGAGCCAACAGCCGTATTTGGCCGTGTGTTTAAACGAAAGAAGTGCCAGAGCACGCTGCGAAAACGGAAGACGGCTGGCGGGATGCAACGTCATTTGCGCGTTCCATCACGTCGATACCAATGCGTGCATTCCAACCTTCGCTCGGCGGGGGGCGATGCGCGACAAGCCAGCGTTTTTCAGCCACAAACCGATTCGGGGACTCATTGACTAGCACGCGCAGCCTGAATATCAATGGTCGCTTTATGCCCGTGCTTTGCTAGCAAATGGAGCAAGTTGCTTCCGTTGAGCAAGGTCAGCGGCTTCCCCTTGGCAAACTCGTAGGAATCAGCGCCGTAGTCTGCTGTGGTGACAAGAATGCCTTTTGTTGCACCTTCATTCATGACAGTGCCGTACAAGTCACGCACCGCCGACACTCCAACCACGTTGGTATAGCGCTTGGCCTGGATGACAATTTTTCCTCCCCTTATCGGGTCTGGATCAAACGCGACGGCATCAACACCACCATCGCGGCTAGCCTGCGTAATGCGCACCTCGCCACCGGTAGTGCGAAACTCTTTTTCAAATAATTCACGTACCAGGTGCTCAAAGTCTTCCCAGTCCATCGCTGCCAGGTTGGTTGCTTCATCCAGGCCGTCTGCAACGGCATAGGCGTCAACGAATCTGCTGTCGGACTTTTCAATCCACAGAATGGGGGCAACCGGCGACAGACCATGCAGTTGACTGCTGCCAACCCCTTTCAGCTTCTTGAAACATGCCTTGGGGTCGATGTTGGCGAGTTGGATCGCCATGAATTCCTCTTTGCTCGCCTGTAGTGACAACACGCAGGCCGTGGTGTTATGTCCATTGGTCTTGTCAACCCCGTGAACAATGCCATTGAAGACGATCGCGTCCAGCGCGTTGGCATAGTCAGACTCAAATAGTTCATGCACGGTTCTTAATGTGATTTGATACAAAGCCGAGTCGTAAAGAGCATTGGTTTCGCGCTCACCGAAAAATGATTCTTTCAGCTCATCCCTAGTTACCAAGTACTTCACCTCTTTTAGCGTTGGCATGTGCGACGGCGCGGGTAGCGTGAAGTTGACCACAAGAGTTTTGATGTCTGCCAAGTAATCAATCTCCCATTCGCGCGGGAAGTGCTCCGGATACTCCGAGGCATTGAGTACCAGGTCGAAATAATCAAACACAGCGCCGGTCTCCAGCGCTTCAAAATTTGCCTTGTGTTTGTCGATGCTTTGATTGTGTTCTTCCTGCTGAATCTCAAAAGCAGTCTTGGCAGCCTGATAACGACTTAAATCTTGCTCAAATGACAGTTTCACCCTCTCAGTTTCAGTGTCCAGTTGAGCTTTCAGGCGTGCGTTTTCCTCTTCTCCTTTTTGTTTAGCTTCACACCATAATTCCGTCATCCGATCAAACTTGGCCTGCAATAGTCGCTCATTTTCAACATTCACTTGTGCGCAGCGCGCAACCCAGTCAGGAAGAGCAAGTTGACAAGCTGCGTCAGCCATCTCCTGCTTGCGCTTTTCGGAGGTAAACAGCCTTGCAAAGAAACCTAAGACTGGACGAAATTCTTGGTCAAATGGAGAAGGTTGGCGTGGAACGGATGTCAGATTCGACGACGCGACCAGATCGGCATTGAAACGTTTGTCTGCGCGGTCCGGTTTGGGTGGAACGTTAATGTAAGTTGGCTCGGCAACCTGCGCCCGTCTTGGTCTGGGTTGAGAAAATTTTTCTCGGCGCTTGAGCCTGTCCCAATTCACCATGTCGTTTACCGAAAGGGTGTGAGTCAGCAAGCCCTTGACCGCATCAATGGCGTCAACCGCCTCCTGGGTGCGCTCCTGGGCCGTTTTGGCTTGATCTTCCTTATAGGACTGCAGCTCTTCTCTAGACTGTTGTTTGTTGCGCAGATCAGCCTGACGATTTGCCTCCTTCTTCTCTCTGTCTTGCAGAGCCGCCTGCTTGCGGGACCATGCCACGTTCCACTCTTGTTCCAGCGCCCCCGCCTTTTCTCGCACAACGAACTGATTGGAACCTGTTATTACTCTGCTTTTTCCAAGTCCGTCGTGGGTGACCGTGACTGTGTATACATCGCGTGCCATTATTTTCCCCTCCTATCATTGAACAAACCTCAATTCGCATTCAGCCATGTGCGGTCCTGGGTCGCGCAAATCGTAGTTGGCGGGGGGTGTGAGTGGAAAAAAACCGAGTGAGTGGGGGAATTACCACTCCCCGGTCTCCACCCGAATCGCCACCTCGCAGTCATCGAAAATTTCCAGTTTCGCAATTTTCACCCGCACGCCCAGCACGCCCGGCAATTGCAGCAAACGGTTGGCGAGCTTGCCGATCAGGGTTTCCAGCAAATGGACATGTTCGGCGGTGCACTCGTTGATGATGATCTGGCGCACCATGCGGTAATCCAGCACGCGCTTGATGTCGTCGTCGTGCGGCAGCAGGGGTTGCTGGCCGAGGTTGAGTTCGGCATCGACCTGAATCGGTTGCGGCGCCGATTTTTCCAGCTCCAAAATGCCCAAGCTGGCATTGAACCGCAAACCGGTAAGCGTGAGGGTCTGGCGACCTGGGGTATGGGGCATGGTGAAGTACCGTAAAAAAGGTATCGGTTCGCTGCTAGTACTCAGACACAGAGGTGTCGGAACAAAATGAAAGCGATGGATTCGCGCTCAGGCCTAGGCGCAAACCGCAGACATAGCTGTAGCTATGGCGAGGCTGAGGCCCGCGGCTCCAAGTCTGCTGAGCAGACTTGGACGGGCCGAAGGGCCGGAGCTCAGCGACGGCGCGGCCTGCAAGGCTTGCAACGACGGCATGGGTGCGAAGACGCGCTTTCATGTTTCGATATTTCCGTGTCTGAGTACCTGGGCATCACAGCAGGGAGAAATCGCGTTCGAATTTCATCAGGTGCTGGCCGCCATCGACCAGCAGGGTGGTGCCGGTGATGGATTGGTTGTCGATCGCAAATTTGACCGTGGCTGCCACATCGGCGGCGGTTGAGGAACGGCCCAAGGGCGACAACTGGTGCAGCGCCTCGAACTTCTTCTGGCTCAGCAGGTGGCTGGTGAGGGTCAGGCCGGGCGCCACGCCGACGACCCGAAGCTGCGGGCTCAGTCCCATGGCCAGCATGGTGGTGGCGGCTTCCAGCGCCGCCTTGGACAGCGTGTAGCTTAAAAAATCGGGGTTCTGGTTCCACAGTTTCTGGTCCAGCAGATTAACCACCACGCCCAGCGGCCGGCGCGCTTGCGCGCTGGCCGACCCATCGCGGCCCAGCACATGGGCATGCAGGGCCTGCGCCAGAATAATGGCGGCCCCGGTGTTGCTGCGCAAGTGCTTGTCCATGGCGGCAAAGCTGAAACTGGCCACCGTGTCGTGTTCAAAAGTGGAAGCGCTGTTGACCACCGCGTCGACCCGGCCGAATTGCTGGATCACTTTTGGCAGCAAATTGCGGACTGCCGTCTCATTTGTCAGATTGGCCCGAAAAGCGGCACTGCGGCCGGCCAATTGGGCGCAGTCAGCCACGGTCTTGGTGGCTTCTTCCAGTGAATCCCGGTAGTGCACGGCCACCTGCCAACCGTCTTTGGCCAGCGCCAGCGCAATTTCGCGACCCAATCTTTTGGCGGCGCCAGTGACTAGAACGGTGCGGGCAGGAGCGGGTGCGGACATTCGAGGACAATTCGGGCTGTGATGACAACAGCCTACAGTTTAACGAGCGCCCTGCACAGCCATGTGGCGCAAACCATTGCCGCGGCCGGCGGCTGGATCGGCTTCGATCAGTTCATGGCGCTGGCCTTGTATACGCCGGGCCTGGGTTACTACGCCAACGACAGCGTCAAATTCGGCACCCTGCCGCACGGCCGTCAGGCCGGCCAGCTGCTGCCGGGTAGCGACTTCGTGACTGCCCCCGAGATGACGCCGCTGTTTGGTCAGACGCTGGCGGCCCAGGTGGCGCAAGCCCTGGAGGTGACGCAAACCAGCGAGATCTGGGAGTTTGGCGCCGGCTCCGGCGCGCTGGCGCTGCAATTGCTGGAGAGCCTGCAGGCGATGGGTCGGCCGTTGCCGCGTTACCGCATTGTCGAGCTGTCCGGCAGCTTGCGTTCGCGCCAGCAAAAGACGCTGGAAAAGTACGTCCACAACGTGCACTGGGTCAGCGAGTTGCCGGACGCCTTGCAAGGTGTGGTACTCGGCAATGAGGTGCTCGATGCCATGCCGGTCAAGCTGCTGGCCCGCAGTAGCGGCGTCTGGTACGAGCGCGGCGTGGCCTTGGCAGCGGCTGCGCAGCCATCGCAAGCCGAGGCGGCAGCGGCGTTTGTCTGGCAAGACCGTCTCACCGATCTGCGTCCGCCGGTCGAGATTGACGGCGCGCACGACTATCTGACGGAAGTTCATCTTCAGGGCGAGGCTTTCATTCGGACACTGGCCGACAAGCTGCGCGTCGGCGCGGTCTTTCTGATCGACTATGGTTTCCCGGAGCACGAGTACTACCACCCGCAGCGCCACATGGGTACCGTGATGTGCCACCGTGCCCACCAGTCCGACGGTGACCCCCTGTCGGACGTGGGACTGAAAGATATCACCGCGCACGTCAATTTCACCGGTATCGCGCTGGCCGCACAGAACGCCGGCCTGGGGGTGCTGGGGTATTGCACGCAGGCGCGGTTCCTGATCAATTGCGGCCTGGCCGGGCACCTCGAAAATGCGTCTCTGGCGATGCGGGTGCAGGCACAAAAACTGATCATGGAACATGAAATGGGCGAACTGTTCAAGGTTATTGGCCTGTACCGCGGCGAACCGTGGGATGCCATCGGTTTCGCGCAGGGCGACCGGACCCATACGCTTTAAGCGAGCGACACAAAGGCTGGAGGCGGGGCTTGAAGTCGGCCGGTTTAACCTCTATCTAAGAGGCTGAAAGGCACTTCCATGAGCGATTTCCTGCACCTTGTCTGTCCCCATTGCCACACCACCAACCGGGTGCGTGGCACCGATCTGGCCCGGGCACCTGATTGCGGTAGCTGCCACAAGCCGCTGTTCGTGGCCCATTCGCTGGCACTCGATGAAAGCAATTTTGAGCGTCACATCAGCCGCAACCAGATTCCGGTGCTGGTGGATTTTTGGGCGCCCTGGTGCGGGCCCTGTCGCCAGATGGCGCCGGCGTTCGAGCAGGCGGCGGCGCAACTGGAGCCCCGGGTGCGGCTGGTCAAGGTCGATACCGAAGCGTCGCCGCAACTGGGTGCGCGCTTCAACATCCGCAGTATTCCGACACTGGCCCTGTTTTCCAACGGGCGCGAAGTGGCGCGCCAGCCGGGCGCCATGGGGGCGGCCGACATCGTGCGCTGGACGCAGCAACAAGCACGCTTCAGTTGAACGGTTTGGCGGCCAGGAAAGTTTCGAAATCACTCGCCGACATCGGCCGCGCGAACAGGTAGCCCTGACCATAGTCGCAACCGGCTGCCGTCAGCAGGTCGCGTTGCTGCACCGACTCGACGCCCTCGGCAATCACTTTCATACCCAGTTCGTGCGCCATCACGATGATGGCCTTGCACAAGGCCAGATCGGTGGAGGTGGGCACCAGGTGGCGCACAAACGACTGGTCGATCTTGATGAAATCGATGTCGAATTTCTGCAAATAAGAGAGGGACGAATAGCCGGTACCGAAGTCGTCCAGCGACACCGCGATGCCGGCACGATGGAGTTCCAGCAGTTGCTGGGCCACGCTGGCGCTGGAGTTGAGCAGCAGCCCCTCGGTGATTTCCACCACCATGCTCTGGCCCGGTAGACCCAGGGCGTCGAGTTGGCGCAACCATTGCTGGTCGATACTGCAGTTGTGGTGAAACTGGACCGGCGATTTGTTGACGCTGATCTGGAATTGGGGGTCCAGCCTGGCGCGCCAGCTCTGTGCCTGTAGCGCCGCTTGCTGGAATACCCATTCACCGATATCGACGATCAGGCCACTGGTCTCGGCAATCTCGATGAATTCGCCAGGGCTGACGAGTCCGCGGGTCGGGTGCTGCCAGCGGATCAATGCCTCGGCTTTGCGGATGGTTCCGGTGGCGAGCTCGACAATGGGCTGGTAAACCATCCGGAATTGCCGGTCGGTCAGCGCCGTGCGCAGGTCATTGCCCAAACGCAGCCGGTTTTGCGCTGCTTCCTGTAGCGCCGGCGTGAAGAAGCTGAAGCGATTGCGCCCGGCCCCTTTGGCGACATAGAGCGCCTGGTCGGCGTTTTTGAAAAGGTCCTCGATTTCGGTGGCATCGTGCGGGTAGATCGTGACCCCGATGCTGGCTGAGATAAAGATGGTTTCGTGGTTCAGGCGGAACACGGTCTCCAGCGTACGCAGCAGTTTCTGCAGGATGCCCTCGGCGCTGCTGGCGTCGGTCAGCTCGGTCAGGATGACGGTGAACTCGTCGCCACCCATGCGCGCCACGCTGTCGGACTCGCGCACACAGTTGCGCAGGCGCCGGGCGGCTTCGATCAGCAGCAGGTCACCGCTGTCATGCCCCAGCGTATCGTTGACTTCCTTGAAATGGTCCAAGTCAATGAACAACAAGGCCAGTTGCTGGCCGTCACGCCTGGCTTTCTTGATCTCCTGTTCCAGTCGCTCGTGCAGCATGCGGCGATTCGGCAGGCCGGTCAGTGCGTCGATATGGGCTTGCTGCCAGATCAGAGATTCCGACTTCTTGCGCTCGGTGATATCGGTGTGGGTGCCTATCATGCGCAGCGGCTTGCCCTGGGCATCGCGATTGATCACCATGCCGCGGGACAGCACCCATTTCCAGCTCCCATCCTTGCAACGCAGGCGGCGTTCATTACTGAAAGTAGGTGTCAGGCCGTCGAAATGGGCCTGCCGGTCAAGCTGCAGCTGGGCCCGGTCATCGGGGTGGGTGCGCAGGTCGAATTTGTCGACCGGATCGATTGCATCGTCGTCGCCATAACCGTACATTTTCAGCAAACTCTTGGAGAAAAATTCTTCATCGGTTTGGATGTACCACTCCCACATGCCGTCTCCGGTGCTCTCCAGCGCCAGTTTCCAGCGCTGCTCGTTTTCGCGCAAGGCGGCCTCACTGTGCTTGCGTTCGGTGATGTCGGTGTGGGTGCCTATCATGCGCAGCGGCTTGCCCTGGGCATCGCGGCTGATCACCAGGCCGCGCGTCAAGACCCATTTCCAGCTGCCGTCCCGGCAGCGCACCCGATGTTCATTGACGTAAGTCGGTGTCAGGCCGTCAAAATGGGCCTGGCGGTCGCGCAGCACTTGCGCCTGGTCATCGGGATGGGTGCGCGTGTCTATTTCGTCGCGATCGAGTTCTTCGTGCTCGGCAAAGCCGTACATTTCCTTCAGACGTTTCGAAGAAAACCGCTCGCCGGTCTGGACGTGCCAGTCCCACACACCGTCGCCGATACTCTCCAGCGCCAGCTTCCAGCGTTGCTCGTTCTCGCGCCATGCCGCCTCGGCCTGCTTGCGTTCGGTAATGTCCTGCAGCATCGCCGTGCGCTTCACCGGTCGACCTTGCTCCCAGGTGGTTGCGCCCATCGAATGAACCCAGATGTGGCGCCCCTTGGCGGTGATCATCTCGATCACGAAATCATGGGTTTTGGGCTGATTGACGACGTCCGCGTAAGACGCCTTGACCACGACGCGCGATTCGGGTGTGAAAAACTGACTGGTCGTGGCCAGCTCCGGTGAGTACTGCTCGGGCGAAGTTTCAAGAATGCGGTAAACCCCCTCCGTCCAGAACAGCCGGTCATTGGCGATATCGGCATCCCAGCCACCGACCCGGGCAATGGCGTGGGTGGCATTGATCAGCAGGTTCAACCGCTGCCGGTCGGCCTCGGCCTGAACGTAGTCGGTCACATCGGTGAAGGTGCGCACCATGCCGCCGCTGGGCAGGGTTTGCGTCTTGACTTCCAGTGTCCGCCCGGCCGGCGTCACCCGCAAATAGCGCTGCGGGATCTCGCCCTTGCCGGCGGCTGCCACGTAAGCGCGCGCGTGGCTGTCGACCAGACCCTCGGCCGGACCGAAGTCGCCTCTTTCGAGCTGATAGCGGGTCAACTCCTCGATGCTGGAACGACTCGCCAGCAGGCTCTCCGGTAGCTCCAGCAACTCCGCCACCCGGTGATTGAAGGTGCTTACCCGTCCATCGGCATCGGTCATGAAAATGCCCTGGCTGATGCTGTCCAGGGTGGTTTGCAGCAGTTGGGATTTTTCGTTCAGTTGCGCGTTCATCTCCAGCAGCGTGATCTCGGTCAGCTTGCGTCCGGTAATGTCACGCATGGCCACCAGGGCCGCCGGTTTTCCCTCGAAGATGATGGGCATACCCTGAACCTCGACGTCGATGGCCGTTCCATCGAGCTTGAAATATTTCAGTTCGCGCATTGTCGTTGCGCTGCCCTGGTCGAGAATGCTCTTGGCACGGGCCAGGGTGATTTGATGAAAGTCCGGATGCACCAGGTCGAGGATCGATTTACCTACCAGCTCTTGCGCCGAGCGTGCGCCAAACAGCTTGACGGCCGCCTGATTGACGTACAGCAGCTTCCCGTCGCGATGAATATTGAACGCTTCGGGCGACCACTCGATCAAGCTGCGGTAACGGTCTTCGCCCTCGGGCAACACCGCCTCCAACGGTGCTGGTCGAGCAGGCGCCATCTCGTCGTTCGGTGGCAGGGCGTCGTTCACGTTTCTGCCGGGCAGGTGGGCCGTTCAGCGGCTGCTGGCCGAGGCTGCCAAACGGTAGGGCTCTTCGAATGCCAGAAAGTCTTTCTCGGCCAGCGCCAGACTGATCCAGGCCTGCACGCCGGGCAGCGCGCAAACGCGTTCCAGGTACTCGGAAATGTCGGCTGGCAGCGGCAGCGCGTAGCTTTTCAGGCGCATGCAGACCGGGGCGAAGTAGGCGTCAGCGATGCTGAAACCACCAAACAGCAGGGGGCCGCCATATTGGCTCAGCAACTCGCGCCACATGGCGACCAGACGTTCCACGTCGGTCCGCACCGCCGGCTTGTCGCGCCAGATCAGCGCCCCGGTGTCGGCCAGCGCGGCTTCGATGTTCATCGGACAATTGCCGCGCAAGGCGGTGAAACCGGCATGCATCTCGGCGCACAGGCTACGCGCCCGGGCTCGGGCTGCCTTGTCCTGCGGCCACAGCGCTTTGTCGGGGAACTGCTCCGCCAGGTACTCCGCAATCGCCAGCGTGTCCCACACCACCAGCTCGCCGTCCACCAGCACCGGCACCTTGCCGGTGGGAGTCAGCGCCTTCATGGTGCGCTTGAAACCGGAGCCGGCGTCCTCGTCGAACGAGTCAAAACGGACCATCACCTCCTCGAACGGGATGCCGGCCTGCTTCAGCAGCACCCAGGCGCGCATGGACCAGGAGGAATAGTTCTTGTTGCCGATGTAGAGCTTGAGCATGGGTTTCTCCAAAACGTCACAATTCTATTCAGATCAACCGGCCGCGCGAGTCGCCACAAGCGCAAGCGCGGCGGCCGGAGTGACCCGTCAGGCCCGCTCAGGGCAGGTCCAGGCCCGGTTCGGGCGCACTGGCGTCGCGCGGCCCCACCAGTCCCAGACGCGCTTTCAGCGACTGCGGCTGACCGGTCATCAGCGCCGCATAGCTGCTGGTGTTCGACAGCACCTTCTTGACGTAATCGCGGGTCTCTGTAAAAGGGATGTTTTCAATCCAGATGGCGGCTTCCAGCAGCGGCGCGCCATTTTGGCCGCGCCAGCTGCGGGGTCGGCTGGGGCCTGCGTTGTAGGCAGCAGCGGCCAGTGGCAAGGAGCCGTCGAAGCCGTCCAGCAGCAGCTTGAGGTAGCCCACGCCGATCGCGATGTTGGTGTCGCGCTCGTTGATCTGGTACGGCTTGAAATGGGGCAGGCCGATTTTTTTCGCGGTCCAGCGCGCGGTGGGCGGCATCACCTGCATCAGACCGGCGGCGCCGACCACCGACTGGGCGTCCATGATGAAGCGGCTTTCCTGCCGGATCAGGCCGTAGACGTAGGCCGGGTCGATGCCCGTTTGAGCCGCGCGTTGCAGCACCGCTTCCTTGTGCGGCATGGGAAAGCGCTGCTCGAAGTCGATCTGGGCTTTGGTCCGCTCGCTGGTGTTGATGCAACGGTCCCAAACCTCGCGCTGGCAGGCCAGATCGGCCGCCGCCAGCAACTCGCGGTCGTTCATGCCGCCGCGACTGTGCAGGCTGGTGCTGTAGTTCCACTCGCGCACGCCGTCGCTGCGCAAACCGATCTGGATCGCGTACAGGCCGCGCTTCAGACCTGCGTTCAGGGCAGCGCCGTCCTTCTCCTCGGGGCGCAGGGGTTCCGGGCGGGCCGGTACCGTGATGCCCCGGCCCAATTCTTCCAGCGCCAGTTGTTCGTAAAAACCGCGTACGCCGGCAATGCTCTCCAGCAGATTCCTGGCCGCGGTGCGGTCGGGCTCGGTCCGGGCCAGCTTCAGCAGGGCCCGGGCTTGCCAGTAGACCCAGACCGCTTCCTGCCGGACCGGAAGGCTCATCGCCCGGGTCGCGCCCAGCACCTCCTTCCATTGGGACTGGCGCAGGGCGGCGCGAACTTTCCAGCCGAGCTGGCTGTCGCTCAAATCGCTGTCTTTGGCCTTGGCATAGTGCTGCAAGGCGTCGCTGCCAGGGCGCTGCGCCACCTGTTTGCCGATCACGCCCCAGACCCATGAGCGCTGCTCGGGGCTGAGGTGCACGCTCCAGTGGTTCTCCAACAGGCTGGCGGCCTTGTCGGGCTCGCTCAGGGCCAGGCGGATCAAGGCCAGCACGACCGCTTCCTTGCCGGTGCGGCCGGCCGCACCGACGCGCTTGGACAGGAAACGGGTTGGATCCTTGCTGATCTCGTCAATCGGTGCGGCCGCTGCCGGCGAGATGATCTCGGCCGCCAATCTGGCGACTTTGGGGCGATTGGCCTCCATCGCCAGCCGCGCCTTGCGCCAGACGTCGGCATCGCTCAGTTGTTGGGCGGCATACAGGTGGGCCGCGGCAAAGAAACAAGCGTCGTCGGCTTCCCTTTGCCCGTACCACTGGCGCTTCAATTCGTCGGCGCGCTCCACGCCGCCCGGGAGCGGCTCCAGGGCCAGCGCATAGCAGCGCACCTCGCGGTCGTCGTTCATGCGAAACAGCGGCAGCTGGGCGGCAAAGTCGCTCCAGTAGCGGCGCTGACCCAGCAGCAGCAGCCAGTCGTCGCGCAGGCGGTCTTCCTGGTAGCTGCCGGCAAAACGGGCAAAGAATTGCTCCACTTCACTGGGGACAGCAGTGTCGAGGCGGGCGCGCAGTTCCCAGTAGGCGGCCCAAGGTTCCAGCAAATGGTCGCGGACTTGCGGCAGCAGCGCCGTCAGGCGCTTGCTGTTGCCGCTTTTGAAGGCTTGGCTCATTTCCAGAATCGCCTCGTCGCCATGGACCTTGGTCGCGGCCGGGGGCTGCGCCCGCACCGGCGAGATGGCTGTCAGCAACAGGCAGATCGGGAGCGCAATCGATGTCAAAATGGCGTGAAACTGCATGTGGGGATTATGGACAACTTGAATGGAAAAAAGGCGCTTGAGAAAAAAGCACTGCGCAAACTCCTGATTGAGCAACGTCTGAACCTCCCGGATCGCCGACAACGGGTCGATTTATTGCAGCGCGTGTTGCGCATCTGGCTGGTCGGCCGGCCCGATAGCGTGATCGGCGCCTATTGGCCGATCAAGGGTGAGTTTGATCCGCTGCCAGCCCTGCACCGCTGGAAGGAAGATGGTGAACTGATCGAGCAGCCGCAACCGCGCCGGATCGGTTTGCCGGTGGTCGACAAGGTTCACAAGAGCATGACTTTTCATGCCTGGTATCCGGGCTGCCCGATGGAAGAGGACGCCTACGGCATTCCCAAGCCCAAGGACACCGAGGTGATCACTCCGACCCTGTTGTTTGTCGCCTGTGTCGGCTACGCACCGGGCGGTTATCGGCTCGGTTACGGCGGTGGTTTCTACGATCGCATGCTGGCCAAACTGGAGCCGCGGCCGTTCACCGTGGGGCTCGGCTTCGCCACCGATTTTCTGCCGGATTTCGAGCCCGAGCCGCATGATCTGCCGCTCGACGCGATCCTGAACGACAACGGCGTGGTCTGGCCGGCCTGAACGGGCTTACAGGGTCTCGCCGATCGCCAATCGCGTCAACTCCGCCTGCGCCGTCAGCCACTCGCAGAAGGCCCGGACCTCGGGCCGGGCGGCACTGCGCGGGCCGACGATCAGCCAGTAGGCCAAAGGCGAATCCAGGCGCATGCCTGGCAAAACCTCCACCAGGTCGCCGCTGGCCAGGCTGTCCGCCACCAGCGGCATGCGCGCCAGCGCCACGCCTTGCCCAGTCAGCGCCGCCTGCGCAATTTGGTGGGCGTAGTTGAAGTAGAGCCAGCGCTTGGGTTCCAGTTTTTTTAAATCGTGCTGATCCAGCCAGCGCCGCCAGGTCAACCACTCCAAAGATCGCGTCTGGTGCGCGACGCTGTCCTCTATCAAAGCGAAATGCGCCAGATCCTCCCCACGTTTCAGGGCGTGGCCGCTTTTCAGCAGCCAGGGGCTGGCCACGGCGGTCAGTTGTTCCCCGAACAGGCGTTGCGCATGGGCCGGCACGGTGCCGGGTTGTTTGTAGCGCAGCGCCAGGTCGACGTCGCTGGTGTCCAGGTCGACCGCCACATCGGTGGCATCAATCCGGATGTCGATGTCGGGGTGTTCGCGCTGAAAGGCCTCCAGCCGCGGGATCAGCCACATGGAGGCAAAGGAGGCCCAGGTGCTGATGGCCACATTTTTGCGCCCGGCGCTGCGCCGGATCTGCCGCACCGCGCCGTCCATGCGTTCCAGCGCCGGTACCACCGCGCGCAGCAACTGGGCGCCGGCGGCAGTCAGCTCGACCGCCCGCGTGTGGCGCAAAAACAAGGCCACGCCGACCTCGTCCTCCAGGGTTTGAATCTGGCGGCTGATGGCGCTTTGGGTCAGCGACAACTGTTCCGACGCGGCGCGGAAGTTGAGGTGCCGCGCCACCGCCTCGAAGGCGCGCAACTGGCCGACCGAAATCGGTCGCGTGCGCTGCTGTTTTTCAGAGTGTGGCATCGGTACGAGGGTTCGAATGGGTCAATCAATTGATGCGTAAATAGAATCAATAGCTTATCCCGAATTCATTGGACGAACAAGCTTGTCGAAGCCATCATGGGTACCCAACTGAACCCAAGGAGGCTGTCATGACGAGCCAAAATAATCTTCCATTCCAATTCTCCGACGCCGGCCCCGCCGTCGCGGGACGCTGGCAGCTGGCGGCCGGACGCGCCATCAGCCTGCGCCCGCGTCAGGCCGGCATGCTGCGTATTACCCAGGGGCGGGTCTGGGCCACGTTGGACGGCCCGCAGCGGGGGGCAGGCAACGAATCGGGCGATCGTTTCTTGCAGCGCGGCCAGCGCCTGCCGGTAGGCGCCGGGCAGCACCTGGTTCTGGAGCCCTGGCCTGACTCGGGCGAGGCGCCGGTTTACTTCGAGTGGACACCTGTTGCCGCAGCGGTAACCGCATCCGCAGCGCGCTGGAATGCGGCGGTGATTGAGCCGCTGCACGAGGCCGGGCAGGCTGTGTTGATGGCCGGCAGTGCCTTGGGCCGACTGGCCCTGGGGCTTGCCGGTTACGCCGAGTTCCTGGTCGCCGGGCGCGGGCGGGTGCTGTCCAAATGTGAAGCTAACCCGCCTTGACGCCGGAGCGTGATTTGCTCGGAGCCTTGGTTTTGGTCTTGGCCGCGCGGCGCACGACGGGTTTCGATTGATGCGCCTTGAGTGCCGCTTCCAGCGCCAGCCGGGCCCAGGGTGCCATCAGTTGCGTCGACTCCATGGCGTCATCGGGTGCGCTGTAATAGTTCATGCTCTTGGCCTGGCCTTTTGCCAGGTAGGTAAAACGCGCGCAACCGGCGGCTTCAAAGACCGGCCGCGACGATTCGTCGGCTTTGAGCCAGAGTTTCTCGCCGTCACCCAGATCGACCAGCAAGGCCAGCGTCAAGCCGTCGCTGCTGATGCCGTAGCCGCCGAACATGCGGCGTGCCAGACAGGGACCGGCCGCGCTCAGCAGGTCGCAGCAGTACTGGGCAAATTCGTTGCGGGGGGCCGCCATGGGTAAATCCTTGGGATGCTCAGCATTCGACGATGTTGACCGCCAACCCGCCGCGCGAAGTTTCCTTGTATTTGGTTTTCATATCGGCGCCGGTCTGACGCATGGTCTTGATCACGTTGTCCAGCGACACCACGTGCTGGCCGTTGCCGGCAATCGCCATGCGGGCGGCGTTGACGGCCTTGACCGCGCCCATCGCGTTGCGTTCTATGCACGGCACCTGCACCAGGCCGCCAATTGGGTCGCAGGTCAGGCCCAGGTTGTGCTCCATGCCGATCTCGGCCGCGTTTTCCACCTGCTCGGGGCTGCCGCCCAGCACCGCTGCCAGTCCGGCGGCGGCCATTGAGCAGGCAACGCCGACCTCGCCCTGGCAGCCGACCTCGGCGCCACTGATGGATGCATTGAGTTTGTACAACATACCGATCGCTGCGGCGGTCATCAGGAAGTCGATCACCGCCTCGGTCCCTTGGTCCTGGCCGTTGCGCTGGCCGTGGTTCAGGATAAAGCGGTCACAGTAATGCAGGACCGCCGGGATGACACCGGCGGCGCCGTTGGTGGGGGCCGTCACGACGCGGCCGCCGGCCGCGTTTTCTTCATTCACGGCAAAGGCCCAGACATTGATCCAGTCCAGCACCGACAGCGGATCGGCCAAGGCGCGTTCGGCGCGCTCGCGCAGTTGCGCCGCCAACAGCGGCGCACGACGCTGCACCTTGAACGGGCCTGGTAGCGTGCCCTCGCTGTTCAAACCGCGCTGCACGCATTCGCGCATCACGCGCCAGATATCCAGTAGTCCGGTCCGGATTTGCTGGTCGCTGCGCCAGGTTCGTTCATTGGCCCACATCACTTGCGCAATGCTCAAACCATGTTGCTGGCAAATGGCCAGCAGATGGTCGCCCGAAACAAAGGCATGCGGCACTTTTTGATAGGCGCTGAGCACGGCCTCGTTGGCGGCGCCCGCGGTGACCACAAAACCGCCGCCGACGCTGAGGTATTTGGCTTCCCTGAGCAGGTTTCCCTGGGCGTCCAGGGCGCTGAATTTCATGCCGTTGGGGTGCTCGGCCATGGCCTCGCGCCGGTACATCAACAAGTGCTCCGGTTCCCGGAACGCGATCATTTTGTCGCCCAGCAAGGGGAGGATTTGCTGGCTGCGCACCCCCTGCACCATGCCGGGCACGGCTTGCACGTCGACGCTGTCCGGCGCGTGCCCCATCAGGCCCAGCATGACCGCGATGTCGGAGCCGTGGCCTTTGCCGGTGGCACCCAGCGAGCCGTAAAGCTCGCAGCGCACACCCTCGGTGGCAGCGAGCAGGCCGTCACGTTGTAGCGCCAGGGCAAACAGGCGGGCCGCCCGCATCGGCCCCACGGTGTGCGAGCTGCTGGGCCCGATCCCGATTCTGAAAAGGTCAAAAACACTGATTGCCATGGCCCGATGTTAGCGACTTGGCGCCATCAGCGAGCGGGCATCGGCTGCATAGTCCTGCAAGGTTTCAAGCAAGCGCTGGCGCTGGGCCGGCGTGGCGCTGTTGTGCAGGGTGGCCAATAGCCGGCAATTTTCCTGGGTCGATCGTTCCGCGTAACTTCGATAGTCCGCAGCGGGCGAGTTCAGGGTGCGCTCCAGCAGGGCGTGGACGGCTGTTTTGACGTGGCCCGCCGGCCCCGGGTCGGCCTGCAACTGGCGCAATGTTTGCAGCGCGTCCTGCTGGCGGCGCAGTGTTTCCCGGTATTTCACATCTGCATCGAAAACAGAGCGCGCCACGCTGGCGCGCAACATCGCCAGTTGGGCTTCCTCCAGGGGTCCGTAGAAGTGCTCGGCCCGGTCCGTTAACTGCTGGGCGCGCCGGGCGGCCTGTTCTGCTGCGGAGTTGTCGAGCCACTCGGCGCGCCATTTCCCATTGCGCTTATTGAACTGGCGTGCCAGATGCTCAAGTTGCGTGGCCGTGAGGGTGGGCGCCAGAGCTACCAGCGTGGGCTCGGCCCGATCGAGCAAGACCTGCAGCCGTGGCCGCAGTTCCTCATACAAGGTACAGACTTGCAGCGGGGTCACCTCAGTGGCGGCCAGGCGCTGCAGTCTTTCCAGCGTGCTGACGTATTGGGGGAGTTCCATTTGCCGATGCCAGGCTTGCAGGGCAGTCAGGTCGGAGCGCAGTTTGAGCGACTGCGTTTCGTTCAGGTCGAGGTAACTGTCGAGCCACCAGTAGGTCAGCTCGGGGGCGTTGTTGTAGCTCAACTTGACGGCGCTACAGCCCGACAAGCCCAGCGTCGCCAGCACCAGCAACAGCGCACCGATAATGTGGCGCAGGCAAGAGAACTGACTTGGCAATCGAACGGAGATGGGCATGACGGATTATTCAACAAACGCCACAACGCCGGGCGCGCTGGACGTGGTGATCATGGCGGCGGGCAAGGGCACGCGCATGAAAAGCAAGCTGCCCAAAGTGCTGCACCGCTTGGCCGGGCGGGCCCTGTTGCAGCACGTGGTCGACACCGCGGCTGAATTGGCGGCGCGTCAGGTGGTGGTGATCAGCGGCCATGGTGCTGCCGAAGTGGAACTGGCGCTTAAAGCGGGCAGCAGCACGGCGGCTGGATTGGCGATTGATTTTGTGCGCCAGGAGCCGCAGTTAGGCACCGGCCATGCGGTGCAGCAGGCAGTGCCGGTGCTGCGCGATGACGGCATCGTGGTGGTGCTGTCGGGTGATGTGCCCTTGATCCGCAGCGACACCTTGCGCCAGTTGATTGCGGCCTGCGGCGGCAACGCCCTGGCGCTGCTGACGATCGAATTTGCCGACCCCGCCGGCTATGGCCGTATTGTTCGTGACGGCGAGGCGGTACGCGCCATCGTGGAGCAAAAAGATGCCACGCCCCAGCAACGTGCCATTACCGAGGTCTACAGCGGCATCATGGCGGCGCCGGCCAGGCAACTCAAGGCCTGGCTGGCACGCCTGGACAACCGGAACGCGCAAGGCGAGTATTACCTCACCGACGTTGTGAAATTTGCCGTTGCCGAGGGCATGGCGGTGGTGGCGCACAGAATCAGCGACGCCTTGCAGGTGGCGGGCGTCAACAGTCCGCTGCAATTGGCTGAACTGGAGCGGGCCTATCAAATGCGAACAGCGGTGCAGTTGATGGAGCAGGGCGTGCGCCTGGCCGACCCGGCGCGGCTGGATGTGCGGGGTGATTTGCAGTGTGGGCAAGACGTCTCGATCGATGTCAACTGCGTCTTTGAAGGTCAGGTGCGCCTGGGCGATGGCGTGACGATCGGCGCCAACTGCGTGATCTCCAATGCCACCATTGGCACTGCCGCAGTGATCCACCCGTTTACCCATATCGAGGGCGGCAAGGCGGGGAGCAAGGACTCCGTCGAGGTTGGCGCCGGCGCGCTGATCGGTCCGTTCGCCCGCTTGCGCCCGGGGGCCAAGTTGGGCGAGCAGGTCCACATCGGCAATTTCGTCGAGGTCAAGAACTCCACCCTGGCCAAGGGCGCCAAAGCCAATCACCTGGCCTATCTGGGCGACGCGACGGTGGGTGAGCGCGTGAACTATGGGGCCGGCAGCATCACCGCCAATTACGATGGCGCCTTCAAGCACCGTACCGTGATCGAGGCCGACGTTCACATCGGCAGCAACTGCGTGCTGGTGGCTCCGGTCACCATTGGCGCTGGCGGCACCGTGGGCGGCGGCTCCACCATCACCAAAGACACGCCGCCGGGCGCCTTGAGCGTGGCGCGCGGCAAGCAAGTGAGCATTGCCGACTGGAAGCGGCCGGCAAAGTAGTAGCCCCCCGCAGGGACTAATTTTGGCTTACGCCGAACTTTGTTTCCTTGGGGCGGCCCGGCGAAAAAATCAGGCTGAACCCGGTTTCGATGGCAGCGTCAGGCGGGCGCCGAATTTGCTGCGCTTGACGCTGAAGAAGGTCTTCACATTGCGCACATTGGCATCCGCGGTAAAAAGCCGTTGCACCAGGGCCAGGTAATCGGGCATGTGGGCCGCGTGCACCACCAGGCAAAAGTCCGGTCCGGGTGAAACCCGGTAACACTGCTGCACCGCGTCGTCGAGGGCGACGCGCTTCTCGAACGCTTCCAGGGCGTCGCTGTCCTGGCGGTCCAGGGTGATTTCAACGATGGCGCACAAACCGTGGCCGGCCAGCATCGCCAGCTTGTCGACGCTGAGCACGGCAATCTCGCGCTCGATCAGCCCGGCGTCGTGCAATCGTTTGACGCGCCGCAAGCAGGTGGGGGGTGAAATATGAACGCGCGCCGCCAACGCCTGGTTGCTCAGCGAGGCGTCGGTCTGCAACTGTTCCAGCAGTTGCAGGTCTACCGAATCAAGGCTTGCGGGTTCCATGGCTTCATGACGATTCGCCTAGGCAGACGCGCCGGGTTCAGGGTTTGCTGGCGGCAGCACGGCGGCGGCGTTCCAGAAAGGCCTGCAGTTCGCCGACCACGCCCTTGCGGAAGGCCAGCACGCACAGCACAAATATCACACCAATGATCACCGTGACCCAGGCCCCCACCTTGTCGGCCAGCGTGTCCTGCAGCGAGATCACAATACCGGCGCCCATCACCGGGCCGAAGAAGGTGCCGACACCGCCCAGCAAGGTCATCAGAATCACCTCGCCCGACATCGACCAGTGCACGTCCGAGAGCGTGGCAAAACCCATGATCAGGGTTTTCAGCGAGCCCGCCAGTCCGGCCAGGGCGGCCGACAACACAAAGGCCAGCAACTTGTAGCGATCGACCTGGTAGCCCAGTGAAATGGCACGTGGCTCGTTTTCCCGGATCATCTTCAGCACCTGGCCGAAAGGCGATGTGACGATGCGCGAGATGGCCAGAAAAGTGGCTACAAACACGGCCACCACCAGGTAATACATGGCGGTGTCGGACTTGAGCGAGAGCAGGCCCAACAAAGCCCCGCGCGGCACGCCCTGCAAGCCATCTTCACCGCCGGTGAAAGGCACTTGCAGACAAACAAAATAGACCATCTGGGCAATCGCCAGCGTGATCATGGCAAAGTAAATGCCCTGGCGCCGGATCGCCACCAGGCCCACCAGCAAACCGATCAGGCCGGAGCCCAGCATGCCAGCGAGAATGCCAAGTTCAGGGGTGAAATTTTGCGACTTGATGAACCAGCCGGTGATATAGGCAGCCGAGCCAAAAAACGCGGCGTGACCAAAAGACAGTAATCCGGTAAAGCCCAACAGCAAGTTGAAAGCACAGGCAAAAATGGCAAAGCACAGCAGCTTCATCACAAATACCGGATACAAGCCCAGCATCGGCGCCAGCAGTGCCAGCAGCAGCAGCGCGACGTAGGTGAGGCGAATCAGTTTGGCGGCTTGGTTCATGGCTTAAGCCTCTTTGCCAAACAGGCCGGTTGGCCGGATCATCAGCACAATGACCATGATGACGAACACCACGATGTTGGACGCCTCCGGGTAAAACACACGTGTCAATCCTTCCACCACGCCCAGGCCCAGGCCCGTCAGAATGGAACCCATGATGGAACCCATGCCGCCGATCACCACCACTGCAAACACGACGATGATCAGGTTGGAGCCCATCAGCGGATTGACCTGGATGATGGGCGCGGCCAGCACCCCCGCCAGCGCCGCCAGCGCGGCACCGGCGCCGTAAGTCAACATCACCATGAGAGGCACGTTGATGCCAAAGGCTTGCACCAGCTTGGCATTTTCAGTGCCGGCGCGCAAGTAAGCGCCGAGCCGGGTGCGCTCGATCAGGTACCAGGTACCCAGACACACAGCCAACGAGGCCAGCACCACCCAGGCACGGTAGTTGGGCAACACCATGAAGCCCAGATTGGTGGCTCCCGAGAGCAGCTCGGGCACCGGGTAGGACTGGCCAGACACGCCATATTGATCGCGCAACAGGCCTTCGAATATCAGTGCCAGCCCGAAAGTCAGCAGCAAGCTGTACAAGGGGTCCAGTCCGTACAAGTGTTTGAGGAACAGGCGCTCAATGGCAACGCCAACAATGCCGACCACCAGCGGTGCCAGGATCAGCGCGAACCAGTAGTTAACGCCCCATTTGTCGAGCATGATCCAGGCCGCGAATGCGCCCAGCATGTAGAGCGCGCCGTGGGCAAAATTCACAATGTCGAGCAAGCCGAAGATGACTGCCAGTCCGAGGCTGAGCATGGCATAGAACGCGCCGTTGACGAGCCCCAGCATCAATTGGCCCAAAAAGGCCTGGACGGGAATGCCGAATATTTCGTTCATGACTTATCAGGTTGGCGCGACACAAAGAACTGACCGACCACGGTCGGTCAGTTCATCACCGTTACTTCCAGAGGGCACACTTGCTGTCGGCCTTGCTGGTCCAGGCGGCTTCGCCTTTGATGACCTGGGCCACGTTGTAATAGTCCCAGGGCTCAGTGGACTGCTCCGGCGTCTTGACCTGCATCAGGTACATGTCATGCACCATGCGGCCGTCGCCGCGGATAAAGCCGCCCTTGGCGAAGACATCGTTGATCTTGGTCTTGCGCATCTGTGCCAGCACCTTGTCGGTGTCGTCACTGCCGGTGGCCTTGACCGCGTTCAGGTACTGCAGCGCGGCGGAATAGTCGCCCGCCTGCACCGAGGAGGGCATGCGCTTCATCTTGTCGAAGAAACGGCGCGCCCAGGCACGCGTTTCGGCGTTCTGGTTCCAGTACCAGCTGTCGGTCAGGTACATGCCTTGCGTGGTCTTGAGCCCCAGCGCGTGGATGTCGTTGATGAAGACCAGCATGCCGGCCAGCTTCATGGTCTTGGTGACGCCGAATTCGTTGGCCGCCTTGATCGTATTGACGGTGTCGCCGCCGGCATTGGCCATGCCCAGAATCTGCGCCTTGCTGGCCTGCGCCTGGAGCAGGAAGGACGAAAAGTCGCTGGCCGCCAGCGGGTGCCTGACCGAACCCACCACGGTGCCGCCGGCCGCCTTGACCACCGCCGCCGTGTCATTTTGCAGCGCCGTGCCGAAGGCATAGTCGGCGGTCAGGAAGAACCAGCTCTTGCCGCCGGATTTCACCACCGCGCCGCCCGTACCCTTGGCCAGCGCCACCGTGTCGTAAGCCCAGTGAATCGTGTAAGGCGTGCATTGCTCGTTGGTCAGGGCCGAACTGGCGGCGCCCACGACCAGGAAAGGTTTCTTCTTTTCAGCAGCCACCTTGGACATGGCCAGGGACACGGCCGAGTTGGTGCCGCCGATCAGCATGTCCAGGCCTTGCGTATCGAACCACTCGCGCGCCTTGGTCGCTGCCACGTCGGCCTTGTTCTGGTGCTCGGCGTACAGCACCTCGATCTTCTTGCCATTGATCGTACCGCCCATGTCGGCGATCGCCATGCGGATGGCCTCGACCCCACCCATGCCGTCGATATCGCCGTACACGCCAGCCATGTCGGTGATGATGCCGATTTTGATGACGTCGCCAGAGATCTGGGCTTGTGCTGGCGTTGCGGCGGTAAACATCGCCGTCACGGCCAGCGCGCAGGCCGCTGTCAGTTTCTTCAGTTTCATGATGTCTCTCCTGATAAGGTGGTGGTTGAAAAACGCGGGGAAATGGACAAGTGGCCAGGGCTGGAAGCAGGCTAAACGCCCAGGTATTCTTGCAGCATGGCCATGTTTTGGGTCAATTCATTCTGGGCAAATTGCTTCACGATGAGGCCGTGTTCCATCACGTAAAAACGCTCCGCCAGCGGAGCCGCAAAGCGGAAGTTCTGCTCCACCAGCACAATGGTGTAGCCCTTGGCCTTGAGCGTGAGAATCATCTCGGCCAGTTTTTGCACGATCACCGGTGCCAGACCTTCCGAGATTTCGTCGAGCAGCAGCAAGCGCGCGCCGGTGCGCAAGATGCGCGCCACTGCCAGCATCTGCTGTTCACCGCCCGAGAGGCGGGTGCCGGGACTGTTGGCGCGTTCCTTGAGGTTCGGGAACATGTCGTAGATTTCATCGACGCTCATGCCACCGGGTGCCAGCGTGGGCGGCAGCATCAGGTTTTCCTCGGCCGTCAGGCTGGCAAAAATGCCGCGCTCTTCCGGGCAGTAGCCGACGCCCAGGTGGGCCACCTTGTGCGGTGCCAACGTGACGGTCTCTTTGCCATGGATCTTGATGCTGCCTTTGCGCGCGCCGGTCAGGCCCACGATGGCGCGCAGGGTGGTGGTACGCCCGGCGCCATTGCGTCCCAGCAGCGTCACCACTTCGCCCTGGCGCACCGTCAGGTTCACGCCATGCAGGATGTGGGATTCGCCATACCAGGCGTGCAGGTCTTCAATCCGCAGCAGCTCCTTGACCATTTAATGAGCACCTTGTAATTCGGTATCGACAGTTCCCATGTAGGCTTCGATCACCTGCGGATTTTTGGAAACCTCGGCATAGCTGCCATCGGCAATGATGGCGCCGCGTTGCAGCACCGTGATGCGGTCGGCGATTTTGGCCACCACATTCATATTGTGTTCCACCATCAGGATGGTGCGCCCGGCAGAGACTTTTTTGATCAGTTGCGTGACGCGGTCCACGTCCTCATGGCCCATGCCCTGGGTCGGCTCATCGAGCAGCATCAATTCAGGCTCCAGCGCCAGCGTGGTGGCCAGTTCCAGCGCGCGCTTGCGGCCATAGGGCAGGTTGACCGTCAGTTCGTCGGCAAAGTCCTGCAGGTCGACCGCCGCCAACAACTGGCGGGCGCGCTCATGCAAATGGAACAGCGTGTTTTCGGCTTTCCAGAAGTGAAACGAAGTGCCCAGGTTGCGCTGCAACGCGGCACGCACGTTCTCCAGCACCGTCATGTGCGGGAAAACCGCCGAAATCTGGAACGAACGGACTATGCCGCGGCGCGCCGTTTGCGCCGGTTTTTCGAGGGTGATGTCGACGTCGTTGAACTTGATGCTGCCCTTGCTGGGGTGCAAAAACTTGGTCAGCAGATTGAAAAAAGTGGTCTTGCCAGCGCCATTGGGGCCAATCAACGCATGGATGTGGCCGCGCCTGACCTTCAGGTCGACCTGGTTGACTGCCACGAATCCCTTGAATTCCTTGGTCAGTCCATGCGTTTCAAGAATGAACTCCGATGACAAATTGTGCTCCGGTGGCGGCGATTGAATTGGCGGGCACGCCGGCCCGCAACAGAAGATCAGGCATGCTAACGAGTTGCGCGGCGGGACGATAGCGGGTTTGAACTTAGGTAGTTTTACTTGTCGCCCGACGCGACAAAAGTGACTTGTTGGCGCTGCCATCGCAGCTTTGTGTCAGCCGCATGCATTTATTGGCTAACTATATTTCATAATTATTGTTAGATTGAAATATATTATCAATACTCTTGTATGAAGAAATATAAAACCAAATTTCAATAAATTTAGACTACATATTTCTTTCTGGTGCTTTTACCATTGCCCCATTCATTGATTGGAGCAATTTATGTGTGGCATTGTCGCTGCGGTCTCGACCCGCAACATCGTTCCCATCCTGGTGCAGGGTCTGGCAAGGCTGGAGTACCGCGGCTACGATTCCTGTGGCGTCGCGGTGGTCGCCAACGGTTTGCAACGTGCCCGCAGCACCTCAAGGGTTGCTGAGCTGGCCGAACAAGTGAGCGCCAGCAAACTTGAAGGCACCACGGGCATTGCCCACACCCGCTGGGCCACGCACGGGGCGCCGCTGGTGCACAACGCGCACCCGCATTTCAGTCACGGCGCCGGGCCCGACGCCGCCGGTCGGCCCGGCCGGGTCGCGCTGGTGCACAACGGCATCATCGAAAACCACGACGAATTGCGGCTCGCGCTGGAGCGCAAGGGCTATGTGTTCCAGAGTCAGACCGATACCGAAGTGATCGCTCACCTGATCGACAGTCTGTACGACGGCGACTTGTATGAGGCGGTCAAGGCGGCGTTGCCCCAGTTGCACGGTGCCTATGCCATTGCCGTATTCTGCAAGGATGAGCCGCATCGCCTGATTGGCGCACGCGCCGGCTCACCGCTGGTGCTGGGTGTCGGCAAAGACGGTCAGGAACATTTTCTGGCCAGTGATGCCATGGCCCTGGCCGGTGTCACCGATCAGATCGTCTACCTGGACGAAGGTGACGTGGTGGACTTGCAACTGGGCAAATACTGGCTGTTCGACAAAGCCGGCAAGCCGGTGGCCGGCGCGCAGCGTCCTGTGAAGACGGTGCTGGCACACAGCGGAGCCGCCGAGTTGGGACCGTACCGCCACTACATGCAAAAAGAGATTTTCGAGCAACCCCGCGCCATTGCCGACACCTTGCAAGGCGTGGACGGCATCGTGCCCGAACTGTTTGATGGCAGCGTCAGTGCGGCGCGGGTCTTCAAGGAGATCGATTCGATTTTGATTCTGGCTTGCGGCACCAGCTATTACGCCGGTTGCACCGCCAAATACTGGCTCGAGAGCATCGCCAAGATACCGACCCAGGTCGAAGTGGCCAGCGAATACCGCTACCGCGATTCGGTGCCCAATGCCAGGACGCTGGTGGTCACCATTACCCAATCGGGCGAGACCGCCGACACGCTGGCGGCCCTGCGGCACGCGCAAAGCCTGGGCATGACGCACAGCTTGACCATCTGCAATGTGGCCACCAGTGCCATGGTGCGGGAGTGCGAGCTGGCCTACATCACGCGCGCCGGGATCGAAATCGGTGTCGCCTCGACCAAGGCCTTCACGGCGCAACTGGCGGGCCTGTTCCTGCTGACGCTGGCGCTGGCCCAGGCCAAGGGCAGACTCAGCGAAGCCGAAGAAGCGCGTCACCTGAAAGCCATGCGTCATCTGCCCACCGCCTTGCAGGCGGTGCTGGCGCTGGAGCCGCAGGTGATTGCCTGGGCCGAGGACTTCGCCAAAATGGAAAATGCGCTGTTCCTGGGCCGTGGCCTGCACTACCCGATCGCACTGGAAGGCGCGCTCAAACTCAAGGAAATCAGTTACATCCACGCCGAGGCCTATCCGGCCGGCGAACTCAAGCACGGCCCGCTGGCGCTGGTCACCAGTGCCATGCCGGTGGTGACGGTGGCGCCCAACGATGCGCTGCTGGAAAAACTCAAGAGCAACATGCACGAGGTGCGGGCGCGCGGCGGCGTGCTGTACGTGCTGGCCGATGCCGACACCAGAATCGAGAATGGCGAAGGCCTGCACGTGATCCGCATGCCCGAGCACTACGGCGAACTTTCGCCCCTGCTGCATGTGGTTCCCCTGCAGCTGCTGGCCTATCACACCGCCTGCGCCAGGGGCACGGATGTCGACAAGCCGCGCAATTTGGCCAAGAGCGTGACGGTGGAGTAGTGTTGGTGGCGAGATTGCTAATTGTTCATGGCCAAGACTGTCGCCAACCGGGAGAAGGACCGGGAATTCAACATGGCCCTGCCGCGCCAAGGGTACGTGAAGGCCAAGGCGGCAATCGACATGGTCGTTTGGATGCCGGAGGACGATGCGAAAAAGCGAGACATGCGCGCGTGCATCTGGCGTTGGGCGAAGGCACTTAAAGAGCGTGGCTACGAGCTTCCGGACGGGTAGCCCTGCGCTGGCAAGGAGCGAAAGAGTTACGAGTGCTCAGACCTGTAGAGCTGATTGAACTTGTTAGCGAAGCCGCGGCGAACCAGCCGCTCTGCGGGCACGACCGCGAGCCGAGGAGGCGATTTTGGCCGAAACCAATATCCGTGCAACAACGTCCAGCTGATGGCGACGTATTTGGTGTGGAGTTGCGCCAAAGCGGCGAGAAGTTGGCGCAAGGGCAAACTTCTGATGAAGGCTTGGCAGTTCCTGAAGGAGCGCGGCCGTATCAAGCTTTGATAAGCGTGGTGAAGGCAGGTTTATCATCAGGGTATGACCAGTGCCCCCGATTTGGCGCAGATTCGCTTCGACAACGCCCTTGCGCTGTTTGATGAATTTGTCCGCAACACCATCAAACAGCCGGATGCCGCCACACTGCGAGGACTCGAAGGGCGTTTTGCAGAACGGGTGCAGATACAAGCCAGCTACTGGAGCCAGATCAAGAGTCGATCACGCCAGATTGGTGAACGGCTGGCGCGACAGTTCGAGCAACTTTGCCACAAGCCGCACGGCTGGATGGACCAGCAGCACGGCGCTGGCGCACGCGCCGCCGAACCCGTCCCGACACCCGAATTGCCCAGTGACAGCCACGCTCCCAGGGATGACGACGAACGTTTCATAGTCGGACTGGTGCTGACCTACTACCGACGCCACCCACAGCGCGCGCGCACGCGCTTGCTCGATTTGTTGGGGGAAGTGCTAATGCCCACCGCGAACACCGCGCCACCGCTGTCGCCTGGCAGGGCGGGGGAGTCGGAGCTGCCAGCAAAACGCGCGCCCACATCAGCCGAAGCCCACGCGCTGTGGTTGCGGTCACAAGCCGGTGTGGCGCCACTGCGACAAAAGAAATAGCGCATCGTCCATTTTGATAAATATATCTTGCTCAAGATAATATGTGGTTTATCATTTGAGCAAGTTTGTTGTCGTGTCGCTGCCCCGGCCACCCATCACAACATGTCCGATCAACCTCAAAGCCCTCCGCCTAATGGTCTTGCCTGTGCCTGAAATTGCTGACGACTGCACCCGCTTCGCGTTGCAGCCGGGCATTCAGGACGGCCATGAGCGGTCGGGTTTTATCAATCTTCGCGCCCCGCCCGGGGCATCGTGAACTGACCTCGGTAGCGCGAGGTTCTTGTTCATGACGGCCCGGGTGCAAACCAGCCCCGGGCCGTTTTCATTTGTGTTGCCAGTGTTTGACCAAAGGAGCATGTCATGACAGAAAGGTTGGCCTCCACAACTTTGCCGCTGTATCGCCCCCGCAGCTACTCGGGCCGTCGCTTGCTGGCTGTAGGGCTGCGCACTGCGAGTTTGGTACTCGTCCGCCTGGCGCGCCAACTGACTGCCGCCGAGCGGATGCGCGAACCTGTCGCCGCCCGCGCACCGATGCTGGAGTTCTACGCCGAAGCCGGCGCCCAGGAAGGCGCGCTGTATGTCGATGGCAAGCTATTCTGCTATCTGCCTGGGGTCACCAGGCTGTAGTATTGCGAGCCGATTGCAGAATGGCGCACGATATGCGTGTAGGCTTGTTCAAGCGCGAGTCCAGAACCACGTGCGCGATGATAAGGGCCGGCATGGCGGCGACGGCCCGCAAAACCTGGACTGTGGCGAAGCCCATCGACAAGCTGCGGAACAAGCTCGACATCTGCATCGCGGTGCACAACAACTATGAGTTCTTCTGAATAGTCCCCAACTGCTATTCGAGCAATGCAGAAGTGTCCACTCCGGGGTACCGCTCCTTTAATGCTTTTAGGCCCTCAATTGCCCGGCTCCGCCACCCAGGCTCTTGACTGATTAGCCCGTCCCATGTCTGGCTTAGCAGTTCGGAGTCATGCTTGGCAAGGTAGTCGATGAGCGATGCCGCCTGGGCCAAATCCTTGGTAGCCTTAACCCGCATGTTTTGAGGTCTCTCACCATAGACCAGCAACTTGTGCAAAGCGTACTTTTCCGGCGGTGGCGCGTTGACCGTGATGGGTCCGCGCTGCGCGAGCAGAGTTACCTGAATCGGCGCTTCCATGGAGAACTCCATGAATTTCAACGGCTGCATTGTTGCGTTCAACGCCTTGATGAGAACGGGAGTGTCACCGCCCCGGTGACTACAGGTCACGAAATCGATTTGCAAATCCTGTTCATCGGATTTCACGTAGGTGGTCAGACTCTTGACTGGAACGAATCCCCTCTTTAGGGCTTCGATTTCGCTGCCCATGTCCATGGTGACGTCCGATGGAATAGCAACGGAGACATTGCGCCCTGCAGGCGCAGAGTCCAAATCCACGGTTTGTGCCGCAGATTGCCAACGAATGCCAAGGTAGTTCTGGTAGGCCATATAAACGTGTGTTCCCATCAGTATTCCTCCGGCCCGGAAGAAACCCGCGTCCGCCAAGCGTTCAATGATTTTTGCGTGCGCGGCGACAATGGAGGGGCAACCCGCTGCGATAGCTTGGCGAGTGAGTTGGCGCAGGTGCACCTTCTTGTCGTCCCCGCTACGATGGAGCGCCATTAACTCGGTGAGTTCGTCAGATGCCGAGCCCAAGAAGATCTGCATCTGCCTTCCGGTAAGGTCCGGTGTCTGGTAATACCAATACTCCCTTCCCTTCACCACTTTCTTGGAGAAGCTGCCCGGTAACTCAGCCACCGTCCGTACGTCCTCTGATCGGCTGGCGCTGCTAGCGACGCATAGGCGGTTTGAGCTGCGGTAGAGTGTGGCTGCGCGGCCCGATGAAGAGGTCATTGACGGCTCGCAAGGTTTGCCCATCCGGCATCGTGGCCCGCGCCATGGTGACAGCCTTGACGATGCGCCGATCCAGGGCCACCTCCGGTAGCACCCGTTTCAGATCCTTGGCCTCGAACGGCAGCAGGCTCGTAAAAATGACAGGTTGAAACGATGAGAGAGGTGCTTTCGCCGCCGCAACGTGGTAAGTCATCACTCATCGGTCCCATGGAAAGACCCTCGGTTTGCCAAGCTCTCTTTCTTTGGACAAGGGTGAGGTTTGCAAAATATATAAGATACATACATAATGCATCTTATTGGAATGAGCATGATCACAACCACCTCAAATCAGGCGGCCTCCAGACAGATTCGCTCACAAATTGCCCAGCGCGGCAACGGCATCGAACTGCCTGTTGGTCTCAAGCCGGTGGGCTGCCCGGCTTATGCCAGCGCCCATGAATTGGCTGAAGACAACACCTGCGGCTGCGGCGAAAGCCTCAGCCTGAAGGCGGGTGCGGGCGAGGCAGGTGCGGCATGAGTGCCATACTGCAAAACCTGGTCAACCAGCCCTACAAACATGGCTTTGTCACTGACATCGCGTCGGATGTGGCGGAGAAGGGCCTGAGTGAAGACACCATCCGGTTGATCTCCGCCAAGAAGAACGAGCCCGAGTGGCTGCTTGAATTCCGCCTGAAGGCGTTTCGCCACTGGCTGACGATGACCGAGCCGCAGTGGGCCAATGTCAAGTATCCAAAAATCGATTTTCAGGCCATCAGCTACTACGCGGCACCCAAACCGAAGGCCAAGTTAAAGAGCATGGACGAAGTCGATCCCGAACTGCTGCGCACCTTCGAAAAACTCGGCGTGCCGATGCACGAGCGCGCAGCGCTGGCGGGCGTGGCGGTTGATGTGATTTTTGACAGCGTCTCGGTGACCACCACCTACAAGGCCAAACTGGCCGAGGTCGGCATTATTTTCGGGTCGATCTCCGAGGCGGTGCAAAACCACCCCGAGCTGGTTCAAAAATACCTCGGCAGCGTGGTGCCGGCCGCCGACAACTATTACGCTGCGCTCAACTCGGCGGTGTTTACCGATGGTTCGTTTTGCTTCATCCCAAAGGGCGTCAAGTGCCCGATGGACTTGTCCACCTACTTTCGCATCAACACCCAGGACACCGGCCAGTTTGAACGCACCTTGATCGTGGCCGAGGAAGGCGCCTCGGTGTCTTACCTTGAAGGCTGCACGGCACCCAAGTTCGACACCAACCAGTTGCACGCCGCGGTGGTTGAGCTGGTGGCGCTGGACAATGCCGACATCAAGTACTCAACGGTACAAAACTGGTACGCAGGCGACGAAAACGGCGTGGGCGGTATTTACAACTTCGTCACCAAGCGTGGCCTGTGCCGGGGCGTCAACTCGCGGATTTCATGGACCCAGGTGGAGACCGGGTCGGCCATCACCTGGAAGTATCCGTCGTGCATTCTGCTGGGCGACCACTCGGTGGGCGAGTTTTACTCGGTCGCGGTGACCAACCACCACCAGCAGGCCGATACCGGCAGCAAGATGATCCACATTGGCAAGAACACCCGCAGCACCATCGTCAGCAAGGGCATTTCGGCAGGTCAGTCGAGCAACAGCTACCGCGGCCTGGTCAAGGTGATGCCCAGCGCCGCGGGTGCGCGCAACTATTCGCAGTGCGACTCGATGCTGGTCGGGGCCCAATGCAGCGCCAACACTTTCCCCTATATCCAGGTGCGCAACCAAAGCGCCCAGGTTGAGCACGAAGCGTCCACCTCAAGAATTGGTGAAGACCAGATGTTCTATTTCGCGCAACGCGGGATCGGCGCCGAGGAAGCCGTCTCGATGATCATCAACGGTTTTTGCAAGGACGTGTTTCGCCAGTTGCCGATGGAATTCGCGGTCGAAGCGACCAAATTGCTGGGGTTCAAGCTTGAAGGGAGCATCGGATGATTGTTCAAGATAGCCAGACATTGCTGGCGGTGCGCGGCCTGTGCGCCAGCGTCAATGGGATCGAAATTCTCAAGGGTATGAACTTCGGCGTCAAGCGCGGAGAAGTTCACGCCATCATGGGCCCGAACGGATCCGGCAAGAGCACCTTTGCCAAGGTGTTGGCGGGCCACACCGCATACCAGGTGACGGGCGGCGAGGCGCTGTTTGAGGGCAAGAACCTGCTGGAGCTGTCCCCTGAAATGCGCGCCCGCGCCGGCCTTTTTCTGGCCTTTCAATACCCGATCGAAATCCCCGGCGTCGGCAACAGCCAGTTTCTGCGTTTGGCCTACAACACCGTGCAGGCCCAACGTGGCCATGACGAGCTGGACCCGCTGGAGTTTGACGACCTGGTGCGCGAGAAGATGAAGCTGTTGGAGATGAGCCCCGAGTTTCTGGAGCGCAGTGTCAATGAAGGCTTTTCGGGCGGCGAGAAGAAGCGCAACGAGATTTTGCAGATGGCGCTGCTTGAGCCCAGCCTGGCTATTCTCGACGAGACCGACTCCGGCCTCGACATCGACGCGCTGCGGGTGGTGTCGCAAGGTGTCAATCGCCTGGCCAACAAGGACAACGCCATGGTACTGGTCACGCACTACCAGCGCCTGCTGAACTACATCGTTCCCGACTACGTGCATGTGATGAGTGCCGGGCGCATCATCCGCACCGGCGGCAAGGAACTGGCACTTGAACTCGAAGAACGCGGCTACGACTGGATTGAGGCCGAAGCCGAGGCCACGGGGGCTGTGTCATGAACAGCCGGACTGCGCTTGTCACTGAGCGAGGGGTTCTGGATGGCCTGCTTGCAGGCCTGACGCAAACCCCGGGCCGCGCGGTGCCAACGCAGTCGCAGTGGCTCAAAACACTGCGCGCCCAGGCACTGGAGCGTGTGGGCGCACTCAGGCTGCCCAGCAAGCACGATGAAGCCTGGCGTTTCACCAGCCTGGCAGCCTTTACCCAACAGTCGTTTCATCCCCTGGGCACGCCGAGTGCCTTGCAACCGGACGATATGGAACACCTCCACATCGAAGAGGCGACGACGCGGCTGGTTTTTGTGGACGGCGTTCATGCGCCACAACTCTCCAGCGTCTGCTCCGATGCCAGCTTGGTCGTGGGCACCTTGGCATCCAGGATGGCCACGCAGGCGTCCAGCATTGCGCAGCATCTAGGCCAGCACGCTGTATTTCAAGATGCATTGTTTGCGGCACTCAACACCGCTTTTCTGACGGATGCGGCCGTGCTGGTCATGCCGTGCGACACAGCACTTGCCACACCCGTGCATGTGCTCTTTATTTCGACGCAGCCCGAGGTGGCCAGCCACCCACGCCTGTTGCTGGTGGCCGGTGCGGGAAGCAAAGTGACTTTGATCGAAGACTATGTGGCCTTGCACCCAGGTGCCTATTTCACCAATTCAGTCGCTGAGCTGGCTTTAGGCGCGAACGCGCAGGTCGCGCATATTCGCATCCAGCGTGAAAGCCGACAAGCCTTTCACATGGCCAGTTGCGCGGTGTCGCTCGGCGCTGCCAGCCGCTACCACTCGGTCAGCATCGCCCAGGGCGGGCAGATTTCGCGGCTCGACCTCAAGCTGCTGCAGACCGCCGATGTGGCCGAATGCACGCTGGACGGATTGGCATTGATTGGTGGCGAACAACTGGCCGATACCCACACTTTCGTCGACCACGCCAAGCCACACGGCGTCAGCCGCCAGTTGCACAAATGCATTGTGGGCGGGGCCGCGCATGCGGTCTTTAACGGCAAGGTGATGGTTCGCCCTGGGGCGCAAAAAACCGTTTCAACACAATCCAGCCGCAACCTGCTGCTCTCTGGTCAAGCGCTGGTTGATACCCAGCCGCAACTCGAAATTTTTGCCGACGACGTGAAATGCACGCACGGCGCCACCGTCGGCCAGCTCGACAGCGAGGAGGTTTTCTACCTGCAAAGCCGCGGCTTGCCAGAGGCGGTGGCGCGCAATCTGCTGACTTACGCCTTCGGTGCTGAAGTCATCAACCGCATTCCCGTCGCGTCACTGCGACGCCAGCTTGAGCAGACGGTGCTCCAGCAGACCACAGGCCAGCCATGAGCAACACACCCGCCTTCCCTACGCTGCCGGCTTTTGACGTGGCCCGCGTTCGCGCTGACTTTCCGATACTCAAGCTCACGGTGGCGGGCAAGCCGCTGGTCTATCTGGACAACGCGGCGTCGAGCCAGATGCCGCAACCGGTGATCGATCGCCTGCTGCGCTACCAGACCACGGAGCACGCCAACATTCACCGCGCGGTGCATTACCTGTCCGAAACCGCCACCATCGCCTACGAGGCGGCGCGCGCCAGACTGCAACGCTTTATCCATGCGCGTGAAGCGCGCGAGGTGATCTTCACCAGCGGCACCACCGAGGGCATCAACCTGGTGGCGCATGGCTGGGGCCGCAAGAACATCAACGCTGGCGACGAAATTATCTTGACCGTACTGGAGCACCACTCCAACATTGTGCCGTGGCAAATGCTGGCGACCGAGAAAGGCGCAATCCTTCGCGTAGTGCCCATCAACGACGCCGGTGAACTGCTGCTGCACGAGTATGAAGCACTCTTCAACGAACGCACCCGCCTGGTGAGCGTCGGCCACGTCTCGAATGCGCTGGGCAGCATCAATCCGGTGAAAAAAATGATCGCGTTCGCCCATGCGCGCGGCGTGCCGGTACTGGTCGATGGCGCGCAGGCCGCACCGCACCTGGTAGTGGACGTGCAGGATATGGACTGTGATTTTTATGCCTTCTCGGGCCACAAGATGTGCGGCCCGACCGGTATCGGCATCCTGTATGGCCGCGCCGCGCTGCTCGAAGCGATGCAGCCGTTCAAGGGCGGTGGCGACATGATCCATACCGTCATGTTTGAGAAAACCACCTACGCGGCCATTCCGAACAAGTTCGAGGCCGGCACGCCGCCCATCGCCGCCGCCATCGGCCTGGGCGCCGCGGTGGACTACCTCAGCAGCATTGGTATGCCAGCCATTGCAGCGCACGAGCACGAATTGCTGCGTCATGCAACTGAACACTTGAGCGCACTGCCCGGTGTGCGCCTGCTGGGCACCGCGCAGGACAAGGCCGCGGTGCTGTCATTTGCCGTGCAGGGTATTCACCCCCACGACGTGGGAACCGTGCTGAACCAGGAAGGCGTTGCGGTGCGCACCGGCCACCACTGCGCGCAGCCCTTGATGGCCCGCCTGGGCGTGGTCGCCACCTCGCGCGCCTCGTTTGCGTTCTACAACACGCTGGCCGACGTGGACGCGCTGGTGGCTGGCATTCGCAGTGTTCAAAAGGTATTCGCATGAGCACCGCGCCGGGCCGTCCCCAAGCAAGCTCGCACCGCAGTGCGCAGCACGAAGGTACTCCAGTGAGCACCGATGCCAAAGCCCTGTACCAGGAAGTGATCCTGGACCACAACCGCAAGCCGCGCAATTACGGCAAGCTGGAGCACCCCAGCCACCATGCCGAAGGGGTCAATCCGCTGTGCGGCGACCACATTCATGTGGCGCTCAAGCTTGCGGGCGACACCATCAGCAGCATCGCCTTTCATGGGGAATCGTGCGCCATCTGCAAAGCGTCGGCGTCGATGATGACGGCAGCGGTGAAAGGCAAGAGCCAGAGCGACGCGCAGACGCTGATCCGCGAGTTTGTCGACATGGCCACCGGCCGCATCGTCGCCAAAGAGGGCCCCCACATCGGCCGGCTGGCAGTGTTCTCTGGCATCAGCGAGCTGCCGATGCGCGTGAAGTGCGCCATCTTGCCGTGGCACACGCTACAGGCCGCGTTCAACGCCCAAGCCAGCACGTCGACCGAGGCCGAAGCGGATCCGATGCACGCCCCGCTAGGCGACGCTTGACGCGACCCGTGGTGGCTTGACCAAGCGGACAAAGACATGCCAAAAATCGCCGAAATAGAAAGCACGCCGAACCCGAACGCGAGGAAGTTTGTCTTGCGCGAGCCACTCACATGGGGCATCGCGCATTCGTATGAAAACGCCCAGCAGGCCCAAGGCGATGCACTGGCCGGCGCGCTGTTCGCCATTGATCATGTGACCAACGTTTTCTATATTGACCGCTGGCTTACCGTGACGCAGGACGGCAAGGCCGACTGGGACGCATTGGCGCGCGAAATTGCGGTTCCCTTGCGGGCTGCGCCGGCGGCCAGTGAACGGTCGGCCGCAGCTGTTTTTGAAGCGCGCGCCAGTGTGGCGGATTTGAGTGCAGAAGACCGCCAGCGTCTGGACGATATTGAGCTGGTACTGGAGCAGGAAATCAGGCCTTACCTGCAAAGCGACGGCGGCGACCTGCACGTTCTTGGCCTGAGCGGTAACCAGCTCATCGTGCACTACCAGGGCGCTTGCGGCACCTGCCCGAGCGCGATCTCGGGCACTCTGCAGGGGATTGAGAGTCGGCTGCGCATGATTGAGCCCGACATCGAGGTCGTTGCCGCTTGACGCCCCGCATTCACTCGTCATCACCTGCGTCAACCATTGGTAATTTCCGGCTTAGGTAAGCGTTCAAGATTGCAACTGTGAATTCCGAAGAAATCAAATTAAGGAAAGCTTTCCTGCGAAAAGAAATGCTTGCCAGGAGATTGACAATCAGCCCTGAGCAACGTCATGTATGGAGCAATGAAATCTCCCGCCTTCTGATAAACGCATTTCCAATGCTCAACAGCATGACCATTGGAATGTACTGGCCCTACCAAGGTGAGTTTGATCCACGTTTTGCTATTCGTCATTTTCGCGACACAGGCGCACGGGCGGCGCTACCGGAAGTGGTGCAAAGAAATGGGGCGCTGCGGTTTCGACAGTGGTGGCCCGGCGCATCCATGACCAAGGGCATATACGATATACCAGTACCTGACGGCACTGATATCGTGGAGCCACAGGCTTTCTTGATGCCGCCGGTGGGATTTGATGGCAGGGGCTACCGCCTTGGGTATGGTGGGGGCTTTTACGACCGGACCTTGGCGGCACTTGCCCCCAGGCCGCTCACGATTGGCGTTGCGTTTGAGATCTCGCGTGTTCAAACAATTCACCCGCAAGAATTCGACATTCGGATGGATTACGTGGTCACGGAACTAGGTGTTTTCAAGACTCCGGCCTGTGCCACGTAGTGCACACTTGTGTGCAACACCCTTGAAGAAGAAGTAAGTGCTGGCAACTCAGTCCACGGCCGCCATGAGATAGACCTTCAATACCCCTGCTGCGTGATCATGCGGCGCACCACCTGTATGCCTTACCGCAGTTTGGTGCGATATAAGGATCGCGCCGCCGCCGGGCAAGACCAGGCAGTTGATCGCGGTGGCGGTGGCGCACGTGACCCAATGTCCGTATTGCATTCGCGGCCACACATCTTCGTTTCTCTTTGGCCGAGTTACTTACCGTTCCCATCATGGTGTGGTTGATTCACCTGGTTTCCAGAATCAATAATGCGGCAACCGACTACCACGCAGGTTTCACCCTGGCGGTGATTGCTCCGATACCGCTGTGGCTCTCTTCGCTGACGCTGTTCGTGCCGAATCTGTTCGTCGGTGTTGTCATCGGGGGCTCGCGCTGTTGTGTTCAGTTGGACTGATCTATCGCGGCGTGCATGCGTTGTTTTACATGCGCGAGGATATCAAGGCGCTGCAAATGGCAACGGTGATTGCTGGCGCTGGACTGTTCATGTGGTTGATACTCATGCAGATCGTCCTAATCCACCGATGACACAGCACCGTGAAGCACGCTGCGCAATTGGTCTGCAGCCAGGCATCGATTGGGTCTGGATGAGAGAATAACTGCTCACAACGATTTTGGGATGGATGCTGCCGTGCCGAAGCTTAAAGCGCTGCCCCTCGATAAACACGATTTTGAAGTACTGTCCGATTTTCGTTATCAGATACGGAAGTTCGTGCGCTTCAGCGAGGAAGTGACACGCCAGCATGGTGTAACGCCTTTGCAGTATTTGCTGTTGCTGCATGTCAAGGGGTATCCCGGTCGCGACTGGGCAACCGTCGGCGAACTCGCGGAACGCCTGCAGGCGCAACAGCATGGTGTTGTCGCGCTGATTTCGCGCTGCGAGAAGCTGGGTTTTGTCGAGCGTCGTCGTTCCTCAGAGGATCGGCGACGGATTGAAATTCATCTGCTCAAGAACGGTGAAAAAGTACTCAATAAACTGGCGCGTCTGCACCGGACCGAGTTGCTGTCCTTGCGTGGCCGTTTCGTTGTACCGGATGTAAGGGCTTTTGACTCCGCATAGACTAGGTCAATCCACCCTGAATGGCACCATCAAAAAAACGTCACAGTGAAATGGCGAAAGGAAAAACCTGGGAAATCGCGAACAATTGGGCCGCTTCGACCAACCTATGATTTCCTCAACAACGCCGTTCCGTCTTCCGCGTTTAAGCAGCATGTCTTAACGCATGCTCGAGGTCAGCGATCAGGTCGTCCGGATGCTCTATGCCCACGCTGAGCCGGATCAGCCCTTCGGCAATTCCGTTTTGGGCCCGCACCGCAGCCGTGACAAAGCTGTGCGTGGTACTCGCCGGATGGCAGGCCAGGCTGTCCACATCACCCAATGAGACCGCCTGGGTGAATAGCTGGAGCTGGTTCAACACGGCCGCAGCCGCAGAGCGCTCGTTGCGCACCAGCTCGAAAGCCACCATGCCGCCAAAGCCGCCCTGCAACAGGCGCCGCGCCAGCGCATGCTGCGGATGACAGACAAGACCCGGGTAATGCACCACCCGCACCGCAGGGTGGCTCGCCAGGAAATGGGCCACCGTGAGCACGCCACGCGCCTTGGCAAGGGCGGCCACCTCAGCCAGATCATGCGGGCGCAGGCTGGGGTTGGTCAGCGTCTCTACCCAGACCATGCGTGTATCCGGTGTGAGGCTGGCAGCCAAGCCCTGCTGCGTGGCGTCGACAACCCGGATGCCAAAACGCTCGCCCAATTGGCGAAAAAACCCCTCGGTGCCGCCATACAACGGCCCGAGGAACGCTATTTCATCCCCCGGATTCAATAGCCCCAACAGCACAGAACACATGGCCGCCGTGCCGCTCCCAAAAGCCACTGCCGCCGGCGCGCCTTCCAGGTTCGCCATCTTGGCCTCCAGCGCCGCCACGGTGGGGTTGGCAAAGCGGCTGTAACGGTAGCCCGGCGTCTCGCCGGCGAAGATGGCGGCGCCCTGCTCCAGCGTGCCGTAGCCAAAGGCGGTCGTCTGGTTGATGGGCGTGGCGATGGCGCCGGTGCCCGGGTCAGGGTGCTGCCCGGCATGGACGGCGCGGGTGCGAAAGTGAGTCATCAGTGAGCTCCAGGATTCACAAATGCTTTTCGGTGAAAGGGGCAAGCGCCGGTAGCAAGTCAAAACGCCGCAGCAGATCGAGCAGCAGGCCTATAAATGCAAGGCTCCAGGTCACCAGCGCCACGATCAAGAAAAGTTTCGGCAAAAATTCCAGAAGTTCAAATTCCATCGCGTGCAACATTTGGTGCGTGCAGGTTGCGTACATGCCAAGTGGGAACACCGCCCCCCAGTACAGCGGGTCATAGTGCATCGGAAAGCGCTTGTAGACGTGGCGCCAGATGCTCAGCAACACCAGCATCGGAATCCACCAGGTACCGGTGGCCCAATAGAACACCGTGAACCCCTTGAGAAAAGGCAACAACGACAACAGGAACGGCGCATCGTGCGCATTGATGATCAGCAGCGACCCGGCCAGCGTCGAGATCGACATGGCACCCATGTTGATCCAGTAGGGCGGAGACAGGTCCCCCGGCGCGAACCGGAAGAAGGTGTAGCGGTAGAAAATCAGCGACATCATCCAGATGTACAGCATGCCGCCCCACAGCCACATCGACAGCGCCAGAAAGTTCATCTCCAGCCGGTAGGGCTGGGCCACATGCGCCGCCAGCATCGCAGACAGCACGGCAACCGATTGCGTCGCCACCACCGCCAGCAGCCAGGCGCCGCTGATGCCTTGGTCCAGCGTTGGCTTGTGTTCCTTGACGGTGAAGGCCGTAAAGATCGCATAGGTCAGCCCAAGCCACAACACCAGCGCCACAATCCACAGCAGCAGTCCGATGCGATAGTCGGCAAGCAACAACACATACTGCGCCCCCAGCACGCCGGTCCCGGCCACCATGGTAAAAAATCCGGGACCGCGCAGATGATCGATCAAGTCACTGAAAAGACGCCGGGGAAACCACAGCAGGCGTCCCAGCGTCAGCAGCCACAAGACCGCATACATCACGTTGTTCAGGTAGAACAGCGTGCGCGCAAGCTGTGACCAGCCCTGCAGATGGGCGGCAATGGAGACGATGCCGGTGGCCATCACCAGGCCGAAATACGCCGGTGCCAGGCCGGCCAGATCAGTCCGCAGGCGCGTCTGCAGTGCGGGCTTGACCGGGCGCTCGCCCGTTGCGCTATCGGTGCTTGGCGAAGTCATTGATGGTGGACGACGGGCTGCGACGCAAACGTGATTTGCACGGGCACGGTGGCATAGCCCGAAGCGGGGAACAGCGCGTGGCTTGGCGGGCGCTGCGTCATCGGGTCGATGCGGGTGGTGCCGTCAAGCAGTGCTTGCACTGCTACTCGCAACTCCATGCGCGCCAGTGGCGCCCCGGGACAGACGTGGATACCCGCGCCGTACAGCAGATTGGCGCTTGCATCGCGGTCCAGCCGGAATGACTGCGGATCGGTGAAGACACGGCCATCCCGATTGGCTGCGACCCAGTTCAGGGAAATTCGCTCGCCGGCACCGATGGAGCGCCCGCCGATCTCGACGGCGCGGGTGGTCACGCGCCGGTTCGCCAGCAGCGGACCGTACAGCCGCAAAATCTCCTCAATGGCATCGGGCAGCAGGCCTCGCTGCGTGCGCACTTGTTGCTGCAAATCGGTGTGTTCCGCCAGGTACTGGGCCACAACGCCGACCGCCGCCGAGATCGTGCTGATCTCACCCACCGTCCAGTTGCGCAAGATGCTGGTGATCTCTTGGTCGTTCAACGGTCGCCCCTTGACCTGTTGGCTGGTCAAACCGGTCGTGACATCCTGGGTGCTCTGGATGTCAGCGGCGCGGCGCAGCTGCAGCAGCTTCGTGACGTAACCGGCGAACTCTTGGGCGATCTCCGCCATCGCTTGCCGATCCTGGACCAGGGTGGCGGCGTGGTTCTTCTGCGTCCACCGGCGCAGCGGTTCGTGCATGCTGGCTGGCCAACCGAGAAACGCGCATTGCACCCGAGCCGCAAATGGATGGGCAAAATCACCCATCAGTTCCAGCTCCGCGCGACCGTACAGGGAGCGCACCAGGTCGGCTGCGAGGCTGCGGCATTGTGGCTCGAACTCCTGCATGGTTTGCGGCGCGAAATAGCGCTCGATGACGCGGCGGTATGAGCCGTGTTCGGGGGGATCCATGCCGTTGGGAACCGAGAGATTTTTCGAAACCACGCTGCTGAACGTGACGTGGTCGTTCAGGACGCGGACAATGTCCTCGTGCCGAAACAGCGACCATCCCAGTAAGTCACTGTACGCGACCGGACAGCGTTCACGCATCTCGTCGAAGGCGGCGCGCTGATCGCGCAGCACCGCAGCCGACTTCGGATCCCAGTCCTGGGAACGCGTATGGCTCATGGCGATTGCCCTTCAGGAAACAAAACTGCCCAGCAGCCCGGCTCGCCGGCCAGCAAGTCAAGTTCGGCGCGGAAAGGTTTTTCACACGCTTGGGCGTCCATCTGCCGGGCAATGACTTCGGCCGCCGGCGAGAAATAGGCCACCACCTCGCATTGCAGGCGTCCCTCCAATTCATGCCGCGTAAAAACGGCCATCGCCGCCGGTCGGCCAGCAGCCGCAAACAGAGCCGGGAACAGGTCCTGGATCTGAGCCTTCGGCGCGTAAGCCAGAACCCCATCGCCGAGCTGCTTTGCGAACCATGTGTGCATACGATTTACTCCTGCGTCGCGCCTTGCTTCCAAGACCCGATTTGAACCATGAAATGACTGTCGAACAAGGGGTTCTCGTTCACCCCTTCCTTTGCATAGCCTCGCGGGTTGCACACCACCCGTGTGCCGTTGAGCATGTAGTCAAAACTGTCATGGGTATGACCGTGCACCCACAATTGCGCGCGCTGACCGTCAGCCAGATGCTGCAGATCGGATACAAAGCAGCCATTGAGCCATGAGCCGGCAAACCGCGAATGAATACTTTGGCGCGAAGGTGCATGGTGCGTGATGACGACCGTCGGCCCCGCATGGGGCTCGGCCAGCCGGCTTTCAAGCCACTGGGCGTCAATGCGGCACAGGGCGGCGGCGTCATCGGGCGCGAACAGTCTTGCCATGGGCTCGTCCACATGGATGATGCTGAAATCACGCATGAAACGTTGCGCCTCACGCATCGCCAGCGACCGTTGCTCGTTGTCAGTCCAAAGCATGAAATCAGTCCATAGGGTGGTCCCCAGAAAACGTACCCCTTTGATAATCACTTGGTCATTGTCGAGAATGCGAACATTCGTTCCGGCGCACAGTTGTTTGAGCTCATCTACGGCACCCGCAATGCTGCCGCCGTAGAACTCGTGGTTGCCGGGAACGTAAAGCACTGGTTTGGCAAAGCCCAGGGCCCAGGAAGCCGCCTCCTTCGGGCGGGCGACATCACCTGCCAGAATGACCACATCGGCGTCATTGCGGGGTATCTCCAATGCACCGCAGCTGAGATGCAGGTCAGACAGAATATTGAGTTTCATAGGGGGACATCTGCCAGCCAGATAACCGACCTGGCTGAACCCTGCCCAGTTTATCCATTTATATCATGCTGTGATGCATTAGCCATGAAAGATGATGGGAAACGTGCTGGTTCCTTTCCGACCGATCGTCATAGAGTGTTCGCCGTCATGAACGAGGCGTCTTGCTACCCAGTATGGCAACTTTGAATTGCATATCGGTGAGGTCTGCGGCTTGTGCCTGCATCAACGCTTGAGCTCTGCTCGTTTGACCGTCACGCAGGCCCATTCGTCAGCATCGGGAAGAGCCGCCTTGGTTCGGGTGATGACTTTCCACTTTGGCGCCAGTTCTGCATTCAGTGCGATGAAGTCCTGCTGGTCGGCGGGTACGTCTTCTTCTGCAAAGATCGCGTTGACTGGGCACTCTGGAACACAGACCGCGCAGTCAATGCATTCGTCTGGATCAATTACCAGGAAGTTGGAACCTTCACGAAAGGCATCCACCGGGCACACATCGACACAGTCGGTATATTTGCAACTGATGCACGACTCGGTTACAACGAACGTCATGATTTACCCATTTTGTTCAAGCAGCAAACTCCTGCGGAGTAACTGTTGTTGGTCAAGATGACTCGTTGCCGAATCCGCTTTCAACGCATTGTTCGTGTGTGGCGTGCGGATCGCGCAGTGTGATGCGCGGCACCTCGTCGAAAAAGTCGGGAAAGTTCACCGAATCGATCAACGGCAAGCGAAGTCAATCACGATGGCGCCCGACTCCCGTTGCACGTACTCAATGGAGACAGCGTCGCCGTAGCGGGCGGTGAGTTGGTTTAACAGGGGAATCGGATCGTGGTCGTTGCAAAAGCGCATGGTCTCACCGGGCTGTAGCGAATCGAGCGCGCCAAAAATGGCGGCATGACGGAAACGCTTGGCAACGCCGCGCGCATCGAATGGGTAGATGGCTTCGGGGGTAACGTGGTTGGTAGCGCAGGAACTCATAGTGAAACCTCTTGTCGTTGGTAAAAAGAAATAGCCCTGTCATTCTTGGTCTGACAGGAGGTGTTGCTGGCGAAAGCGTTCTCGTTTGAGCAGCCGCCTGCGCAATGCGCGCAAGCGGATGGAACAGACAATCGGAAGACATGCTCCCGTACTTGAATTGTTTATAAGATTCATTTTAAATACTGCTTATAGCGGAGATCAACCCTTAACCCCTCAGCCAATGATGGGATACGTGTTCCGTCATCTATTTCGACGCCGCCCTGAGCCGCCGAAAATTCGACCCGAATGACGTCGAAGCGGGTAGTGCATACGTCGAGGCCCATGTGCCTTATGTCCATTAGATGGAACGGCTATGGAAGGCCGCACACGGCGCGGCACATGCACATGACCAGCATCGCGCCGGGCACGATTGAGAGCAAACAGACCTTTGGCATGCGCCAACCCAAGGAAACAGAAGAGACGTCAGGCGAGGAAGGTTTTTCGTCCTTGCTTTTGCTTGTCGTGGGTGTAAATGCAGGCTATATTTGATCGAACCCCCGCCAAGGGAGAAGGCTCGCACGGGTTGAGCGTGACCGCAAAAACAGCATGAGAACGCCCAATGTCCAAGCAACTGATTGAATTCACCACCGACAAGCACTTTATCCGGCGCGTGCGCGAACTAAAGACCATCGAAATCATGGTCCGTATGTACTGCCGCCATCACCATGGGAGCAGGCCGTTGTGCGCCGACTGCACCGCACTGCTTGACTATGCCCAGCGCCGTCTGCAACGCTGTGTGTTCGGCGATGCCAAGCCGAACTGCGCCAAGTGCGTCGTGCATTGCTACAGCACGGACATGCGTGAAAAAATAAGGATCGTGATGCGGTGGGCCGGGCCACGCATGCTGCTAAGACACCCCATCCTCGGCATCTTGCACTTGCTTGCCGACCGTAGACCCATACCGGTGCTGCCGGCCAAGCGCCAATTGAAAGCCGCAACTGCGAAACAATCCAGCAACGATCAGTCTGTTGCACCATAGCAGTTAACTGCAATAGGATTGATGCCTCACCGTTTTTGCGTCGAAGTCCGCAGTGCGCGTAAAAAACCCATTCAAAGTATGAAACAGAATGACCGCTGCGGCCGGCAGCGTGAATGTATCTAATCTCAGCCGGCTTCGATATAGGGAGATGTGAGGTCCATATGACGCCCGACGCAAGCATTTTGATGAATGACTCCGCATCGATGGGAGAGGAAAAGCATTGAAACCGATCCCCAGCAAGCCAGCGGCCCTAACCAACACTTCACGTGCAGTGAATTGCAACCGTGTAACTCCACCCTGGAGGCCGATCTGGCTACTGGCCGCACCCCACCGCCTGGCTTTCTTCATGGCTGCGCTCATGCTGGTGATGAGTTCCATATGGTGGGCAATCGTATTGATGACGCGAGTTCTCGGCACGGCATTGTTCTGGACCGTGCCGGTTTCGGCGGCGCATGGGTTGCTGATGACGATGGCGTTCATGCCACTGTTTTTCGCCGGTTTTCTTTTTACGGCCGGACCCAAGTGGCTGGGCCTTCGGGAGGTCACAGCGCGCAGTTTGTTGCCCGGCTTGATGCTTATGCTGGTGGGCTGGGTCAGCGTCCTGATCGGCTTTCATACCTACGCTCTCGTGTCCTGCGCAGGCATGACATCGGTCGCTACCGGCTGGACAATTTTGAGCGTGAAGTTCTTCACGATGGTGCGACGAAGCAATCTGCCGGACCGTGTCCACGCCCGCGTGGTGGCATTCGCGTGCGGCATAGGTGCCATGGCGTTGTGGTCCATCACTGCATCACTGGCCAGCAATTCAGAGCTACTCTTGCGAACCGCCACACAGGTGGGTCTATGGGGATTTATTGCGACGATATTCGCGGTGGTATCGCATCGCATGATTCCATTTTTCGGCGCCAGCGCAGTTCCGTTTCTTGATGCCTGGCGGCCGCTGTGGTTGCTGTGGGCGACGGTGGCTATGCTGTGGCTGGAGGCGGTGTTTAGCGCAGCGGAATTGTGGTACTGGCCTTTGTCAGCCGCAGTGCGGTGGTGTCAGGTCACCGTCGAATTACCAGCCTCCCTTTTGCTGCTCTGGTTGGCCGTGCGCTGGGGTCTGGTGCAGAGCCTGAAAATCCGACTACTCGCCATGCTTCACGGCGGCTTCGCGTGGCTTGGAATTTCTTTCGCGCTGAATGCCTTGTCCCACGCACTGATGGCGCTGACGGGTGGAGAACTCTCTTTGGGACTGGCTCCTTTGCATGCCATGACCATGGGCTATCTAGGCGCCACCATGTTCGCGATGACCACGCGGGTAAGCAGTGGACGCGGTGGCCGACCTGTCGCCGCCGACAACATAGCGTGGACCTTGTACTGGATACTGCAGGCCGCCGTGCTGTTGCGTGTCGTCGCGGCAATTTGGCCCGCAGCTGGCATACCGTTCACGCTGCTGGCGATTGCAGCATGGACAGCGGCCACGCTAGGCTGGGCTCTCCGGTATGGCCGCTGGTTTGGTCGCCCCCGCCTGGACGGCCGACCCGGTTAGTGTGAAATATTCGGGCTAACTGCCGAACACCCGTGACGCATGCACCCCCAGACCCGTAGCGACGCTGGCCAGGCGATCGCCATGCACGGGGCGTGCAGTGGCAAAGCGGGCAGACAAACGTTCGGTCAGCGGCGCCAAGCCGGTGGATCCGCCGGTGAAGTACAGCGCGTCTATGCGCTCGGGTGCCAGACCGGCGGCACGCACGGTCTGCACCGCTGCCCGGGCGATGCGATCGAGGTCGGTGCGGATCGCGTCCACCGCCAGCGCCTGGTCTACCGTGACGAGCAGACCCGGAGCCAGCGCGTCGAGCGCCACCTGAGCCGGCGTGCCGGCAGCAGCGCTGATCTTGGCGGCCTCGCTCTTGGCGGCCAGTTCGTGGCCCAGGCGAAGCTCCAGCACGCGCATCAGTCGGCGGTGCAGCTCGGGGTCGGCGAACCAGTCGGCCATGGCGCGCCACTCCGCTACGCGCCGTGGGCGGTAGCAGGTGTTGATCAGATGCCAGGTGGCGAGGTCGTGGTAGATCGTGCTTGGTACTTGGCGTGCGCCTGGCCCGCCAGGTCCATAAGCACCCAAGCCGACCAGCGGCAGCAGCGCAGCCAGCTCGATCTGTCGGTCGAAGTCGGTGCCGGCGATATGCACGCCGTGGTTGGCCAGGATGTCGCCGCGACGGTCGGCGCGCAACCGGCGCATGGGGCCCACGCGCACGACGCTGAAGTCGCTGGTACCGCCGCCGATATCCGCCACCAGCACGAGCTGCTCCTGCGACACCTGCTGTTCATAGTCAAACGCTGCTGCAATCGGCTCGAACTGGAACCGCACATCGGTAAAGCCGGCGGCCTGCGCAGCGGTTGCCAGCGTGGCTTGGGCACGCGCGTCGCGCTCCGGGTCGTCGTCGACGAAAAACACCGGGCGTCCCAGTACCACGCGATCGAGCGGCTGCCTGGCAGAGGCCTCGCCTGCGTTTCTGAGGTGGCGCAGGTAGCCGGTGATCACGTCCAGGTAGCGCACGGCGTAGCCGTTACCAAGGTCCGTGGTCTGCTCCGCAAGGTTCGAGCCCAGGATGGATTTGAGCGAGCGCATCAAACGGCCCGCATACCCGTCGACGTAGGCCGCCACGGCAGCCCGGCCGTAGGCGCGCGGCAGGGCACCCTCGGGACGGTGCACGCCGTGGGCTTGGGCGGCCTCGTGCTCGTCGGTAAAAAAGAACACCGCCGTGGGCATGGTCGGCTGCTGGTCCTCCAGTGGCACCAGCCGCGTGCCGCACGGGGTGTTGGCAACCACCACGCTTGAGTTGGAGGTGCCGAAGTCGATTGCGCAATAGCTCATGAGGCGGGCGATTGTAGTGGGCGGTTCTTCTGACCGTTCAACTGGCAAAAAAGTTGCGGTCACGCGGCATCGACATTTCCGTCATCCCGAGCCGGTTGCCGGTTTCGTGAGCTGCGGCCGCATGAACGGCAATCGGCTTGAGCCAACAAAGGACCCCGAAGAGTCTTCTTTCACTTTGGTCCGGTCGCAGTGCGGCTAGCGAGAACTCAAGTGTCTCACCAGAGTAGGATGTGGCGGTGCGAAACCCACCCGAGACTGTGACCCGGAAAGCTTCCATGTCCGCGCCCAGCGGCGACCCGCGCCGGCGACTCCACCCCGACGTCTTGAAGCTCGGTTGGGTGAGCTTTCTCACCGACCTCAGTTCGGAGATGATCTTTTCGGTGTTCGCGATCTTCTTCACCACCGTGGCTGGCGCTTCCAGCGCTTTGCTGGGGCTGATCGAAGGGCTGGCAGATTTCTCGGCTTCGTCGCTCAACTACCTGGCCGGCTGGCTGTCGGACCGCAGCGGTCGGCGCAAGTGGTTCGCCACCGCCGGTTACGCCTTCTCCACACTGGCCAAGCTGATTCTGCTGGTATCGTCATCGGTCGTCGGTTTAAGCCTGTTTCGCGTCGTTGAGCGGCTGGGCAAGGGTTTTCGCGGGCCACCTCGTGATGCCTGGCTGTCATCGATCGGTGGGAAAGACACGCGCGGCTATGCGTTCGGTGTGCACAAGGCGCTGGACAAGGCCGGAGCGGTACTCGGGCCGCTGGTGGCTTATGGACTGCTGTCGTGGCTGGGAGAGTCGACCCGCACCTACAGCACTTTGTTTCTGGTGGCCTTTGTGCCCGCGGCGATCAGCGTGGCGGTACTGACGCGCATCCCGGACCAACCGGGCGCCGCGCATGAGCGCGAGAGCGTGCGGCAGAACTGGCAGCGACTCAGCCCCGGGTTCAAACGCTTCCTGCTGCCGGCGGGATTGTTCGCGCTGGCCTATTTCAGCCTCGGCTTCATCTTGCTCAAGGCCCACGCCGTGGGCTTTGGCGTGACCGACATCGTGCTGCTCTACGCACTGTTCAATACCACCTGTGTCGTGGCCGCGCCCCTGGTGGGCAAGCTGGGCGACCGGGTCGGTCGCAGCCGCATCCTGCTGCTGGGGTATGCGCTCTACGCGGCGATCAACCTTTGGCTGGTGGTCGCCAGCAGTCGATGGGAGATGGTGGCTGTGTTCGCGATCTACGGGCTGTTCTATGCGATCGACGAGTCGCAGAGCAAAGCTTTCATCGCCGACCTTGAGCCCGAGCGGCGCGCCAGCGCGGTGGGCATCTACAACTTTGTCACCGGCCTGCTGTATCTGCCAGCCTCCCTGGTGGCCGGGGCCCTGTGGGTTTCCTCGCCGAACCTGGCATTTGCCGTGGCGGCGACACTCTCGCTGGCTGCCATGCTGGTTTTTGTGACCTTGCGGCCGGCCGACCAGCGGCCCGCCTGACGCCGCCCGCAAGAGCTGTTCAAGGGATTGGCCAGGCGGTGATTTTCGGAAGCGGCAGATCTTGAGGCCCGATGGCGGACCCACGAATTCCAGCCAAAGTCCAACCGGGTCCACCAGGCGAGCGTGGTCAAAGTGACTCGGCAAACAGCTTGAGTTTCCCCAGCGCCACGTCCCACTCCCTGCCGATGACCTCCAGCGTTCGCTTGGCCTCTTCGATCTGCCCCGGATCGAGTTGCCACAGTCGTTCCCGTCCCTGCTTCAGGTCGCGCACCACGCCGGCGTCGGCCAGCACCTGCAGATGCTTGGTGACGCCCTGCCGGCTGATTTCGGTGCTGGCCGTCAGTTGCGCGATCGAGAACGCACCGCCCGCGCAGAGCAGCGCCACCAGCTTCAGGCGCGTCGGGTCGCCCAGTGCCGCGAAGACGCTCGCCAGCGTTTCGCTGGAGCGCATGATCGCGGACAGGCCGGTGTCGCGCGGGCCTGTGCCCACCGCCTTGCGGTTACGCGCTGACATGGCGCGCGACGTTGTCTAACTGCACTGCCCAGCCGCGGCCGTTCATGCGGAACGCTTCCAGGCGGCGCTGCGGCGCTACCTTGTCGAAACCGGATTCGACCACCGTCAGCAGCGTAGCGTTGCCGGGCGCGTCCTTCAGCGTGAAGGTCACCCGTGTCGGCTGCTCCTTGGTGTAGTCGACGCTCGGATCGATGGCATAGGGATGCCAGCGGTACGAGAGCAGTTCTGGTGCTTCGATGCGCTCGATGACCACGTCGAACCAGACGTGTTCGTGACCGCAATGGGTGATCTGTCCACGCGCGCGCTGCCCGGGTGCAAAGGTCTGGCCTTTCAGGTTGGCGCCGAACCAGGTGCCGAAGTCCTCGGCGTTCGAGAGCGCGCGCCAGACGCGCGCCCTGGGAGCATTGATGACGACGCTGCGTTCGATGCGGTCGGTGTCCGGGTTGGTATTCATGTTGTGTTCGCTCCTGGCTTCTGATTTCACTTAGCACTTGTCGCCGCGTTGATGGGGCGTGCCGCGGCCGCTCTCGGCGAATTGTTGCAGACTGCCCAGGAAATGCCGCCAGCCGTTGTTGCACAACTCGTAACATTCGAGGGTAGATCCGTGGTGAGCGCGGCATAGGTCGCGGCGGGGTTCGCCTTGACAATCAAACTCTGTTGGTAGTGGTTCATGAGAAGCCCCAATTGGGCAACAAAATGGTTGCATGTTGGAGTATGAGGCAACTCGCCCAAAAATGCAACCGATGGGTTGCCTTGGTGACTACCGGCGGCCCTAAACGAGGCCCATCTCCCGCCCCTTTGCGCCGGGGAAGATGCGATCGATTTGTCCCGCATTGAGTCCGTACAGGCGTGCAAACAGGCCCCCAAGAATGGCCCGGTATTCGTTCAGCACCGGGAAGTCGCGATTCTGAAACAGGCTGGCCGGGTCGATGCGCGTTTGTTCACCCAGGATTTTCCCGCCGCGCACCGCCCCGCCCAATAGCCAATACACGGTGCCGTGTCCATGGTCGGTGCCACGGTTGCCGTTTTCGCGCAGGGTGCGGCCGAATTCGCTGACCACGATCGTCACGGTGTCGCGCCATTCGGCCCCCATCTCGGTGGCGAACGCGGCCAGACCGCGGCCCAGCTCATCCAGGCGTCCCGCCAGGTAGCCGGTGGCGCCACCTTCTCCGACATGGGTATCCCAGCCGCCGACATCGACAAAGCCGATGCGGTACTTGTCTTTCATCAGCCTGGCGATCCGCCGCGCCTCCAGCGCGAACCCTTTGGCGCTGACCGCATTGCGGTTGGCGGCGTCCATTTCGCTGGCCATTTCCCGCATCACATCGTCGCGCACGACGAAGCCTTCGGTTACCTGCGGCGCCAGGGTCGTACCCTGGTACATGGATGCAATGAGGCGGCTTTGCCGTGCATCCAGGGATGGTTTTGCGAGGGAACGCAACGCCGTGTTCGGCACCATCAAGTCACCCTGCAATATCAGCGGCAGCTGATCGGTGAAGGACATGGCGCCGCCGTCGCCCAGCGTCGCCGCCAGCCGGTTGAGAAAGCCCGAGCGGTAATTCCGGCTGCGCTCCAGGGGCTGGCCCAGCTCGATGCTGTCCTGCGTTTCAAAATGACTGCGCGAGGTGTCCCCCGTTCCGGCAAACGGAACAAAGGCAGCCTGACCCTTGGTGAACAAGGGGTAGACGCTGTCGCGCAGCGCCGGATGCAGTCCCCAATCGCCATCCAGCGCCAGCGCTGAATTGGGCTCGGTGCCGGGCCGCGCCACGGCGATGGTGGGCCGCGCTTCGTAATAGAACGGGCTGGAGGTCGGAACCAACAGGTTGGCTGCGTCATAGCCGCCGCGCAGAAAAACCAGCAGCAAGCGCGTGTTGCTGGCCGGCGCGGCCCACAGGCTACCGGCCAGGGGAGTCAGCGCAAGTGTGGCGCAGGTTTGCAGCAGGACACGGCGATTCATGGGGAGTCCTCACCTTCAGCGGTACATCATTTCGGGCGACGACAGCAGGAAGGCATTCCATTCCTGTGGCGAGCCGGCCTGCTCCAGTGCCAGCTGCGTCGCCGGGCTCAACGTTTTCTTCAGGGATTCGAAATACACCGGGTTGGCCAGTTGCGGAAACGCCGGTCGCTCCAGCGGCTGCGGTCCGTCGGTCTTGAACAGACCGGCACTGCCTGATCCAATGACCTTGGCGATTTCGAAGCGCGTGCTCATTTGTCCGGGGCTGGCCCAGGCGGTCTCGATCATCGGATAACCGTCGGGTGTCTGTCTGCCATAGAGCGGTTCACCCATGCGGTTGAGCCAGTTCAGCATTGGTCCGGCATTCAGGATAACTCTGTCGTCATAAGCCAGGCGCACGCTGGATACGACGTAATGCATTGGGTCCTTGAACTTGTGGCCCAGCGATTGCGCGAATTCCTCTGACGTGAACAGCGTGCGCAGGGTTGCCGCAATGTCGCCATCGGTGCGCAGATAAGTCTGCGACATGCGTTCCAGCAGCGGCGCCGGCGGCGCGTCCGAGACGAAGAAGATGGCCAGTTTGTTGCTGAGGAAACGGGCCGTGGCGGGTTGCCGGCTGAGCAGGTCGATCGCCGCATCGAGTTCGGCCAGACCGCGGCCACGCACGGTCTGCCCCAGCAGTTGTTTGTCGCCGTAATCGTGTCGATTCGGATTGAACTCGAACAAGCCCTGGCGCAGATACTGGGCTTGCAAGTCGCGCCGCACCTTGGGCGTGGTTGCTCCCAGGTTGACGCCGACGCCGGTCAGGATGCGCGCCAGTTCCTGCACATCGCGCTGGCTGTAGCCGCCGTTCACGCCCAGCGTGTGCAGTTCCATCAACTCGCGGGCATAGTTTTCGTTCAGGTGGTTGACGGCATTTTGTTCGTTGTCCAGATAGCGCAGCATGGCCGGGTGATGCGCCGTGGCCGACAGCAAATCACGAAACTTGCCCAGTGCGTGAGGGCGAATCGCACGCTCCTCATAGTCGCCCAGCAGGGCGCGCAGATTGTGTTTGCCTTGGTGCACACTGAAGTGATTCAGCCAGAACCAGGTCATCTGCTCCTGCAACTGGTTGGGTGAATACAGGGCTCTGAGCAGATCCCGGGTTGCGGCTTCGCGCGCCAGCCGGTTCAGCTCCTGCTGGTAGGCCTGCTGCGCCGCTTTCTTGTCGTCATCGTTGGCAACCGCGTCGGCATTTTTGCGGCGCTGCTCCAGATCCTGGTTCAGCCAATCGAGCGGACGTTGCGTTATCGTCATCGCGTCGATCTGCGCTTGCACGGGCGGCGGCAATAGCGTCGGACCCGGATGCAACTGCTGATCGAGGTAGCGCTGGAGTCCCAGCGCATCGACCTGCCGAGTCGCAGACAAATTGACACCCCAGGTCACCCGGTTGAGGACCTTGACAACTTCGGATGGCCCCAGCAACGACGGCCTGTCTTCAGGCGTCACCCGCGCCCCTGAACCGGGGCTCGGCGCCGCGCAGCCCGCCAATAGGCCTAACAGCCCGCAGGCCAGCGGCAAAATCAACCGATGAGAGGAGAAGGCAGCCATCTGTGCTCCATGGATATAGCTACTGTCAATCGTCTGCATGGCCGGAGGCACGACGGTGGAACTGTCAGGACAAACGAACACATGACGACAGCCGGATTGCAGTGTTCACCCAGAACGCGGCCGGCCGGCTGGTCGATGACCTGGCGAGCGTCGATCTCGCGACAATTTGTAAGCGCGGTGGCTGACGTGACGATTTTGGGCGTCGTCCTGTTCAAGTGTCGGTCACGGCTTGGCAGGCCGCTCGAAAATAGATGAGGTGTTAGCATGAAGAAAGTCTGGTCCACTGCCGTTAAAGAACCAAGACCGGTTGAAATGCAATGACTCAAACCAAAGTTACGCTCAGAAGCATTATTTGTCACCCGTTGTTGAGTTGCGCCGTTGTTACGCCGGTGGCTGAGGCTGCTCGAAGAATGGCAGAGATGCAATGCAGTTCGATCCTGGTCGAGGATGAAGGGCAGTTTGTGGGCATCTGGACCGAACGCGACGCCCTCGCCATCGACCTGTCGACTCCGGGGTCCGGCCTGGCGCCGATTTCCCGGTCGATGTCGTCCCCGGTCAAAACCATCCATATCGACACCAGCCTGGGCGATGCGGCCCTGCAATTCCGGCGCGACAACGTGCGCCATTTCCTGGTGTTCGACGAAACGGGTGAGCCCAAGGGCATCGTGTCGCAGACCGACGTCGTGATCAACCAGGGCGTCGAGTATTACATCGCCTTGCGTGATGTGAAATCGGTATTCAGACGCAAGCTGCTGATTCTGCCTGGCGGCATGCTGGCGTCGAAGGCGATTCTGGAAATGGGGCAGGGTGGCTTCGATGCTGTCGTGGTTGCTGCGCCGGACGGTGGTCAGGGCATCTTTACCGAACGCGATGCGGTGCGTCTGATCGGTTCCGGCCGGTCGCCGGTGACCATCGGGGAACTGGCCACTTTCCCGCTCGTCACCATTTCCCAGAGTTCCAGCCTGTACCAGGCGCGCAAGCATTTCATCGAAAAGAATATCCGCCATCTGGGCGTCAGCGACGACGCTGGTGAGCTGCTGGGCCTGATCTCATTTACCGATATCCTGGCCAACATCGAAAGTGAATACATCCGTGAGTTGGAAGAGGCCCTGAAGGACCGCAACGAAAGGTTGGAACTTTCCAGCAAACACCTGCGCCTGGCGGCCAAGGTGTTCGAGAGCACCTACGAAGGCATCTTCGTGACCAATGCCGAACAGATTATCGAATCGGTCAATCCGGCCTTCAGCACGATCACCGGCTACGAGGCGCACCAGGTGATTGGCCGGAAGCCGTCGATCCTGTCCTCGGGTCGGCACGATAAAGCTTTCTTCGAGTCCATGTACAAGGCCTTGGCCCGGGTCGGACACTGGCAGGGGGAAATCTGGAACAGACGGCGCGACGGCGAACTCTACGCGCAATGGATTACCGTCAACGCGGTGAAGAATGATGCCGGTGAAGTGAGCAATTATGTTGCCGTTTTTTCTGACATCACGCATCGAAAAGTGGTGGAAGAGAAGTTGAATTTTCTGGCCCAGCACGACGCCCTGACCCGCCTGCCGAACCGGGTGCTGCTGGAAGACCGGCTGCTGCGCGCCATTTCCCGCGCCCGGCGCTCCAGCAAGAGACTGGCGGTGATCTTCCTGGACCTGGTTGACTTCAAGAAGGTCAACGATTCGGTTGGTCACCACGCCGGCGATCTGTTGTTGCAGATCGTGGCGCAAAAATTGTCTTCCTGCGTCCGTGCCGAGGATACCGTGGCGCGCCTGGGAGGCGACGAATTTGTCGTGCTGCTGGAAGAAATCAGTACTAACCTGAATATTTCCCTGGTTGTGGAAAAAATCCTCCATTCCCTGTCGCAGCCGGCAATGGTGGACGGCCGGCAGGTCAGCGTTGGCAGCAGCATCGGCATCGGCCTGTACCCGCAAGACGGGCAAGACGCCGGCGACTTGATCAGGAATGCCGACGCGGCCATGTACCGGGCCAAGCTGCAAGGAGTGAATACTTTTTGTTTTCACTCCGAGCCGGGGACTGTCTGACGGGTGGCGAGCCGCGCCGTCATCCGGACGGGGCTGCATCCGGGTTTTGACAGTCGCTAAAAACTATACTATAGTGATATCACTTTGATCTCAGTGACAAATTCTCTGATGGGGATCAAGGCAGTCTTCGATCATGGGATTGGAGCATCAACAGAGGATGATTATGGAAATACAGGCTTCCAATGAATACCAGGCTAAAACCGGCAACGGTTTTGCCGCCGTGGCGATCGGGATTGGCTTGATCCTGGGAGCGGCCCTGATGGTGACACGGGCACCGAGCGGGCCCACGCTGATACTGAGCGCATTGGCGCTGCTGGGCGCACTGGGGTGCCTGGCCGGCTTGTACACGCTGAACCCGAATCAGGCGGCCCTGCTGAAGCTGTTTGGCAGCTACCGGGGTACCGACCGGGCCGAAGGATTGCGCTGGTGCAATCCGTTTTGTAGCCGTAGCAAGGTCTCGACCCGAGCCTACAACTTCAACAGCGAGAAGCTCAAGGTCAATGACTTGCGCGGCAACCCGATCGAGATCGCGGCGGCGATCGTCTGGCGCGTGGAGGATACGGCGCGCTGCAGCTTTGACGTGGAAGATTTCGAGTCCTACGTGTTGACGCAGGCCGAGGCGGCGGTGCGGCACCTGGCATCCAGCTACGCCTACGACAACCTGGACGAAGTTGCGGGCGCCAGTCCGGCGGAAATCACGTTGCGCTCAGGCGGGGAGCAGGTTGGGACCGCCTTGCGGCACGAATTGCAGGACCGGTTTTCGCTCGCTGGCATTGTGGTGGTGGATGCCAAACTGACGCATCTGGCCTATGCGCCCGAAATCGCCGGTGCCATGCTGCGGCGCCAGCAGGCGCAGGCCATCATCGCGGCGCGCAGCCTGATCGTGCAGGGCGCAGTGGGCATGGTGGAATTGGCCTTGAGCGGCCTGCAGGAGCGTGGCCTGGTTGAACTCGATGACGAGCGCAAGGCGGCGATGGTGACGAATCTGCTGGTGGTGCTGTGTTCCGATCATGACGCCCAGCCGGTGGTCAACACCGGCACCTTGTACAACTGACTTGGGACCCTCCCTGCATGGCAAGCCCCGACAAGAAGTCCTTCGCCCTGCGCGTTGATCCGGTCTTGTGGACCCAGATTGAGCGGTTGGCGGCGGCGGAACTGCGCAGCGTCAATGCCCAGGTGGAATACTTGTTGCGTGAGGCAGTGCGGGCTCGGGTGGGCAGTCCGGTGTCGCTCAAGCCAGCCAAATCAAGAGGGAACGGCTGAGGGTTTTGCTTCACCGTGCCGCCGCCACCCGACTTGAAGGTGACCCAAACCATGACCTTGGTACCGAGACGGCAAACGCGCAGGCACGCATCGAGCCTTTTTCCTCAATGCGACAATGTTTCGCCGAGCCGATTTCTGGCCCCTCTTCGCCACCGGATACCTTGCCATGGCAGAACCACAAACGCTGACCATCACCGCCGCTGACCACCATAGCTTTAGCGCAAGCCTTTATCCGACGGAAGATCCGGTCGCGCCGGTGCTTATCTTCCTCTCGGCGCTTGGAACGCCAGCGCGGGTGTATGGGCGGTTGGGCCGGGAGATGGTGCAGCATGGCGTGCAAGTTTGCGCGCCCGACTGGCGCGGCATCGGCAGCAGTTCCATCCGCGCCGGCCGGGCCAGCGACTTTGGCTATCGCCATCTGATCGAGCTTGATCTGGCGGCCTTGATCGAGACCGTCAGGCAACATTTTCCCGAGTCCCCGATTTGGCTCGGCGGCCATAGCCTGGGGGGACAGTTGGCCCTGCTCGGCGCTGCCGCCAACCCTGGCCCCATCGCCGGCGTGGCCTTGATCGCCAGCGGCAGTGTGCATTGGCCTTGCTACGCGGGCAAGTTGCGTCTGGCGGTTCGCTCCCTGGTGTTTTTGTCACGGTTGGCAAGTCCAGTGTTGGGCTATTTTCCTGGCGCCCGCGTCGGCTTTGGCGGGCGCGAGGCGGCTGGCGTGATGCGGGACTGGAGCCATCTGGTGGTTACCGGCAAGTACCGGCCGACGGGATCGGACGTGGACTATGAGCACGCGCTGCGCTTGCTCAAACTGCCGGTGCTGGCGCTGACCTTTGCCGGCGATGCCTGGTCACCCGAGCCAGCCGCAAAAGCCTTGTTGAGCAAGCTGCCGGGTAAGGCTGCAGTTCATTGGCACTGGCGCAATTCGGACACTGCGGGATTGACGGTCGATCACTATTCGTGGATCAAGCAGCCGGCCCTGGTGGCTCCGGCCGTCGCGCGGTTCATCCGCCAACGGCACCCGGATTGACAGCGCCCTGATCCAGCGCATCGATTCCCATGGACAGGTTCCAAACCATGACCACTGCAACGCCCACCCATTTCACCGCCGTCCCGCTGGACAAAGCTTACCGTCTGCTGAACCACGGCCCGACCGTTCTGGTGTCATCCGCTCACATGGGCGTCAGCAACGTGATGGCGGCGGCGTGGTCGATGCCGCTGGACTTCGACCCACCCAAACTGACCGTGGTGATCGACAAATCCACGCTGACCCGTGAACTGGTCGAGGGCAGCGGCCAGTTCGCGCTGAATATTCCATCGCGTGCCCTGGCAGCCCAAACACTGGCCGTCGGCACCGACAGCGCCAGAGTGGTTCCGGACAAGCTGAAGAAACACGGCATCACCACTTTTGCCGCGCGTCAGATCGTGGCGCCACTGGTGCTGGGTTGTGTCGGCTGGCTGGAGTGCCGGGTCGTTCCCGAACCCCACAACCAGCAGACCTACGACCTGTTCATCGGCGAGGTCGCCGCCGCGTGGGCCGATGCACGGGTCTTCCATGAGGGACGCTGGCAGTTCGATCAGGCGCCTGACGATTTGCGCACCCTGCACTATGTGGCGGGCGGCCAGTTCTATGTGATTGGCGAGTCGCTGCTGGTCGGTTAAAGCGCGGGCGGTACCGGTTTGCGAGCGTGCGGACGCTAAGAGCGCTACGCCAATTTCAACTCCGAGACAAGCCTTGTAAGGCCAACGCCGAGCGGCGGCCCTGTTGACCTCCTGGTGGCTTTTGCCTGCCGGCCATGGCCTGGATCGGTTCAGCGTGCGCGACCCTGCCGCCAGGTTTCAAGCAGGTTTGGGCCTTGTGGCTGGTGCTGGGCAATTCCTGTGACCGTGGCGAAGGAGAGTGCTGCCAAACAAATATCGATCGCAATTTGACGATGCGAATGATTCTCGTTTAGAATTGACGCATGCAAACTGAAAAGTTTGTGCCCACCGAGTCGATCCTGTTCAATGCCTCTCCACAAGAAAGAACCCACGATGAAAACCTTGTCACTTCGTTCGACCAGCATGGCGATCGGTATCGCCTTGCTGGCGGCAACCATTTCGAGCACAAGTTTCGCCGCTGATCTGGATGTTTCACTGGTCATCAAAAACCACCGCTTCGAGCCCGCCGAGCTCAAGGTGCCGGCCCATCAGCGCGTGCGCTTGACCGTTCACAACCAGGACAACACTCCCGAGGAATTCGAAAGTCACTCCTTGAATCGGGAAAAAGTTGTCCCTGGCGGGTCGAAGGCCGTGCTCTTCATCGGTCCCCTAAAGCCCGGACGGTTTGAGTTTGTTGGTGAATACAACGAGGCAACGGCCAAGGGTGTTGTCATTGCCGAGTAACGGCTGGTTCAACGAAAGCCAATCATGTTTGCCACTGGTCTGATCGTCTTCCGAGAAACACTTGAAGCGGCCCTGTTCGTGGGCATTGTCGCCGCCGCCACGCGGGGCCTTGAGCGTCGCGGTCTCTGGATCGCAGGCGGCGTTCTGGCGGGCCTGACGGGCGCGCTGTTGCTGGCCGCCGGTATGGAGAAAGTCAGCGTCTGGGCCGATGGCATCGGTCAAGACCTGTTGAACGTGGGCATCATCACCCTGGCCCTGGCCATGCTCGCGTGGCACTGCGTTTGGGTTTCCACCCATGGTCGGGAAATGGCCCAAGAGGCCAGGCAAACGGGGCGGTCGGCAGCCGAGGGCACGGGTTCACTGCGGGCGCTGACTCTGGCGGTGGCGCTGGCGGTCCTGCGTGAAGGTGCAGAGACAGTTTTGTTTGTCGCCGGCTTCATGTCCGGGTCGGCGGGTAGTGGGTTGCCGATGCTGCTGGGCGCGCTGACCGGACTGGCCCTGGGCTCCCTGGCGGGGCTGCTGATTTACCTTGGTCTGGCCCGCATCAAAACGCAGCATTTGTTTTCCGTGACCAACGCATTGATTCTGGTTCTTGCTGGAAGCCTTGCCAGTCAGCTGGCTAAAACGCTGATCCAGGCCGGCTTGGTGGTGCATTGGTCGGAGCCGCTTTGGGATGGGTCGTTGGTACTCTCAAACGAGTCGTCCCTGGGCATTCTGTTGCACGCTTTGATGGGCTACGACGCCAGCCCCTCGGGCTTGCAGTTGCTGTTCTATGCGGGGGCCATTGGAATGATTTGGATGGCCAGCCTGCAAGCCAGAAATTGGCAAAAACGGGATCGCACTGATGCCGTGATGCGTTAGCTTTCAACCCAACTTTTCCAAGGAATCCAATGCGATATACAAAACTCGCAGGGGCGGCTGTTGCCTTCTGCATCTCTCTGGTGCCTGTGATGGCTTATGCCGGACCGAATGACGAAATCAGCATGCCAACGGTGGAGCCGGGCGAGCGGGAAATTGACTTCAAATGGGGTTCTCAAAAAAGCGCAGATGGTGCCCGTGGAACTGCTATTTCCCTGGGTCTTGCGTACGGAATCAGCGCGTGGTGGTCAACCGAAATCTATGCCAATTACAAACAGGAGCCAGGAGCGAGCAATTCCTTCGATGCCTGGGCGTGGGAGAACCGCTTTCAGTTAACCGAAACAGGGCGCTATCCGGTCGATGTCGGTTTCATGTTCGAGATTGAACGCCCGAAAGATCAGACCGAGGGCTACGAGCTCAGCTACGGTCCCCTGTTTCAGGCGGAGTGGGGCAGGGTCCAGGGGAACTTCAACTTGCTGATTCAAAAACATGTCAGAGGCAGCGCCGCGTTCGATACCGAGTTGCACTATCAAGGCCAGTTGAAATACCGGCAACTAGAACAGTTTGAATGGGGTGTCCAGGCCTTTGGTTCTTTAGGGCCATGGGATCACTGGAGTCCATCGGCGCAGCAAGAGCACAAATTCGGGCCTGCCCTGTTCGGCAAGATCAGGACCGGAACCGGGTCGGCCATCAAGTGGAACGCGGCGCTTCTTCGTGGGAGCAACGCTGCCACACGAACCACGATGCGGTTTCAGGCGGAGTACGAGTTCTAGCGCGAATAGCTTGACTGCACAAAATAGTGCACATCGACAAACAGGTATTCGTGACCTCGGTTGACAGCCACAGGAAGTCGTCTAGACTGAATCTGCTCACGACCTCAATTGCCCGAATGTAGCCTTTGTGACGACCGCCAAAATCCCGCTCATCGATGCCGCGCATTGCTCTGGCTGTGGGCGCTGCATTGCCGCCTGTCACCTGCGGCTGTTCGCCTTTGAACGCCAGGGATGGAGAAAAATTGCCGTGCTGCACGACGGCGACCGCTGTAGTGGCTGCGGCAAATGCGCTGCCATGTGCGCTATCGACGCGCTGGTCATGCAAGAGCGGGCGGCCCTCCCTGTGGCTTGCCTCGCCTGCTAGGGCGCCTTGACCGGAAATTTACCGTCCCGCTGCTGCTTCTTGAACCACTGTCTGAGCATTCGTTCTTCATAGCCAAAGCGGGTCGTTCCCAAACTGGGGGTGCTGGACAGAAAGTCCATGTCCTTGATGTCTTCCTGGCCTGTTACCAGGGTTTCCCGCGTGGGGCTTTTCAGGGTGTAGGTCAGAGACATCCTGGGCCAATAGATGTCCTTGACGACGCGGATGTCCTGCCACCGGGCATCGTGCATGCCGTTGACCTGGCCGGCCAGATCGAGATCGGTGACGGTGACCTCGAACAGATAGCCGTCCGGGAGCTGTTGTGCCAGATCGGCAAAGATCGATTCGAAGTCCTGGAACAATTTCGCCCGGAAATTGTCCCGCAACTCGGTGCCTTCGCGAATGTCGGTGTATTTGTCCGGCTCCTGCCATGTGACTTTGGCTTCGCCGGCGTAGGCGGCGCAGCCGATGAGCGACATTGCCAGCCAACCCAAAAGAAGCTTTTTCATGCCGAAACCTCCTGCTCCCGTTGCCACGGACCGTTTGCGCTTCTGGATGAAGCCGCTTGATTATCGGGGATGCCGTGTCATCGGGCCAATTTCAGAGACGGAACCACTTTGCCCCGAATGCTCACCCGCCGCGCAGACCCGGCCGGCAAGTCCGGCCCGCCAAACGGCTCGTCAATGGGGCTCCGCAGCAGCCGGCGCGGAAGCCGGTTGCGAGGCGGCCAGCGGCGCCAGGGTGGCCGGCGCATCTGCCGAAATCCTGGACACCCAACCGCCGTTGGCCCATTCGGCGTAGCGCCAGTCGCCATCGATTTGCTCAACGCCCGCAGGAGCGGGGCCAAGTGGCAGCTCCGGCACACCGTCCAGGGCGCGGGCCATGTAGGCGATCCAGATCGGCAGGGCCAGACCGCCGCCGGACTCCCGGTCGCCCAGACTGCGCGGGTCGTCATAGCCCATCCAGGCCACCGCCACCACGCTCGGATGAAAGCCGGCAAACCAGGCGTCCACCGCGTCGTTGGTAGTGCCGGTCTTGCCGTAAACGTCGCCGCGTTTGAGCTCGCGCTGGGCTCGCTCGGCGGTGCCGATGCGGGTGACATCGTGCAGCAGGCTGGTGGTGACAAAAACATTGCGTGCCGGCAGCGCTCGCGTCTCCTCCGTCAAGGGCGCGGCGGGCGGCGCCTCGAACAGAACCTTGCCCTGGGCGTCGGTGATGCGCTCCACCAGCACCGGGTTGACGCGCCAGCCGCCGTTGGCAAACACGGCGTAGGCCTGCGCCAGTTGCAGCGGCGTGGTGCTGCCGGCACCCAGCGCCAAGGTCAGGTTGTCGGGCTGGCGCGCCGCATCCAGGCCGAACCGTTCAATCCAGTCGCGCTCCGGGCCTATGCCTACCTGCTGCAGCAGGCGCACGCTGACCAGGTTTTTGGAGCGCGTCAAGGCTTCGCGCATGGTGATGGGGCCGTCGTAGCGGCCGTCGCTGTTCTGCGGCGACCAGCCGTTGGCGGCGGTGAACGGGGCGTCGTCGATCACGCTGGCCGGCATTACGCCATGCTCCAGCGCGGCCGAATAAAGAAACGGCTTGATGCTTGATCCCGGCTGGCGCCAGGCCTGCGTGACGTGGTTGAATTGTTGCCGCGTGAAATCGAAGCCACCAACCAGCGCTCGCACCCGGCCGCTGACCGGGTCCAGTGCAACAAAAGCACCTTGCGCTTGCGGCCACTGCGTGAAGACCCAGGCCTTGCCTTGCTGCATGACGCGCACGACGGCGCCCCGGCGCAGCGCCACTGCGGCTTTTGCGTTGGGCGCCAGCGCCGCCTTGACCCACTTGAGGCCGTTGCCCGTGATGGCCACGCGCTGCCCGGAAGCCAGTTGCAGCGTGACCTCCATGGGTGTCGAGCGCAGCACCATGCCGAGGCGCAGCAACTCGTCGTCGCGATGATCCTTCAGCACCTGCGCCGCCGCGCGCTCCACCTCGGGGCCGTCGCCGGCCGGCAGAGTCTCCCGGTCCTCCGGGCCGCGCCAGAGCCCTTTTCTATCATGTTCAAGGACCGCGTGCCGCAGTGCGTTCCAGGCGGTTTGCTGATCTTGCGCGCGCAGCGAGGTCTGCACCCGGATACCGCTGGAATAGGCTTCCGTGCCAAAGCGTTCGACGACGGCGCGGCGTGCCATCTCGGCCACATACTCGGCATGCAGCGGCACTTGCAGCGGCGAGCGGATGTTGAGCGGCTCGGCCCTTGCCGCCGCCAGTTGCCGCTCGTCGATAACGCCGGTGGCGCGCATGCGTGTCAGCACGATGTGTTGGCGCTGGATCGCGCGTTTCAGATTGGTGACCGGATTGGCGTACAGCGGGTTCTGCGGCAAGCCGGCCAGCATCGCCACTTCTGCGATGCTCAACTTGTCCAGCGGCTTGCCAAAATAAACCTGCGCCGCGGCAGCGAAACCATAGGCATGCTGGCCCAGGTAAATCTCATTCAGGTACAACTCCAGAATGCGGTCCTTGCTCAGCTGCTGCTCGATTTTCAAGGCGATCAGCATCTCCTTGATCTTGCGCTCGGCGGTCTGCCGGTTGCTCAGGAAAAAAGTCCGTGCCACCTGCTGCGTGATGGTCGATGCGCCCTGGCGCCGGCCACCCGACAGCATCGTCAGCAGCGCCCGCGCCATGCCCTTGGGATCGATGCCGCCATGTTCCCGAAAACGCGCATCCTCCACCGCGATCACGGCGTCTTGCAGCAGTTTGGGCATCTGGGCGATCGGCAGGAACTGTCGCCGCTCCAGACCGAATTGCGCAATCTCGACGCCGTCGGCGGTAAAGATCTGCAGCGACTGGTGCGGCCGGTAATTGATCACCCGGTCCAGCGGGGGCATTTCCCAGGCCGCTGCCGCGGCCGGTATGGCGGCGGCGCTCAGCAGCAGCGCCAGCGCTATCTTCAAGGCACAAAAAATTCGATACAACATGCGGGAGGAGTAATGGAGGGGGCCGGAACTTGGTCAGCGAGCATACACGCAGATCGTCGGGCCAAACCCCGTTCAGCCTTCCGGGTGGATCAGGCTGGTGGGGCACTCAGCTCCGCGGCTGTCCCCCGGCCTTCGGCCTCCGCCTTCATGCCGCTGCGCTGAGCGCCCCTCCAGCCTGATCTTGCAAGCGGGGTTGGTGTGCGACCGGCGAAAACCACCGACGCTCGCCACCGCGGCGCCCTCGACCCACACACGCCTGGGCCTCGTTCTTGACTTGCGAAAGCAAGCTGCATCAGGCAGGCTTGGCTGGAACGGTGTCGTGAAGTTCGGAACACTCAACAATCAAAACGCCCCATTTGATTGACGAAACTTCGAACTGCCAGGCGCGTTAGCTGCTAAGGTTGGCCTACCCCTTTGAAAGCGGCAAGACCCATGACCGACAACCCCGATGCTCCTGATGCGATTGACCCCTCCGTGCGCCAGCGGCTGCTCGATGCGGCGCGCGCGAGTTTTCTGGCCGACGACTACCACAAGGTCTCGACGCGCCTGATCGCCGACCGGGCCGACGCCAATGTCTCCATGATCCGCTACTACTTCGGCAACAAGGAGGGCTTGTACGAGGAGATGATCCGCGAGACCCTGGCTCCGCTGCTCAAGGTGCTGGACGGGCAGATGCTGAGTTCCGTGGCCGGCTTCAAGGACTTCCTGCGGCTGTACTACGACACCATGTCGCAGCAGCCCGAGTTTCCCAAACTGATCCTGAAAGTGCTGGCCCTGAACCAAGGCCCCGGGCGGCGCTTTATCCAGCAACTGCTGGAACGCGGGCGCAGCCGCGCAGCGCAAAAAGTACAAGACCTCAAGGCCACAGGGCAGGCTGCTGGGGCACTGGACCCGGACATAGTGCGCCTGGCGTTTGTCAGTCTGGCCATGATGCCCATGTTGCTGAAAGACATTTTTGAAGAGCAGATGGGCAAGCCCATGGACGCCGCCTTTCTCGAACGCCTGGCGGCCTTCAACGGCCACCTTTTTGCTTCCGGCCTGGCGCCGGGCAGTCTTTCTTAGCAGGAGCCCCCATGTCATTCCAGAAAAACGCCGGCGCGGTGCGCCGCTTCGCGAAACTGATGAAGTTCGCGGCATGGCTGCAAAACCTTCCCAACAAGCTGACGCTGGCGCCGTTTCGGCTGATGCAGATCGGCTCGGCCTTCTGGCAGTCGCGCGCGCTCTACGTGGCGGCCCGGTTGGACCTTGCCACCGTCCTGGGCGAGCAGAGCCTGACGGCGCAGGCTCTTGCGGCGCGGGTTTCGGCCCAGCCGGACGGCGTCTTCCGGCTGCTGCGTATGCTGGCGGCGCTGGGCGTATTCGAAGAAGTGTCGCCCCGGGTCTTCCGGAACAACACCCTGTCGGCCTGTTTTCGGCAAGACCGGCCCAACAATGTGCGCGCCATGATCCTGATGCACAACTCGCCCGAGATGAGCGTGCCCTGGTTTGAGGCTCTGGAGCAGGGCGTGCGCGCCGGCAGCGTTCCGTTCCAGACGGCCCACGGCAGCGAGCTGTATGCCTACATGGAGGATCACGCCGAATTCGACGCCTTGTTTGCGACGGCGATGGACAGCGTGGAGGCCTTGACCGGCGATCGCTTCGCCACCGATTTCGACTGGGGTCGCTTTGATCGCGTGATCGATGTCGGCGGCTCCAAGGGCAGCAAGTCGGTCGCCATCCTGAAGCGCCACCCGGCTCTCCAAGCCCTGGTGTTCGACCGGGCGCAGGTGGTGGCAACGGCGCCGGCCTATTGGCGCAACCGGGAAGCGCCCGCCTTGCTGGCTCGCCTGTCGTTCGAGGCTGGCGACTTGCTCAGCTCCATTCCGACAGCGAAAGGCGACAAGGACATCTACCTGCTGTGCGTCGTCCTGCATGGCATGGACGACGCGAGTTGCGTCCAGGCGCTACGGAATCTTGCCCGCGCCATTGGCACAACCGGTGCCCGCATCGCCCTGCTGGAACTGGTGGTGCCGGAAGTGAAAGCCGATCTGGCCAGCGCCTCCTTCGACCTACAGATGTTCATGGGAACCCGCGGCAGGGAAAGAACGCTGGTGGAGTGGCAAAGTCTTTTCGAACGCTCCGGCCTTTTGCTGGAAGAGCAGGTGGGACTGCAATCGATGGGCAATATCCTGCTGCTCAAGGTGAGGGACTAAAGCCAAGTCAGGGGGCGGCGAGCCCGCCTCCCTGCCTGTCACTCGCGTTCTGGACAGGCCCTGGGCGGATATGCGTAAATCGCGCCTGTTTTCATTTTTTCCAGGACCACCATGTCGGACACCCTCCACTACCGTGTTTGCCCCTTGTGCGAAGCCTGCTGCGGCCTTGAGATCAAGGTCAGGGATGGCCAGCCGATCAGCATCCGCGGCCATGCCGCAGACGTGTTAAGCGCGGGCTACCTGTGCCCCAAGGGCGTGGCACTGAAAGATTTGCACGAGGACCCGGACCGGCTGCGCACCCCGCTGATCAAACGCGACGGAGTGCACCAGAGCGCCACCTGGGACGAGGCGTTTGCCGAGATCGAACAGCGCCTGCCGCCGCTCATGGCAGCGCATGGGCGCAACGCCACCGTCGTGCTGGTGGGCAACCCTTCGGCGCACAAGATCGGGCTGCTGAGCTACTTCCCCAAGCTGGTGCGCGCGCTGGGCACGCAAAACGTTTTTTCGGCCTCGACGCTGGACCAGATGCCCAAGCAGCTGGCCAGCGGCAGGCTGTTCGGCCATTGGCTGTCGATCGCGCTACCCGACATAGACCGCACGGATCTGCTGCTGGTCATAGGCGCCAACCCGCTGGCCAGCAACGGCAGTATGTGGACCGTGCCGGACTTCAAGGGCAAGGCCAAGGCGATGCAGGCGCGCGGCGGCAAGCTGATCGTCATCGACCCGCGCCGCACAGAGACGGCGGCCGTCGCCGATGCGCACCATTTCATCCGGCCCGGTGCCGATGTGTTTCTGCTGGCGGCCATGGTGCATACCTTGTTTGCCGAAGACCTGGTGCGCCTGGGGGTCGTTGAAAACTGGGTCAATGGCGTCGACGAGGTGCGCGCCGCGGTGGCGCCGTTCAGCCCCGACGCGGTGGCGCTGCGCTGCGGCTTGTCAGCGCCGACCATCCGCAGCCTGGCCCGTGAACTGGCCGGCGCCGAGCGCGCCGCCGTCTATGCGCGCATCGGCACCTGCACCCAGGAGTACGGCACGCTGGCGAGCTGGCTGGTGGATGTGCTCAACGTGCTGACCGGTCACCTGGATATGCCGGGCGGCGCCATGTTCGCCAAGGCTGCGGCTTTTGCCGCCAACACCATGGGCCGGCCGGGCGTCGGCAAAGGCATCGCCACCGGGCGCCATCAGGCCCGGGTCAGCGGCGCCCCCGAGGTGTTTGGCGAACTGCCCATCACCTGCCTGGCCGAGGAAATCGAAACCGCCGGCGCGGGCCAGGTGCGCGCCCTGATCACGGTCGCCGGCAACCCGGTGCTCTCCAGTCCCGACGGGCCGCGGCTGGCGCAAGCGCTGGATAGCCTGGACTTCATGGTCAGTCTGGACATCTACCTGAACGAAACCACGCGCCATGCGGACGTCATCCTGCCCGGTCTGTCGCCGCTGGAGGAGATGCATTTCGACATGGCTTTTCCGCAGCTGTCGTGGCGCAACCAGGCGCGCTACAGCCCGCCCGTGCTGCTGCGCCCGGCCGGTCAACCGGAGGAATGGCAGACCCTGCTCAAACTGGCGGCCATCGTGCAGGGCAAGGGCGCGCAAGTGGATGCCGATGCGCTGGACGATGCGCAGTTTGCAGAAGATGCGCAACGCCTGTTTGGCGCCCAGGCCGACGCCGTGCTGCGCGCCACCCAGGGCTTGCGCGGGCCGCAGCGCGGCATCGATGTGGCGCTGCGCAGCGGCCCCTATGGCGACCGCTTTGGTTTACAGCCGGACGGTTTGAACCTGGCCAAAGTGATGGCGTCGAATGCCAGCGGCGGCATCGACCTGGGCCCGTTGCAACCGCGCATTCCCGAGCTGCTGCGTACCGCCAGCGGCAAGATCGAGCTGGCACCGGCGTCGTTCATCGCCGACCTGCAACGCCCCATCGCCGATCTGCAACGCCCGGCACCCGAGCTGGTGGTCATAGGCCGGCGTGACGTGCGCAGCAACAACAGCTGGATGCACAACCTGCCGCTGCTGGCCAAGGGGCCTATGCGCTGTACCGCGCTGGTGCACCCGATCGACGCGGCGCGCCTGCAGCTGACGGACGGCGCGCTGGCGACCCTTGAAAACGGAGCGCGCCAGGTGCAGGCCCAGGTCCAGATCAGCGACCAGATGATGCCCGGCGTGGTGAGCCTGCCGCACGGCTGGGGCCACCATCTGCCGGGCGCCCGACTGACGCTGGCGGCACAGCGTCCCGGCGTCAACCTGAATGCCTTGCTGGACGACCAGTTGCGCGACCCCTTGTCCGGCAACGCGGTGCTGGGCGGCGTGGCGATTACCATGCGGCCATGACTTCCATTTCTCCATCCCATGGCGACCGCGCCGTCGCTCCCTCTGCGTCCCGGTCGGCCGGGTACAAAGCGCTGCTCAGGCCCCTGTTGTTTGTGTTTGTTGCGGCCGCCCTGGCCTTGGCTTTTGCACTGCTTGGCAGCGAGGTCGGGGAAGGCGAGACGCGCACTTTCGACCTGCAGATGCTGCAGCTCGCGCAAGCGCTGCGCGCCGCCTATCCCGGACTGGCGGAAGTGATGCGCGACCTGAGCGGCCTGGGCAGCACGGTGGTGCTGACGCTGTTCACGCTCGCCACCGTGGGCTATTTGCTGCTGGTCTCGAAAAAGACCACTGCCTTGCTGGTGGCGGCATCGGCGCTGTCCGGCACAGTGCTGGTCAGCGTCTTCAAGGCGCTCTTTGGCCGCCTGCGCCCGGACGCCGCCTACGCCGCGCTGACGGCCTCCGGCCTGAGCTTTCCCAGCGGCCATGCCAGCATGTCGGCGCTCGTGTTCCTCACCCTGGGCACCGTGATTGCAAGCAGCCGCAGCCGCCTGAGCGAGCGCGCCTACATTCTGCTGACCGCCATCCTCATGACGCTGCTAGTGGGACTGAGCCGCATCCTGTTGGGTGTGCACTACGCCACCGATGTTTTCGGTGGCTGGGCCTTCGGCTCGGCCTGGGCCATGGCGTGGCTGGTGTTGGCCCGTCACCTGGGCCGCTCACAAGACTGACCTCAGCCGCCGTGGCCGTTCTGCGCCAGCAGCTTGCCCATGCTGATGCGCGGCTCGACGGCATAGCCCAGGGGCGCATAGAAAGCCGCAACCGCTTGATTGCCGGCCAGAATCTGGAGATTGACCTTGACGCAACCCCGGGCCGCCAGGGCGCGTTCGGCATGTGTGACCAAGGCAGCGCCCAGGCCTTGCTGGCGATGGGACGGGTGCACCGCGACCGAGTAGAGCCAGCCCCGGTGCCCGTCGTAGCCGGCCATGATGGTGCCCACCACGCTGTCGCCAGCCAGCGCCACGAAGAACAGGCGGTCCGCCAGCGCCAGCTTCTTGTCGATCGTCAGCGCCGGCGCGTTGTGGGGCGCTTCATAACCGAACACCGCTTGCCACAGCGCGATCACCTGGGACCGGTGCAGGGCGTCCTGGTACAGCGAAAGCGCCGGCTGCCCGGTTTGGGATGCAGCGCTGGTGCCGAGCGGTGCCGCGCCCTCTTCGTGGCGCAGTGCGGCCAATACCTGGCGTAGCAGCGCCAGCCCCTCGCGCACTTCAGCAGGTGTGCTGTTGAGCGCCGGCATGAAGCGCAGGCTGTTGGGGCGCGGGGCGTTCAGCAGCAGACCCTGCGCGCGGGCCAGGGTGACCACTTGCGCCGCTAGGTCGCGCCCCAGTTCCAGCGCCAGCAGCCAGCCGTGGCCCCGAACTTCACCCAACTGGAACTCTTGCGCCAACTCGCTCAAACCGTCCGCCAGCTGGGCGCCGACGGCACGGCTGGCTTCGAGGAAGCCATCCGTCAGCAGGCTGCGCATGACGGCTACGCCGGCCGCGCACATCAGCGGGTTGCCGCAAAAAGTGCCGCCCTGGTCGCCCGGCTCGAAACAGCAGCAGGCCTTTTTGGCCAGCAGCGCCGAGAGCGGGGCGCCGCCGCCCAGGCCTTTGCCCAGGGTCATGATGTCGGGCTCGACCCCGTAGCGCTGGTAGGCGAACAGCGTTCCGGTGCGGCCGCAGCCGGTCTGCACTTCGTCAGCGATCAGCAGCAACTGGTGGCGGTCGCACAGTTCCCGCAGCCCGCGCAGGAATTCGATGTCGGCCGGAATCACGCCGGCTTCGCCCTGGGTCGGCTCCAGCATGATGGCCACCGTGGCCGGACCGATGAGGGCACGCACCGAGTCCAGATCGTTGAAGCGGGCTTTGCGAAAACCCGGCACTTGCGGGGCAAAAAGACTATCCCAGCCGGCCTTGCCGCTGGCCGACATGGTGGCCAGGGTGCGGCCGTGAAAACCATTGTTGAAGGTGATGATCTCGAAGGCGCCGCTCTTGTGCAACTGGCCCCATTTGCGCGCCAGCTTGATGGCGCCCTCGTTGGCCTCGGCCCCCGAGCTGGCGAAAAAGACCTGGTCGAAGCAACTGTTGCGGGTCAGCAGTTGGGCCAGTTCGAGGGCCGGCTCGTTGTAGAACGCCGGACTGGGATTGATCAGCGTGCTGGCCTGGGTCGACAGGGCCTGCGCCAGCGCGGCCGGCGCGTGCCCCAGGCAATTCACCGCCCAGCCCTGCACCCAGTCCAGATAGCGTCGGCCCTGGCGGTCGTAGAGATAGGCGCCGGCGCCGCGAACGAAGACAAGGTCCGGACGCTGGGTGACGGGCATCAGGCTGTGAGGGGCTGGGGCTGGGGCCGGGGTTGCCATGGGCATGCAAATTCTCCTGGGTTGAGGTACAAAAACAAAAAGGCCACGGGGTGAGCCGTGGCCTTGTCGGGAAATCCAATGTGCGAGAGATCAGGTCATCAGCATCTCATCCATCGCTATCGATCTTCCGGCAACGCGGCACGGCCCGCCTGACTGGCGTCGGGCAGAAGCATTGCGTCGGAAAAATCGGTAGGAGTGAAGCACGGGCTCGATACTAAAGTCGGTTCGGCCGGCCGTCAACCGTTGCGCCATCGTGTAGGCTGCGTACAACATGGGCCCGGCCTTACTCGGTACCCAAGGATCAGCCCCTAAATTCTCTTTCCTTCATCGGCGCCAGCGCTTAAGATACCGGCGCGACCTGGAGGAAGTGAAATGTGCAAGAAACTGATACTTGGCACTGCCGCGGTAATCGGGGCGGCGCTGCTGACGGCGTGTTCGGTCAGGAATGTGAGCTACAGCAAGGACGTGCAACCGATTCTCAGCAAGAACTGTTCCGAATGTCATGTGCCAGGCAAGCCCGGCCAGGAAGCCAGCGGACTCGATACCTCCAGCTACCAGTCGCTCATGAAGGGCGGCAAATTCGGCCCGCTGATCAAGCCTGGAGACGCCTTCACCAGTACCTTGAACATGCTGGTGGAGGGGCGCGCGCATTCCGCCATCCGCATGCCCCACGGCAAGGAAAAACTGGCCGACAAGGATATCGAAACGCTCAAGGTCTGGGTCAACGAAGGCGCCAAGAACAACTGAGCGCAGCCGGGTCAGGCGCTGCGGATTGCGGGCTCATGACCCGGCGCCAACGGCTTTGCGCCGGCTTGCCGGAGCACCTTCGTCGCTGGCTTCTGCTATCGTCCAGCCATGCAACCAACCAACACCAGCCAACTCGAAGCCTTCTTCCGCCAGCACGGCATTCGCGACGTCGAATGCCTCTTCGCCGACATCTCCGGTTACCCGCGCGGCAAGCTGATGCCGGCGTCCAGTTTTGCTGCCGGCGCCGAACTGCGCATCGCGCAGGCGATTCCGATGCAGGCGGTGACCGGCGACTACTCCTACGACCCCATTTTTCCGGACGCCGACCCGGATGTGCGATTGCTGCCGGACTACGCCACGCTCAAGCTGTCGCCCTGGTCCAGCGTCCCGCGCGCCGTGGCGATTCACGACTGCATCGAACTGAACGGTGAACCCTGTGTCTTTGCCGCCCGCTCGCTGCTCAAAATGGTGCTGGCGCGCTACGCGGCGCGGGGCTTGACGCCGGTGGTGGCGCCCGAGATCGAGTTTTACCTGACCGCCCCCAACGTCGACCCGAGCCAGCCGCTGCTGGCCCCGGCGGCGCGCAATGGCCGCGCCGAGGTCGGCCAGTCGGCCTTCAGCCTGAATATGCTCAATGAACTGGCGCCGTTCTGGGATGAGTTTCGCGCCGCACTGGACGCCTTGGGCGTGCAGGCCGACACCTGGATTCACGAGGTCGGGCCAACCCAGTACGAGATCAACCTGCTGCACGGCGACGCGCTGGCGCTGGCCGACCAGGCCTTCTGGTTCAAGTACGCGGCCAAGGAGACTGCCATCAAGCACGGCCTGAACGCCGTCTTCATGGCCAAACCGATTGCCGGCGCGCCGGGCAGTTCCATGCACTTGCACCAGAGCGTGCTGGACGCCCACGGGCGCAATATCTTCAGCAGCGAGGAGGGCGCCGAGAGCCCGCGCTTTCGGCACTTCATCGCCGGCCTGCAAACCCATGCGCCGGACCTGATGCTGATCTTTGCCCCGCATGTCAACTCTTATCGCCGCTTTGTCAGGGACAGCCAGGCGCCGGTCAACCTGCACTGGGGTTACGACAACCGCACCACCGGTCTGCGCATTCCGGTCAGCGGCCCCGCCGCGCGCCGGGTCGAGAACCGCATTGCCGGCGCCGACGCCAACCCCTATCTGGCGATTGCCGCCTCGCTGGCCGCCGGACTGGCCGGCATGGATGAAGCCTTGACGCCGACCGAGCCGATTGCGGTCACAGCCAGCGCCTACGATCAGGCGCATGCGCTGGCGCGCAGCTTCTTGCCGGCGCTTGAGCAGATGGAGCGCAGCGCCTCCAGTCGGCGCCTGCTGGGCGATGCTTTCGTCACCGGCTTTTGCGCCGTCAAGGCGCTGGAATACGACAGCTACCTGCGCGAGATCAGCGCCTGGGAGCGGCGCTTTTTGCTGCCGCAGGTTTAGCTATCCCCTGCATAACTCGCGCCGCACGCCGGCAAGCGGCAATCGCTTTCGCAAATCGAAGTCTGAAGTCTCGACTTTGGATTTGACCTTTACGCTTTTTTTACGGCCGCTTGATAAATCTCATCCCCGTTTTTACGCCCGGATAAGCAAACTTCCGTCATTCATTTGACTCGGGAGTTGCTCATGGATATCGTTTTTGTCGCCGCCGGCGCCGGCCTGTGGGGCCTGATGGTGCTGTTGGTTTGGGGCTTCAGGAAGCTCGAAAAACCGCAAGGGGGCCGGCCATGATCAGCCTCACCGTTCTTTACGGTTTGGGTGGCGTTTGCGCCGTCCTGTTGCTGGCCTATCTGGTCTATGCGCTGATCCGCGCCGAGGAATTCTGATGACTACTTCCTCTTGGGGTCTGTTGGCCCTCTACCTCGTTTTGTTGCTACTGGCGGCCTGGCCGCTGGGCATCTGGCTGGCGCGCCTGAGTTCCGGCAACCTGCCGCGCTGGATGCAACGGGTCGAAGCGCCGCTGTACCGTCTGGCGGGCACCTCCCCTGACAAATCCATGAACTGGTCGCACTACGCGCTGGCCTTGCTGGCCTTCAATGCGCTTGGCGTTTTCGCGGTCTACGCCTTGCAGCGCGTGCAGCTCTGGCTGCCACTCAATCCGGCTGGCATGGCCAATGTGTCGCCCGACTCGGCCTTCAACACCGCCGTCAGCTTTGTCACCAACACCAACTGGCAGGGCTATGGTGGCGAGTCGACCATGAGCTATCTGACGCAGATGCTGGTGCTCGCGGTGCAGAACTTTTTGTCTGCTGCGACCGGCATCGCCGTGGCGTTCGCCCTCATTCGCGGCTTCGCCGCGCGTCCCACCGGCGCGGAGCAGGAGCGCGCCCGTCTCGGGCACGTCGGCAACTTCTGGGTCGATATCACGCGCATCACAAGCTGGTTGCTGTTGCCACTGTCGCTGGTCTTTGCCGTGGTTCTGGCGGGGCAAGGCGTGATCCAGAACTTCGACGCCTACAAGGACGTGGCGACACTGGAAGTCAACGCTTACCAGCAGCCCAAGAACGGTGCCGATGGTCAGCCCTTGAAAGATGCCAAGGGCAACCCGGTCATGGAAGACCTGAAGACCGCCACGCAAAGCCTCGCCATGGGTCCGGTCGCGTCGCAAGAGGCGATCAAGATGATAGGCACCAACGGCGGTGGCTTCTTCAATGCCAATTCGGCCCACCCTTATGAGAACCCGACCGCGCTGAGCAACCTGCTGCAGATGCTGGCGATCTTCCTGATTCCGGCGGCGCTGTGCTTTGCCTTCGGCCGCGAGGTCGGCGATCTGCGCCAGGGCTGGGCCGTGCTGGCGGCAATGACCGTGATGTTTGTCATTGCCGTCATCGTCATCACGCCCGCCGAGCAGGCCGGCAATCCGCTCATCGGTGCCCTGGGCGTCGACCAGACCGCCAGCAGCCTACAGTCCGGCGGCAATATGGAAGGCAAGGAGGTGCGCTATGGCATCAATGCGTCCAGCCTGTTTGCCGTCATCACCACCGCTGCCTCGTGCGGTGCCGTGAACGCCATGCACGACTCCTTCACGCCGCTGGGCGGCATGGTGCCGATGGTGATGATCCAACTGGGCGAAGTGGTGTTCGGCGGCGTCGGCTCGGGCCTCTACGGCATGCTGGTGTTTGCCATTCTGGCGGTGTTTATCGCCGGTTTGATGATTGGCCGCACGCCGGAGTACTTGGGCAAGAAGATCGAGTCGCATGAAATGAAGCTGACCTCGATCGCCATTCTGGTGACGCCCATTGTGGTGCTGATTGGTACCGCGATCGCTGTCGTGGCTGGCGACGGCAGGGCCGGTATCGCCAACCCCGGCGCGCACGGATTTTCCGAAATCTTGTACGCCTTCAGCTCGGCCGCCAACAACAACGGCAGCGCCTTCGCCGGTCTGTCGGCCAACACGCCGTTTTACAACGGGATGCTGGGCCTGGCGGTGTGGCTGGGACGCTTCGGCGTGATCGTGCCGGTGCTGGCGATTGCCGGCGCGCTGGCGGCCAAGAAACGCCTGCCGGTGACGGCCGGAACGATGCCGACCCACGGCCCGCTGTTCGTGGCGCTGTTGATCGGCACCGTGCTGCTGGTGGGCCTGCTCAATTACGTGCCGGGGCTGGCGCTAGGCCCCATGGTTGAGCATCTGATGCTGTGGCCTGGTCATTGAAGCGCCGAGGCAAATCATATGAAAACGAAAACTTCTCTAACGCTGTTCGATCCGGTGCTGGTCATGCCCGCCATCAAGGCTTCCTTTACCAAGCTGAGTCCGCGTGTGCAATGGCGCAACCCCGTCATGTTTGTGGTCTATATCGGCAGCATCCTGACCACCTTGCTGGGCCTGCAGGCGCTGCAAGGCAAGGGTGAGGCCTCCGTCGGCTTTATCTTCGCCGTGGCGCTGTGGCTGTGGTTCACCGTGTTGTTTGCCAACTTTGCGGAAGCACTGGCCGAAGGCCGCAGCAAGGCGCAAGCGGCCTCGCTGCGTACCCTGAAGAAAAGCACCTGGGCCAAAAAACTACAGGGGTCGAAACAGGGCGCACGTTTCGCCGCCGGGCCGCCCCAAGGCGAAACAGCCCCCTCGGGGGGCAGCGCAGCACACGAAGTGGCAAGCGTGGGGGCTCGCTCTTGGCTGCCGGAGCAGGCAGAAAACCTGAGAAAAGGCGATGTGGTGCTGGTTGAAGCCAACGAGATGATTCCGCTGGACGGCGAGGTCATTGAAGGCGTGGCCTCGGTCGACGAGAGCGCCATCACCGGTGAATCGGCACCGGTGGTGCGCGAATCGGGCGGCGATTTCTCAGCTGTGACCGGCGGCACGCGCGTGCTGTCCGACTGGCTGGTGCTGCGCATAACGGTCAATCCGGGCGAATCGTTCCTGGACCGCATGATCAGCATGGTGGAGGGCGCCAAACGCCAGAAAACACCCAATGAAATTGCCCTCACCATTTTGCTGGTGGCGCTGACCATCGTGTTCCTGGTGGTCACGGTCACGCTGTTGCCCTACTCGATGTTCAGCGTGGAAGCCGCCAAGGCCGGCAGCGCGGTGAGCCTGACGGCGCTGGTCGCTTTGCTGGTGTGCCTGATTCCGACCACTATCGGTGGCTTGCTGTCGGCGGTGGGCGTGGCGGGCATGAGCCGCATGATGCAGGCCAATGTGATTGCGACCTCGGGCCGCGCCGTGGAAGCCGCTGGCGACGTCGACGTGCTGCTGCTGGACAAGACCGGCACCATCACTCATGGCAACCGGCAGGCCACCCGGTTCCTGAGCGCGCCTGGCGTATCGGAGCAGCAACTCGCCACTTTTGCCATGCAGGCGTCGATGGCCGATGAGACGCCCGAAGGCCGCAGCATTGTCGCGCTGGCCCAAAAACTGAATGCAGCGCAAGCACTGGTCGGTGCGATGACCGAGGTTCCCTTTACTGCCCAGACCCGCATGAGCGGCGTCGACGTTAGGAATAGCGATGGCAGCACACGCCAACTGCGCAAGGGCGCGGTCGATGCCATCCGCAAACACATCGAATCCCTGGGCGGCAGCGTCCCGGCAGAAGTGGTCCGGGCTTCCGACGAGATATCACGCCGCGGCAGCACGCCGCTGGCAGTGTCCGATGGCAAGCTCGTGCTGGGCGTGGTGGAACTCAAGGACATCGTCAAGGCTGGCATCAAGGAGCGTTTTGGCGAGCTGCGCCGCATGGGCATCAAGACCATCATGATCACCGGCGACAACAAGCTCACTGCGGCGGCCATTGCGGCCGAAGCTGGTGTCGATGATTTCCTGGCCGAGGCGACGCCAGAGGACAAGCTCAAGCTGATACGCCAGTACCAGGCTGAGGGCCGTCTGGTGGCCATGACCGGCGACGGCACCAACGACGCACCGGCGCTGGCGCAAGCCGACGTGGCGGTGGCCATGAACAGCGGTACCCAGGCCGCCAAGGAAGCCGGCAACATGGTCGATCTGGATTCGAACCCGACCAAGTTGCTGGAAGTGGTGGAGACCGGCAAGGCCTTGCTGATGACGCGCGGCTCGCTCACCACCTTCTCGATTGCCAACGACGTGGCCAAGTATTTCGCCATCATCCCGGCGATGTTCGTGAGCACCTATCCGCAGTTGTCGGCCCTCAATGTGATGCAGCTGGGCAGTCCTTCCTCGGCCATTTTGTCGGCCGTGATTTTCAATGCGCTGATCATCGTGGCCCTGATTCCGCTGGCGCTGACGGGTGTCAAGTACCGGGCCATGGGCGCCGCCGTGCTGTTGCGCCGCAATCTGCTGATTTACGGCGTCGGCGGTTTGATCGTGCCCTTCATCGGCATCAAGGCCATCGACCTGTTGCTGGTCGCCATGCGCTTGGCCTGAGCTGGCCTGACGCAAGCAAAGTTAAAGGAATCCTCATGAGAAACATTCTTCGCCCGGCACTGGTCCTCTTCCTGGTGCTGACCCTGGTCGCCGGTGTGGCCTACCCGCTGCTGGTAACCGGGATCGCGCAGTTGCTGTTTCCGGCGCAGGCCGGCGGCAGCCTGATTCAGCGTGATGGCAAGGCGGTCGGCTCCGCCTTGATTGGCCAGAATTTCAGCGACGCTAAACACTTCTGGGGCCGTCCTTCCGCCACCAGCCCGATGGCCTACAACGCCGCGAATTCCAGTGGCTCCAACTTGGGTCCGCTGAACCCGGCCTTGACGGACGCCGTGAAGGGCCGTGTCGAAGCCTTGCGCGCCGCCGATCCCGGCAACTGGGCGTCGGTGCCGGTGGATCTGGTGACGGCTTCTGCCAGCGGCTTGGACCCGCACATCAGCCCGGCCGCGGCGCGCTACCAGGTGGCCCGGGTGGCCAAGGCGCGCGGCCTGGCGGTCGAACGAGTGCAGGGCCTGGTGGAGCAGCAGACCGAGCCGCCGCTGCTGGGTTTTCTGGGTGAATCCCAAGTCAACGTGCTGAAACTCAATCTGGCGCTGGAAGATCTTCGTTGAACAAGGCGATGGTGCTACCCTGCGCAAAACAATTTTGAAAACCCGATGAAGCAGACATCTCATGGCTAGTTTTCCGGATGCCCGCCCGGACCCTGATCAACTGCTGGAGCAAATCCGCAGCCAGGGGGAGCGCGCGCGCCAGGGGAAGCTGCGCATCTACTTCGGCGCCGGCGCCGGCGTTGGCAAGACCTACGCCATGCTCAATGCGGCGCAGCGCGAACAGCGCGCAGGACGGCAGGTGCTGGTCGGTGTGATCGAAACCCATGGCCGCGGCGAGACCGCCGAATTGCTGGCGGGCCTGCCGCAATTGCCGCAGCGCGAGGTGCCCTACCGCGGCCGCACCCTGTTTGAATTCGACCTCGACGCCGCTCTGGCGGCGCACCCGGCGGTGCTGCTGGTCGACGAGCTGGCGCACAGCAATGCCCAGGGCTCGCGCCATCCGAAGCGCTGGCAGGACGTGCAGGAGTTGCTGGACGCCGGCATCGACGTCTGGAGCGCTCTCAATGTGCAGCATCTGGAGAGCCTCAATGGCACGGTGGGCGCCATTACCGGCATCCGCGTGCACGAGACCGTGCCCGACACCGTGCTGGACCGCGCCGACGAGATCATTCTGGTCGACGTAACACCCGACGAACTGCTGGAGCGCCTCAAAGCCGGCAAGGTCTACCTGCCGCAACAGGCGGAGCGCGCGGCGCAGAATTTTTTCCGCAAGGGCAACCTGATCGCGCTGCGCGAGATTGCCTTGCGCCGCACCGCCGAGCACGTGGAAGACGACGTGCGCAGTTACCGCGTCGAGCAGTCGCAAGCCGGCGGCGCTATCGCCCGTGCGCCGGCCTGGAACACCTCGGGCGCCATCCTGGTGTGTGTCGGCCCCCATGAAGGTGCCGAACATGCGGTGCGCAGTGCGGCCCGGCTGGCCGGCCAGCTCAATGTAAGCTGGCATGCGGTCTACGTGGAGACCCCGGCACAGCAGCACTTGCCGGCCGCGGTGCGCGACCGCACGCTGGCGGTACTCAAACTGGCCGAGGAACTGGGCGCCGGCACCGCCGTGCTGACCGGCAGCGACGTGGCTACCGAGCTGGTGCGCCAGGCCGATACCCTGAACTGCGCCACCCTGGTGACCGGCCGACCCAGCGCGCGGCGCTGGCAGGCGCTGTGGCGCGTCCGGCGCCCCACCGTCACGCGCCAGCTCGCGACCCTGGCGCCGGCGCTGGACATCGTCGAAGTCGGCGTCGCCGACAGCACACGCCGCTTGTCGCCGGCCTTGCCGCGCGACGGCCGTGATGAAGAAGCTGCAACGCTGTGGCGCGAGGCCTGGCCGGCTTATGCCTGGACCGCTGCCGTCTGCCTGTCGACCACGCTGCTGGCCCTGCCGCTGGCGCCGCTGTTCGACCTGGCCAATATCGTGATGCTGTTCCTGCTCTACGTGGTGCTGGTGGCGGTGAAACTGGGGCGCGGCCCGGCCATGCTGGCCGCCGTCTTGGGTGTCGCCTCATTCGACTTTTTCTTTGTGCCGCCGCGTTTCTCGTTTGCCGTCAGCGACGTGCAATACCTGATGACGTTTGCCGTCATGCTGGCGGTCGGATTGATGATCGGTCAACTGACGGCGCGGCTGCGTTTTTCGGCCCGCATGTCGGCCAGCCGGGAGCGCCGCGCGCGCGCCCTGTTCGAGCTGACGCGCGATCTGTCGGCCGCGCTACAAGCGGTGCAAGTGGTGGAGCTGGGCGAGGCGGCGGTGCAGCGCAGCTTTGGCGGCCAGGCGCGGGTGCTGCTGACCGACGCCAACGACCAGTTGCTGCTGACCGATGATCTGCCGGAGTCCATCGATGCCAGCATCGCCGATTGGGCTTTTCACAACGGCCAGCGCGCCGGTTTGGCCACCGCCACGCTGCCGGCCCACACCTGGCATTACGTGCCGCTGCGGGCGCCGATGCGGATTCGCGGTGTGCTGGCGCTGCAACCGGCGCATCCGCGCTGGCTCATGATTCCCGAGCAGGTGCAACAGCTGGAGACGCTGGCGCGTCAGATCGCCATTGCGCTGGAGCGGGTGCACTATGTTGAGGTGGCGCAAGCGGCGCTGGTGCAAATGGAGTCCGAGAGCCTGCGCAGCGCCTTGCTGGCGGCGATCTCGCACGATGTGCGTACACCGCTGACGGCCCTGGTGGGACTGGCGGAATCGCTGGAGCACTCGGCACCACCGCTGGCGGCCGAGCAGGCCAGTTCGGCCCGCGCCATCGTGCAGGAGGCGCGGCAGCTCAATGCGCTGGTCACCAACCTGCTGGACATGGCGCGCCTGCAAAGCGGCCAGGCCAATCTGCGCAGCGACTGGCACTCGGTCGAAGAGCTGGTCGGCAGCGCCATCCGCGCGGCACGTCATGCCCTGATTGATGCGGTGGTGCAAACCGAGCTGCCGGCCGACTTGCCGCTGGTCGAGTTCGACGCCGCCCTGATGGAGCGGGTGCTGGTGAATCTGCTGGAGAATGCCGCCAAATACGGCACTGACGCGAGGCCTGACAGCCGGCCTATCCTGGTCAGCGCCAGCGTCACGCCGACAACACTGGTGCTCAGCGTGCGCGACCATGGGCCGGGTCTGCCAGCGGCCAGCCTGGGCCAGGAGCACACGCTGTTCGAGAAATTCACACGCGGCAAGACCGAGTCGGCGACACCGGGTGTCGGTCTCGGGCTGGCGATCTGCAAGGCCGTGGTGGAAGCGCACCGGGGCCACATCACGGCGGCCCAGGCCCTGGGCGGTGGCGCCGAATTCATCCTGACATTGCCGCGCAAACCGCCGCCGGAACTCCCCGACAACCTCGATGCCTGACGATCAACCGCTGCTGCGCTTGAAGGCATCCTGATTCCCGTCCCCGGCCTGACCGCGACTTGGGGTGTGAGTAACGACAAATGTAGAGACAAACGCGTATAATTAGAGCGTGAAAATAGCGGGGTTGCGACTGGGACGAAGGCAACTGGCCGAAGTGCGGCAAGCATGGCGTTTCCCGAGAGGAAATAGAACAGGTTCTCCTTGGGACGCCTGCCGTCATGCCAGACCCTAACCCGGATGAGCCGCGCATGAGGGCCATCGGAAAGACGGAGACTGGGCGCTACGTCTTTCTGGTTTTCATGCTACGCAAGGTTGACGCCAAGACCATGCTTCGCCCCATCAGTGCCCGCTACATGCACCAGAAGGAGATCGATCACTATGAAAACCAAATCTAAGCCCATGCCAACACTCGCGAGTGATGCGGATGCGGAGCGATTCGTTGATACGGCAGACCTTTCGCATTACGACCTGTCAGGCTTCAAGCCAATGCGCTTCGAGGTCGAGCCGAAGGCTGCGGCGCTGAACATGCGGCTTCCTCAAAACTTGCTTGATGCTTTGAAGGCAAAGGCGAAGGCCAAGGGGATACCGTACACGCGCTATGTTCGTTTGTTGCTTGAGACTGATGTTGCGCACTGAGCATGGTCACAAAACGGACTCTCGAGGAAAACCTAGCCTTGGCAAGGCTAGAGGTACTGCTGCGAAGAAGGAACCATAGAGAGATCCGGAACCAAACGCACTGTATGCTGCCACCTGAGTTCCCGGGCAGCGACAATGCCTAACCTGGAACCACATCCCAATGTCTGCCCCCGTTGCCGTCATCGTTGAGGACGAGCCCCAGATTCGCCGCTTTGTGCGCGCGGCGCTCGAAGCCGAGGGCTGGCAGGTGCATGAAGCCGACACGCTGAAAAAGGGTTTGATCGAAGCCGGCACCCGCAAGCCCGATCTGCTGGTGCTGGACCTGGGCCTGCCCGATGGCGACGGTCTGGAACTGATTCGCGACGTGCGCGGCTGGTCCGCCGTGCCTATCGTGGTGTTGTCGGCGCGCGCCGACGAGGCCGACAAGATTGCCGCCCTGGATGCCGGTGCCGACGACTACCTGAGCAAGCCTTTCGGCGTTGGCGAACTGCTGGCCCGGGTGCGTGCCAACCTGCGCCGGCCGCGCGCCGCGCCCGGCGAGGGTGCGGCAGAGGCATCCGCTGACAATGATCCGGTGTTCAGGTTCGGCGAAGTGGAGGTGGATCGGCAGGCGCGCATTGTGCGACGCAACGGCGCCGAGGTGCACCTGACGCCGATCGAATACCGCTTGCTGACGGTGCTGGTCGCCAATGTGGGCCGGGTGCTGACGCACCGCCAGTTGTTGCGCGAGGTCTGGGGCCCGTCACATGCCCAGCAAAGTCACTACCTGCGGATCTACATGGGGCATTTGCGCCAGAAGCTTGAAATCGATCCGGCGCAACCGCGCCATTTGCTGACCGAGACCGCCGTCGGCTACCGGCTGCTACTTTAACCAGGGTTCGAAGGCCTTGGCCAGCCGCTGTAGCACGGCCGGGTCCGGCAGCGGCAGGCGAATGCTGGCCTGCCCGGTGACCGGATCGCGCTCGATCGCCGGCGGCGCCGCGCCCGTGCCAGCGGCACCCCGCGCCGCCGCCAAACCCTGCAACAGTGCGGCGCCAGCTTCCAGGATGGCGGCCCAAGGGTCGGCGGCTGCGACCGGCGAAGGCGCGGGTTCGGTGACGGCTGCGGTGGCCTCGGGGCCGGTTGGCGCCACGCTTGCCGTGGCATCGGAGGCTGCTGTGGACCGGTCCATGGACTCGGCAACAGCGGGTGGCTGCACGTCGACGCCCGGATTGGGCTGCGCATCCCCCTCGTCCTCGCCCATGGCGCCGGCCACCTGTTCCACGCGCTTCATGAACTGGGACAAGCGCGTGCCTTGCATGAACACATCAACCTCGCCACCATCAAGCACCCCTGCGAACAGCGACTTCTTGAAGGCCAGCACTGACAATATGCCCTCCTCGATGCTGCCCTGGCCGACAAAATTGATGACCTGCACGCCACGCGACTGGCCCATGCGGTGCACCCGGCCGATGCGCTGCTCCAGCACCGCCGGGTTCCAGGGCAGGTCCATGTTGACCAGCACGGCCGCCGCGTGCTGCAGGTTCAAGCCGACGCCGCCGGCGTCGGTGGAAAGAAACAGGCGGCAATCCGGATCGTTGTGGAACTGCTCCACCAGCGCGCCACGCTTGTCGCCGGAGATGCTGCCGCTGAACAGCACATGACCCCAGGGCCGCATTTGCCGCGTGAGCGCCGACGGGCCGCCCCTAGGCGCGAGGGCTCCCTCGGGGGGCAGCGCAGCACACGCAGTGGCAAGCGTGGGGGTGCGCATTGCCAGGCGGCGCCGAATCAGCTCATGGGTGCCCAGCCATTGGCTGAAAACCACCGCTTTCGCGCAGGGGTCCTCGAACAGTTCGTCCAGCAGCGTCATCAGCTCGTCCACCTTGTGGCCGTGGTCGCTCTCGTGGTCGAGCAGAAATGTGCTGTTGCAAGCCATGCGCATGTTCTGCAAGGCGCAGCGCAAGCGGCGTTGATCGACGTCCGACAGGTAGCCGGTCTTGCGCCAGCGCAGCACGATGCGCGTAACGATCTGGCCGTTCTCGTCGTGGTGCACGCGTTGCTGGGGCGTCAGCGGCACGAAGACGCGGTTGTCCACCCGCTCGGGCAGTTGGGTCAATACTTCGGCCTTGCGTCGGCGCAGCATCACAGGCGCGAGCGTCTGCCCGATGCGGTCCAGCGCCCGGTAGCCAATCACACGTCCCGCCTCGTCGCGCATCTGGTGCTCGTCGAGCAGGCGCCAGGTCGGTCCGAGCCGGTGCTGATCCACGAACTGGACGATGGAGATCAACTCCTCCAGCCGGTTTTCCAGCGGCGTGCCGGTCAGTACCATGGCGTAGGGGCTCTTGATGCGCTTGAGGGCGCGCGCGGCGATGGTGTTCCAGTTCTTGATGCGCTGCGCTTCGTCGGCAATCACCAGGTCAGGCGCCCAGGCAGCGATCAGATCGGCGTCGCGGGCCAGCGTCTCGTAGTGGGTGATCTTGCAAAATACTTCTTCGCGGTACTGATTCTGGCGTTGCGCGCGCAGGCCGTGGATCACCTGCACCTCGCGCTCGGCAAAGTGCGCAAATTCGTTCTTCCACTGGTGCTTGAGCGAGGTCGGACACACCACCAGCACCCGGCGCACGCCGAAGTGGCGCGCGAACAGCTCGGCGGCGGCGATCGCCTGGATGGTCTTGCCCAGGCCCATCTCGTCGCCGATCAGGCAACGCCCGGTGCGCGCGGCAAACAGCGCACCCTCCACCTGGTAGGGGTAGAGCTTGACCTTCAGGAGCCGCTTGAGCGCCTTGTCGCGGATGCCCTTCGGGTAGGCCGCCACCAAAGCCGCGTAGCGGCGCTCGCCGTCTCGGATTTGGGCGATGAACTGCCAGACGTCGTCGTAACAGCGCAGCTCATGATGGCAGTCCTGCGCAGCTTGCAGCAGGCTCTCCAGTTGGTCTTGCCGCTCCCATGGCAAGGCCCAGCCAGCGCTGCTATCGAACAGTAACTCTGCCTGTTTCAGCAAAGTTCCGGGGCAGGTCGTACCGGCCGAAAAGCGCACGCGACGCTGGCCCGCATAGTCGAGCCAAATCTCGCTGTAAGTTGGCTGGAAACCGTGTTGGAGGGCCGCTTTGCCGCCACGCCTGGCCTGTAGCTTGGCGAGCGTGAACTCGATGTGCTTGCAAGTGCCCAGATCATTGGTTGCGTAGTCCGGGCAGGTGCAGAAATTCTGCCCCAGCGCCGGGCCCCGAATCGCCACTCGGTAGCGCGTACCGCTGTCGGGGTTGCTCACGCGGAAGTCGGAAAACACCGGCTCGCTCCCCAGGTTTTCCAAGCCGAAGGACTGCTCGCGGCCAAACTGCCGGCGCAGTGCCGTTTGCCAGTCCGTGACCGCCAGTTCCGGCGGGCGGCGCAGGCGCGAGAGGCGGGGTTCGGTAGGCTTGGCGGTCTTGGTTTTCTTTGGTGCGGTTTTGCGCTTGCGAGCAGTGGACATGGTTGGGCTGGGTTGACGCGAGTGGTGGGTGATGGCCTGGATTTTCGCTTACGGGGAGCGGAATTTCGTGCTGGACAAGACGGCTGACGGCAAGATCGAATTTCCGTACGATGCAGTGCATGTGGATTTCTTGCTGAAGGCGGCGTGATCGCGCGGGCTGCGTACGGCAAGCCTGCGCTGCCTGAGCTGGCAAAACGCCTCTCACTGCCGAGTTTGGTAGAGGCGTTTCTGCCCAAGCCTTTGAAGCTATCGCCAGCTTCATCTGGGGTTTCCAATTCTCTCGACAGTGTGGAGAGAATTGAGTTGGTGGCATTTCAGGCTGAAAAGCGCACAAGAGGCAGTGTCTGGGATTTACCGCCCCTTGGGGTAGCCCCCATAATCCAACTAAACAAAAAAGTAGCAATTTTGTCCGCTCTTCTCACTCCCTATCAACGCCAATACGTCGCGTGGCTGCTGTCGCGCCCCATGAACGTGGCGAATCTGCCGATGGCGCAGAGGCCCGTTGTCGCCCTGGCGCAGGATGATTTGTTTGACGGGGATGCGGCGTGACACAGCCCAAGATCATCATCATTGCCGGGCCGAATGGCGCGGGAAAGACCACCTTTGCGCGTGAGTTCTTGCCCCAGGAGGCGGGTTGCCCCGTCTTCGTCAATGCCGACTTGATTGCCGCCGGGTTGTCACCCTTTGCGCCGGAGCGTGCGGCCATCCAGGCCGGGAGATTGATGCTGGAGGTTATTGCGCAGCATGCGAGCCGGCGGGAGAGTTTTGCCTTTGAAACCACTTTGTCTGGCAGAGGTTACGCAAGGCAGATTCCGCAATGGCAGGCTTTCGGCTATTGCGTCGAGTTGTTTTTTTTGAGTTTGCCTTCGGCGGATATGGCGGTACAACGTGTGGCCGAGCGAGTTCGCCAAGGTGGGCATGACATTCCCGAGGCTACGATTCGCCGACGCTTCGACTCGGGCGCGCGACTGTTCCGCGACGTGTATCAACCCTTGGTGGATAAATGGGTTCTTTATGACAACTCGGGCGACGAGCCTGCAATGATGGACTGGAGCGACAAGCCATGACTACACCGAAGCAAGTAAATGAGCCCATGCCTGCCTACGGCAAGATACCGACGCTCACTGATGCCGACATCGAGGGATCGTTGAAGGCCCTTCGGAGGGCGGCCGTTCGTGCGCGTCAGCTTGCGCTGCAGACCGGCACCGATTTGATTGTGATGCGCTCAGGTCAGGTGGTTCGCGCGTCGCCACAGCAGAAAACGACGTCATGAGCCAGCGCGAAGTCAACGCCATCACAGGCCGCCTGAGCCTGCGCCCGCCTCAATCTGAACACTGGCCAAGCTGGCAGTGCTATTTGCCGGATCAGATCCGACATGACGTGTGGCAATGCTCAGGCCGCCGCCTTCACCTTCAGCCGCCAGGCATGTAGCAACGGCTCGGTGTAGCCGCTGGGTTGTGCCAGGCCTTTGAACACCAGGTCGCACGCTGCCCTGTACGCCATGGAGGTCTCGAAGTGACCCGCCATGTTCTTGTACAGCGGGTCGCCGGCGTTCTGCTGGTCCACCACGGCGGCCATGCGCTGGAAGGTTTCTTTCACTTGCGCTTCGGTCACCACGCCATGGTGCAGCCAGTTGGCCATGTGCTGGCTGCTGATGCGCAAGGTGGCGCGGTCTTCCATCAAGGCCACGTTGTGGATGTCGGGCACCTTGGAGCAGCCGACGCCCTGGTCGACCCAGCGCACCACATAGCCCAGAATGCCCTGCGCGTTGTTGTCGAGCTCCTGCTGTTTTTCCGCGGCGCTCCAGTTCGGGTTGCTGGCCACGGGAACGGTCAGCAGGCCACTCAGCAGGCTGTCACGTTCCTTGCCGGCGTTGATTTTTTCCAGCTCTCTTTGCACCTGGCTGACCAGCACCTGGTGGTAGTGCAGGGCGTGCAGGGTAGCGCCGGTGGGGCTGGGCACCCAGGCGGTGTTGGCACCGGCCTTGGGGTGGGCAATCTTCTGCTCCAGCATGGCCTTCATCAGGTCCGGCATGGCCCACATGCCCTTGCCGATCTGCGCTTTGCCGCGCAGGCCGCAGGACAGGCCCACCAGCACGTTGTTGCGCTCGTAAGCCTGGATCCAGGCGCTAGTTTTCATGTCGCCCTTGCGGATCATGGCACCGGCCTGCATGGCGCTGTGCATCTCGTCGCCGGTGCGGTCCAGAAAGCCGGTGTTGATGAAGGCGACGCGGCTGCTGGCGGCGGCGATACAGGCTTTCAGATTGACGCTGGTGCGGCGCTCCTCGTCCATGATGCCTAACTTGACGGTGCTGTCGGGCAAGCCCAGCATTTTTTCGACGCGGCCGAACAGCTCGCTGGCAAAAGCGACTTCGGCCGGGCCGTGCATCTTGGGCTTGACGATGTAGACCGAGCCCTTGCGCGAGTTGCGAATGCTGTCCTTCTTGCTGCGCTTCAAATCGTGCATGGCAATGGTGGTGGTGATCACGGCGTCCAGGATGCCCTCCGGGATTTCACGCGTGACGCCTTGCTTGTCGGTGTACAGAATAGCCGGGTTGGTCATCAGGTGACCCACATTGCGCACAAACATCAGCGAGCGCCCATGCAGCCGCACCGCCTTGCCCTTGCCGGAGGGCGGCGTGTAGAGGCGGTCGGGATTCAAACCACGGGTGAAGGTCTGGCTGCCCTTGCTGACCTCTTCGGTCAGCGTGCCTTGCAGCATGCCCAGCCAGTTGCTGTAGGCCAGCACCTTGTCGTCGGCGTCGACCGCGGCCACCGAGTCTTCCAGATCGAGGATGGTGGAGAGCGCCGCCTCCAGCACCAGGTCGCTGATGCCGGCCGGGTCACTGGCGCCGATGGGCGTGGCGCGGTTGATCTGAAGGTCCAGATGCAAGCCGTTGTGGCGCAGCAGCACAGAGGTGGGCGCCTTGGCCTCGCCCTGGTAGCCGATCAACTGCGCCGGGTCTTGTAACCGGCTGCTGCTGCCGTCGGCCAGTTTGACGCTCAGCTTGCCGTCCTTGATGCGGTAGCCGATGGAGGCTACGTGCGAGCCCTGGCGCAGGGGCGCGGTGCGGTCCAGCACATGGCGCGCGTATTCGATGACCTGGGCGCCGCGCCTGGGGTTGTAGGCCTTGCCTTTTTCGTTGCCATCGGCCTCCGAAATCACATCGGTGCCGTACAGCGCGTCGTACAGACTGCCCCAGCGCGAATTGGCGGCGTTCAGGGCGTAGCGGGCGTTCAGGATAGGCACCACCAGTTGCGGGCCGGCCTGCACCGCCAGTTCGGCGTCCACCTTGGAGGTGCTGATACGGACTTTTTTCGGTTGCGGCACCAGGTAGCCGATTTTTTCCAGAAAAGCGCGGTAGGCTGGCATATCCGAGATCGGTCCGGGGTGCGCCGTGTGCCAGGCGTCCAGCTCTGTTTGCAAGCGCTCGCGCTCCTTCAGCAAGGCGATGTTTTTCGGTGCCAGGTCGGCCACCAGGGCGTCAAAACCTTTCCAGAACCTGGGCCCGGCGAGGCCCGTGCCGGGCAGGACTTTGCTCTCGATGAACTGGTGCAGAACGGTGGCGACTTGCAGTCGGTGGATGGGGGTACGTGCGGTCATGCTGTCGGACTCTGATTAAGGGGAGGAGGTTGGAAAAAAGCTGAGGACGTCGCGCAGGTTGCTGCCGCTGCGCGTGGGCTGGGTGCCCAGTTCTTCGAACGGCAACTGGTAGCGGTTGACCCACAGCGTCCGGTAGCCGTACCAGGTGGCGGCCAGCGCGTCCCAGGCGTTGCTGCTGACGAAGAGCATCTGCCTGGCGGCCAGGCCGGTGGCCTGCTCGCCCAGGGCATAGGCGTCGGGGTGGGTCTTGTATTTGCGGATCGGGTCGACGCTGATGACGTGGTCCAGCAAGCCGTCCAGTCCGGCCGATTTGACCGCCAGATTCAGCATGGCGGCGTCACCGTTGCTCAGGATGCCGGTGGGGATGCCCCTGGCCTTGAGTTCCGTCAGCACCTGCCGGTTCTCGGGAAAGGCGCTCAGGTGCCGGTACTGGTTCATCAGGCGCTCGATCTGGCTGTCGAATGCGGTGCTGAGCGTCGACGATGGCGCCGGAACCACGATGCGTTTGATGGCGTACACCAGCGCCGCCCGGGTCAGCTCCCAAAACGGCTGGTAGTGGGCGCCGTGGTTGCTGGTGGTCACGAGCCGGGTGTATTCGATCTGCTTGTCGCGCCACAACACGCTCAGCGCCTGGCCATGGCCGGGAAACAACTGCTCCGCCAGCAAGCCCACGCTGTAAACATCGAACAAAGTGCCGTAAGCGTCGAACAGCACGGCACGCGGCACTTCGAGCCTGGGGGCTCTGGATTTATCGGCGCTGGCGGGACTTGTCTTTGACATGTCCCTACTTTATTCGACACCTCTTATGTGATTAATGCCCAATAAATCTGTTTATCTGTGACAAAAATAACGCCAATCATTCAAATCTGCACCCGCGTCCCAAGCTCGATAACGCAGTTGTTGGGCAGCCGGAAGAAGCCCGCCACGCTGCCGGCATTGCGTGACATGAGGGCAAAGAAGGCTTCGCGCCAATGCGCCATGCCGGCGCCGCGGGTCGGCACCACCGTTTCGCGGCTCAGGAAATAAGAGGTTTCAAACAGGTTGATGGCCAGCCCCTTGGCGCGACAGAGTTCCAGTGCCTGCGGGATATCGGGCGTGTTCTTGAAACCGTAATTGACCTGTACTTTCCAGAAGCCGGCCACCATGGGTGTGATCTGCACCCGCTCCTCGAACGCAATCCAGGGCACTTCGTGGAACACCACGGTCAGGATCACGTTGCGCTCGTGCAGCACCTGGTTGTGCTTCAGGTTGTGCATCAAGGCTTGCGGCACCGTTTCCGGGTTCGCAACGGCGTACACCGCGGTGCGCGATACGCGGTGGATGCCGTCGCTGGCCAGCGCCGTGACGAAGGGCAGCAGCTCGGGGTCGTCGTTGCGCAGGCTCTCCAGCAGCAACTCACGGCCGCGCCGCCAGGTTGCCATCACGGTGAAGATGGCCAGCCCCAGCACCAGCGGGAACCAGCCGCCCTGCAGGAACTTGAGGGCGCAGGAGATCACCAGCAAGCCGTCCAGCGCCAAAAACACGCTGGTGGCGGCGAGGGTCACCGGCAGCGAATAACCCCAGCCGAAACGCAGCACGAAGAAGGCCAGGATGGTGGTGATCAGCATCGTGACCGTCACCGCAATGCCATAGGCCGCGGCCAGCGCGGAAGAACTGCCGAAGCCCACCACCGCCAGCAGCACCGCCACCAGCAAGGCCCAGTTAACCTCCGGCATGTAAATCTGGCCGGCCTCCTTGGCCGAGGTGTACAGCACTTGCAGCCGGGGCAGCAGGCCCAGTTGGACCGCCTGCTTGGTCATGGAATAAGCGCCTGAAATGACCGCTTGCGACGCGATCACGGTGGCCAGCGTGGCCAGCACCACGGCCGGAATCAGCCAGACTTGCGGAAACATGCGGTAAAACGGATTTTCAAGGGCCGACGGATCGCGCATCAGCAGCGCGCCCTGGCCCATGTAGTTGAGGGTCAAGGCCGGCATCACCAGGCCGATCCAGGCCAGCTGGATCGGGCGTTTGCCGAAGTGCCCCATGTCGGCATACAGTGCCTCGGCCCCGGTGAACGCCAGCACGATGGCGCCGACGGCGACAAACATATGCCAGCCTTGCGCGCGCAGGAAGAAAAATGCGTTGAGCGGGTTCAAGGCGGTGAGGATCAGCGGTTGCTGCACGATTTGCGCCAGTCCGGTGGCCGCCAGCACGCCAAACCAGATCACGATGATGGGGCCGAACAGCCGGCCCACCACGGCGGTGCCGAAGCGCTGCATGGCAAACAGGCCGATCAGCACCGTGACCGAGATCGGCAGCACATAGGGCTTGAGCAGGGGTGTCGCCACCTCCAGGCCTTCGACCGCGCTCAGCACCGAAATCGCCGGCGTGATCACGCTGTCGCCATAGAACAGCGCGGCGCCAAAGACGCCGGTGAGCAGTAACACAGTGTGCCGCCGCGGGGTCTTGCCGGCGGCATGCGCCGCCAGCGCGGTCAAGGCCATGATGCCGCCCTCGCCGCGGTTGTCGGCTTGCAGGATCAGCAGCACGTATTTCAAGGTGACGACCAGCATCAGGCCCCAAAAAATCACCGAGACGGCGCCCACCAGTTGCGTTGCATCCAGGGGCACGCCGGTGGCGGGGCTGAAGACTTCCTTCATGGTGTAGAGCGGGCTGGTGCCGATGTCGCCGTACACCACGCCCATGGCACCCAGGGTCAGTACGGACAAGCCCTCGCGGCCAGAAGATTTACCCATTGCAATCGATCAACAGTGAAGAGGGCGCCACTGTGGCCCTTCCCCTATCAGGAACGCATAAGGATGCGCCGGGCCGGGGCGCCGCCGCCAGGTCAGACGTCCGCCAGCCGGTAGCCGACACCGGTTTCGGTCAACAGATGGCGCGGCTCGCTCGGATCGCGCTCGATCTTGGCGCGCAACTGGGCCATGTACAGGCGCAGATAGTGGGTGTGCTCGGTAAATTCGGGGCCCCACACGTCAACCAGCAATTGCCGGTGCGTCACCACCCGGCCGGCGCTGCGCACCAGCCGTGCCAGCAGTTTGAACTCGGTCGGTGTCAGGTGCAGCGCCTCGCCGTCGCGCTCCACCAGGTGCGCCGCCAGATCCACGCGCAGGTCTTCCAGCTCATGCGTGGTGACGGCGGCGGCCAGGCTGGTGCCGCGATGGCGCAGCGCCACCCGCATGCGCGCCAGCAACTCGTCGACGCTGAACGGTTTGGTCAGGTAGTCATCGGCGCCGGCGTCCAGTAATTCGATTTTCTGCGCTTCCTGATGCCGGGCCGACACCACGATCACCGGCGTGGCGTGCTGCTTGCGCAGCTCGCGCACCAACTGCACGCCGTCCCCATCGGGCAAGCCCAGATCCAGCACGATCAGGTCCGGCAGCTTGTGCTTCAGCATGGCGCGGGCCTCGCTCAGGGAGACCGCGGTCTGCACGACAAACCCTTCCACCGACAAAGAGGCTTGCATCAGCGAGCGTATCGCGCGGTCGTCCTCGATCACCAGCACCTGCAGGCTCATGGCAATTCCTTCTCGGGTTGCGGCTCGGCCAGCGGCAAAGTGGCCACGAAGCAACTGCCGCCACCGCTGCGCGGGCGCAGCGTCAGGCTGCCGCCATGCGCCACGGCGATGGCGCGGCACAAGGCCAGGCCCAGCCCGGCGCCGCGCTGGCCGGACTGGTCGCCGCGCCGATAGGGCTCAAAAATAAGTTCCTGTTCCTGCGGAGCAATACCGGGCCCCCGGTCCTTCACCGAGATCGTCAGGGCGTCGGCTTCGGCCGTGACGATCAGGTCGATCGGAGCGCTGCTGTATTGCAGCGCGTTGTCCAGCAAATTGCCTATCATTTGCGCCAGCAGTACCGGGTCCGCCTTGAGCAGCGGCAGGCCGGCCGGGACCCTTGATTTGATGCGCCTGCCGGTGTCGCGCTGACGTACCCGCGCCAGCACCGCGCCGACGATTTCCTCCAGCGATTCCCAATCCCGTTTCAGTTCCATTTGCTGGCTGGTCAGGCGCACCAATTGCAGTGTGTTCTCGGTCACCGTGGACAGGTACGCGGCCTCACTGGCAATACTGCCAAGCAGCCGTTCCTGGTCCGCCGGGCTCAATTTTTCGCGCTGGGTTTGCAGCGCCGAGGCGGCGCCGACAATGGTCGCCAGGGGGGTGCGCAGATCGTGCGAGACGGCGGCCAGAAAAGTGCTTTGCAGTTGCTGGCGCTGGACCTCGATCTGCGCCGCATGCATGGACGCCGTCAGGCGAATCCGCCACAAGGTTTGCGCCAGCAGCGCGCACAAGGCCTGGGCGTGTTCGCGGCCGTCGTTGTCGTCGGAGCGTGCCGGCAAGACGCGGGCCGCGCCCAGCACCTGTCCTCTGTCGCCCAGCGGCAAATACCAGGCGTTCAGTCCGGGCCAGCGTCCCGTGCCAGGCCCCAGCACGGCGCACTCGTTGATGCAGCAGCGCAAACCATCGCGCTGCTCGTCCGGCAGTTCACCGCCACCCTGCAACGCATTCGCCGGATCCAGCAACAGCAGGGCGTTGGGTCCGTCAAAGGCCGCGTTCAACGCGCCCTGACCCAGCGCCGCAACCTCCTCGGCGGTGCTGGCCAGCGCCAGGCTTGACGCCAGGGCCTGCAACTGCCGTGCCCGTTGCGCGTTCAGGGCGGCATGGCGCGACTCGCGCCGCACGCCGGCCGCCAGGTGGCTGATGACCAAAGCCAGCACCAGCATCACCACCAGGGCCACCAGGTGCTCGCGGCTCTCCACGTCAAAAGTCCAGCGCGGCGGGACAAAAAAGAAATTCAACGCCGTCACCGCCCCGACAGCGCATACCGCCGATTGCACCCAGTCCAGTTTGTAGGCGGCAATGACGATCGCCAGCACATAAAACATGGCTTGGCTGGTCAGCGACACATAGGGGTCCAGCAGGGCGCTGCCCAAGGTCGCGGCGCTCAGCAACAGCGCGACGAAAGCCCAACTGCGGACCGAGTGGGCGCCTTGCTCTGGAACCGGGGCAACATCAACCATGCGCTCAGCGTACCACCGCTCGCATCAGGATTGCATCAGGAAGACCAGGCGGCTGGGCCGACAGGTTGATAATCGGCGCTCATGAGCAAGCTCAAGCAACTTGAATCCTTTGTCTCGGTCGCCACCCGCGGCAGCCTGACCGCGGCGGCGCGCGCCGAAGGCGTGGCGCCGGCCATCATGGGGCGCCGGCTCGATGCCCTGGAAGAACGGCTGGGCGTCAAGCTGCTGGTGCGCACCACCCGGCGCATCAGCCTCACGCACGAGGGTAGTGCGTTTCTGGAAGACTGCCAGCGCCTGCTGGCCGACCTGGCCAATGCCGAGGCCAGCGTGTCGGCCGGCGGCGTCAAGGCCAGCGGCCATTTGCGCATCACGGCGCCGGCCGGTTTTGGGCGCCGCCACGTGGCGCCGCTGGTGCCGCGCTTTCGGGAACTACACGCCGATGTCACCATTTCGCTGAACCTGAGCGACCGCGTGGTCGATCTGGCGGCCGAGGGCTTCGACTGCGCGGTGCGGGTCGGCGACATGCCGGACTCCAGCCTGATCAGCGTGCGCCTGGCCGACAATCGCCGCCTGTGCGTGGCCACGCCCACTTACCTGCGGCAGCACGGCACGCCCCTGCACCCGGCCGAGTTGGTCAATTTCGATTGTCTGACCATGTCCAGCGATGCTTCGCAAACCCGGGGTTGGGCTTTCACCATGCCCAAGGGCGAAGGCAGCGAGCTGATTTATCTGAAACCCGGCGGGCCGCTGAACTGCTCCGACGGCGAGGTCTTGCACGACTGGTGTCTGGCCGGTTATGGCATTGCCTGGCGCAGCACCTGGGAGGTGGAGGCCGAGGTTGCGGCCGGCGCCCTGGTGGCGGTGCTGGAAGATTTTGCGGCGCCGGCGAACGGTATTTACGCGGTCTTTCCGCACGCCAGGCACATGCCGCTGCGGGTGCGCCTGTGGATCGATTTTCTCAAGCACCATTACAGCCAGGCCGGCTTCTGGCGCGCCCAATGATTTCCGGCGGGCCGGTCGCCGGCAAGGGCGTCATCCTGTGCGCCGACGACTTTGCCGTGCATGCCGGCGCCTCGCTGGGCATTGCCGCTCTGGCGCGCCAGGGGCGCCTCAGCGCCAGCAGCGTCATGGTGTTGTCGCCGCGCTGGCCGCAGGATGTCGGCTTGCTGCGCGCGCTGCCGCAGGCCATTGATGTCGGCCTGCACCTGGACTGGACCAGCGAGTTTGCGGTCGCCAGCGGGCACGGCCTGTCCTTGCCGGCGGCCATGCTGAAAGCCATGCTGGGCGGCTTTGCCCGGGGCGCCGGCGCGCGCCTGACGCGCTCGGTGATCGAGCGCCAGCTGGACCTCTTTGAGGCCCACTGGAAGGCGCCACCGGATTATGTGGACGGCCACCAGCATGTGCAGCAGTTCGCCGGCATTCGCGAAGCGCTGGTGGCCGCGCTGGTCAGCCGCTATGCCGGCCGCGGCAGTTCCAGCCCGTTGCCCTACCTGCGGATTTCACGCGCGCCGCCGGGCCAGGCCGATCTGAAAAGCCGGGTGATCGCCGCCCTGGGTGCCGAGCCGCTGGAACAACTGGCGGCGCAGGCCGGCATCCATGGGGCCGGCAGCTTGTCGGGCATCTACGACTTTGCCGGCGACGAGGCCCGCTATGGCCGGCTGATGGCGCACTGGCTGGCTGGCGCACCGGAGCGCAGCATCATCATGTGCCACCCGGCACAGACAGCGCCGGCGGACGATGCCATCGGCGCGGCGCGGGCGCGGGAGTTCGCTTATCTCGGCGGCAGCGATTTCCCGGCCGCGCTGGCCCAGGCCGGCGTCCGGCTGGTTCGGGGCGTTGCCGCGCAGTCGTGATCTGGTTGGCCGCCCCTGGCCGCCGCCAAGCCGGTCCATTTAGAATCCGCCGGTGAATACTTCGCTGACCGAACGTCAAAAATCCTGGCTGTTATTGGCCGCCTTGTGGTTGTTGCTGTTGCTGCTGGCGGCGCTGCGGCCGCTGGCGGTGCCGGACGAGGGGCGTTACGGCGAAATCGGCCGCTGGATGCTGCAAAGCGGCGACTGGCTGACGCCGCGCCTGAACGGCATTCCATTCTTTCACAAGCCGCCTTACCTGCACTGGCTGGAGGCGATCTCGCTGGCCACCTTCGGCATCAACGAGCTGGCCTTGCGCCTGGTGCCGGCGCTGCACGTGGGCTTGATGCTGGTGGCCTTGTACCTTGCGGCACGCTCTATCGGCGGCGAGCCCCTGGCGCGTCGCGCCGCCCTTATGCTGGGCACCAGCCTGACCTTTTTGATTGGTGGTCAGTATGTCAACCACGACATGCTGGTGGCGAGTTGGATCGGAATTGCGATCTGGTGTTTTGCCTTTGCCTTCATGGCCGGCGACAAGCCCAACGCGACGCTGGCCCGGCTCGGCTTTGCGGCCTGCGCCCTGGGCATGCTGAGCAAGGGCTTGATCGGCATTGCACTGCCCGGCCTGGTCATTTTCATCTGGCTGATCTGGACCCGCCAGTTCAAAAAGATCTTGCATTTGCCCTGGCTCAGCGGCCTGGCGCTGTTTGCCGTGATCGCCCTGCCGTGGTTCGTCGTTGCCCAGCAAAAATACCCGCAGCTGTTTGACTACATGTTTGTCAACCAGCATTTCAAACGCTACACGGCCAGCACTTACAACAACCCGCAGCCCTGGTGGTTCTACCTGGCGGCGCTGCTGTTGTTGTTGTTCCCCTGGGTCTTTTTCATAGGGGGCCAATGGCGTCGGCAAGTCAGCCAGGCACCTGCAGTGGCGCCGCTGGTGGCCAAAGAGTGGCGCAGCTTGTGCTGGATCTGGGTCGTCGCCATCACCGTCTTCTTTTCGATTCCCAATTCGAAACTGGTTGGCTACATAGAGCCGGTGATTCCGCCGCTGGCGCTGCTGGCGGCTCTGGGCTGGCAGCGGGGCATGGCGCAACGCGCGCGCGCCGGCCAGATCTTTGCCGCGCTGTGCCTGCTCAACATCGGCATCGCCACGGTCATCGTGACCCAGGTCGCCAAGGTCACGCGCGATGGGCGGGCGCAGGATCTGGCCCAGGTGCTGGCCTGCGCCGCACAACCCACGGACAATGTCTATGTGTCCGGCGCCTACCCCTACGACCTGCCGTTTTATGCGCAGACGCGCAAACCCCTGCTGGTGCTGGAGGACTGGCCGCTGCTGCGCCAGCAGGCCGGCGACGGCTGGCAGCGCGAACTGTTCGAGGGTGCCGATTTCGATCCGCAGGCGGCCCGGGTTTTGCAGTCGCTGGACCAATTGGCGCAGGCTGGCAGCGTCAGCGGCAACTGGTTTGTCGAGCGCGCCGGCAAACCGATAACCGCCGGCCAGACCGGTTGGAAGCTTTTTTATGAAGGGGCCGGCTGGCGGCTCTACCAGTCCGCCAGTCAGTCAGCGCCGAAAGGCCCAGAACCGGCTCAGCACGAAGGTCTGCCCGGCTGCAAAGAGCAGCGCCACAAATAAGGCCAGCAGCGACGGCCAGCGCAGGCCGCGCAACAACAGCACAAAGACGATTTCATTGCTGGCAAAACCGGCGATGGCGGTGACGGCAAAGCGGGCCAGGCTGGTGCCCACACTGGTGGCGGCGTCCTTGAAACTGAGCAGCCGGTGGCCGGCAAAGCTGACAAAAAAGGCAATGCAAAAGCCCAGGGCATTGGCCAGTTCGGGCCACATCGAGCTCCGCGCCAGCGTGAAAACGGCCATGTGCGTGAGGGCGGCGCTGGCCCCCACCAGCAAAAACCAGAAGCTTGAAGGGCTCAAAGCAAGGACGCTTCCCGGTCTTGCGCCGGCTCGGCCTGAGCCTGCGCCAGGGCCGCAGGCAGCCCGCTGCCCTGGCGCAGGCTGATCAGGTAGGCCGGCCGCTGTTTGACCTCTTCATAAATGCGGCCCACATACTCTGCCAGGATGCCGACGGCCAGCAACTGGATGCCACTGAAGAACATCATGCCGACGACGATGGTGGCATAGCCGGGCACCGCGATGCCAGTCAAAAAATATTCCCCCACGACCCAGGCGCCATAGCCCAGTGCCAGCGCCGACAGCACCAGGCCCAGCGCCGTCAAGGCGCGCAAGGGGGCAATCGAAAACGCCAGCATGCCGGTCAGTGCCAGCGAGATCGAGCCGCGCAGTCCGAAATTGCTGCGGCCGTCGGCGCGCGGCAGGGGCTGGTAATCGATGGCCGTGCTGTTGAACCCGACCCAGGCGTACAAGCCCTTCATGAAGCGGTTGCGTTCGGGCAGCCGTTTCAGGGCTTCCACCACCTTGCGGTCCATCAGCCGAAAGTCGCCGGCGTTGGGCGGAATCTTGACCCGGTTGCCGAAGTTCACCAGTTTGTAAAAAAGCCCGGTCAGGCTGACCTGCAGGCTCGACTGGTCGTGCCGGCTGCTGCGCACCGCGTACACCACGTCCGATCCCTGGCGCCATTTTTCCAGCATCTGGGGCAGCAGCGCGACCGGGTGCTGGCCATCGGCGTCCATCAGTATCACGACCTCGCCGCGGGTCGCATCGATGCCGGCGGTGAGCGCCGGCTCCTTGCCGAAATTGCGCGACAGTTTCAGGTAGACCACTTCCACGTGGGCGGCGCACAGCCCCTGCATGACCGCCGCCGTGTCGTCGCGGCTGCCGTCATCGACCACGATCAACTCGACGCGCTGGCTCAGGGACGCCAGGGTGGCCAGAATATGCGGCACCACCGTGCCCAGATTGCGCGCCTCGTTGAAGGCCGGAATCACGCAGGAGATCGAAGGGGACTGGGCGGTGCGGTTCATCATGCCCGCATCATGCCAAAAGAAAACCCCGCCGGGCAAGCCCGGCGGGGAATATTTCTCGACCGATCGATGGATCGTCAGAGGCCGGATAGCGGCTTATTTGCTCAGACAGTCTTTCATGAAGGCTTTGCGCTCGTCGCCTTTTTTGCCGGTGGCTTCCTTGTTGCAGGATTTCATTTTGTCCTGCTGCGTGACCTTCTTGTCGGCCGCCGGAGCGGAAGCCGGGGCCGCCGGGGCGGCCGCCGCCGCTGCCGGTTTGGCGCTCAGGCAATCCTTCATGAAGGCTTTGCGTTCATCGCCTTTCTTGCCGGTGGCTTCCTTGTTGCAATTGGCCATCTTTTGTTGCTGTGGCGTCTTGGCGGGGGCATCGGCAGCATAGGCAGCGCCCAGCGAAACAGACAGACCGACCGCCAGCAGGGTGAATAATTTTTTCATTGTGCTTCCTTAAAAAATGAGGTTGAGGGGGAATCCCGGGACTGGATTCCACCACATAACGCCGGCTCTGGCAAAGCCGATGACAAGGCCTTATCCCGGCGTCCCCGTAAAATCGAAACATGCTGTCCGTAAAAATTGAATTGCTGCAAACCCTGGCCCAGGTGCTGGAAAAAATGTCGCCCGGTGCCGGCGCCAAAGCCGTCTTCGAGTCGCCCAAGGTGGCCGCGCATGGCGATCTGGCCAGCACCGTGGCGATGCAATTGGCGAAACCCCTGAAGCTCAATCCACGTCAGCTGGCCGAGAGCCTGCGCAGCGCCTTGCTCGACACGCCGGCCTTTCAACGCTGGGTCGAGGCGCTCGATATTGCCGGCCCCGGCTTCATCAACATCCGGCTCAAGCCCGAGGCCAAGCAACAAGTGGTGCACCAAGTGTTGTCCCAGGGAGCGCAGTTCGGCTGCCAGCCGGCCACCGGGCAGCGCCTGCTGGTGGAGTTCGTTTCGGCCAATCCGACCGGCCCGCTGCACGTCGGTCACGGCCGCCAGGCGGCGCTGGGCGACGCCATCTGCAACCTGTACCAGACCCAGGGCTGGCAGGTCTACCGCGAGTTCTATTACAACGACGCCGGCGTCCAGATCAACACCCTGGCCACCAGCACCCAGTTGCGCGCCCGCGGTTTCAAGCCGGGCGACCCCGAGTGGCCCAGTGGGGAAAATGCGGCCGCCTACAACGGTGATTACATCGCCGACATCGCCGCCGACTTCCTGGCCAAAAAGACCGTGCGCTCGGATGACCGCGAGTTCACCGCCTCGGGCGACGTCGAGGCGCTGGACGACATGCGCCTGTTCGCCGTGGCCTACCTGCGCCACGAGCAGGACCTGGACCTGAAGGCGTTTGCTGTCCATTTCGACAACTACTACCTCGAATCCAGCCTGTACCTGAGCGGCAAGGTCGACGCCGTGGTGCAAAAACTGCATGACGCCGGCAAGACCTACGAGCACGACGGCGCCCTCTGGCTCAAGACCACCGAGTACGGCGACGACAAGGACCGCGTCATGCGCAAGGGCGACGGCAGCTACACCTACTTCGTGCCGGATGTGGCTTACCACATCAGCAAATGGGAACGCGGCTTCGAGAAGGTGGTCAACATCCAGGGCACCGATCACCATGGCACCATCGCCCGCGTGCGCGCCGGCCTGCAGGCCGCCAACGTGGGCATTCCCCAGGGCTACCCCGACTACGTGCTGCACACCATGGTGCGCGTGGTGCGGGGCGGCGAAGAGGTGAAGATTTCCAAGCGCGCCGGCAGTTATGTGACGCTGCGCGACCTGATCGAGTGGACCAGCAAGGACGCCGTGCGCTTCTTCCTGCTGAGCCGCAAGCCCGACACCGAATACACCTTCGACGTCGACCTGGCCGTCGCCAAGAACAACGACAACCCGGTCTATTACGTGCAATACGCCCATGCCCGCATCTGCTCGGTGCTGGCCGCCTGGCGCGAGAAGGACGGTGGCGATCTGGCGAGCCTGAGTGAGGCCGATCTGACGCCACTGCAAAGCCCGCAGGCCTTGGCGCTGCTGCTGCTGCTGGCCAAGTACCCCGAGATGCTGAGCGCCGCGGCGCAGGATTTTGCGCCGCACGACGTCACTTTCTATTTGCGCGAACTGGCGGCCAGCTACCACAGTTATTACGACGCGGAGCGGATTCTGGTCGACGACCCTGTTGTCAAGCGGGCCCGGTTGGCGCTGGTCGCAGCCACCGCGCAGGTGCTGCACAATGGCCTGGCCGTGCTGGGTGTCAGTGCCCCGCAAAAAATGTAAATCAATAAGCTTGCGGGACAGAGCTTCAGCGCTGTCCCCAACTAAACCAATAACCTTGCGGGACAGACCTTTAGCTCTGTCCCCAACTGATTAGAGAGGGTAGTGCATGAAACAGCAACGCGGCGGAACCATTCTGGGTTTTGTGATCGGCGTCGTGGTCGGCCTGGCGGCCGCTCTGGCGGTTGCCGTCTACGTCAACAAAGTCCCGATTCCGTTCATCAACAAGGGGCAAAGCCGAACCCCCGATCAGGACGCGGCGGAGGTCAAGAAGAACAAGGACTGGGATCCCAATGCCCCCTTGTACGGCAAGAATCCGGCCAAGCCGGCGTCGGCGGCAACGGCCCCGGCAGCCGCCATGGGTGCCGCCTCGGCCCCGATCCCGGCGGCCAAAGCCGAGCTCAAGCCGGCGGTCACGGCCGATCCGCTGGGCGATCTGGTCAAGGCGCGCGCCGCTGCCAGTAACGAACCGTTTATCTACTTTGTCCAGGTCGGGGCGTTCCGCACCCCCGAAGACGCCGAAAGCCAGCGTGCCAAGTTGTCGCTGGGCGGCGTGGAAGCCAAGGTGTCCGAGCGTGAGCAGTCGGGCCGCACCGTTTACCGGGTCCGCGTCGGTCCTTTTGACAAGAAGGAAGAGGCCGACAAAGCCAAGGAAAAACTCGATGCCGCCGGCCAGGAGACGGCCCTGGTGCGGGTGCAGCGCTAGCGGCGCGGGTAGCAACTGCTGGGGTGTTGCGGGAACTTATGGGCCGGCCCCGAGTCCACCTGTTGGTCCGCGCCAAGCCGCCGGCCGGCTCGCGGCGGCGCTTGGTTCCTCGCCGTGACGGATTTGGGTCTTGATTTAACTGGAGTTTTTGAAGATGAAACGTCGTGATTTTTCCCTCGCCTGTGGCGCTGCCGTTGCCGGCTCCGTAATGCTTCAGTCGAACGCGCTGGCCCAGGGCAAGCCCCCGGAATCCGGTGTCGACTATCTGGTGGTGGAAAAACCCGCCGTGGTCGAAGCGCCGGCCGGCAAGATCGAGGTGGTGGAGTTTTTTTGGTACAACTGCCCGCACTGCAGTGCCTTCGAACCGACGTTCGATGCCTGGACCAAGCGCGTTCCCAAGGACGTTGTGGTGCGACGGGTGCCGGTCGCTTTCCAGGATAGTTTTGCACCGCAGCAGCGCCTCTACTACGCCCTGGAGGCGATGGGTTTGGTGGCCAAGCTGCATGCCAAGGTGTTTACCGCCATTCACGTCGAAAAGAAAGACCTGGCCAAGGGCGACGCAATTACCGACTGGGTGGTCAAGCAGGGCGTCGACAAGGCCAAGTTTCTGGAGCAGTACAACTCGTTCTCGGCGGCCACCAAGGCGACGCGTGCCGTCCAGTTGCAAAACGCCTACAAGATCGACGGCGTTCCGGCGTTGGGCGTGGCCGGTCGCTATTGGACCGATGGCGTCATGGCCAAGAGCATGGAGCGTGCCCTGCAGGTGGTTGAGTTTCTGGTAGGGCGCGCCCGAAGCGGCAAATAAGCGCTGTGGACGATGCATGAGGGTCCTGATCGGGCCCTCTTTGCACGGGATGCCGGCCAACTGTCGCCGGTGGTCGTTACAATCAAAAGGCAAGACCTCTGAGCAAGATTCGTGCCTTTATGAAACCACCCCATTTCCCCTTTATTTTGACCGCTGCCCTGGTTCTTTTCACAGGCCTGGCCGACGCTGAAAACGCGGATCGAAACAAGCCCATGAATGTCGAGGCCGACACCATGCGCTACGACGATCTGAAGCAGACCACGGTGTTCGCCGGACGGGTGGTCATGACCAAGGGCACGATCCTGATCCGGGGCGCCCGGATCGATGTGCGCCAGGACCCCCAGGGCTACCAGTTTGGCTTGGTGACGGCGGAGCCGGGCAAGCTGGCGTTTTTCCGGCAAAAGCGCGAAGGGTTGGAAGAATTCTTTGAGGGCGAAGCCGAGTCCATCGAGTACGACGGCCGCGCCGATGCGGTCAAGCTCGTCAACAACGCCCAACTGCGCCGCTTCCGTGGTGCCGCGCTGAGCGACGAGTTCACCGGCGGCGTGATTTTCTACAACAACACCAGCAACCTGTTGAACATCGACGGTGCCCCGGCCAAGGCCGCTGCTGGCGCGCCGACGGGACGTATCCGGGCCATGCTGACGCCCAAGCCGGAAGCCGGCGCGGCAGCTCCGGCCTCGGCCCCGGTCACACCCGCGCTGCGTTCCACCGGCACGCTGGGTCAGGAGAAGAAGTGACAGCAGACGTGACGCCCGAGGGGCAGGTCGCCGAAGCCTCTTCGCGGGTTGATGCGGCCTGCTGCGAGAGCCGGCTCGAAGTCCGCCATCTGCAGAAGTTCTATGGCAGCCGCAAGGCCGTCAAAGACGTGTCCCTGGTGGTGTGCAAGGGCGAGATCGTCGGCTTGCTGGGACCCAATGGCGCGGGCAAGACCACCTCGTTCTACATGATTGTCGGTTTGGTGCATGCCAGTGCCGGCGATATCACGATCGACGGCCAGTCGGTGGCCCACATGCCGATGCACCGGCGGGCCCGCCTGGGCCTGAGCTACCTGCCGCAGGAAGCCTCCATTTTCCGCAAGCTCAACGTTGAAGAGAATGTGCGCGCGGTGCTGGAATTGCAGCGTGACGAGAGGGGCCAGCCGCTGGCCAAGGCGGAGATCGAAAAGCGTCTGACCGGCTTGCTGCAGGACTTGCGGGTCGAGCACCTGCGGCAAACGCCGGCGCTGGCCTTGTCGGGCGGCGAGCGCCGACGGGTCGAAATTGCGCGCGCCCTGGCCACGCAACCGCGCTTCATCCTGCTCGATGAGCCGTTTGCCGGCATCGACCCGATTGCCGTGATCGAGATCCAGCGCATCATCAGTTTTCTGAAGAACCGTGGCATCGGGGTGTTGATCACCGACCACAACGTGCGCGAGACCTTGGGCATCTGCGACCACGCCTACATCATCAGCGATGGCAGCGTGCTGGCGCAAGGCACCCCGGCCGAGATCGTCAACGACGCCGAAGTCCGGCGCGTGTATCTCGGTGAACACTTCAAGATGTAGATGAAACAAGGACTGTCTCTCCGGGTTTCACAGCACCTGGCGTTAACGCCGCAGTTGCAGCAGTCGATCCGGCTGTTGCAGCTCTCCACGCTGGAGCTCAGCCAGGAGGTCGGGCAGATGCTCGACGAGAACCCGTTTCTGGAGCTTGACGCCGAGTCTGCGCCGCGCGAGGAATTTGGTCTGGCGCAAGCCGACACACCACCTCAAAAAGACGAGGCGGAGGCTGAATTTGCCGGCCTGGCGGCGCCTGACTACGCCGCATCGACATCGTCCAGCGTCGAAAATGACGCCGACGCCGCACCCCTGTCGGCCGACGATGGCCAAAGCTGGGAGGGCGACGGCAGCGCCCCCCTGGCGCCCGACGACAGCGAGTGGGGCGGCGATGCCCGGCCCCATGGCAACAACCTCGGCGCCGATGAAGAGACCGACGTGACCGAGTTGGCGCGCAGCCAGCAATCGCTGCAAAGCCATCTGCACGCCCAGGCGCTGGCCTTGCGCCTGAGCGCGGAGGACTGTGCCGCGTTGCGCTTTCTGATCGAGTCGCTGAACGACGAGGGCTATCTGGAAGACACACTGGAGTCGCTGGCGCGGGGACTGGCCGGCCAGGATGAGGAGCAGGTTGAACAACTGGTGCACCACTTCACCGTCGCCCTGGGCTTGCTGCAAAGCCTGGAGCCGGTGGGCGTCGGCGCGCGCGATCTGGCCGAGTGCCTGACGTTGCAACTCAAGGCCTTGCTGAAGCCCCAGCCGGTCGACCCGAGCCAGGTGCTGGCGAATCAAGCTGTGCAGGTGGCGCTGCGCATTTGTGCCCAGCCGCTGGACCTGCTGGCCCGGCGCGACATCAAGCGGCTGACGCAACTGTGCCATGCCAGCGACGCCGCGGTGCGCGAGGCAATTGCCCTGATCGGCCGTCTGGAGCCCAAACCAGGCCGCCGCTTCCTGGATGTGGAGCGCAACATCGTGGTGCCGGACGTGCTGGTAGTCAAGGTCGGCAAAGGCGGCCAGGCCCGGTTTCAGGTCCGGCTCAACCCCGACGTCATGCCGCGTCTGCGCGTGCACGACATCTATGCCAATGCCCTCAAGCAGCACCGGGGCGGCGGCAGCGACGGCGCCAGCTACGCCGCGCTGCAGCAGCGTCTGCAGGAGGCGCGCTGGTTCATCAAGAATATCCAGCAGCGCTTCGACACCATCCTGCGCGTCAGTTCCGCCATCGTCGAGCGGCAAAAGAGTTTCTTCAGCCATGGCGAGCTGGCCATGCGGCCGCTGGTGCTGCGCGAGATTGCCGACGAGCTGGGCCTGCACGAGTCCACCATCAGCCGGGTCACCACCGCCAAGTACATGGCGACACCGTTCGGCACCTTCGAGCTCAAGTACTTCTTTGGTTCCGGCCTGGGCACCGACTCTGGCGGCAATGCCTCCAGCACCGCGGTGCGGGCCCTGATCAAGCAATTCATTGGCGCCGAGAATTTGAAGAAGCCGCTCAGCGACAACCAGCTCTCCGAGATGCTCAAGGAGCAGGGCATAGAGTGTGCCCGCCGCACCGTGGCCAAATACCGCGAAGGGCTGCGCATTGCGCCGGCGTCTTTGAGAAAGGCTTTATGAACCAGCTTCAACTATTTCTCCCCTGTTCCGCCGGTGTTGAAGAGTACCTGGCGGCCGAAGTGCAGCGCATCACCGGTTTGCCGGTGGCCGAGGTGCTCAAGCAGCGTGGCGGCGTGGCGCTGCGGACCAGCTGGCGCGATGTCATGCTGCTCAACCTGCACAGCCGGCTGGCGCAGCGCGTGTTGCTGCTGCTGTCGTACACCGGCTACCGCAACGAGCAGGACCTGTACCGTGCCGCCAGCGAAGTGGCGTGGGAGGTCTGGTTCACGCCGCGCGAGTCGATCAAGGTGGAAGTGACGGCGCAGCACAGCCCGCTGACCTCGCTCAATTTTGCCGCCCTGAAAATCAAGGACGCGGTGTGCGATCGCTTCCGCGTCAAGGCCGGCGGCGTGCGCCCCGACGTCAACACCCAGTGGCCCGATGTGCGCATCTACACGCATCTCGGCACCGACAGTTGCTCGCTCTACATCGACACCTCGGGCGAGCCGCTGTTCAAGCGCGGCTGGCGCCAGGACAAGGGCGAGGCACCGCTGAAAGAGACACTGGCCGCCGCCATGATTGCCGCCAGCGGCTGGCTGGAGGGCGAGGCCGATTTGCTGCCGCTGTACGACCCCTGCTGCGGCAGCGGCACCATCGCCATCGAGGCGGCCCAGATGGCCTGCAATATTGCGCCCGGCAGCTTGCGCCACTTTGCCTTCGAGAAATACCTGCCGTACCAGAAGCACGTCTGGGATGCCATCAAGAAGGAAGCCAGCGACGCCGAAGTGGTCCGGGCCGCCGGCCAGCAAGCGATTATTTTCGGCAGCGACGTGGCGCACCGCATGGTCGACTTTGCCCAGCGCAACGCGCAGCGCGCCGGCGTGGCCGACGTGATCGAGTTCCGCGGCGGCGACGCCTTGCAACGCATGCCGCCCAGCACTACGCCGGGCGTCATGCTGCTCAATCCACCCTATGGCGAGCGGATCGAAGTGGCCGGCGTGGCGGGCGCGCACAAGGGCGGACGCGAGCAGGCGCAGCTGGAGGACGGCGGCGAATTTTTCAGCCGGCTGAGTTCGCACTGGAAGAAGAACTACCCCGGCTGGACCGCCTGGGTGCTCTCGCCGGACCTGAAACTGCCCGGCAAGATGCGCCTGAAAGAATCGCGCCGGGTGCCCATGTGGAACGGCCCGATCGAGTGCCGCCTGTTCCGTTTCGACATGGTGGCCGGCAAGATGGCGGAAAAATTGGGGTCAGATCCCAATTCAGGACCCTGATGCCATCGAAACACGAAGCGGTGAACGAAATTGGGCTCTGACCCCAAATTTCCGATGGCGACCGAAGTTCACACTATCGTCCTGGACACCAACATCGTGCTGGACCTGCTGGTCTTTGACGACCCCGCTGTGCAGGCCCTGAAGCTGGCGCTGGCCGCCGGAGCAGTCCGCTGGCTGGCCACCGCTCCCATGCGCGAGGAACTGCTGCGCGTGCTGGACTACCCGAAGATCAAGGCGCGTCTGGCGCTCCAGCAACTTGATGCGGCGCAGGTGCTGCGGCAGTTCGATGCCCAGGCCCGCTTGGTCGATGTTGCCACCAGGACCAAGCCGACATGCAGCGACCCGGATGACCAGAAGTTCATCGATCTGGCGGTCGCCCATCAGACCACGCTGCTGAGCAAGGACCACGCCGTGCTGTGTTTGAAAAAACGCCTATTGACGTTGGCGGTCAAGGCGCAAACAGTCCTCTGAAGCCGGACCGGGCGCCAACAGAAAAAGAGCCCGCCCGGCATTGCCGGGCGGGCTCCTGTCATGAAGGCGCGGTTGTGCTCAGGCGATTTTGAGCTGATCGCCGATCGCCACGCCACCCTGTGCCGGATCGCTGATGCTGGCTTCGCCGGTCTCCACCCGGCCGGCAAAACGCCGCGAGAAGCCCGGCAAGCCCTTGACCGTCAGCGTGAAGTCGTACCAGTGGCCGCTGGCCTGCAAAGACCAGTGCTGCTCGATCTTGTCCTTGGCCGCCAGCGTGCCGGTCCACGGACCCTCGCTCAGGTAGGCGTTGGCGGTGATGGTGTAGCTGGCCGCCGCGCTGCCATTGTTGACCAGCTTGAGATAGACGTTGCCGTTGGCGATGTCGTAGCAGACCTGCACTTCGGGCAGCGGGTCGGCGGCGGTCGTCACCGCCGTACCGGTGAAATGGCGGTGGTAACCGGCCGGGCCCAGCACCCAGAGGTCGTAGGCGCCGTTGTCGGCGGCCAGGTCCCAGTTGCCGACCAGTTGCTTGCCGGCCTCCACCGTGTAGCGGCGCGGAATCTGGTCCAGGTGCTTGCGATCGTAGACATGGAACACGGCGCCGGCGCTGCCGGTATTGCTGAAGGTCAGCGCGATGGAACTGGCCGACAACACCTTGGCGGCAGTGTGCAATTCGTAGGGCAGGGCACGCGAGGGCCGGCTGCCGGTGGCCTGCGTCGGCAGATTGGGCAGTGCCGGCGTCGGCGGTGTCGTCTTCTTGGTCAGTGCGCGTGCCCGGTTGGCCAGTGCCACGGTATCGGGGAACTTCTTGAGGAACGCGGTGTTGTCCGGGTCCTTGAAGTTGAAGGCGCTGGTCAGATCGCCGCAGACGGCGCGGCGCCAGGCGCTGATGTTGGGCTCCATGACGCCGAAGCGCTGCTCGACAAAGCGGATCACCGAGGTGTGGTCGAACACCTGCGAGTTGACCCAGCCGCCCTTGGACCAGGGCGAGATCACGTACATGGGCACGCGCGGGCCCAGACCGTAGGGACGGTGCAGCGCCAGCGGCTCGTACGGATTGGTCTGGTAGGGCAGGATGATTTCGTGGTACTCGCCTTTGGTGTCCACGGTGGAGGCGCCGGCCAATACCGCTTTCGCCGGATCGGCGTCATAGCTGGTGTAGCTGGGCGCCGCCGGCGGCGGCACGTGGTCGAAGAAGCCATCGTTCTCGTCGAAGTTGACGAACAACACGGTCTTGCTCCAGACCTCGGGGTTGGCGGTCAACGCATCCAGCACCTTGGCCGTGTAGTCGGCGCCCTGCGCCGGGCTGGAGGGGCCGGGGTGCTCCGAGCCCTCGGCGGTCGCCACGATGAAGCTGACCTGCGGCAGCTTGTTGGCCAGCACGTCGGCCTTCAGCAGGTCCAGGTCGCGCGTGCTGACGCCGCGGTCCTTGAGCGATTGCGAATAGCCGGGCTTCATGTAAAACGCGTCACGGAACACCTTGAAGCCGGCCAGCGGGTTGTCGGTGAAATTGTCTTCCATGTTCTCGTAGACCTGCCAGCTGATGCCGGCGCTCTCCAGCCGCTCGGGGTAGGTGGTCCAGCTGTAGCCGCCGTTCTTGCCGGGGTCGGATTCGAACCAGTCGTAGTCGTTGTAGGTGGCCGGGCCATTGGCCTTGCCCAGCGGGTCATTGCTGCCGGTCCAGTTGTACAGGCGGTTGGTGTTGGTGCCGCCCTGGAACGAGCAGTGGTAGGCGTCGCAAAGAGTGAAGGCGTTGGCCATCGCGTACTGGAACGGCATGTCGGCTTCGCTGAAGTAACCCATGGCGTGGTTCTTCTTCCACTTCGGCCAGGCGTTCATGCGGCCGTGATCCCAGGCCGCTTGCGCGTCCAGCCAGGCGTGCGGCGTGCCGTTGACGCGCATGTAGTCGAAGGTCTGCACCGTGTTCAGGCGAAACGGCGCAATCATGCGCGGATTGGCCGGGTCGCTGTCGTTGGCCTGGAACCAGACGTTCTTGCCCTGGTTGCCCAGCGCATCCATGACCGGAATCGGGAACCGGTCGCCGAAGCCGCGCACGCCGGCGAGGGTGCCGAAGTAGTGGTCGAAGGAGCGGTTTTCCTGCGTCAGGATGACGATGTGTTCGATGTCCTTGAGGGTGCCGGTCTGGTTGTTGGCCGGAATCGCCAGGGCTCTGCGGATGGCGGGCGGGAACATGGCGAGCGCGGCCGTGGCACCAGCGGTGCTGACGACGGTGCGCAGGAAGTGGCGTCTGCTAGGGATGGTCATGAAGAGGTCTTGAAAAAAAGTGGAGAGTTGGGAATCGGTAAATGCCGAGCGTGGTCAGGATGCGCAGCGCATTTGCGGCGCCTTGGCGTCGGCGGACGGAGTCTGGCTGTTGCCGCCGCCGCAGGCGCTCAGCAGGGTGCAGGTCAGCAAGAGCGCGACGGCCAGCGGGCGGTACAAAGCAGGCACATTGGCGCGTGCTGTCGTGGAACATGGATTGGGCTTCAAGTAAATCTCCTGATATCCATTGGTGGAAAACAAAACCCGGCCAGCATGACCGGGCAGCCGCCGAGAATACGGGTGGCATAAGACATGGCTGTGACAGCCCGGGCGCCGTGGCAGGGCACAATGCGGCTATCCCCCAACCGAACGCCTGAGCGTCACCATGAACCAAGACTTGCCCCCTGCTGCCGCCTATCCTTCGGGTCTGTCCGCGGCCCTTACAGCGGCGCCGCTGAGCGCCGACGAGTTCGACGAGATCGACGCCATCTTGGACGACCTGCGCAGCCGCTACGACGAGACCCCGCAGTGGGAGTTTTGCGAAGGCTTCATGGCCGCGCTGATCTGCTGCCGCCGCCTCATCCCGCCCTCGGAGTACCTGCCGGTGTTGCTGGCGATCGGCCTGGACGGCGAGGAGGATGAGGGCTCATTTGCCGACGCGGCCCAGGGCCGGCGCTTTTTTGAACTCTGGACGCGGCGCTGGAACGAAGTGGCGCAAGCGCTAGACGCCGAGATCGATTCGCTCGACGACGCGGCCGCCTACCAGCCCGAGGTGATGGACGTGCGGGGCGCCATCGCGGCCTTGCCGGAGGAGGAGCGCGCCACCCTGGAAGGCGACCCGGTGCCTTCCTTCGGCCAGATCTGGGCGCTCGGTTTCATGTATGCGGTGGAGGCTTGGCCCGAAGAGTGGGCGCCGCCGCGCGACAAGGAGGCCGTCAAGTGGCTCGACGAAGCGCTGGACGCCATCGTGGCGCTGACCGAAGACGACACCGAGCCGGCCACGCTGTCGGTGCTGGACGACGCCGCGCCGCCCAGCATCAGCGTGCAGCGCCTGAACGCGTTTGCCGATGCCGTCTGGGCGGTCTACGACTTGCGCGAGCTGTGGCGCAACTTCGGCCCGCGCGTGGAGACGGTGCACGCCGAGGCCAAGCCGGGGCGCAACGACCCGTGCCCGTGCGGCAGCGGCAAGAAATACAAGAAGTGCTGCGGCGCGATGTGAAGCCGTCCGCAGCCGTGCCGTGTCCGCCGGCCCGTCTGTCTAGCCCTTGATCTCGCTGACAATGCGCGCCGCAATCTCGGCCGCCTTGCCGGTGTATTGGACACAGCGCTGACCCAGGCGCTGGTCACGAAACGTGGCTTGGCCTTGCGGGGTATTGAGATCGCATCCCAACAGGACGTGACAGTCGCGGGCGCCAAACTCCTGCTCGAACTCGCGAATGAGCCGCTGCGTTGCCTCGTAGGACGGTTGCACCGACGCCTTGGCTTCGCTGCGACCGAGCGCCAGACTGACACCCATCATTGCGCCGGTGAGCGCCCCGCAAGTGCCGCAGGTTCGGGCCATCCCGCTGCAAAAGGCGGTGGCGGCCCTGGGCAGCAGATCAGACTCGATGCCCTGTGCCCTGGCCAGCGCCAGCACAACGCTCTCGGCGCAATACAGGCCGGAGGCAAACGATTCTTCGGCCGAGTTGCGGACGTTCGATGCAAATTGCGATTCCATGGGTGGCTCCTGAGTACCAGTACTTCCCCCGGGACCGTTCTGCCGGGATCTGTTGAACCGCCGTATTCTGGCATTTTCACAAGATCACATCCGCTCCGCTGCGGGTCACGGACTCTACCGGTATTACTCCGCTCGGGCGCAATAAGCCTCGATCCGATAACCGTCGGGATCGACGACGAAGGCGGCGTAGTAGTTGTCGCCGTAGTCCGGACGCAGCCCGGGGCGGCCGTTGTCCTGCCCGCCCAGCGCCAGCGCGGAGGCATGGAACGCTGCCACGCTGGCGCGGGTCGGCGCTCGGAAGCAAAAATGCAGGCCGGAGCTAGGGTCCGGCGCGACCGGGCTGCCGCTGTGGCTAATCCACAGTTGCACGCCATCCTTGCCGTAGCCCAGCGACGAGTCGCCCGGACTCAGGCAGGTGTAGCCCAAGGGCTGGAGCGCGGCGTCATAAAACAATTTAGCGCGGGCAATGTCCGACACCCCAATGGAAACGTGATCGATCATGTGGCTACTTCCTTGAATGAGTTTTGGAGCCGCCATGGTGGCACGCCGGACGATGCGTGACTTGGGGAAAATTGCTAACATTATTCGCATGGCACGGCATGCTGTTGATATGGGGGAACTGGAGTCCGACGGCCCACCCGGTGCGCCGCAGGCACGCACCATTGCCACCGCGGCCGACTGGGACATCGCCGAATACACCTGCCACTACGGGCCAGGGGATCGCGCCTTTGAAGAACAGCATGGGCACTACACGATTGCCGCAGTGATGCAAGGCCACTTCACCTACAGGACTGACAACGGGCGCGGGCTGATGCAACCGGGCGCCTTGTTGTTGGGCAACCAGGGAAAATGCTTTGAATGCGGCCATGAGCACGGTATCGGCGACCGCTGCATCGCTCTGCATATCGCGCCACAACTGTTTGATGAAATCGCGGCCAGTGTCACCGGCGCGCTGAACTACAAATTCCGCCGCGCGGCACTGCCGCCCATGCCGGGGTTGCTGCCCCAGGTGGCAAAAATCGAAACCCTGGCCAGCCAGGGCGATGCACTGCTGATCGGGCAAAGTGTGCCGACGCTGGTGGCCTCGATACTGTCCGCAGCCTCGGGCCAACAACCGACGCGCCGGGCAGCCACGGCTCGCGACGAGCGACGGGTCAGTCGGGTCTTGAGTTACCTGCAGGCAAACGCCAGCAAGGAATCCCTGGGGCTTGACGAGTTGGCGGATGTCGCCATCATGAGCAAGTACCATTTTCTGCGCACGTTCCAGCAAACGGTGGGCGTCACGCCGCACCAGTACCTGCTGAACCTGCGCTTGCGCGGCGCGGCAGTGCGCTTGGCGACCACAAGCGAGCCGGTCACAAAAGTTGCTTTGGACAACGGTTTTGGCGACCTGTCAACCTTCAATGACCGGTTCAGGCGCGTGTTTGGCACGCATCCCCTAGCCTATCGCGCACGCGGCGGATAGCCCGTTTGGAGTTGGGGCTGGAGACTATTCCCTTGAGCGGCTCAGCTTGCACCCTCCGTCGCCGCGAAAGCTTGCACCAGCATGAGCGCAGCCGAGCGAGCCAGCGCAACGTCCCGTGGTGATGTACCAAGGTCCTGCTCGAATCGCAGGACCAGTTGTGCGTAGAGCTTCAGAAGATGGGCGGTGCCAGCCTTTGGCAAGGACGACAACCGGGCCTCCATGCGAACCACTGTTGCGTCCAGCTCGGCAGTGGACAGTTGTTCAGGATCGGAAGGTTCGGGTGTTCCCTGGTGGTGGACGAGCTGCCAACCGGTTGCACCGCGAGACCAGATTGACGCGCGGCGAGCGCTGTTGGCAAGTTCGCCGCCAGGCCCGAGGTGCGCCGACCTGTACGTCAGCAACGCTGTCGACTGGTCAAGGGACAGAGCATTGAACTCCCCGGACCAAACGTCGGGCCGCTCGTCTTCAGCGAGCAGTCGCTTGATGATGGCGTCACGCGTGTAGCAACGGCCGGATCGGCCGACCTCCGTGAAGTCGGGGTGCAGCAACTCTTCGAGCCGCTCACGCGAGCCGCGAGCGGTGGGGCGATGCAACTCAACCTCAAGTTCGCGCAGTTCGCTCAGCAGCGCTGCCTCTTCCATAGTCGACCCAATGTCCGCCGCCAGCGCGGAGCGCTGGATGTTCGGAGGAATGAATGGTGGGTGATTCATGGCTGAGCTCCAACGAAACCGATGGCTTGTTGCAAGTGTGGAATGACGTCCTATTTCAGGGGTAAAGATCGGACAAAATCGAGTGCACAGGTCAACAGTTTATGGCGGAGCGAATCGTCGCCATAGGCCTGGGAATCGGCGCGAACCCAACCCTGCATGCGCCGGGTGCCCGAGAACATTGGAACAATGCCCGGGGTTTGAAGCGCCCACCCATCCTTGTCTTTGCCTAAACGCACCAGCATTCCGTCAGCGCGTGCGCCGCACAGCAGCCTGCCGTCCAGTAGCCAGGCCCAGCCGCCGAACATGGCCTTGTCTGTGATGCCCGGTTCCGCTCTCAGCTCATCGTTCAGCAGTTCTTCCAGGCCTTTATCGCGTGCCATGATTCATCCGATTCTGGGTGGCGCAACCGTTTGTGGGGGAGTCGATAAATAAGCGTGGGTCAGGTCTGCGGGACGATTGCATAGTCCGGTGCGAATGCTACTACTGTTGCCGTTGATTCTGCAAAGTTCGAGCGCATGCGCGGGCATCCATGCCGGTCAGATGGACTGCCAGGTTAACGAGGAGGTTGGCAGGGAAAAACTCTCGTCGGGAGAGCGGAATTCCGGCACCCGTCATCAACGCTGCCGCGACGACGACGGGTGCTTGGGTGGTCATACGCCGCTGGGGGTCAATTTCCGCTCCCCTTCAACACCGCCGTAACGTCGCCAATATTGGCGCCAGCGAGTCGGGCCAATTCACTTGAGAAGGTGTCTATGGCGGCAGGTTCTACCGCCAGGTCGAACTCCGCCAAATTGTTATCGGAACGGGCGTTATGGCAGGCAACAATATCCGCGACCTTTACTCTAACAAGCACGTGTCCGGAACCATCTACGCAGAAAAAGTGAACGCTGAAGTAGGAGAGGCGGTCGCTGGAATACGTTGAAAAGTGGACTTCATCGGCTGTCGATTTCGGGAAGCCGCCGATTGCTAGCGACAACTTTGTCATTTCTTGCCTTGTCGTATAGCAGCGCGCCTCTCCGCAGAATTTGCCATTGGCGGCGCAAATGGCAATTTCAAAAAGGCCGTCATCCTCCCAGACGGAACTAATCAAATGGGAGATCCCCCGGCTTTGCCGGGGTGGCAGTAGGAGTTTGACATATACGTAGGTGTCCATCGCAGAAACTACCAATCGTGAGCCGCCAAGCAAACGAAAGGAGAAACTGGATGGA
>NZ_JAQTMS010000001.1:65009-215948 GCF_028714215.1 Rhodoferax sp. | reverse complement strand
GGCTGTGGAGATAAACGGCCACCGAAACGGTGGCACCAAGGGTTGGGGCCGCGTTAGCGACCCCGTTTTGCCGCTTTGAGCGGCTCACAATTTGAAAGCCCCCGGCTTTGCCGGGGGATGGTTACTAATTCAAAAAAAAGGCGGCGCTCTCAGTTGCACCATGTGCCATGCAAATTCAACAACTGTGTGCGAACCGATTCGAGCAGCATGGAGCTGAGCTTTGGGTCGCTGATAGCGCGTGCCACCAGGACGCCGCCGGCCATGCCGGAAATCAGCGCCATGGCCCGTGTCAATCGGGTCTTTTCGTCATTCCCCGGCATGTACCTGGCCATTTTTCCCACGTTCGCCCTCAGCGACTTGGTGAAGGCTTTTCGCACCGGGTCGGGTTGCCCGGCGATCTCCGCCGCCAGCGCCGGCAGCACGCAGCCCTGGCCTGGCTCGTCGCGGTGTTCGGGACTCAGGTAATAGTCCAGCATCGCAGCAACTTCAGCGCCGGGCGGGGCACCATCCGCCGCGTCCATCAGCTGCTGAAAGCTTTGTTCCGCGGCACAGACCGCCGCCTCTTCCACCAGCGCGTCACGATCCTTGAAATGGGCATAGAAACCGCCGTGCGTCAGACCCACCTGCGCCATCAGATTGGCGATGCCAATCCCCTGCAAGCCCTTGCTGCGAAATTCCCGCGCGGCCAGTTCCACGATCTGCTGATGTGTCTGTGCTTTCTGCTCGGCGGGATAGCGCATGGCGAGTGTCGATATTGTTTTATATGACCGTCATCATACAACAAATTCCTGATCAATCAACTGTGGTGACTTGAACGGTCATGAATTTGGTTGGCGCGCTACTTGATCGCACTCATGCATTCTTCTCGAAATGATGACATGCCAGAGCCCGTTCAGTGATTCGGGTGGATCAGGCTGCTGGGGCACTCAGCTCCGCGGCTGTCCCCCGACCTTCGGTCTCCTCCTTTATGCCGCTGCGCTGAGCGCCCCACCAACCTGATCTTTCAAGCAGGGTTGGTGTGCTACCAACGCAAACCACCGACCCCCACACGCCTGCGCCTTGGTTCCTGACTTGCGAAAGCAATCTGCATCAGGCAGACTTGGCTGGAACGGTGTCCTGAATTTCGGATCTCACCAGGAACATCCATCATGCAATTGTCAAACTATCTTTTCTTCACCACCAGTTGCGAGCCGGCGCTGGCGTTCTATACCCAGTGCGGCCTTGGCAAAGTCGTTGAGGCGCTGCGCTACGGCGTTGGCGGCATGCCGGTAAAAAGCGAGGCACTGCGCGGCAAGATCATGCACGCCAGGTTCGAAGGGCCGGGCGTGCTCTTTTATGCCTCGGATAACGATGATGCCGAACCGATGCGGGGCTCGGCGCACATCCTGATGCTGCGGGAGCGGGAACGCACGGCGCAGCTTTTCGGCTTGCTGGCCGAGGGTGGCAAGGTCACGACACCGCTGGGCATTCAGCCTTGGGGCGACTACTACGGCAAGCTGACCGACCGCTTTGGCGTGCAGTGGATGTTGAATTGTTCGGCCTGAATCGCTGACTCGCGCGTCGGCGCGGGCCGTGGCGTCGGCTCAGCGATAGCGTTGCGCGATCCAGTGGTCCAGCGACAGTTTGCCGGGACCCTGCGCCAACAGGTACAGGAGCACGGCGGCCCAGGTGCCGTGGGTGGGGTAGGCATCCGGATAGACGAAGAGCTGGATGGTGAGCGTCATGCCCAGCAAGGCCAGGGCGGACAGGCGGGTGGCCAGCCCCAGCAAAAGCATGACGGGGAAAAAGTGTTCCGCGAGAGCTGCCATCGGCGCCGCGATTTCAGGGGCGATGAAGGGCAGGTGGTATTCCTCCTTGAACAGTCCAACTACCGAATCCGACAGGCGCGGCCAGCCGACGGTGAACTCCCTATTCACGATGTCGAACGCGAAGCCCTGGATCTTGGTTTCGCCGGACTTCCAGAACACCGCGGCAATCGAGAAGCGGGCCAGCAGCGCGACCAGGGAATGAGGGATGTGCTGGCAGATGACGATAAAGCGACGCAGCAGAGCGGGTGCCGATAGCGTCTGGCTGGTGGCAAGTGCCGGCAGTTGATTGGTTTTTGCCATCATGGTGTTGTGTCTCCGGGAGTGAGGCGGGTGATGAGCTGCCAGCGGATCAGCAAGGCCAGCGCGTCGGCCAGATCGAACGCCTGATCTGCGTCGCTGGCGGCTTGCGCTGCCATGAGCAGCGCTTGGCCCTGTTGCAGAGCTTTGACAAACTGTCCGGCCCCGGCGCCAATTTCAAGTACTTGCACGTCCAGTCCGTTCCTGAAAACCAGTGCCGTCTGTGCCAGCGCAGGATCGACCGCGGAAATGGACAAGGCACCCTGGTGCGCCGCCCACAGCGAAAAAATGGCGAACGCCGATTCGATTACCTGCACTGAAGGGTGCAGGCTCAGCCGCAAGGACATGAGTTGTTGCGGGTCGGCCAGCGCGGCCGGCAGGGCTTCAGGCTCCAAAGGCGGCACATCGGCGGCGTGGTAAGCCTGCACCCAGGCCATTTCCAGGCGCGCCACGTCGGCCAGATAAGGCAGCGAGGCGGCCGGGGCGAAGGAGGCTACAAAGTCCGGGAACGCTTCGCCGTAATACGCCATCAGGCGCGAGCGCGGCGGCTGGGCGCGAACAAAAACCCCGGCCATGGCGCGGAAAAATTCCTCGCCCACCAGTTCCTGCAGCACCGGAAAAGTATCGGCCAGCGCGTCTATCAAGGACACCACCACATTGTTGCGGTAGACCGCGAAGCGGGTCTCGGGGTCGGAGCCGTTCCAGGTCTTCAGGCCGCTGGGGCAGGCCAGTCGGGGATCGAACAAGGCCTGGACAAAGGCGGTCTGGCCCATCATGCGGCAAGCTCCACCCGGTCAGCCACGGGCTCATGCGCGGCGCCGCTTGGCAGGGCACGCAACTGCCGCTCGGCCAGTTGGGCCTCGGCGAACAGCACGGGCCAAGGCGGCACGTCGTTGTCGCGTTCGATCAAGGTGGCCACGGCGCCGGTCAGGTTCAGTGTGAAGGCATACAAGTCCCATACCGCCTGGGCCACCGGCGAGCCATGGCTGTCGATCAACAAGTCATCGCCCAGGCTGTCCTGCTGGCGAGCAAAGCCCGCCAGATGTATTTCGCCGACCTCGGACAGGGGCAGGGACCGGATGTAGGCCCGTGCGTCGCGCCGGTGGTTGACGCTGCAAACGTAGACGTTGTTCACGTCCAGCAGCAGGCCACAGCCGGTGCGGCGCACCACCTCGCTGAGAAACGTCGCCTCGTCCATGATTGATTCGGCAAACTCGACGTAGGTGGCGGGGTTCTCCAGCAGCATGCGGCGTTTCAGGTGCGACTGCACCTGGTCGATGTGCTCGCAGACGCGCTGCAAGGTGGCGGCGGTGTAGGGCAGCGGCAGCAAATCGTTCAAAAAAACATCGCTGTGGGTGGACCAGGCCAGATGTTCGGAAAAGGATTGCGGCTGGTAGCGCTGCAGCAAAGCGGCCAGCGCATCCAGATGGCTGCGGCTCAGCGGCGCATCGGCGCCGATGGACAGCGCCACGCCATGGATCGAGAGCGGATAGCGCTCGCGGATGCGGCCCAGGTAATGGTGGAAGGGACCGCCCGCCACCATGTAGTTCTCGGCGTGGACTTCGAAGAAACCGATGTCGGGTTGGGTTTCCAGAATCTCCCGGAAATGTTCCGGCTTCAGGCCCACGCCGGAGCGCTTGGGCAATGCGTGGGCGGGAGCACCCGGCTGCGGCGACAGCAAGTTAAATGGGTCTGGCATGTCAGGTGCTCCGCTTTTGCGCTGGAAGAATCAGGCCTTGACTTCCTTGAACTCCGTCATCTGGCCAAAGCCCGTGGGCGAGGTCTTGGACACGGTCTTTTCGCAACTGCCCTTGGGCACCATGGACCAGGCATTGCCTTGGTAGTCGATCTTGGAAGTTCCGGCGCACGTGGTCCCGGCACCCGCCTTGCAATCGTTTTTGCCTTTGAGCGCGACGCCGAAACATTTGTCCTTGTCGGGCATCTGGGCTGCCGCCGGCGTGGCGGCAATGGTCAGGGCGGCGCTCATGGCCAAGGCCAGGGCGGCGGCGGATGCGTAGCGGGCAGTGGTAGTCTGGTTTTTCATTTCATAGTCCTTTGAGAGTTTGACAAGTGGTGTGAAAGGCAGCAAGGAACACCCTCTGGTGCGCCCTGCTATCAGGTAGTCGGGGACTGCGCCACTTTCTTACACTTGCGTTGGCAGATTTCTTCCGGCATGGAAGTCTTCAGTCGCGCAACAACTCGTCCAGGCGCCCCGAGCGGTCCAGTGCCGCCAGATCGTCAAAACCGCCGACATGGAAATCTCCAATGTAGATTTGCGGCACGGTGCGGCGCCCGGTCCTGGCAATCATGGCTTCCAGTTGCCCCGGCTCCGAGTCGACGCGAATCTTGCGTAAGTGGCTGACCCCCTTGCGCTTGAGCAGGTATTCCGCGCTCTGGCAATAGCCGCAGCCTTGCGAGCTGTACAGGGTGATGTTGGGCATCGTTTTCTCCAATCGATCAATTGACTTGCTTGAGGCTCAAACTTTAGGACGCAACGGAGTGCGAAAAGTGTTTCAAAGTATTATTCGAACGACCAAACGTATTGATTGAGCGATGGACACACTGACAAGCCTGCTGGCTCACTTCTCGCTGCACGCCGGCGTGTTCTATACCGGCAACATCTGCGGCGTTCACGATTACGCCGCCGACAGCCAGCGCGGACACATCCATCTGGTCAAGCGCGGACCGGTGCAAGTGATAGGGGAGCGCCACGGCGTGATCGACATCATGGAGCCCAGCCTGTTGTTTCTGCCGCGCCCGGACCGGCACCGCCTGATCACCGACGAGCGGACCGGCGCCGATGTGGTCTGCGCCACGGTCCGCTTCGGCGGCGGCGGCAGCAATCCCATCACCGATTCGCTGCCCGGCGTGGTGCTGATCAAACTGACCGAGCTGGCGAAAGTGCAGGAATTGCTGGACCTGATGTTCGACGAGGCCTTCGCCGATCAATGTGGCCGCCAAGCGGTGCTGGACCGCTTGTGCGAGGTGCTGATGATTCGCCTGCTGCGCTATTGCATGGCGCACGGCTTGACGCAGGGTGGCACCCTGGCCGGGCTGGCCGACCTGCGCCTGGCGAAGGCGCTGACCGCTATCCACAAGGACCCGGCACGCGAGCGCGACCTGGCCGGCATGGCGGCTTTGGCGGGCATGTCGCGCGCGCGTTTTGCCGTCCGGTTTCGCGAGGTCACCGGCGAAACCCCGGCCGACTATGTGGCTTCGTGGCGCATCATGACGGCGCAGCATCTGTTGCAGCGGGGCCGGCCATTGAAGCATGTCGCCGACGACGTCGGCTATGGCAGCGCCAGCGCCCTGACGCGGGCTTTTGCCAGAAAACTGGGCTGCTCGCCAACGGCATGGCTGAAGGCGCGGCAGGACGCCGGGACAACAAAGCGAGACGCACGGTAGACACGGCAAGGCGTTAGCTTTCTAGCATCGGGTTGTGTCGGTTGCCTGACCGGAAAAGGCCGCTGACATTTTTTTCAAACCCTCATTCAAGAAAGCTTCCCATGTCTGCCCAAGCCATTCTCCACACCTTGCGTCCGATCGCTCCCGTCACGGCCGAGGGCGCGCAAAAAGAGATTCTCGACCGCGCCGTCAAGCAAGTCGGATTCCTGCCCAATATGTACGCCAACATGGCCAATACGCCGGCCGTGCTGGACACCTACCTGCATGGTTATGCCTTGTTCCGCTCCGAGTCCGGCCTGAAGCCGTCGGAACAGGAAGTGGTGTTCCTGGCCGTCAGCCAGGTCAACGGCTGCAACTACTGCACGGCGGCGCACAGCATGATGGCCGACAAGAAGTCGGGCGTGCCGGCCGATGTGTTGCAGGCGATCCGCAGCCGTCAGCCGATTCCGTGCGCCCGGCTCTCCGCCCTGTACACCTTGACGACGGAGATGGTGAGCACGCAAGGACGCCCCAGCGCCGCCACCGTGCAGGGGTTTCTGGCCGCCGGATTCCAGGAAAAAGACGTGCTCTACATCGTGCTGGCCATCGCCGTGAAGACCCTGAGCAACTACACCAACCATCTGCTGGCCACGCCGGTGGACGCCGTGTTCTCGGCCTACAAGGTCGACTGAGCAGGGCGGCTGCCGATCCGGCGCCGGACCCTCATCACCACTGTTAAATCTCCGCCCGCACTCTGGCGGGCGGCGCCCTATTTTTACAAGAGGAGAATCAAAATGACTATTGGATGCCACGTTTCGGGTTATGGTCCTGTGCGCTTGCTTGTTCTGCACGGCTGGCTCAGCGACAAAGGGGTTTACGACGTTGTCGCGCCCTGGTTCGAGCAGGCTCGCTACAGCATCGCCCAGATGGACTTTCGCGGCTATGGGCGCTCGCGCAATCTTCACGGAAATTACGAAATCGATGAAATTGCGGACGATGCCCTGGCACTCGCCAGCGAGCTGGGCTGGCCTGAGTTCCACGTTCTGGGTCATTCGATGGGCGGCATGGTGCTGCAAAAAATGGCCTTGAAAGCGCCGGCCAGGGTGTTGTCGGGCATCGCCGCGGCACCGGTTGCGGCTTCGGGCTTTCCGATGGACGAAGGGACGCGCGCATTTTTTCAGTCCGCGGCCGACGACGACGCGGCCTTGACCGAAATATTCAACATCCTGACCGGCAAGCGTCACGCCGAGAGCTTTCTGCAAGGCTTGACTCAAGCGGCCAGGCGCGCCACCACGCGCGCTGCCTTCCTGGGCTATCTGGACGCCTGGACGCGGACCAATTTTGCGGCGGAAGTCGGCGCTCTGGCGACGCCAGTGTTGGTCATCGCGGGCGCGCACGATGGCGCGCTGGGGCCCGGCGCCATGCGGGAAAGCTATCTGAAACAACTCAAAAATGTCCAGATGAAAGTCGTCGAGGGCGCCGGACACTACCCGATGCTGGAGACTCCGGCCGAGTTCTTCGACCTGGTGGACGGCTATCTGGCGCCAAGGAGTTGAAGCGCATTCGGCGGCGACAACGACGATGGCAAGGTCATTGTGGCGGGTCATGCAAACGCCACAATACCGGCCCACAATGCATGCCGGAGACGACATGAGCAAGACTTCCCTGCCCACAAAACTGGAAATTGTCGAAGGCCTGATGCAAACGCCGCCGGCTATTTCGCCCAAGTATTTCTACGATGCCAGGGGCTCGGCCTTGTTCGAACAGATCACCCGTCTGACCGAGTATTACCCGACCCGCATCGAGCGGGAAATCATGGCCACCCACGCGGCGGCCATCGCCGCGAACGTGGGCACCGGTTGCACGCTGATCGAACCGGGTGCCGGAAATTGCGAGAAAGCCAAAATTCTTTGTGAACTGATTGCGCCGGCCTGTTTCGTCGCTGTCGATATTTCCGAAGAATTTCTGCACCAGTCTGTGAAGGAACTGCGCTTAGCCCTGCCCACCATCGATATCCGCGCGGTGGCCGGCGATCTGAACCGGGAGATTGCGCTGCCGGCGGACCTGCCGCGGCAGCAGCGGCTGCTGTACTACCCCGGCTCGTCGATCGGCAATTTCGATCCGGCGCAGGCCTTGGCGCTGCTGTCGCGCATGCGCGGCCTGCTGGACGACGATGGCGCCCTGCTGATCGGTGTCGACCTGCTGAAGGATCTGGCGGTGCTGGACGCCGCCTACAACGACGCCGCCGGCGTGACGGCGGCCTTCAACCTCAATCTGTTGCAGCATGTGAATCAATTGACAGGCAGCGACTTTGACGTGGCGCAGTGGCGGCACCTGGCTTTCTTCAACAGCACCGAATCCCGCATCGAGATGCATCTGGTGGCCGCCACCGACACCCTGGTGCGCTGGCCTGGCGGCGGCCGCAGCTTTGTGCGGGGCGAACGCATCCATACGGAAAACAGCTACAAATACCGGGTCGAGGATTTCGTTGCACTGCTGAGTCGCGCGGGATTTCCCCGGACCCAGGTCTGGACCGATGAGCGGGGCTGGTTTGCCGTCATGCTGGCCCGTCCCTGAAACCAGTCGTCGAGAAGCACACACCATGAACCCGTCCGCACTCGCTGAAACCTACCACGGAGTGCGCCAACGCACCCTGGCACTGGCATCCCCCCTGTCGGCCGAGGACTGTTGCGTGCAGTCCATGCCCGATGCCAGCCCGACCAAATGGCATCTGGGACACACGACCTGGTTTTTTGAGACCTTTGTGCTGGAACGCTGGGAGCCGGATTTCAAACCCTTCGATCCGGCGTTTCGCGTGCTGTTCAACTCCTATTACAACGCGGTGGGTGACAAGCACCCGCGTCCGCAGCGCGGACTGCTGACGCGCCCCGGTCTGGAGCGGGTGCTGGCTTACCGCGCCGATGTCGACCGGCGCATGCAGGCTCTGCTTGCCGCGCCGGACGGTGCGCTGACCGTGCTGCTGCAACTCGGGCTACAGCACGAACAACAACACCAGGAACTGCTGCTGACCGACATCCAACACCTGTTTTCACGCAACCCGCTGGCTCCCGCGTATGGCGAGGAATTGCCGAGCAGCGGTACGCCACCGGAATTGGGTTGGCACGTATTTGCCGGTGGCGTGACTGAAATCGGCCACACCGGGGAAGGTTTTTGTTTTGACAACGAAACCCCGCGCCACCGGGTGTTCCTGCAGCCCTATCAATTGGCGTCCCGCCTCGTCACGAATGGCGACTACGCGGCTTTCATTGCGGCCGGCGGCTATGCCGATCCGGTGTTCTGGCTGGCCGAAGGCTGGGACTGGCGCGTGTCGCAGGGACGGACCCATCCGCTGTACTGGCGCGAGTCGAACGGTGCCTGGCAGGAGTTCACGCTGGCCGGCCTGGTCGCGCTCAATCCGCATCTGCCGCTGAAGCATGTTTCCTACTACGAGGCCGATGCCTACGCGCGTTGGGCCGATGCCCGGTTGCCCACCGAGGCCGAGTGGGAGCATGCGGCTGGCAACGCAGAAGGACTGAGCCAACTGTTCACCGAGGCCTGGCAATGGACCTCGTCCAGCTACGCGCCGTATCCCGGTTTTCGGGCCGGCGCCGGTGCCGTCGGCGAATACAACGGCAAGTTCATGGTCAACCAGTACGTGCTGCGCGGCGGCTCCCGGGCGACACCGGCGGGACATTCCCGGCCTACGTACCGCAACTTTTTTCCAGCCGCTGCCTGCTGGCAGTTTTCCGGCATCCGGTTGGCGCGGGATGTCTAGCTGGTCGCTTGTCCAAAGTGGTGCCCGGAGCCCGCGCAAACTTGCGCAGATGCACGCGATCACTTCAGCATTGGCAACTTCACGTGTCACGATCAGATGGCTCTGGGTGGCTACCGCTGTCTTCATGTTGTAGCCGACCATCACAGCTCCCTCCACGCCGCTCGCAGTCATCGCTCGTGCATCAGGGTCAGTCTGAGATGGCTGACGATTTGGCTGAGACTGCACCGCTAGCCACCTCCCATTGTTATCTCCCGGATATTCATTGCATATTCCTTCAAACGTCTTGATCTTCTGCTGACGACCGCACTTGGATCAACTCGATTCGATAGCCATCAGGGTCTTCAATAAACGCGATGACCTCGCTGTCGCTTCGATCAGGTGAGCTTGCAGTCATGGGGCCGGGAGCACGCAACACCTTCACGCCTGCAGCCTCAAGCCATGCACAGATTGACTGAATATCGGTCACCGCGAGCGCAACGTGACCGAAGGCCGCTCCATGCGTGTAGGTGTCCGTGCCCCAGTTGTGCGTCAACTCGATGACTGCGCCGCTGCGCTCGTCGCCATACCCGACAAATGCCAAGGTATAGCTGCCACTGGGGTAGCGCTCCTGGCGAAAGAGTTGCATGCCCAGGTTTTCTGTGTAGAACGCGATGGAGCGTTCAAGATTTCCTACACGCAGCATGGTGTGTAGTACTCGCTGGGGCGTGACGCCGCGAGCACGTAATGTCGCAGTCATCGTGCGGCGCTCCGCTCTAGTAGTTCGCCCAGGAAATCCGCTTTACCAAGCTCTACACCGTTGTGACGCAAGATTGCGTACGCTATCGTCATGTGAAACACCATGCTTGGAATGACGAAGCCTACGAGATACTCCCGTCCTTTGAACCTGAGCCGTTTACCACCAAATTTCAGCTCAATGTCTCGATCTTCGGAGCCATTGATGCTGGCGGCTTCTACCGACTGGATGAACGCATGGGTCTTTGCGATGCGTGTTCTGAGTTCGTCGAATGTTTTTTCGTTGTCTTCGAAGCGCGGTACGGCCACACCGGCCAATCTGGAGACAGCACCCTTGGCAAAATCGCAAGTGGACTGGACCTGACTGGTCATTGGGTACATGTCCGGGAAGAGCCGGGCTTCCAGCAGCGCGGCCGGCGTGATCTTGCGGCTGGTTGCGTGTGCCTCGGCTTTGTCTAGCACCCTTGAGAGCGTGGTGAGCATTTGCGTAAACATCGGCACGCTCGCACTGTGCATGGTGATTTGATTCGTCATTTGGTGTTCTCTTGAAAGTAGAGGAGCAAATTTGTTTATTTGCCCCAATTCGTAACGTCCGGCTTCACAGGATGCAGGTTTGCAAACCTGCTCAGGTTGCCACGCAATCTGGCGACAAACGCCGTCGTCGGAAGGCTTACTGCGTCGGTCAATGTCTTCAATCCAGACTCGGTGCCTTATTAGTTGATATTGCGGCTTTCTTTGCGTTGAAATGCAAACAGAGGGGAGCGGCAATGTCCTGCCGCTCGCCAAGCTGCGTTATTTGCAGATCTGTCCGCTGTAGCGGACGAGCGCCTCGCCCGTGGCCAAATTTATGGAGCCACGGCTGTTGAACGTCCCGCTATAACCCTTCAGACGCCCGTACGATTCGTTGACGGTGTATGCCAACTCGAGCAGGTAAGTGTCTTTTTTGCCAGGAATCTTCGTGAGTTCGGCGACGTCGCGAGTGCTAACGACTCCACCGTCGCCGGTTGAGAACGCGTGTTCCATTTCCAGCAGTAGTCCGGTGGCGGTCTCCTTTTGGCCTTTGACCGAGCCCCGAGCCGCGGCAAATGTCCCCAGCATTGGGGCCACCACATCGCTGCCTCCGTTGTAGAACTGTCCGAGTGCCACGCCACCGACCGGCAGACATTGCTTTTCCGTCACGCCCGCTTGGGCAGTCGTCGCTGCAAAAATGCTGGTCAAAGCGGCCAGTGCGCAGATATGTTTCTTCATTTTTAAACCTAGTGTTGTTTGATCTAATATGTGCGAGCAACCAATTTGCTCTGGTGTCCATCTGTTTCCCAACTGGTGCAGTCGGCCCCTAGCCGGAGCCACGCAATTGGCGGCCGATTCATCCCCTTGAGACTGCTTCGCCAATCGCCACATTGGTCAATGTGACCCCGTTGATGTTCCACGTACCGTCGACCGCATGAACTCCGTTTGTCCAAATGCGCTCCTTTGGCAACTTTCCGCCGGATAGGTCGTGAATAATTTGGGTGGCAGTGCCGAAGAAGCTGGCCTGAATCGTGTTGTCAGCGAGTGCAAACGATGGTGTCTTGGTTTCAATCCACGCGCCTTCAACTTCCTTGCCGCCAGAAAACGTCAACCCTTTGGGGATTAAATTCACGTGCGCCGTGATGTTGGGGGTCATGACTCTATTTCCTGACATCCCGTGATGCTCCAGAAATGACTCCGTGAGTCGGGCGATAGCGACTTTTTCCTGGCCCTTTGGCAAGACGCCTTCGGTGAGTGTGAGTGTCAATGGCATTTCAATATTCCTACATGTGAGAGTTAAGACTGACGTTGGCCGTCAAACACGATCATTTAGATAACGACCGTGATCCAAATGTAGATCACGGTCGTTATCTTGTCAAGTAGAATAGCAAATACATTGACTTGGAGGGGTTATTCATGCGCTACACATCAGACCAGAAGCAACAAACCGCGGCCAATATCCTCGCGGCAGCTGGGCGTGGCTTTCGGCTGGAAGGCTATGGTGGCGCGGGGGTGGACGGATTGGCACACGAAGCGGGCGTGACATCGGGGGCCTTTTACAAGCACTTTCCGTCGAAGGCGGCAGCGTTTGAGGCGGCGGTGGGTGCGGGCTTGAAGAGCTTTGAAAAATACTTGGTGCAAGCCATTGCCAATCCGGATAAAGACTGGTTGATTGCCTTGGTGGACTACTACTTTGGCAAAGAGCACGTTGCCAATCTTGCCGATGGCTGCGCGGTGCCGGGTCTGACCGGCGAAGTTATCCGCGGCAGCGAGCAGGTACGTGTGGTGTACCAGCAGGGTATTGAGGGGATCGTGTCCACCATCGCAAGCGGCTTGACGCATCTGGCTGAAAGTGAACGCAGGCCCCGTGCGTGGGCGGTGCTGGCCATGCTCAGCGGCGGCGTTCAGATGGCGAGAGCGGTGCAAGACAATGCGAAAGCTGATGAAATTGCCACGGCCATGCGTGAGACGGTACTGCGATTTGCGAAAGCTCCACGGGCCTTATCGAAGTCGCGATAAAGAGGTGCTCTCTCCGTGCGCGGCCATGAATGGGATTTCGGTCTTGACGGTCTGTTTTGGGAGTTTTCAATACAGGCTCTCAGTCATCTTTTCCCGACATCCGTTGCACTAAATTGGAAAGAAGGAAAATCGTCGTGACACCAACCGATCTAGAACAATACCTGCACGAACACATCCCGATGTCCAAGGCGATGCAAGTCTCGGTAACGGAGGTGCAGCCCGAACGTGTCTTGCTGAGCGCGCCCCTGGCTCCTAACATCAATCATCGAGACACTGTCTTTGGAGGGAGCGTCTCAGCTGTAGCAATCCTGGCGGCTTGGTCGCTTTTGCATACGCGCCTCAATAGGTCAGGTATCTCCAGTCGCCTCGTGATACAGCGCAACACCATGAAGTATGAACTTCCAATCGCAGGAACCTTCACCGCACGGTCATTTATCCCGGCCGCCGCGGCCTGGGAGACGTTCAGTCGCATGATTTTGCGCAAGGGGAGGGCCAGAATCACAGTTTCTGCGATTCTCGAATATGCCGGTCAATCCGTCGGTCACTTCGAAGGCGAGTTCGTTGCACTGAGTACCGCTGAGGTGTAAGTGTTTCAGTCCGTCGACCTGGCTACGCCGACGGGACATTCCCGGCCTACGTACCGCAACTTTTTTCCAGCCGCTGCCTGCTGGCAGTTTTCCGGCATCCGGTTGGCGCGGGATGTCTAGCTGGTCGCTGTCTCAAGCACCTGAACACCGCGCCAAAACCCCACGTAACCGGTAATGTTTGAAGCCGCTGGTTTGGTCGTGGGGTAATACCAGGCAGCATCCTTGTTGACTTGGCCGTTGACCACGATGTCGTAATAACTGGCAGTGCCTTTCCAGGGGCAAACGGTATGGGTCTCGCTGGCGCGGAAATACCGCATGTCCAGGGCATCCGGTGGAAAGTAGCGATTGCCTTCGACCGTTTCAAACTGCTCGGTCTGCGCAATCTGGGTGTTGTGCCAAATAGCCTTGATCATGGGGAACTCCTAAGGGTGGGTTGGACAGGTTCAAGGAGCAGCGTCATTGCCGGGTGAGGCATCTTCACCCTCCAACGGACTGCGCATCAGCAAACCGATTTGCGCAATTTGCTGTTCCACATTGCGGCAGTTGCCGCAGATGGAAAAGTGGAGCTTCAACCGGAGTTTGTCGAGTGTGCTCAAAGGCTCGTCTTGCGCCAGCGTGATGAGCTCGGCCGCCTTTTTGCAGGAACGCAGCAAGTTCATGCCACCACCTTGGCATCCAGCCAGTTATGTTGCATGCATTGGCGCAGGCCCATGCGGGCACGGTGCAAAATCATGCGGCAATTCTCGGCGCTCAGATTCAGCCGGCTGCAAATTTCGGCGGTCTCGAAACCCAGCCATTCGCGCATCATGAAGACGCGCCCCGTTTGCCTGGGCAGGCAATCCACGCATTGCTCCAGCACCGTGAACATCTGGCGTTGCTCCATGCGGTTTTCCGGTTGCTGCCAGCTTGGAATCTCTTGAACATAATGCCCCACCGCATCGTAAAGTGCCGCTACACCGTCGTTCAACTCGCCGTCGGATTCTTCTTCCGTCGCTTGCACAAAGCGCTTCCGGTTGGGCGATCGATACCAGTCGGCGATCTTGTTTTTCAGTATCGCCGTACCCCAGGTCGCCAAGCTGGCCTGCGCCCGGTGCTTGGCTTCCTGTTCGAACATGGCCAGCAAGGTCTCCTGCACCAGGTCTTCGGCCAGGCTGGCATCCGCCACGGCGACCCGCGCCTGTCGCATCAAGCGAAGGCGCAGCGCCGGTAACTGATTTTCAAGCGATGGCGTCTCGGACACTGCGCTGGCGTGAGTGGTTTGCTGGCCGGTTGCCGGCAACCGGCCGGCAAGCGGTACAAGGGATGACATTGAGTGAGCTCCAAAATCCAGGCGTCATGACGCAATGCGGATTGGTCGCCCGGGAGGGCGTAATCCTTACAGTGCGAGGACCCGTCCTCAGGATTTTTAAAGTGACACACCCAATCAGCTGCCTTCACCGAGGCGCGGCAAATGGCCATGGTCCCGAGCCGCAAAATACTCCGCACGCACCGCTTCACGCGTCGCTGCAGGGGGGCTGCTGGGCGTGGCCGGGCCGGCATAACGCTCACCGGTGTGCGGCAAGGTGCCATTTTTCTGCGCGGCAAAATACTCGGCGCGTACCGCTTCGCGCGTCAGGCTGCTGGGGGTGTCCGAAAACACAGGACCGGTATAACTCTCGCCGATCTCGCCGGCGAAACTGCTGCTGGCGCCCAGGGCGGCAGTAAGGAGTAGGCCGGCGGTGAACAAAGTTGATTTCATGAGGGTTCCTTCGAGAATGTTGTCAGGCTTGCAGCACTGCCCAATGCAATGCTGTCACGGGCTTAGTCGCAAATGGAAGGTCAAGCGTGACAAAAGATCCTGAAGACCGGCCACTTCAAGGGGTTATTGGGGCGAGTGCCTTCGCCTTGCGCGGGTGCGGCGTGCCGGTTTCCACATAGTGCTTGAGTTCTTCCAGCGACTGGCGCATCAGGCGCACCATCTGCATCTTCATCATGGGCGCCATCAGCATGCCCAGGATGCCCTTGGTCGTGATCTCGGCCGTCGACTGAACGCGGGTGGCGCCGCCTTCTGCCGTCAGCGTCCAGCGATTGACGCCGCGCTCGACGAAAAACGGGAAGCCTTCCGCCACTTCGTATTTCAGGGTGTGGCGCTTGGGATCGAAGTCCAGCAGCTTCTCCCGGATGCGGCCCATGCCCTTGATGTCGCAGGTGCGCGATTCGCAGACCTGGCCGGAAACCGCCCGGCCATGGCCATGCGTGTGGGTGAGCGCGCTGGCCCACAACTGGGCGTCGCCAAATTGATCGCCCACAATCGCCCAGACGGCGGCGACGGCTTGGTTGATGACGATTTCATTCTCGATTTTCATGTTCGTTTCCTGGTGTTGGCGAGCGGAGGACTCTGTTACTCAAGGCCGCAGTATCGGCCATGCCATTGCATTGCGGTAGTTGATAATCAATGGATGCTTAATCACTTGTGAGGTGACAATGAAAGTGCTCGACGACCTGGATGAACTGAAGACCTTTACGCTGGTGGTGGAACTGGGCAGCCTGTCGGCGGCGGCGCGCCTGATGCAGTTGACGACCAACGCGGTGAGCCGGCGCGTGATCCGGCTGGAGCACAACCTGGGCGTCAAGGTGCTGCGCCGCTCGACCCGTGCGGTGTCCGTGACGGCCGAGGGGCGAGTGCTGTATGCCCATGCGCGGCGCGCGCTGGAGGAACTCAAGGCGGCGGAAGACGCCATCAAGTCGGGGCTGGACAGCTTGCAGGGTTCCATCCGCGTGGCGCTGCCCGGTGGCGCCTGCAGCCCCGGCATTCTGGCCGGCCTGTCGGATTTTCTGGAGGCCAATCCCGACCTGCGCCTGGAGATGCTGGTGGTCAACACGCCGGTCGACCCGATCGGCGGCGGCTTCGACGTGGTGATTCATGTCGGAGCACCGAAAGACAGCCGCTTGACGGCGCGGCGCCTGCATTCGGTTTCCTGGGCCTTGGCCGCCGCGCCGCGCTACCTGGCGGCGCGGCGCAAACCCAGGACGCCGTCCGATCTGTCGGAACACGTGTGCCTGCGCATCGTCGCCAACCCGCCGCAAGACGAATGGCGCTTGATCGACGCCAAGGGCAATGTGGAGACGGTCCACGTTGCCGGCAACTTCGAGGCCGACGACAGCCGCGTGCTGGCCGATGCCACCTATGCCGGTCTGGGCATAGGCATACGCCCGGAAAAGGAATTGGCGGCGGCGGTGGCGGCGGGAACGCTGGTGCGCGTGCTGCCGCGCTACCGCTTTGCCAGCATGGAGGTTTATGCGCTGATGTCCAAGGGCACATCGCGGCTGGCGCGGGTAGCGACGTTCCTGGACTTCTTCGGCGAGCTGCTCAGGAGGGAAGCCTGAGCCCCGTGCTGGCGCCCCGTCGCGAACGTCGGTCGGAGGATCAGTGTAAATTCCGGCCATTCCGTCAAACAGGAGAATGACCATGAAGATCAGGGCACTCGCGTTCGATACCGGAGGCACCATCCTGGATTGGCACAGCGGCGTTTGCGGCGCTTTCCAGCGAGTCGGGCAACGCTACGCAATTTCACTCGATTGGCACGCCGTCACAAATGACTACCGGCGCCTGGCCATGCAAGGAATCGTCGGGCAACTCCAGCCGGCGTTCAACATGGACCATGTGCATCGCAGCGCTTTGGACGAAGTACTGGCCCGGCACGGGCTGAAGGAATTCGATGCGCAAGACCGGCAGCAAATTTTTCAGGCCTGGCACCAGCTTTCGGCCTGGCCGGATTTTCCGGCGGCACTGGCGCGCATCCGGCAAAAGCTTCCCGCTGTTTCCTTCACCATGCTGCCGCTGTCCTTGGTGCTGGATGTTTCCCGCAAGAACCACCTGGACTGGGATGCGGTGATCTCCTGCGAGATGATTGGCGTCTACAAACCGCACCCGCAAGCCTATTTGAAAACAGCGCAATGGCTGAACCTGGCGCCGTCGGAGATTCTGATGGTGGCTTGCCACAACTTCGATCTGAATGCCGCCCGTTCCTGCGGCTTCAGGACGGCCTTTGTCCGCCGGCCCAGCGAATGGGGGCCGCAAGGGCCGCCGGATCCGACGCCGCATGCGGACTGCGACCTGGTGGTCGACGGTTTTGCTGCCCTGACCGATGCCCTGGGCTTATGAGCCGGTGGACCCGGCTGGCGGCCTGTGTAATAAATCGAGGCTTGGCTGCGACTACCGCCACAGAAGGCAATATTTCGTTGCCCAATACAACATTCCAGAACTGAAATGCACGCCACTTTGCCCCTGCTCCAAGCGACCGAGTTCCCGCCATTGACGCGCCAGCGGCTGACCACCTTGCAGGTCAATCTGGGCTACCGTTGCAATCAATCCTGTGTCCACTGCCACGTCAATGCCGGCCCGACCCGCACCGAAAGGATGGACCCGGAGAACCTCCGTCTGGTCAGCCAGGTACTGGCGGCGCGCGACATAGCGACCCTCGATCTGACCGGTGGCGCGCCGGAATTGCATCCGGACTTCAGGCGGCTGGTGGTTGAGGCCCGCTTGCTGGGGGTGCGCGTCATCGATCGCTGCAATCTGACCATTCTGTTCGAGCCCGGTCAGGAAGACCTGGCGCAATTTCTGGCCGAACAGGAGGTGGAGGTGGTGGCCTCGCTGCCCTGCTACTCGCTGGACAATGTGGACAAGCAGCGCGGCAAAGGTGTTTTCGACAAAAGCATTGCCGCCTTGCAGCGCCTCAATGCCCTGGGCTACGGTCGGCCTGGGTCCGGTCTGACACTGAATCTGGTCTACAACCCGCAGGGTGCCAGCCTGCCGCCCGACCAGGTCAAGCTGCAGGCCGATTACAAGCGCGAACTGGCGACCCACTTCGGCATCCATTTCAACGACTTGTTCGCGCTGGCCAATATGCCCATCCAGCGCTTCGGCTCGATGCTGATTTCCAAAGGTCAATTCAACGACTACCTGCGGCTGTTGAAAGAGAATTTCGTCGCCGCCAACCTGGCCAGCGTGATGTGCCACAGCACGGTCAGCGTCGACTGGCAGGGATTTCTCTACGACTGCGACTTCAACCAGCAATTGGGACTGGCCTTGCCGGGTGCCGGATCGTTGCGCGCATCGGCCGAGCGGCCGCATCTGCGCAGCTTGTTGAGCCAGGACCCGGCGGGGCGGCCGATACGGGTTGCCGAGCACTGCTATGGCTGTACCGCCGGGCAGGGCAGCAGTTGTGGCGGCGCCCTGAAAAACGACGGCTGTGCCGCATGAAGCGCTGGCTGCTGGTGTTGCTGGTCATGGCGCTGCTGGCCACTTTCTTCGCGCTTGACCTGGACCGCTACCTGACGCTGGAAGCACTCCAGCAAAGACAGCATGACTTCTTGGCGCTCAAGGCGCAGTCGCCCTGGCTCGTCACCCTGGTCGGCTTTGCCCTGTACGTGCTGGTCGCCGCTTTATCGTTGCCGGGCGCCTTGATCATGACGCTGGCCATGGGCGCCCTGTTCGGCCTGCTGGGCGGCACCCTGCTGGTCTCGTTCGCCTCCAGCATGGGCGCCACGCTGGCCTTCCTGGCCTCGCGCTTCGTGCTGCGCGACGCCGTTCAGCGCCGCTTCGGCGCCAAGCTCAAGGCGATCAACGAGGGGGTGGCCAAAGACGGAGCGCTATACCTCTTCACCTTGCGCCTGGTGCCGCTGTTTCCGTTCTTTCTGATCAACCTGTTGATGGGCTTGACGCCCATGCGTGCCAGCACCTTCTATGCGGTCAGCCAGCTCGGGATGCTGGCCGGCACGCTGGTGTTTGTGAATGCCGGTACCCAGCTGGCGCAGTTGCAGAGTCTGTCGGGCATTTTGTCGCCCGGCCTGCTGTTCTCTTTTGCCCTGCTGGGAATATTTCCGATCCTTGCCAAAAAAATCGCCAGTGGGCTGCAACGGCGCCGCGTCTATGCCCGGTGGCAGCGTCCCAAGCAGTTCGACCGCAATCTGGTGGTCATTGGCGGCGGCGCCGCCGGTTTGGTTACCGCCTATATCGGCGCCGCGGTAAAGGCCAAGGTGACGCTGATCGAAGCGCACAAGATGGGCGGCGATTGCCTGAACTACGGCTGCGTGCCCAGCAAGGCCTTGATCAAATCGGCCCGCGTGGCGCACCAGATGCGCCATGCCGATCGCTACGGCCTGAGCGCTGCCGAGCCGGAATTCAGTTTCCGCCAGGTGATGGCGCGGGTGCATGAAGTGGTGCGCACGGTGGCGCCGCACGACAGCGTGGCGCGCTACACCGAACTGGGCGTGGAAGTGCTGGAGGGCCATGCCCGCATCGTCGACCCCTGGACCGTGGAGGTCAAACTCGCCGGGGGCGCCACCCAGCGCCTGAGCACCCGCAGCATCGTCATCGCCACCGGTGCCGGTCCCTTTGTGCCGCCGCTGCCGGGTCTGGACCAGGTCGGCTATGTCACCAGCGACACGGTGTGGGACCAGTTTGCCAAGCTCGATGCGCCACCGCCGCGCCTGGTGGTGCTGGGCGGCGGTCCGATCGGCTGCGAGCTGGCGCAGAGTTTTGCCCGGCTGGGCTCCCAGGTGACGCAGATCGAGATGGCCCCGCGCCTGATGTTGCGCGAGGACCCGGAAGTCTCGGAACTGGCGCGCGCCTCGCTGGCAGACGACGGCGTCAGCGTGCTCACCGGTCACAAGGCCTTGCGTTGCGAGCGCGACGGCGAGCGCAAGTTCATTGTTGTGGAACACCAGGGTGCCGAGCTGCGTATAGAGTTCGATGCCTTGCTGTGCGCAGTGGGGCGCGTGGCGCGCTTGCAGGGCTACGGGCTGGAGCAGTTGGGCATTCCAGCCCAGCGCACCGTGATCGTCAACGACTACCTGGAAACCTTGTATCCCAACATCTTCGCCGCCGGTGACGTGGCCGGCCCCTACCAGTTCACGCACATGGCGGCCCATCAAGCCTGGTACGCCGCGGTCAACGCGCTGTTCGGCGATTTCAAGAAGTTCAAGGTCGACTATTCGGTGGTCCCCTGGGCCACTTTCATCGAGCCCGAGGTGGCCCGCGTCGGGCTGAACGAACAGGAGGCCAGGGAGAAAGGTGTTGCCTACGAACTCACAAAGTACGGACTCGACGAGCTGGACCGCGCCATCGCCGACGGCACCGCGCAGGGCTTTGTCAAGGTCTTGACGGTGCCGGGCAAGGACCGCATTCTGGGCGTCACCATCGTCGGCGAGCACGCCGCCGATCTGCTGGCGGAGTTCGTGCTGGCCATGAAGCACGGCCTGGGCCTGAACAAGATACTGGGCACCATACACACCTACCCGACGCTGGCCGAGGCCAACAAATACGCCGCCGGAGAGTGGAAGCGCGCCCACGCGCCGCAAAAAATACTCGCCTGGCTGGCGCGCTTTCATGCCTGGAGGCGCGGCCAGTCGTGACGCTCTCCATCATCGTTCCAGTACTCAACGAGGCGGCGGCGCTGCCGGCCCTGCTGGCGCATTTGCTGCCGCTGCTGCGCCAGGGTTGCGAGGTGTTGATCGTCGATGGTGGCAGTGAAGATGGGTCCGCCAACCTGGCGCAGTGTGCCGGTTTCAAGCTGCTGCGCTCGCCGCGCGGCCGGGCCCGGCAAATGAACTGCGGTGCCGCGCAGGCCAGCGGCGAGGTGCTGCTGTTCCTGCATGCCGACACGCACTTGCCCGAGGGTGCCATCGCCTTGGTGACTCAGGCGCTGGCCAACGGCCAGCATTGCTGGGGCCGCTTCGATGTCCGCATCACTGGCCGTCATTTGATGCTGCGCGTGGTCAGTCGCATGATGAATGTGCGCTCCCGGCTGAGTGGCATTGCCACCGGCGATCAGGCCATTTTTGTCAGACGCGCCGCTTTTGAAGCGGTGGGCTCTTTTCCGGATCAGGCCTTGATGGAAGACGTCGAGCTGTCCAAACGCTTGTGCCAGCTATCGCGCCCGGCCTGCATCGATCGCTGTGTCAGCACCTCGGGGCGACGCTGGGAAGCGCATGGCGTGTGGGCCACGATTTGGCTGATGTGGCGTTTGCGCTGGGCTTACTGGCGCGGCGTACCGGTGGCGCAACTGGCCAAGGCCTATCGATGAAGCCGGTGCGTACCGTGATATTTGCCAAGGCGCCGCTGCCTGGCTTGGCGAAAACCCGGTTGATCCCGGCCCTGGGCGCCCAGGGTGCGGCCGATCTGGCACGCCGTATGTTGTTGCGTGCCGTGCAGGAGGCCTACAGCGCCAACCTGGGGCCCATCGAACTGTGCGTGACGCCCGCCCCGACAGAGCCGGTGTGGCGCACCCTGCCGCTACCCGCTGCGCTGCAGTGGACCGAGCAGGGCCAAGGGGACCTGGGCGAGCGCATGGCGCGCGCGGCGCAACGCGTGCTGGACTGCGGCGAAGCGGTGCTGCTGACAGGCACCGATTGCCCGGGACTCAAGGCAGCGCAACTGCAACAAGCCGCCGGTGCCTTGCGCTGCTGCGACGCCACCCTGGTGCCCGCTTTTGATGGCGGCTATGTGCTGCTGGGTCTGAAGCGTTTTCACCGCTCGCTGTTCGAAGGTATTGCCTGGAGCACCGACAGCGTTGCGAAGGAGACGGTGCAGCGCTTGAAACAACTGGAGTGGTCGGTGCAACACCTGCCGATGCTGCACGACATTGACCAGCCCGAGGATTTGAAATGGCTGTAACAAAAACCCCCTTCGCAACGACTGAAGAGAGAACCTATTTCCTCAAATACCCGGACCACTACTGACCATGACACTGTTGCAGAAATTTTTCCTTGCCTTGCTGGCCGCCGTTACCTTCAGCAACTTCGCTGCCGCCGAACCGCCCCTGAGGCTGGGCGTCGGGCTGTTCCAGCCGGACAAGGACAAGAACGACGCGACCTATAGACCGCTGGCCAGCTATCTGGCCCGGAAACTGGGGCGCGCGGTGGAGCTGCGCACCGTCGACAGTTGGGAAGGGCTGGCCAAGTCGCTGGCCAACGGCGAGACCGACATCGCCTTGATGGGGCCCTGGGGTTACGTGCTGGCCAACCATCAAGCCCAGGCCCAGGTGGTCTCCACCATTCTTTACGACGGCAAGCCGGAATACTTCGCCATCATCGTGACGCATCCGGCATCGGGCATCAACAGCCCCAAGGATTTGAAAGGGCGCAGCTTCGCTTTCGGCGACAAGGGTTCCACCTCTGGTTATCTGATTCCCCTGCATTACTTCATGCAAAACAACATCGACCCGGAGCGCTATTTCAGCAAGCTGATCTACACCAAGCACCAGGCGATCGAAACGCAGGTCACGCAAGGCGCGCTGGACGCTGGGGCCGACTACAACCGCAATCGCAACGCCATGATCGAACAGGGCTTGATCAAGGCCGAGTTGTCCAAAATCATCTGGCAATCGGCGCCGCTGCCCAACGATGCCGTGGCGGTCAGCCGTGAGCTGGCGCGCGACCCCGATTTCGTCAAGCGCCTGCGCAGCGCGCTTGCCGGGGTGAGCGACGCACTCAGGAGCCAACCGGACTTGCTGCCGCGGCACTACACCGGCTTCGTCAGCCGCGACAACGACTTCTACAAGCCGATACGCGACGCCGGCCTGGCGACTGGAACGCTGCAAGCCCGTTAGGCATGTGGCAGCGTATTTCCAGACGGTCCGCCGGCCGGTTGGGCTTTTTGGGATTGACCCTGCTTTACGCCGTCCTGCTGGCGGCCTGTCTGGCGTCATTGATCGGGGAGCGTGAACTGTCGCTGGGCCGGCACCCGCTGGAAAATCTGCTCAAGACGGTCGGCGAATTTGCCCATCCCAGCTTTCTGGACGTCTGGTTCGGCAACCCGCAACTGGAATACCGCAGCGACGACGGCACCCTGTTGCGCCTGGAAAACCGGCGTACCGTCGAGGCCCACTACCTGGAAGGCTTGGCGGCAGCGACCTGGACCACCTTCCGCATCGCCACCCTGGGTTCCCTGCTGGGGGCGCTGCTCTCGCTGCCGCTGGCCATCCTGACGGCGCGCAATCTGGCGGCACCCATGCCCCTGCGCCTGCTGGCCAAGGCGGTGCTGGACGTGGCGCGCGCCATCCACACCCTGGTCTTCGGCCTGGTGCTGGTGGGTATTGTCGGGCTCGGGCCCACCGCCGGCATCCTGGCCATCGCCCTGCATTCGATGGGCAGCTACGGCAAGCTGTTCGCCGAGGCTATCGAAGCGCTGGACATGGCGGCGGTAGATGCCGTGCGCAGTGTCGGTGGCAGCCCGATGCAGGTGTTTTTCAACGCGGTCTGGCCGGCTGTCTTGCCGCAGTTCGTCTCCAGTCACCTCTACCTGTGGGAATTCAACATCCGCGACTCCACCATTCTGGGTGTCATCGGTGCCGGCGGACTGGGCTTGCTGATCACGGAAGCAACGTCCCTGTTTCAATGGGGACGTCTGGCGACGGTGTTGCTGGTGGTGGTGGTGGTGGTCTCCAGCTTCGACGCGCTGGGCAGCCGGATCCGGAAGGCTTTGTCATGAGCGCTACGGCCGTGATTGAGCTGGATTCGGTGGATTGCTCCAGCGGTGGTTCCTTTCGGCTGCAAGTCGATCGATTGAAAGTCGAGGCGGGTGAGCGGATTGCCATCGTGGGCCACAACGGCGCCGGCAAGTCGACCCTGTTTCGCCTGCTCAGTGGTTTTGTTCGCCCCAGCGCCGGGCAGGCCCGGGTGTTGGGTCATGCCTTGCACGGGCCAGTCGCCAGCCATGAGTTGCGTGCCCTGCGCTGTTCGCTGGGCCAGATCATGCAAGGCCTGCATCTGGTGCAACGCCTGACGGCGCTGGAAAACGTGTTGATCGGCAGCCTGGGGCGCGTCAGCGGCTGGCGCAGTTGGGCTCGCTGTTACACCGCGACCGAGATCCAGGCGGCACAAGCCGCCCTGCGACAGGTCGGCATGCTGTCACGCGCGGATACGCGAACCGATCGCCTGTCCGGTGGCGAGCGGCAAAAAGTCGCCATCGCCAGAATGCTGATGCAGCGGCCGCAACTGATTCTGGCCGATGAACCCACTGCCGCGCTGGACCCGGCGGCGGCCACCGAAGTATGTAAGCTGATGGCCGCGGCGGCGGGTGACGCGGCCTTGATTTCGGTGGTCCACAACCCGTCCCTGCTACCTTTGTTGGCCCAGCGCGTGATCGGCATGAAACAGGGTCGCATCGTTTTCGATCTGCCGCTGGCGGCGGTCGACGCGCCTTGTCTGGACCAGTTGTACCGTCAGGATGGCGCTGTTGATAGGAAAATGTGCACGGGGGCTCCGTTGTGAACCTGATCGCCGGCCGCAGTTGTCCGCTGGCTTACCGCTACGGCGCGGCGGCGCTGGCAAGAGCCCCGACCCGGCCGGTCGAGACCTTGTACCTGGTGGGCGGTCTGTACGGCAATCTATTTGCGCTGGACTGCATCCAGGCGCTGGCCGAGGCCGAGCCGGCACCGGTGAGCCTCTGCTTCAATGGCGATTTCAACTGGTTCAACGTCGACGATGAAGGCTTTCGCGCCATCAACCAGGTGGTGCTGCGGCATCACGCCACGCTAGGCAATGTGGAGTTCGAGTTCGCCAGCGCGCAGGATGCGGCCGGCTGCGGTTGCGCTTACCCGGCGACGGTGGAGCAGGGCGTGGTCGAACGCTCCAACCGGATTCACGCGCAGCTCAAAAATACCGCGCGCCGGCACCCCCATATCCTGGCGCAACTGGCCGCGTTGCCTCTTTTTGCACGCTACCAGATTGGCGCCATCCGGATCGGCGTGGTGCATGGTGATGCCGATTCGCTGGCCGGCTGGCAATTCGACGGCGCCGAACTGGACCGGCCCGCCAATCAAAGCCGAATTGCGGCCGCCTTCGCCGCTGCCGAGGTCGACATTTTTGCCAGCAGCCATACCTGTCTGCCGGCGCTCAGGCAATTCGGCCTAACCCACGGCCAGGGCGTGGTGGTCAACAACGGGGCGGCCGGGTTGCCCAACTTCCGGGGTCGGCGCAGCGGGTTGCTGACGCGCATCAGCCGGCATGTTTCGCCGCATGCACCGCTCTATGGGTCGCAACTGGGGGAGGTCCGCATCGACGCCTTGCCGATTGACTATGACGGCGCCGCCTGGCAACGCCATTTCCTGTCGCTCTGGCCGCCCGGCTCGGATGCCCACACGTCGTACTTCGGAAGAATCACCGATGGTCCGCAATACGTTCCGTCGCAAGCCCACGGCCCTTCGCGCCAGAGTCCGGGGCAGCGCCGGCCCGTCAGCGGCTCTGGGGCGGCGTCGGGCACGGTGCCAATACGCTGATAGTTATCAAGAAGGTCTTTATCCATTGTCTTAGCGTTGAGCACTTTTCCATTCGTCGTAATCAGGAGGGCTCCATGAAGTTGGCTGAAACAGGATATGACAACCAGGAAACCGGGTGCTGCGCAAAGCTGGACGAGGCACGTTGGGAGGGTCAGGAATTCGTCTGGAAAGACAAGCCCTTCGTGAAAGACCATATTCGGGAGTTTCTGCACGTTCCGCTCAATTTTGGCTCGGTGATGACCCGCGACCAGGCCGCGATCGAACAGGCGCAGGCTTACGCCGCCGAGCCTTTGTGGCTGGTTGACGAAGTATCGCCTTGGGGCTCCGACGTCTACATTGCCACCGACCGCGCCGTGCCGGACATGCAGACGGAGTATCTGTCCGGTACCTTCCTGACCAAAGTGTTTAGCGGGCCTTTTCGGGACATAGGCTCCTGGATCGCGCAGACAGAAAAATTCGTCACGGAACGGGGGAGAGAATTGGACAAGCTCTTTTTCTTCTACGCCACCTGCCCGAAGTGCGCCAAACATTTCGGCAAGAACCAGGTGGTGGCTTTTGCCAGGGTGAAGTAACTCACCGGGCATCGCGGCTGCCCAGGCGCGCAAAGGGGGGATTTTGCCGATGGCCAAGTGTGTGATACTTGGACCTCCGCTGTTGGAAAGCCTGTCCGTCTGGTTTTGGGCGACTCAACTTCCTGATTCAATAACCCGATGCCGGACAAGTGTTTCTTCGCTGACGCCGCTGGATCGCCATGACGCTACCGCGGTGGCTGGCTTGGCTGTGTTGCTTCCTCTCGATGGCGTTGACGCTGGGAGCGGGGCCGGCCTGGGGCGCCGGGCCGGGTGATCCGGGCAAGGCTCTCACCCAGTACAAGATCGACGGCTGGCAGACCGAGCAAGGGCTGCCCCTGAACACCGTTCAGACCCTGCTGCAGACGCGCGACGGTTACCTCTGGGTCGGAACCGCGGGCGGGCTGGCGCGCTTCGACGGCGTGCGCTTCACGACCTATGAATCGCCGCAGGTGCCGGATGTGTCCTCCCAGCCGATCTTTGGTCTGATGGAGGACGCGCAGCAAAATCTCTGGATCGGCCACAGCAAGGGCGCGGCCCTCTATCGCAACGGAAAGTTTCAGGTTGCCATCTCCGAACAAGTGAGCGCCGGCCGGCGCGTCTGGGCCTTTGCGCAGGCCAGCGATGGGGTCGTCTGGGCCGCCACCGAGAACGGGCTGGTGCGCTGGGAAAACGGCGTCACCAAGGTTTACCAGCAGGCTGACGGCCTGCCCACCAACCGGCTGCGCACGCTGGCTTTTGACCGCGACGGTACCCTGTGGATCGGCAGCACCGGCGGCGGTCTGGTTTCGTTCGCGGCGAATCGGTTCCAGGTCCTGACGCCGGCCAACGGCTTTCCCAGCCTGGAGGTCCGCTCGGTGCTGGCCGATCCGGGCGGCGGCATCTGGGCCGCCACTGCCGGGGGTGGTCTGGTCCATGTCGATCACGGCAGCATCAAGACCTACACGGTGGCCGACGGTCTGCCCACCGACCAGCTGACGGCACTGGCGCGCGATCAACAGGGAGCCCTCTGGATCGGCACCTGGGGCGCCGGCGTCAGCCGCATGAGCGCGGGCCGCTTCACGTCGATTTCGACCGCGGGCGGGCTGGCCGGCGATCAGATCTGGGCGCTTCACGTCGATCGGGAAGGCAGTGTCTGGACCGGCACCTGGACCGGCGGCCTGAACCGGCTGCGCAACCGGGCCTTCGTCGCCTTCGGCACGCCCGAGGGGCTTTCCAGCGACAACACGCGTTCCGTGCTGCACGCCCGCAACGGGGTGACCTGGGTCTCCACCGCGGGCGGCGGGCTGAACCGGATCGAAGGCGATCGGATCACGGTGATCGGGCAGAAGGAGGGCTTGCCGACCGACGAAATCTCCAGCCTGCTGGAGGATAGTGACGGCTGGCTGTGGATCGGCACCTATACGGCGGGAGTAGCACGACTGAGAGATGGAAGGATAGCGCGCTACGGCGTCGCCCAGGGGCTGCCCAATCCGGAGGTGCGCGCCCTGTTCCAGGACCGCCAGGGCACGCTGTGGGCCGGCACGCGGGCCGGCCTGGCCCGCTTCACCGGGCAAGGCTTCGCACCGGTGCGCGAGCCGGGGGCGCCGCCCGAAGGGGTGCTGACGATCCTGGAAGACCGCGCCGGCAGCCTCTGGTTCGGAACCACCGGGCAGGGGCTGATCCGCTACCGCGACGCCAAGTTCACGGCACTGACCACGGCCGACGGCCTGGTCTCGAACTGGATCCTGGCGCTGTACGAGGACGCGTCCTCCAACCTGTGGATAGGCACCAACGGAATGGGGATGAACCGCCTGCGCGACGGTCGATTGAGCGCCATCCGCCCGGCCGACGGGCTTTGGGACGGCATCTCCCAAACCATTCTGGAGGATCGCCTGGGCTACCTCTGGATGACTTGCAACCGGGGCTTCTACCGGGTCTCTCGGGCCGACCTCAATGCCTTCGCGGAAGGGCGCCTCAAGAAGGTGAACTCGGCCGGCTTCGGCCCCGGCGATGCGCTGCGCAGCACGACTTTTGCCGGCGGGCATCAGCCGGCCGGCGCCATCGATGCCAAAGGCCGGCTATGGCTGCCCAGCAACAAAGGCCTGGTCATCGTGGATCCCTTGAACCTGCCCGGCTCGGGCGCGCCGCCAAGCGTCCGGTTCGAGAACGTGCTGGTGGACGGCGTCAGCGGAGCCAGCGACGCCGAGGTGGTTCTGCCGCCCGGGTCGGCTCCCCTGTCGATCCGCTATACCGCCATGACGCTGAACAACGCCGACCGCGTGAGATTCCGTTACCAGATGGAGGGGATCACGCGCGACTGGGTCGATGCGGGCCGCAGTCGCGAAGCCTCGTTCCCGGCCTTGCCCCATGGCAGCTACCGCTTCCGGGTCGCCGCCTCGATCGACGGGACGCACTGGAGCGAGAGCCAAGACGTGCTGCCCGTCACCGTGAAACCGTACCTCTACCAGACCGCCTGGTTCAGGGCTGTTGCGCTGCTCGCCCTGCTGGCCGGGATCGCGACCCTGTTCCGCTTGCGCACGCGCAATCTGCGTGCCAGGAATCTGGAGATGGAGCGTCTGGTGAGGGAAAGAACGGAGGAACTCAGGCTGGCGAACGAGCACCTGTCGCGGCTTTCGTTCGTCGACGCGCTGACCGGGCTGGCGAACCGCCGCTGCTTTGACGAAACCCTGGACAAGGAGTGGCGGCGCGCCAGTCGCTTGCACATGCCGCTGGCCGTTGTGATGGCCGACGTCGACGGTTTCAAACAGTACAACGATGCCATGGGGCACCCGGCAGGGGACCGCTGCCTGGCCGCGGTGGCCGATATCTTCCTTCGGTCGCTGGGCCGGGCCGGTGATCTGGCGGCGCGTTACGGGGGTGAGGAATTCGTCGTCCTGATTCCGGCCGCGGATCACGCCACGGCGCTGGCCGTGGCCGAGGATCTAAGGGCCGCCTGCGAGGCGCTGGCGATTGTGCATCCCACCTCGCCGGTGGGGCCGGTGGTGACCATCAGCCTGGGGGTGGCGTCCTGCATTCCTTCCGAGCAGACCTCGGCCGCGGCCCTGGTGGCGCAAGCCGACGCGGCACTGTACCGGGCCAAGCAGGAAGGCCGCAATCGGGTACGCTAGGGCCCCATTTTTGAAACAGGATTTGAAACAGGAGCAGCAGACACATGAGCATGACCATCGCCGGTCCCGACGGCCAATCACGCTGCCGCTGGTGCGCGGCCGCACCGGAGTTTTTGGACTATCACGATACCGAATGGGGCTTCCCGGTCAGCGATGACCATCGCCTGTTCGAGAAATTGTGTCTGGAGGGTTTTCAGTCCGGATTGAGCTGGCGCACCATCCTGGCCAAGCGGCAGAACTTCTGCGCTGCCTTCCATGATTTCGATTTCGACCGGATAGCGCGCTTTACCCAGCTTGACCTCGATCGCCTGCTGCAGGACGCGGGCATCGTCCGGCATCGCGGCAAGATCGAGGCGGTGATCAACAATGCACGGCGGGCGCAGGAACTGGTCAAGCAGGAGGGCTCGCTGGCGGCCTTCATCTGGCGCTACGAACCAGGCCCCAAGCAACTTGCCAAACCGCAGACCGCATCGACCTCCGCCGAATCGCTGGCGCTGTCGAAGGACCTGAAGAAACAAGGCTGGAAATTTGTCGGACCGACCACCGTGTATGCCTTCATGCAAGCCATGGGGCTGATCAACGATCATGCCGAGGGTTGCGTGATCCGGGCCAAAGTCGAGCGCGCGCGCAAGAAGTTCAAGCGACCCGGGCACTGACAAATTGTCCATTCAAATCAGGGGCGGCAACCCTGGGTAGGTGTGGTACCGAACGGAATCGTGAGGCTTGAAGACTTATCGTGGCACGGCATGGCGCACCAATCAATCTCTGCGCCGTGCCTTTTGTCTTCAATCCATCCACTATCTCCACGTCAGGAAACCACACCATGTCTTACCTTCGCCGTACCCTCCTGACCGTTTCAATCGCTGCCGCGTCTCTGGGCGCTTGGGCACAAACGGATTCACAACACACGCAGCATCACCCCCAGGCCACGGCGGCAGATGCTTCTGCCAGGAGCGCAATCAAAGCGGCCAGCGCCGAAAAGATGGCCGCCATGGACGGCAAGATGAAGGCCATGCACCAGGCGCACCAGGAGATGGTGAGCGCCAAAACACCGGAGGAAAAAAGTGCGCTGATGGCCAAGCACATGAAAGCCATGCAGGAAGGCATGCAGACGATGGACATGATGGGCTCCGACGGCATGGGCGCCATGAAAGGCGAAAAACATTTCCCGCGCAGTTCCAAGGAGCGTGAAGAGATGATGCAAAAGCGCATGGAAATGATGGAGTCCATGATGCAAATGATGATGGACCGCCTGCCGCCGACCCTGTGACCCATCAGGCCGGGGCAGACCGTTCTTAGTCCTTGCCAACAGAATCGGCGCTCAGCCCATTGTGGGATCGCACGGTGGGTGGTGTGGGGGCGACGGTTAGAAGTCGTTGCCTGCCCGATTAGGCGTCGCCTCGCGATGCGACCAGATAGCACTTGACAAGGAACCAGCACATGCCAAGCGCAAGTGATCGACCAAGGCGGGCCATTTCCTCTTCGGAGATACCGACTGGCCGATGTGACCCAGGGCTAACAAAACCGTAGACACCAGCGAGACCCTTTTCCTCCTCCTGGGTAATGAACTCAACCAATTTCAGGAACGTGAGCACAGAGCCCCATTTTGTATTTTCATAGGGCGGAGAATCAGCCTTTACTTGCGTAGCGGCGATAGCGCGAGCCAGTGTTTCGAGAGCGACCCGGACGTCATTAAGGCACGCGTTGTAGTTTGGCGGTGATGACCGAAATGACTCAGACGAGGCATTGATCTTCCCGGCAATCTCTTCTGCGGCAGGGAGGCCAGTAGCCTTTAGCTCTTTAAGAAGATCATCATCGAGCGGTGGCGCGTCACTAATGGATGGATCAGTCTGCGTGAGTGTTTTGGCTTCCAGAAGATACCCATCAAGTTGAAGGCAACGGCACAGGTCGGAAAATCGCTCGTCGTGCCGGTACTTTGGATTCACACGAGAACGAAGGTCTCCACTCGTTCGGGCGATTTCCTCAACAAGAGCCAGCAAGTGCTCATCGCTTGCTGAGTGCAAGCAATTGTTAAGGTCAAAAAGCACTCTTCCATTTCCGACAGAAATGCGCATGCCATGTTTGCTCACCAATACCACGACAAATTCTGTTTCATGGAGTGCGAGAAACTGTGCAAGCGAGTGGCGGGTTCTTGATCCAATCATCGTATGCAGCCTAGTTTATGGAGACGCCGAACGTTCAAGCTCAGGGGTGCTGCGCGGCTTTATCGCGCCGCGCCCGGTGGAATGAATGGCTGGACCTTTTTTGGATACGGGCGAAAGGCAATTTCAGCAGCATGTTCGAGGACCGACAAGACGTTCGGTAGCTGGGCAGCAGCATTCGCCAAGTGCTCATGTATGTTGTTCAATTCCTCCTGCATCGAACCCGGAGCCAGCTTCTTTCGAAGGGCAGAATCTAAGTGATTAAAGGCAGAGTCAAACAACGGATCTTCGTCATTAGGCTCGATGGGTCTGAGGCGCATGCTGTGGATCAGCAAGTTTCGCCGACGCAAGAGCCATTTCAGTCCGCATATCTGCTCCGATGTCTGAAAGCTCCTGAGCGCCTTCCATGCGTCCATTCCCCGCAAAATGGGATCGACGGCTGACCAGTTGTTTTGAATTCGATCCATGACAGCGGGAAAGCCGTCACGTTCATACTGGCGGATGCCGAAAAACACGAAGTCCAGTAGTTGCCCAATTCGATCCCAGTATGAGGCGAGGCGAATGAAAGAAGTCTCGGCATGTTCCCAGAAAGCCGCGTTGACACGCTTCAGCAGCAGTTCTCGAAACTCTTTGTCCGGCGGAGGATTGAGTGCATCTGGCATTCGTTCATGCATTCCTGAGCCGACAAGGAACATATGCGCTCGGGTAACTGAAACACGCGCCCGATGGAACAAAGTAAGTGCCTCATCAAGTGCGGCATCGGCGTAAGTATCGTAATGGGGCTTGGGTTCATTCGTGCAATGAATGATGAGCCTTGGAGGGCCACCCAACGTTTCCGATAGTTTGTCGACGCGCTCCTGTAACGCCTTCCGAGACTCTTCGGAGTCTGCGAGTTGCGCAGGCTTCGGTGAGAAGAACTCTTCGAGACGTGCGAGGACAATTACTTCGTTGGTAACGAATGCCATTGCATCGCCTAGGACGGAGGCGAGCTTATCTTGAGCGTCTTCGCTTGCGTCGGTCATGGCAGAAAAGGTCAACGTAACGTCCAGACCAAAACCTGCTCGTGATACTGGGAGCTGCTCGATAAACTGGACATTGATTCCTCCGGAGAACGGCTTGCCGCCTTGCTTTCAGCGACATTGTTGAAGGTTCATACAGGTATGGGAATCCCGACCAATCCCGCACATCATTTTGGACGATTCTATGCGTCAACCAGGCTCACCTCAAGAGATGAGGAGCGCGTTTCGCACGACCGGTTTCGCCAACAGAATTCACCGCAGGATGATTTTGGTCGGCCTTGAGTTGTGCGAAATTTCGGTACGCTACGGTTTGAATTTCAGAGGGCATCAAGGCATTGCCAAAACTGCTTTGATGCGGTGTGCATCAACCTCAAAGTTGCCTCGCCGAACCTGCACAATAGTCGGCAAGCGCCTCTGTCGCCAACGGGTCGAGCTTGCCAGAGGCCGCATCCTGCTCGATTTGCCTATCCCACGCGTTGCCATCGAACTCGGCGAACCACCGCCGGAATTCGGCTAGCTCCACAGGGGGAAGCGATTCCACAGCGCTCTCAATCGATTTCACGTTTCCCACGCGTACGCTCCTTTTGCGACGCAACGGCGCGAGGTATGCAGCAAGTCAACTACCACCGGGTTTCATGTCCGATACCGTCGAAGCTACGCGGCGGCACGTTTGCGCGGCGTCCGGCTCGACCTGTTAACCCATGCGTCTCTTGCGCAAAGGCCAACATGCTTGCCAACGTCTTGTTGACAGCCTCAGAGGCTGGAAATGCCTTTTTCATATCGTGTTGCCTTTCTCGCGAGCGCAAGACAATGCAGGAGGGGTCCGGGTTCAGCGGAGGGCGGCGCCGACCAGCCCGGATGGACTTAAGCCTTTCACCAGAAGCCAAAGTCCCAAGGCCATTTCGAAGAGAACCAAGGGCATATCGAACCATGACGCGTTAACCGTCGCGTTGAAGTGGGGGAAAACGATGAAAGCGAAAGCACAGAACACGCACCATGCAGACGAGATCACACCGAAGGCAGCCAACGCTCTCGGGATGTACCTTGATTTGAACCACAGGTAGCTGCAAACCGTGGAGGCCAATCCCCAGAACGGGAGACCAACGTAGTACGCGTCATAGCTTGAGGAGAGTTGCAGCCTCGCCAAGGCCTGCAATTGATCTACCTTGAAGACTGGCAGGTAAGCCGCGTCACCCAAGAGCCGCAGAGCCTCAAGCATGTTGAGAGCGGTGACACTCCACATCAAGGCAACAACCAACCTGCAGAATGTCGCAACCAAGGCGAGGTTCTGATTGACCGGTTTGAGGATCACATAGAGCGCCGTGAGCAGTACTACGATATTCACAAGGTAGATCAGGTTGCAGGCAATGTTGAGACGGAAAAGTGTCTCGTGCACCATGATGTTCCGGGCGGTATCCACAGCGCTGCCTGGGACGCTGAGGCGAAAGCTGATGCCATAGTTCGCAAGGACCACGATTGCGATCCCGGATAGGAAAGTGAATCCCGCGACTCTAGCGGCTTTGCGCTGTGACTCATTGATGGTGGAAACCGGATTCATGTTTTCCTCCCCTTGTCATCGATTTTTCCGGAGAACGGCTCGTCGCCTTGATTTCAGCGAGATCGATTCTATGCGTCAATCAGGCTGACCTCAAAAGATGGGGAGCGCATCTCGAACAACCGTTTTCACCAATAGAATTCACCGCAGGATGACCTGACGGAGATCGATCAGCCTTGCCGGGGATGCAAGCGCATGGATCGAGTCAGGGTCCTTAAAAAAGAAAAGATGCCTCGCACAACTCACCCAAACCTTCACGCTGCCACTGGCGCCAGCTTCGCCGGCCTGATAGCACGCTACGTGCGTCAGAACTGGCGCCCTTATCTGTTGTCGGCCCTGATGCTGGCGGCGGTGGCGGCGTTGACGGTCTTCATTCCGCGCCAGGTGGGCCATGTGGTGGATGGCCTGGCGGCCGGGCGCCTGGAGCGCGGCGCGCTGCTGGGCCAGTTGAGCTGGCTGTTGCTGGCCGGTGTGCTGATCTATTTCCTGCGGGTGGCCTGGCGCCTGCAACTGTTTGCCGCCAGCTACCGGCTCGGCGCGCAGCTTAGAGAGCGGCTGTACGCGCGCCTGTGCCTGCAGGGTCCGCACTTCTACCAGCAAAAGCGCACCGGTGACTTGATGGCGCTGGCCACCAACGATATCGATTCGGTGGAAATGGCCTCCGGCGAAGCGATGTTGGCGGGATTTGACGGCACGCTGACCCTCATCATGGTGGTGGCCATGATGACGCTGGGCATCGACTGGCGACTGGCCGGCGCCGCGCTGCTGCCTTTCCCCTTGATGGCTTTCGCCTTCTGGCGTATTTCCAGCCATATTCACCAGGCCTCCAAGGACTCGCTGGAATGTTTTGGCAAGCTCAACGATCACGTGCAGGAGACGCTCACCGGCGTGCGCACCTTGCGCGCGCTGGGGCTGGAGACGCGCAGCGCCCACCGCTTTGCCGAGTTGGCCGAACACGCCGCCAGTGCCAGCCTGCGGGCGCAGCGCTGGGAGGCGGCCTTTGAGCCTGCGGTGGGCATCACGCTGGTGAGCGCCACCGTTCTCACGCTGGGCTTGGGTGGCTATCTGGTGTGGCAAGGCGAGCTGACTATCGGCGCGCTGACCGCCTTCAGCATGTACCTGGGCCAATTGATCTGGCCCATGTTTGCCGCCGGCTGGGTGCTGGCCTTGATGGAGCGCGGACGCGCCGCCTGGAGCCGCCTGCAGCCGACGCTGGACGCGCCCTTGTCGATTGAAGATGGCGGCACGCAAACCAGCGTGTCAGCGGGCGCCTTGGCGTTCGAGCAAGTTTCTTTCTCGTACCCGGGACACCAGGCACTGGCCCTGTCGGGCATTGATTTCTCTTTGGCGGCGGGGCAGACGCTGGGCCTGGTAGGCCCTACCGGTGCCGGCAAGTCCAGCGTGCTGCGCCTGATTCTGCGCCAGTATGCGGTGCAGGACGGCCACATCAGCTGGAGCGGTCATGGCCTCACGGATTACCGGCTCGACGCCTTGCACCAGGCCATCAGTTGGGTGCCGCAGGAGCCGTTTCTGTTCTCGGCTTCGATTGCCGAAAACATTGCGCTGGCCAAGCCCGAGGCCAGCCGCGCCGAGATCGAGTGCGCCGCGCGTCTGGCCTGCATCCACGACGACATTGCGCGCATGCCGCAGGGCTACGACACGCCGGTCGGCGAGAAAGGCGTGTCGCTGTCGGGCGGGCAACGCCAGCGCGTGGCGATCGCACGTGCCCTGCTGACCGATGCGGCGCTGCTGCTGCTCGATGACGCGCTGTCGGCCGTGGACACCCAGACCGAGACCGATATCCTGGCGCACCTGCAACAACTGCGGCTGGCCAAGCGGGGCAGCAGCGCCATCATCGTCAGCCACCGGCTCAGCGCGGTGATGGATGCCGATCACATCCTGGTGCTCAAGGCCGGACGGATCGCCGAGCAAGGCGATCATGCCAGCCTGCTTGAACAAGGCGGCTGGTATGCGGCGCAGTGGCGTTACCAGCAACTGGAGGCCAGCCTCGATGCAGCCTGAAGCCGCCACCCCGCCGCGCAACACGCGCCGGGCCATTGCACTGCTGCTGCACGCGGCGCGGTCGGAGCGCCATCATGTGGTCAAGGGCTGCTGCTGGCTGATCGCCGCGGCGCTGCTGGAAGCCATGGGCCCTTTGCTGGGCAAGTACTTCATCGACCAATACCTGTTGCCGCGGCGTTTTGTTTCGCTGGACATTGCATTGCTGCTGGGCGGCATCCTGCTGGCCGGTGCGGTTGCCAGCGTCATCCGCTACGCCCAACTGACCCGCCTGGCCGGCGTGGCGATGCGCTCGGTGCGGCGCTTGCGCGAAGAGGTGTACGGCCATGTGCTGCGCCTGCCGATGGCTTTCTTCGACAAGGCCATTACCGGTCAATTGGTCAGCCGCGTCACCAATGACACGGAGCAGGTCAAGAACCTCTACGTGCAGGTGCTGTTCGTCATGCTCGACAGCAGCATTGTGGTGCTGGGCGCCCTGGGGGCCATGGCCTGGCTCGACTGGCGCCTGATGCTGATCGTGCTGACACTGATTCCGGCGGTCGTGGTGATCGTCTGGTTCTACCAGCGCTGGAGCGCGCCGGCGGTGGCCAGGGCCCGGCAAAAGCGCAGTGACATCAATGCCCAGATGTCGGAGTCGATAGCCGGCATGGCGGTATTGCAGGCCAGCAATGCGCAACAACGTTTTCGAAACAAGTTCGAGCGCACCAACCAGCAGCACCTGGGCGCCCGGACCGACGAGATGCGCGTCAATGCCTGGCTGCTGCGCCCGATGCTGGACCTGATCAACGTCTTGTTGCTGGCGCTGGTGATCTACAGTTTTGGCCAGCGCGCCCTCGGCGCGCTGGAGATCGGCGTTCTTTACGCCTTTGTCAGCTATATCGGTCGGGTGGTCGACCCACTGATCCAGATCACGCTGCAGTTCGGCCAGTTGCAGCAAGCCGTGGTGGCGGCGGCGCGGGTCGACGCGCTGCTGCAGGAGCAGCGCCCCGCGGCGATGAAGGGCCCGCAGCGCATCGCGCAGGGTGCCGGCAGCATCGGGCAACTTCGCTTCGGCTACGACCCGTCCACCGTGGTCTTGCATGACCTCAGGCTGGAGATCCCGGCCGGGGGTTTTTACGGTTTGGTGGGCCACACCGGCAGTGGCAAGTCGACCTTGCTGAGCCTGTTGCTGCGCTTCTATCAAGCCCAATCGGGCAGCATCCGGCTCGATGGAATCCCCTTGGCCAATTTCAGCGATGAGCAATTCCGCGCCGATGTGGGCCTGGTGCCGCAAGATCCGTTCCTGCTGGCCACCAGCGTGCGCGAAAACATTGATATGGGTCGGGGCCTGTCTCTGGAGGCGGTGCAGACGGCCGCTCGTGCTGCCCACTGCCATGACTTCATCACGCAACTGGAGCAGGGCTACGAAACCTTGCTGGGCGAGGGTGGCGCCCGCCTGTCGGTCGGTCAAAAGCAGCTGATTGCCATCGCCCGTGCCCTGGCCGGCAACCCGCGCATTCTGTTCCTGGACGAAGCCACCGCGCACATCGACTCGCAGACCGAACAGATCGTGCAGGCCGCCTTGTCGGAATTGCATGGACGGGTGACCGTGATCGCCATCGCCCACCGGCTCTCCACCATCCGCGGCGCCGATTGCATTGTGGTGCTCAACCATGGCCGCATCCATGAGCAAGGCACGCACGACCAACTGATGGCGATCGATCAAGGCATTTATCAGCGCCTGTACTTGTTGCAGCAGATGGACGACTGAGCCCGGCCCGCGCCGGCGCCCCAGGGCTTATTCAAAGATCCTCGGCAACTGCCCGTGGCGGGTCCACTCGGGCAGGGGTTCTCCCCGAACAAAGCGCGACCAACAGCTGTGCATCTCCTGTGCCAGCGCCGCAGGGGCTTGGGCGCCGATGAATTCCTGGGCGCGCGCCGAAGCGCTGTTGCCCAGTACAAAAGGGATTTCCATGGCGTGCGCCGCGCCCATGCGACCCTGGAGTAGCGGTGAGTGCCAGGCAAATTCATATTGCAGCGTTTCGCAGCCGCCCTGGCGCAGGGCTTGTGCCAGGGCGTTGGCGGGTTGCCGGTAGTAGTAATCCGACTGGATCTGGCAAAGCAGCTCGCCGGCGCTGGCCTCGGGGGCCTGGGCGGCATACTTTGCCAGCAGCGCTTCGGCCCCGTCGATGTCCTGCACAAAGCGTTTCAGACTCGCCTCGTCGATGCGCTCGATCTGGCCGCCGGGCACCAGGTAAAAGCGCATCTCTTGCGCATTGCAGCCCAGCAGGACCGGCCAGCGCGCAGTGCCTTGGTCCAGACGTTTCTGGATCGCCGCCAGTGGCGCGGCTTGCACGATGCGCCCGTCGATCACCGGGCGCACTGGAAAGTAGTTGCGTGGCCGCAGGCCCCATTGCTGCTTCAGGCTTTCGTTGCCGACAAAAGAGAACAACGCCTGCGTCAAGGGACCCAGTGGCACGTCCGCCAAGGCGGCCCGGGTGGGCGCCACGCCCAGCACGCCGGCCAGTGCATGGCGGATGCGCTGGGCATCTTCCAGGTCATGGGTTTGCAGACTGGGGCTTTGCAGGACCACGCGCTGGAACAGGCCGGCGCTGGCCGGCATGCCCATGAGGTGGCTGATGGCGCCGGAGCCGGCCGACACCCCCGCCACCGTCACGCGCTGGGGGTCGCCGCCAAACAGCTCGATGTGGTCCTGCACCCAACGCAGCGCGGCCAACTGGTCTTGCAGGCCGCGGTTCGGCTGGGCATCGTCAAAATGCATGAAGCCGTCAACGCCGATGCGGTAGTTGATGGACACAAAGACGATGCCTTGGCGCGCCATGGCGCTGCCGTCGTACAAGGGGTCGGCGGCACCCCCGCGCAGAAAGCCTCCGCCCGGCACCCAGACCATGACCGGCCAGGGGCGTTCCGCTTCGGCCGGGCACCAAACGTTCAGGCTCAGGCAATCGAAGTCGCCGCTGTGCGCGTGGCTGCCCGCAAGGCCTGCCTGCACCGCCAGCGGACCGAAGCGGTCGCAGACGCGCGTGCCGGTCCAGGCGGGCGCGGCCTGAGGCGCTTGCCAGCGCAGTGCTCCGGTCGGCGCGGCGGCGTAAGGAAGGCCCTTGAAGATGTGCAGCCCGGCTTCCTGCGTGCCCTCGATCCAGCCGCAAGGCAGTTGCAGGCGGGGCGCGCCGGCCAACGGCTTATTCAATCGCCAGGCCCAGCTTGTCGATCAGCGGTTTCCAAACCGCGATGTCACGCGCCGCCCAGGCCACCACGTCAGCGGGTTTGCTGGCGGTCAGCGTCACGTTCATGGTATTCATGCGGGCCGCGTAGGCGCTGTCGTTGCGGCAGTTGTTGGTGGCCTCGTTCAGTTTGGCCAGTAGCTCCGGTGGCGTGCCCTTCTTGGCGACGATGGCGATCCATGCCGGACGCGCCAGGATTTTGGGGCCACCGGCTTCGCTGATGGTGGGCACCTCCGGCATGAGGCTGGAACGCTCGCTCGCGAACACCGCCAACGGCACCAGCTTGCCGGCCTTGACCTGCGTCGCGGCGGTGCCGATCACCAGCGTCATGGCCTGAATCTGCCGACCCATGAGGGCCGTCAGGCCGGCCCCCTCGCCCACAAAAGGCACATGCGTGGCTGGCCAGTTCATGGCCTCAGCCAGTGCCGTGGTCAACAGGTGGGCCGGGCTGCCCTTGCCGGGCGAGCCAAAATTGATGCCACCCGCTTGCGAGCGGGCCACTTTTCCCAGATCGGCCAGATTCTGAATCCCCATCCCGGCCGGCACCGCCAGCACCAGCGGCGATGTGCCAATCAGCGCCACGCCGTCAAAGTCCTTGATCGGGTCGTACGGCATCTGCTTGTGCACAAAGGGCGTGATGCTCATTTGCGACATGCCGATCGACATCAGGTTCAGGCCATCGGCCGGCTGAGCCTTGAGGTAGTTGATGGCCAGGATGCCGTTGGCGCCGGGTTTGTTCAGCACCACCAACGACTGGTTGATCTGGCGCGATGCGCATTCGGCCCAGGCGCGGGTCATCGCGTCGGAGCCGCTCCCGGGCGGTTGCTGGGCGATCACTTGCAGCGGTGTCTGGGCCTGGGCCGTGGTGCTCAAGGCGCTCCCGGCCAAGGCGGCCAGGCAGGCGAAGCGGAACAAGCGCAGTGCAGTTTTCATGGGGTTTCCTGGGAAGGGGCGGACCAGGTCTGAATGACTAGGGACAGAACCTGCAACTGCGGCTCGATCACGGACGCGGGGGCGAACGGGTTGACCAGGCCGAGGCCGCGCAGGGACGAAAGAATCAACGCAAAACGCGCCTCGGCCTGCCGGCCGCGCGCCAATTCGGGGAACACGGCGAAGAACTTTTGCCGCATCTGTTGCTGAAGCAGTGAGCGTTGTTCGACAATGTGCGCGGTCATCGCGGCATCGTCACGCGCCGCCAGATAGGCCGACCAGGCGGTGGCAAAGCGCGGCTGGCTGTAGAGCTGCTGCCAAGCTTGGCGCACGAAATGATCGGCCCGGCGCCGCAAGCCCCAGCGCGGCGAGGGCCAGAAGTCGCTGCTGCTCTCAAGGGATTCGATCAGGCGGCTGAGCACTTGCATCATCAGCGCCGCCTTGGACGGAAAGTGGTGTTGCACCGCGCCCGTGGTCATGCCGGCGGCCCTGGCCACTTCCTGAATGGAGATCTGACCCGCTCCTTTTTCTTCCATCACCCACAGTGCGGAGCTGAGCAGGCGCTCCCGGGTGAGTTCGCTTTTGGCTTGGTGCAGGTTCATGACCATCGGTCCATCTGTTTTTGAATTTACATTATGGTTGTAATGCAATTTGCCGGTGTCGGGATTTACCCTGATCGACCTCCCTGGACCACTTGGGTTGGCCGCCGGGGCGCACGCCTGTGAACTACTGCCCCCATAAGCTGGACAGCGGCGCAGCCCATAGGCCGTCTCCCAGCGGCAGGGTTTGCGTGCCATCGTACAAAATCACGCCCAGTTTGAACTTTTCGCCGACGACGCCGGCCAACTTCTTCAGACCCCGCAGATCGCGCTCGCTGACCGTGGCGGACGCCTTCACCTCGACCCCGATCAATTGGCCGGCAGCATTCTCGACGACGATATCAACTTCAAACTTATCGAGATCGCGGTAGTAAAGCAGTCGATAGTCTCCTTCGGCCGTGCTGCTGTGTTTGAGCAGTTCCCCATAAACAAAAGTCTCCAGTAGATTGCCAAACCGGGTGCGGTCCTGACTCACTTGAGCCGGCGTCAGGTCGATCAGGGTGGCCAACAAGCCGGAATCGATGAATTGAAGTTTGGGGGTCTTGACCACACGGCTGAGCCGGTTGCTGGCCCAGACCTCAACCCGTTTGAGCAAGTACATTTGTTCGAACACGCCGCAATATCGGGCTGCGGTTTTGCTGTCCAAGCCTACCTGCCCACCTAATTGGGTGAAGTTGCACATCTGGCCCGACATCTGTGCCAAGCCGCGCAGGAAACGCGGCAATTGGTCAAGTTTATCGATGTTGGCCACATCACGGACGTCGCGCTGCAGGATGGCATCGAGGTATTGCCTGGCCCAGGCCGTGCGCCTGCGCGCGGATGGGCGCGCGACCGCCTCAGGGTAACCGCCGCGCATTACAACGTCGACCATTTCATCGCCCACGACCGTGGCGGGCACCTTGAGCAGGTCTCCTGCGAAGGCAGCGTCAAGCCAATTGGCCGTATTCCCGCGCATCTCACTTTGCGACAACGGAAGCAATAGAAGTACCTCTATGCGCCCGGCGAGTGAGTCGGCCACGGTCGGCAAGGCCATCAAATTGGCCGAGCCGGTGAGCAGGAAACGACCAGGACGCCGATCTTCATCGACACTTTTCTTGATCGCCATAAGTAGCTGTGGGGCACGCTGGATCTCATCGATGACGGCTCGGTCCAGGCCACGGATCATCCCTACCGGATCTGCTTTGGCTGCGAGCAAGGTCAACTCGTCGTCAAGCGTGAAGTAACGCAATTCCCCCTGTGCCATCTGGCGCACCAAAGTCGTCTTGCCTGCCTGCCGCGGTCCGGCGACAAGAACCACCGGGGTGTCAGCCATCGCTTCCGCGATGCGCGCTTCAATGAGTCGTGGGTAAAGAGTTGAGAAATTCATGGTGACCATGGTACCGTGAATTATGGATTTAGTGGTCGTAAATTACGGATTGTTAGATCGATAATTACGGAATACTTCAGGATCTACCGGCCGCTGGTCTCCTCTCTGGCCGATGATTCTGACGCCACGGCATCCGGCTGGCGCCCCCGACGGGAATCGAACCCATATCTAGCGCTTAGGAGGCGCTCGTTCTATCCATTGAACTACGGCGGCGGTGGGTCGCATTGTAAGGCCCGGCGTCGGCCAGCTCAGTCGTAACGCAGCGTGAAAATCAGGTCGACGGCGCTTTGTTCGCCGGTCTGGGCGCGCAGGGTGAAACGGCGCGACAGGTCGTAGAAAATGTAGAAGGTGCCCAGGGCTCCGGCCAGGCTGCGTTCGTAGGCGACGTAGAAGTTGCGCGAGACGCGCTTGCCCAGCGTGACGGTGGCGCCGCTGGTGGTTCCGTCGGCGCTGCTGGTGGCGGCGCCGCGCACCGACAACTCGTCCAGACCCAGCGATTCGGCCAGACTGCCCGACAGGCTCTCCGGTTTGGATCGTGGCTTGAAGGGGTTTTGAAGCGCTTTCATTGGTACCGGGCCAAGCTCTGGTTTGTGGAAACTGCAGCGTAGATGCCCCCACCGTTGTGGCAGAACATCCGTTATCCATTTATCAAGGTGAAGTGGGAAGGACTGTGGTAACCGCTGCGCCTCACGGCCAACACGATGGGCTCTTCCCGGACTTGCCAGCGCCGGCTCAGACTCGCTATCGTGGTGCGCCATAGGAAAAGATTCATGGAGTACGCGAGCATTTGAATATTGCTTGTCATGCCGCTGGCGCGGCATAACGGGTCTGGGCCCGGGTTCGTAAGTAACGTGACCGGCCGCTGTGCAGCGGACGTGGCCATTCAAGTTCGCCTATAGTGCTCCTTAGAATAGAAGCGATTTTTAAGGGGAGGCTATGACTTTCATTCGCGTGCTTTTTGTTTTTTGGGTATTTGTGATTTCCGGGTGTGCAAGCGTCGACTCGCAAAAAGAAGGACTAGCTATGTCGAGTGTGTGTTGTAAGGCATACGCGGATATGCCAGTGGCTAAATTGGCAGTCGAAGGGACCCAGATTAACTTTGGTCCAAGTGACCCTGTCTTTCAATTTCCCCTGGGACGGAGCAGATTTCGCACTTTTGAGTTGCCTGCAAAATTGAATCCCGGCAGCACGCTTGTCGTAAACGCTTTGGGACAAGCCGGCAACGTGTATACAAAAGACGGATCATGGGCACCATATTTTCATCCGGCAGTTACGTTTCTTGACAACGAAAAAATAGCGACTTCAACCTATACGGAGAAATCACCGACGGTACCGCCCGATTCCTGCGTCTCTCTTTTCCGTTGCGGGGTTGCACTCATTTCTGTTCCCATACCCTCTGCAGCGAAATTCGTTGTTATCCATACACCTTTTGATGCTGTTGGCCGAACCAGGAATGAACTGTTGAGTGGAGTGAATCCTGATCAAACCTACGTGATCAATGGAGCGTATGTCACGCTGCCAGGGCATGCAAGAAAGCTGCGTGCTATCGGAATGGCAACTGGAATTGTTGATGTCCGCGTAGTTAACTTCAGCGTGTCTTCTGACGCGCCTGTCGGACTCGCAACACTGTATGTCATGAGGCCACATGCCGACCCAGGAACACCATTGTCGCCAGTTACCTATTTGAATGGCGTGAAAGTCATTGACCTCAAAGATGGCGCTTACACAAAGTTGTATGTGTCGCCAGGAACTTACTCGATCAATACAGAAAAAGGTAACTCGATAAACGGGTTAGGAAACGTACCGGGAGAGTTCACGGTTTCTGATCAAGGAAAGTATTTCCTTGCATTCATAACCGATGGTAATGACTCGCGCTTCCCACCAGGCACCGTTCCAATTTCTGATCCCAAGCCGAGGCAGTGGCTAGTTGTTCCTGAGGCGGCCGCAGTTCCTGCGCTCACGAAGATGTTTTACATAGCGCCCGAAACAAAGGAACTTAGAAAGTAAAGGTTCCTAAATTTCAAAATCCAGAAAAGCAGGCCAATCTATACGGACAGCAAACATCCCGACGCCCCTCTGTGGCGCGTGCTGCCCACTGGGGGTCCAAACGTTAACGACAGTTTTGGAGCGCAGCGAATGACTGCAACCTTCAAGCGACTTTCTCAATTGCTCGAAGCCGATCGTCAAAATCGAACACCAGGTCTTGAGAAAGGTACTCGGAAGAGGTCTGCCCTTGACGAGGATCGCCTTTACGGCCCGGGGGGCGACAGAACGATTGTTCCGGCAGCCCCTACAGCTACGAAGGTGTTGTTGGCGAAGGTTACCCCGTACAGGGAGCTATTCGTCCCGGTCACGTACGGCTGCCAATGAACGGCATCTTCACTAACGAGCACGCTGCTTCCGACGGCCACGAACTGTCTGTTGCCGTAGGTCACACCAAACAAGTTGTCGATTGTTCCGGAAGGGCTCCAGGTCCAAGTCTGGCCATCCTCACTTAACCAGATGGCGCCGCCCCAGCCAACTGCCACAAAGCGACCGTTGCCAAAGGTCACTGTTTTGACGGTGCCAACACCAAGTAGCCCGGTCTCCCAAGTCTTTCCGTCGGTACTGCTGATGATGCAGCCGTAGCCAACTGCCACAAAGCGACCGTTGCCATAGGTCACGCCCAAGAGCGTTGCCGATACCCCGGAAGCTGCGCCAGACCAGTTCACAGCATCGGGGCTGGTGAGAACAGTACCATCAGACCCCACAGCGACGAAGCGACCACCACCGTAGACCACCGAATAGAGAACGTCAGGCGTATGGATGGGAGCGGCCGTCCACTGATCACCGTCGCTGCTCGAAAAAATGTTGCCAGACCCCAGGACCAGGAATCGCCCGTTGCCGTGTGTGACGCTGGTGAGGCCGGCAGGGACCACCGTGCTGGCGGGGGACCACTGGAGCGCGTCGGTGCTCTTTAGTAAAGTGCCTCCAGCGCCGACGGCAACCCAGACACCGTTCATGGCGTCCACGCTCCCCAAGTCGACTGATGGACCTTGTATTGCAGAGGCCCATGTCTTCGTGTCCGCGCTTTGCTGCAACAACCCATTGAACCCAACCAGAACGTAGCGGTCCGCGCTGGCGGCCATCCCCATGATGGGGTTGAGATTGGTGGTCTTGTTATAGATAGATGTCCAGGTGACGCCGTCACGAGAAGCCATGACGCTATTGTTCGCAATTAGAAAGTACTGCCCGTTACTGAAGCTCAGAGTGCCTCCGAAGACATCGTGCGCCGTGGTTTGCCAAGTGATGCCATCGGTGCTGGTGAGAATATTGCCATCACCAGGGGTCAGGACGAAGCGGCCATTGCCGTAGACCACACCCGAGCCCGAGTAAGCACCGGGGATGTTTAGAGGCGTCCAGGTGATACCGTCATCGCTGATAAGGATTTTCCCGCTGTATCCGACCGCGACGAATCGGCCACTGCCGAACGCGACACGGCTCATATACGTCACTCCCGCCGGACTGACGGCGGTCCAGGTCACCGCATCCGTGCTGTGGAAGATGCCACCAATCCCCGCGGCGACGTAGCCGCCCTTGCCCGCAGTGACGCCGTAAAAGTCGATCAAGTTGATGGTGCGCGGGTCATGAACCGGTGTCGTGCGTGTCCAGGTTTCCCCGTCCGCGCTCTTGAACACAGTGTTGCCAAAACCCACTGCCACGTAGCCGGCGTCACCGTAGGTAATCGCACGCAGATTTCCGGACGGGACGGGCTTAGGGACCCAGTTCAGGCCATCCGTACTGACGAGGATCGTGCCATAGTTGTTTACGGCGAAGAACTTCCCGTTGAGGTACTGCACATCGGTGAAATCACCCTTCGGGTAGGACGCTATCTGCCATTTACGTCCGGCCGAAACACCCACTGTGATCGTGACCGACTTGGTCAGCGTGCCCAAGGTGGCCGTGATGGTTGCATCAGCTTGGCTGCTTAAGGTGCTAGGCAGCGGTGGCGTGTAGGTTACCGAAGTACCAGTCGTCGCGCCAAGCGTGCCCGGGCCTGTCACGGCCCATGTGACAGATTGCGTCGAGTTCTGGATATTCGCTGCGATTGCTACTGTGGGGCCACCAGCCACCGTATTGGTGGCATCAGCGGTGATGCCGAGAGCTGCCGCCGGAGGAGGGAGCGGCGAAGCCGGAGTACCTCCGCCTCCACAGGCGGACATGCAGGCGACTAGGCACACTGAAATAGCACGACGAAATATCGCCGGCCACCAATACGGATTCAAAATCACGACTTCCTCCCTGGATACTTGTTGCTTGAACGCAAGTTTTCTAGATTCGCAACTACGTGCGCTAGGATATAAGTGTACTCATCGAGTCCCTTCGCAAGGCTCTGAACACCCCCCCAAACCGGCAATTTTGCGAAAGTCCGTTGCGGTAATGCCGAAGTCCAGCGCTGAGTATTCACCGGCACAGTCCACCGCCAGCTATCTGGCATTCACTGAAGTCAGCCGGCCGCAATCGAGAACGAAGATTTGCATCCGCTCTCGGTCGGTCGTGGGTGCTCAGTTTGACGAAATCGTCGGTACATTGCCAACCGTCCAAGGTATGTTTGAATGGCCGATCTATTGCAGGCAAGTCCGAAAAGCGTACTTCAGCAATGTGTCTGAACTTGAAGGTCGTTGAGGTCAGTGGGCGAGATCAGACTTCCTGCCAACCTTCAGTGCCTCAGTGATTGATACGAAATTGATGCAGATTTTCGCAATATCCAACGAGAGATTCCCATTGAACTACGGCGGCGGTGGGTCGCATTGTAAGGCCCGGCGTCGGCCAACTCAGTCGTAGCGCAGCGTGAAAATCAGGTCGACGGCGCTTTGTTCGCCGGTCTGGGCGCGCAGGGTGAAACGGCGCGACAGGTCGTAGAAAATGTAGAAGGTGCCCAGGGCTCCGGCCAGGCTGCGCTCGTAGGCAACGTAGAAGTTGCGCGAGACGCGCTTGCCCAGCGTGACGGTGGCGCCGCTGGTGGTTCCGTCGGCGCTGCTGGTGGCGGCGCCGCGCACCGACAACTCGTCCAGGCCCAGCGATTCGGCCAGACTGCCCGACAAGCTCTTGCCCCTGCCGCCCAGCAGGGCCAGCGCCGCCTGTTGCAGCATGGCGGATTCGGCGCCACCATTGGCGGCCGAGCGACCCAGCACCAGCCAGGCCAGTTTGTCGGCTTCGGCCATGTCCGGTTCGGCGTACAGCCGCACCACCGGCGACAGGGCGGTGCCGCTGATCTGCACGCCCACGCGTTGCTGCAGATTGGGGCGCAACGCCAGGATGTCTAGCGCCGGGTTGTCGTACGGTCCGGTGAAACGCAGTTGGCCCTCTTCGATATCCAACTGCTGGCCGTAGGCTTTGTAAGTGCCCCCCACGGTGTGCAGTTGGCCGCTGAGCTGCGGCGTCAAGCCATGGCCCAGCGTGCTGCGCAGTTCCAGCGTACCGGCCAGATGGGTCGCCAGACCGCGCCCGCGCACTTCGAAGTTTTGCCCCAGATCGAGGCTGACGGTGACGTCAGGCGTCACCCGCTGCTGCGGCGCCGGGTTGGCGGGCTGCGGGATGGGTCCGCGGCCGGTCTGGCTGTCGCCGGCAATGCGCACCCGCACGTCGGCGCCCAACTGCGGTGCCGAGTCCTCCGGCAGGATGAACAGCGCCTCATCGGCCTTGAGCGCGCCGCGCAGCGTCAGGCGCGTGTTGTCCAGTCGCGCCGTCAGCTTGCCTGACAGCACCAGGCGTTGGTCGGCGCGGGCCGTCACGCGCAAGGTCTTGGCTTCAAAGTCCAGCGCCATGTGCAGGCGCGACAGCGGGCTGGCCATGCTTGGCGTGGCAGGCAGCCACACGACCGAGCCCGTCACCGAGAGCCGGCCGCCGCTGTTGCCGCCGGCGCCTTGCAGCGTGAAAGAGTCGATGTCTAGCCGCTGGCCGGTCAGGCTGGCGCGCAGCGTACCCTGGCTGAAGTCGATGCCGTCCGCCAGCGAGCGCACGGCCAGTTCTTGCGCCCCCAGCGTGCCGCGCCATTGCGGCGCACTGCGCGTGCCCGACAGGGCGGCATCGGCGGCCAGCGTGCCGCGCAAGCGCCAGCCGGGCGGTGCCAGCAAGGACCAGGCACCGCTGCTGGGCAGTTGCGCGCGCAGGGTGCCGCTCAGAGGGGCGTCGCCGGGCCAGATCCAGACGCCGTCCTGGCGTTGCAACTGCGTGCTGAAATCAGCCTGCACCTGGCCGGCACGTTCACTGTCCCAGCGCAGGCTGGCGGCCAGTTGCTGGGCGTCGGCGCTGAGCAGCAGGCGTGCCGTGCGCACCCCGGCTTGCAGGGTAGTCGCCGGGCCACCCGTTTCAGCCGCGTCGGTCCGCAATTGCAGGTCGCCGCTGCTGCGCTCCAGCGTGGCGCGCAGGCGCAGCCGATCACCGCCGCCAAGGTCCCACTGGCCGCCAAACAGAAGGTCGCCGCGCAAACCCAGGTTGGCCATCTGGGTCTGGCCCAGCAGATCCAGCCAGGCCAGTGGCAGTCCCTCCAGGCGACCCTGGGTCATCCAGCCGGTTTGCGCTGGATTGCCGCCACCGCGCGACCATTGCGCGGCCTGCCAGTTGACGGTCGCCGCACCCGGAACCGGTCCGCTCAGAGCGGCACTGCCGGCAGCGATGTGCAGCGACTGCGCGCCCTCGCTCTGCTTCCAGTCCAGGGCCACGCGCTGGCGCAACTGCAAGCTCCAGAGGCCGGGGCGCAAGCTGTCTTGCGCGCTGAGCTGGGCGGTCTCCAATTGGGCTTGCCACAGGCCGTCGCCCAGCCGTCCAAGCTGGGCCTGCATCTGTAGCGCGAAGTGCCGGCTGGCCTGATCGGCCTGGCCGCGCGTGCTCAGACTCAGGGCGCCCAGCGTGCCGGAGATGTCGGCTTGCCAATCGCGCAAACGCCAGCCCTGATCGGCTGCTGTATCGCTGGCGCGCAGTTCAAGCTTGGGCGCCCGCAGGCTGGCCGCAAGGCGCAGTTCCCGACCCTGATTTTGCCAACCGCCTTGCCAGTTTCCGTTCATTTCCACGGCGCCCTGGAGGCCCATTTGGTTCAGCGCCGCCGGTGCCCCTGGCCAGCGGGCCAGCCAGTGGGCGGCCAGTGCCGCATCGGTCACGCGCAAGCTCATCGCGCCTTGGCCACTGCGGCTGGCGAGGTCACCTTGCAGGGTCGCGCTGGCACCGGGCAGGGCTAGCGCCAACTGGCCTTGCGCGGCTTGGCTGAGAGTATTGAAGCTCAACTGGCCTTGCAATTGCGCGTCGTCGCTTTGCAGCGCCAACTGCTCCAGCTTCAGCATCGGCGCCTGCCAGATTCCCTTGGCCTGCAGTGCTTGCAGGCGCAGGCCGGCCAGGGCACCACCAGCCGGCGAAGCGGTCTTGCCATGGGCGCCTTGCAGGCTGGCTTCGAAGGCGATGCCGGATGGCGTCTGCCGCGCCGTCACCTGGCCGTCCAGTGCCGTGATGGCCAGTCGCGAGTCGAGCGCGGCCGGGTTGATGCCATGCAGGGTGGCGCTGCCTTGCCAGTTGGCGGCGCCGCCCACTTGGCCGCGCCCGTCAATGCGCCCGCCGGCGCCGCTGGCCTGTAGCGACGCTATGGTCCACTGCCCCGTTGCGAACACCAGCCTGGCGCTCAGCTTGTCGATCGGCAGGCGCTGCTGGTTCCATGGGCCGCTCAGTGCGTTGCCGAGCTGGATGGCGGCCTGCCAGCTCTGGCCGGCCGGCGTGACCGTGGCCTCACCGCTGAGCAGCGTTTGCGGTGCCCGCGGCCACAGCGCCGCCAGGTCCAGTGCCTGCCAGTGTGCCGTGGCGGTGACGACCGGTTGCGGCTGCCAGGGCGCAAGCTCCGCCGTGACGCTGGCTTGCATCGCCTGCTTGATGGTTGGCCCGGTCGGTTTCGTGTTGCCGGGTGTGCTGGGTAGCTGGGGCTTTAGCTGGGCCTGCAACGCCAGCCGGGCGTCAGGGCCGGCCAACTGGCCTTGTAGCGTGGCGTCAGCCCGCAGCGTGACACTGCGGCCCCCGGAGGGCAGCTGGGTTGCCAGCGTGCCCTGCATTTGCAGCGCCAGTGCCATGGGGGCAAGCGCCTGCAAGCGGCCCATGCCGCGGTAGTTGCCGGAGGCCATCCGCAAGCTGCTCAGCTCGAACGTGTGTTCCTTGTTGTCGAAGGCGTAGTGCCCCGCGAGGCCACTGATTTGCAGCGCGGCGGGGCCTACCCACTCCAGCGTGGTGACGCTGAATGGCGCGGCTACACGCAGCGGCAGACGCAAATCGGTGGGTGCTGTGGCGCCGGCGCTGGGGCGCCGGTCTTCGATGCGCAAGTGCTCGACGGAAAGCTGGCCAAGGCGCAGTTCGCCGTCCAGCAGCGTTCGCAGCTCCCAGGCTACGCTGACATCGCGTGCCTCGACGCTGAGCGCGCCCTGTTGCCAGCGTAACCAGCCGACGCGGCCACCCCGGCGCAGCGAGCCTTCGACATCTTTCGCCTCCAGTGTCTGGCCGGCGGGAAGATGCTGCGCCAGTTGTTCCAGTGAAGTCGCCAGCGAGGTGCTGGCGCCGCTCCAGAGCCACAGCGCTCCGGCCAGGGCCAGCAGCGTCAGCAGCGTGGTGCCCAGTGCGCTCAAGGCCATGCGCAGTGCTTTCATCAGAAGGTGAAACCCACGTTCAGATGCAGCCGCAAGCGTTCCACCGCTACGCCATACGCCAGGTCGATTTGCAGCGGGCCGACCGGGCTCTTCCAGCGCGCGCCGACGCCGATACCGACCTTGGCACGCAATTCAGCGGGTTTGTTGGCGACGGCGCCGGCGTCCATGAATACGGTGCTCTCCCAGTCCGTCAGGCGGCCGTTGGCAACGATGGGGCGCTGCCATTCGACGCTGGCCACGGTGAGGTAGCGGCCGGCGCTGACGGTTCCATCGGGCAGCGTGACGCCGAGGTCGTGGTAGCCGTAACCGCGCACGCTGTTGTCGCCGCCGGTGAGGAACAGTTGCGTGCTGGGCAGGGCGATGTCGCTCTTGGCCAGCACGGCGCCGGCCTCCGCCCGCAGCGCCAGGCGTCCGCCGCGCAGGGCTCCGGTTGCGGCGTCGCCGTTGCCGCCCAGTGGCACATAGCCGAGCAAGCGTCCCAGTACGCGGCCGTAAGGGTCTTGCTGGCTGCCCAGCGTGCTGCCGCCGCCCACTTCCACGCCCAGCCCCCAGCCGCTGCCCGGGAAGGGCAGGCTGTCGAAGTTGCGCACGGTGAAAGCGTAGTTGGCACTCAGCGCTTGCGCCACCACCGGCACGCTGCCATCGCTGGCGGCGGTCTCGGCCCGGTCGTATTGCAGGTAGTAATTGCGGTCTATGCGCTGGCCGCCCTGGCTGCGTCCGGCGCGCAGGCGCAGGCTGCTGATGTCGGTGCTGCCACTGTTCTGGTTTTGCAGCAGGGCCGAGCTGACCCAGCGCCAGTTGTCGGCGTCGGGCGGTGCCGTCAGCTCGCTGCCCAGGGAACGTGTCTCGCGGTCCAGCGACAGCTTGCTGACGGCGCGCCAGCCGATGCCCGGCACCCGGTGGTGCGTGTGTTCGGCCGACAGGCGGGCGCCGCTGTCGGTGCTGGCACCGACACCCAGCACCAGTTTTTGCATCAAGGCTTCGCGCAGTTGCACCCGCACCGGTGCCGCCAGCGGATCGCCAGCGGTGTCCAGCGAGACGAACACCGAGTCGAAAAATCCACTGTCCGTCAGGCGCTGCTGGGCTTGCACCAGTTGGGTTTGGTCGTAGTCGGCGCCAGGCGTCAGGCGCGCCAGCCGGGTGACCAGTTCGGTGTCATAACGCTGGGCGCCGCTGATCACCAGAGCGCCTAGCCGGTAGGCTGGTCCGCTGTCCAGCGTGACCGACAGGCGCGCGCTGTGGTTGATGGGGTCGATGTCGGCTAGGCTGCTGCCGATTTGCCCGGCCGGGTAGCGTTGCCCGGTGAGCTGGCGCAGTGCCTGCTGCTTGGCGGCGTCCCAACTGGCCTGGGTGAAGCGCATGCCGGCGCGCAGCGGCCAGTTGGCCTCGATTTGCTGGCGTTGGCTGCGGGCCGCCGGATCGTTGGCGATGGCGCCGCTGAATTCAAGGCGCACCTCGCTCACCAACGTCGGCGCGCCGGGCGCCACGCTCAGTTTCACCCGGCGCGTGAGCGGGCCGGAGTCTGTTCTCGCCTGTTCGATACCGATGTCGGGCGAGAAGTAACCCAGCGTGGCCAGCAGGTCCTGGGTGTTTTGCCGGGCGGCTCCCAGCAGGCGTGCCAGTTCGCTGTCACTCAGATCCGTCAACTCGCGGTAACGCAGCAACTCCAGATGGCGCTCCAGCAGCGCCCGGATTTCATCCGGCGCGGCGATCTCCAGCTCGAAGGCGCTGGCGTTGGCCACGGCGCCGGGGCTGGCGGGCTGGGCTTGCGCGGGCAGCAGGGCCGGCAGGCCGGCCAGCAGCGCCAGCGCCAGCAGCCATTTCATTTTGTCAGCAGTCGCATGGCTTCTTCCAGTCCCTTGATTGTCAGGGGAAACATGCGCTGGCTCATGATTTGCTGGATCACGCTGATGCTTTGGCGGTATTGCCAGACCCCTTGCGGCTCCGGGTTGATCCAGGCGAATTTGGGGAAAGCGCTGGTCAGGCGTTGCAGCCATTCGACGCCCGCTTCCTCGTTGTTGTATTCGACGCTGCCGCCCGGTTGCAGGATTTCGTAGGGGCTCATGGTGGCGTCGCCGACGAAGATCAGCTTGTAGTCCTTGTTGTACTTGCGGATGATGTCCCAGGTGGGGAACTTTTCGCTGTAGCGGCGGCGGTTGTTCTTCCACATGAAGTCGTAGACACAGTTGTGGAAGTAATAGAACTCCAGGTGCTTGAGCTCGGTCTTGGTGGCACTGAAGAGTTCTTCCACGCGCTGGATGTGCTCGTCCATGGTGCCGCCCACGTCCATCAGCAGCAGCACCTTCACGTTGTTGTGGCGCTCCGGCACCATTTTGATGTCCAGGTAGCCGGCGTTGGCCGCCGTCGACCGGATGGTGTCGTCCAGGTCCAGTTCTTCTTCATGGCCCTCGCGGACAAATTTGCGCAGACGGCGCAGCGCCACCTTGATGTTGCGGGTGCCCAGTTCCTGCGTGTCGTCGTAGTCCTTGTAGGCACGCTGGTCCCACACCTTGACGGCACTCTTGTTGCGGCTCTTGTCCTGGCCGATGCGTATGCCTTGCGGGTTTTGGCCGTAGGCGCCGAACGGGCTGGTGCCGCCGGTGCCTATCCATTTGGAGCCGCCTTCATGGCGTTCTTTTTGCTCCTCGAAACGCTTCTTGAGCGTTTCCATCAACTCGTCCCAGCCCATCTTCTGGATCTTGGCGAGTTCTTCCGGGCTCAGGTTCAGTTCCAGATTCTTGCGCAACCATTCCAGCGGGATCTCCTTGCTGAAGTCGGCAATCATCTCCACGCCCTTGAAGTAGGCGGCAAAAGCGCGGTCGAACTTGTCGTAGTTCTTTTCGTCCTTCACCAGCGTGGCGCGGCTCAGGTAGTAAAAGTCGTCGATCTTGTAGCCGCTGGCCTGCGTCTCATCTTCAGGCGCCGGCGCGTTGGGACCCACCACGCCGGCCTTGAGCGCTTCCAGCAGTGTCAGGTACTCCTTGACCGACACCGGCAGCTTGGCCGAGCGCAAGGTGTAGAAGAAGTCAATCAGCATGGTGTTCCTTCATCTCTCGGTATCAGATTCTGCCGCCCAATTTTCCAGCTTCAACCCATCCACCCGTGCAAATTCGCGGGTGTTATTTGTCACCAGCGTCATACCCAGTGCCAGCGCGTGCGCTGCGATCCACAAGTCGTTGCCGCCAATGGGCGTGCCTGCGGCCGCCAGTTGCGAGCGCGCAGTGCCGTAGTGCTGTGCCGCGTCAGCGGGAAGGGGCTGTACCGGGATGGCACTGAACAGCCCGTCCAGCTGACGCGCCAACAGGGCGGAGCGGCGCGACGCCGGCAGTCGGCGCAGGCCGTAACGCAGCTCACCCGCGCTGATGGTGGAGATGGCCAGTTGCTCCGGGGTGCTGTTCAAAATACGCCGGTTCAGGGCCGGCGAGGCGCCGCGCAGGAAGTGGCTGACGATGTTGGTGTCGAGCAGGTACCTCATGCGCGGGTCGACTTTCTGCGCCCGCTGCGCGCTGTCGGACCGCTGGCGACCTGGCCCGCTGGTGCCAGCCCCAGCAGCGTATTCCAGTCGCGTTCCTGAGGTTGGGGATCCGCGATGAACGCGGCAATGCGCTCCCAGTCCCCGGTTTCCCCGGTGCCCAGCGCAGGCAACTGCCGCAGGATGTCGCCGACGGTACGTTTCTTTTCGCGCAAGATGATTTCGTCGCCCCGGCGCTCGATTTCCACCGTATTGGAATTGACTCTAAACGCCTTGGGCAGACGAACCGCCTGACTGTTGCCGGACGTAAAAACGGTGGTCGTTTGTTTGGCCTGGGTAAGTGGTGTTGGTGCAAGAACCTTGTTCATGATGGCTCCTCCATGTATACACTTTGAGTATATACATACTTGAAGTATGTTGTCTTGATCGAACGAATCAGGGCAAATACACCGGGTCACTGCTCCATTGCTCTTGCGGTTAAGACCCGATGCTGTAATGGCACGCGTTTTCGCGTCAGCGCGGCTTGTCCAGCAGGTACAGCAACTGCGCCTTGGCTTCGGGCCATTCGCCGCTGCGCATGCTGTACATCACGGTATCGCGAATGGTGCCGTCGCGGCGCAGCGCATGGCCCCGAATGACGCCGTCTTTCTGGGCGCCGAGCCGCTCGATGGCGGCCTGCGAGGCAAAGTTGAAATTGTCGGTGCGCCAGCCCACTACTTTGCAGCCGACGGTTTCGAAGGCATGCGTCATCAGCAGCAGCTTGGCGACCGAGTTGACGTGGCTGCGCTGGCAGCGCTTGGCATACCAGGTGTAGCCAATTTCCACGCGCTGCACCGCTGGCACGATGTCGTGGTAGCTGGTGCAGCCCAGCACTGTGCCGCTGGCGGCCTCCAGCACGGCAAAAGCAAAGCGGTTGCCAGCTTCCCGCATGGCCAGCGCATCTGCGATGTATTTGGCGGTCTGCTCCGGCTCGGGCACCGAGGTGACGCGCAGCTTCCAGAGTTCGCCGTCGGCGGCGGCGGCGCGCAGCCCGCTTTCATGGCTCAAGGCCAGCGGCACCAGTTCAATGCCGCGCCCGGCCAGGGTGATGGGTTCGATGTAGGCCATGTTCAGTCTTCGCCAATCAATGATGGAGGGTGTCCGCCCGTTTCAGCGGTTGTGCCGTTGCATGAACACCAGTTTTTCAAACAAGGTGACATCCTGCTCGTTTTTCAGCAGGGCGCCGACCAGCGGCGGCACCGCCACCTTGTCATCTTTGGTTTGCAGCGTCGCCAGCGGGATGTCTTCGGCCAGCAGCAGCTTGAGCCAGTCCAGCAATTCGCTGGTGGAAGGCTTCTTTTTCAGACCCGGCAGGTTGCGCACGTCGTAAAACGTTTTCATGGCGGCCGTCAGCAACTCCTTCTTCAGGCCGGGGAAGTGCACGTCCACGATGCTGCGCATGGTGTCGGCGTCGGGAAACTTGATGTAGTGAAAGAAGCAGCGGCGCAGAAAAGCGTCCGGCAGTTCTTTTTCGTTGTTCGAGGTGATGAACACCAGGGGCCGGTACTTGGCCCGGATCAGTTCTCGGGTTTCGTAGACGTAAAACTCCATGCGGTCAATTTCGCGCAACAAGTCATTCGGGAACTCGATGTCGGCCTTGTCGATTTCATCGATCAGCAAGGCTATCGGCTGCTCGGCCGTGAAGGCCTGCCACAGTACGCCCTTGACGATGTAGTTGTGGATGTCCTTGACGCGCTGGCCGCCGTCCAGGTCGGCCAGTTGGGAGTCGCGCAGGCGGCTGACGGCATCGTATTCATACAGGCCTTGCTGTGCCTTGGTGGTGGATTTGATGTGCCATTGCAGCAGCGGCATGTTCAGGGCGCCGGCCACCTCTTCGGCCAGCATGGTCTTGCCGGTGCCGGGTTCGCCCTTCACCAGCAGCGGGCGTTTGAGGGTGATGGCCGCGTTCACGGACAGCATCAAATCCTCGGTGGCAATGTAGTTTTTGGATCCTTGGAATTTCATGGTTCTGGTTGGATTGGAAAAGCAACGTCAAGGTTAGGCGAAGGACTGTGGGTCGATATAATTAATTGTTGATCTATCTCAAACTCTGGTTGATTGTCTCCCGAAAATGAACAAATTCCTGCTAATACCGTCCGCCCTGCTTGTCGCTTGCGCGACGCTCTTCCCGGCCCAGGCCCAGCCCATCACGGGCGATAGCAAGGCCGGCGAGAAAAAGATCGCCATGTGCGTCGGCTGCCACGGTATCGTGGGCTATCAGGCCAGCTTTCCGGAGGTCTACCGGGTACCCAAAATTTCGGGTCAGGGCGCCGGCTACATTGTGTCGGCTCTGACGGCTTACAAAAAAGGCGATCGCCGGCATCCCACCATGCGCGGCATTGTGGACAACCTGAACGAGCAGGACATCGCCGACGTGGCGGCCTATTACTCTGGCTACGGCCGGGTCGAAGCGGCTGCCGCACCGGGCAAAGCAGCGGCCGGCAGCGCCAGCGCCGCCGCCCTGGTTGCCAAAGGCGCTTGCGTGACTTGCCACGGCGACAGTTTCAGCAAACCGCTTGACCCCAGCTACCCCAGGATTGCGGGGCAGTACGCCGATTACCTGTTCGTCGCTCTCAAATCGTACAAGACCACGGGCAACCCGACCTGGGGCCGGGGCAATCCGATCATGGGCGGCGTGGCCAAGCAGTTTTCCAACGCGGAACTGAAGGAACTGGCCAATTACGTGAGTTCCCTGCCGGGCGAGATCAAGACCCTGCCGCAGTCCGGTTTTCGCTGATGCCGGGCGGCTCCGGCTGCCCCCACAGCCGAGTTCCTGACTGCTCCAGGTAGGTCAGGTAAACGCGCAGTTCGAAATCCAGTTGATGGTAGTTGGGCTCCATGTAGCTGCAAAGCTGGTAGAAGGCCTTGTCGTGGGCGCGCTCCTTGAGGTGGGCCAACTCGTGCACCACGATCATTTTCAGGAACTCGGGCGGCACCTCCTTGAACAGGGCGGCGATGCGGATCTCGCGTTTGGCCTTGAGCCGGGTGCCTTGCACCCGCGAGATGCTGGTATGGGTGCCCAGGGCATGCTGGACGGCATGCAGCTTGCTGTCGAACAGCACCTTGGCCAGCGGCTCGGCGCCCCGCAGACAGGCCAGACGCAGTTGCTGCACGTAGTCGTAGAGGGCTTTGTCGGTTCGAACCTGGTGCGCCGCCGGATACTTGTTTTGCAGCCAGTCCCCCAGCCGATTGGCAAGCAGCAGCTGCTCGACCCGCGCTACCGTGTCACCGCAATAGCCTTGCAGGTATTTCAGCCGCCGGGTCGCCGGTGCCGTCATGCCTCCCGGCGCAGCGCCGGGAACAGGATCACATCGCGGATGCTGGCGCTGTCGGTCAACAGCATCATCAAGCGGTCCAGGCCGACACCGCAGCCGCCGGTCGGGGGCATGCCGTATTCGAGGGCCCGAATGAAATCGTGGTCGTAGTACATGGCTTCATCATCGCCATCTTCCTTGGCCGCCACCTGGGCCTGGAAGCGGGCCGCCTGCTCCTGCGCATCGTTGAGCTCGGAAAAGCCGTTGCCGAATTCGCGCCCGGTAATGTAGAGCTCGAAACGTTCGGTCACACCCGGCTTGTGATCGCTGGCGCGGGCCAGCGGTGAAATCTCGACAGGGTGTTCGCAGATGAAGGTCGGCTGCCACAATTTTTCTTCCACCGTCTCTTCAAAGTACATCACCTGCAAGCTCGGCAGGGAGCGGCTGGAGAGCTTGTTTTTGCCTTCTGTCAGGCCCAGTTTGCGCAGCGCATTAATAAGCCAATCCCGGTCTTCCACCTTGCGTCGGCTGCTGCCCTCCAGGCACTCGCCGGCTTCGGTGTGCTTGCAGATGGCCTCGACAATGGTGAGCCGCTCGAACGGCTCGGTCAGATCGACCTCCCGGCCGCTGTAGCTCAGGCGCAGGCTACCGACCGATTTCTCTGCGGCATCGCGAATCAGCGCTTCGGTGAAGGTCATCAAGTCCTGGTAATCCCAGTAGGCCGCGTAGAACTCCATCATGGTGAATTCCGGGTTGTGGCGTACCGAGATGCCTTCGTTGCGAAAGCTCCGGTTGATCTCGAAGACGCGGTCGAAGCCGCCCACGATCAGGCGTTTCAGGTACAACTCGGGCGCGATGCGCAGGAACATCTGCTGGTCCAGCGCGTTGTGGTGGGTGACGAACGGTTTCGCGTTGGCGCCACCCGGAATCGGGTGCAGCATGGGCGTTTCCACTTCCAGAAACTGGTGTGCCACCATGAACTCGCGGATGCCGCTGAGCGCCTTGCTGCGTGCCACAAAGCGCTTGCGGGTGGCCTCGTCGGTGATCAGATCGACATAGCGCTGGCGGTATTTCAGTTCCTGGTCGTTGATGCCGTGAAACTTGTCGGGCAGCGGGCGCAAGCTCTTGGTCAGCAGGCGCACGCTGCTGGCGTGGATCGAGAGTTCACCGGTCCGGGTCTTGAAAACCTTGCCTTCGGCGGCCACGATGTCGCCCAGGTCCCAGTGTTTGAAACTGGTGTAAGAAGCCTCACCGATGTCCTCTTTCTTGATGTAAATCTGGATCCGCCCGCTGCTGTCCTGCAAGGTGGCAAAACTGGCTTTGCCCATGATGCGCTTGAGCATCATGCGGCCGGCCACCTTGGCGATGGCGCCTTGTTCCAGCAGCCCCTCGGGCGTTTGGCCGGCGTGCGCGGCAAACAGGTCGGCGGCATGGTCGGTGGGTTTGAAATCGTTGGGAAAGGCCGGGCCGCTACCCTCGGCTTGGGCTTGCCGGAGGGCTTTGAGCTTTTCGTGCCGCTCCAGAATCAGCTGGTTTTCGTCCTGGGGGGCTGGGGCAGTGTTGTGATCAGACATGAGAGGCGCAGTAGTGGGGGCAACGAAGGGGTTAGCTCGGGCGGCTGGTTAGCCGAAAGATGCGATTTTAAGTGGAGCGCGCGCTGTCGCTATGATGCACAGAGATTGACAGCCGAACCCATACCGTTGGATGGCTGTCTTTGCGGCCCCGGATCAGGTCCGGGGTTCCAGCACCCGCAAGCCATGGATGCCTTCGCGCCATGGATGCCGGATCAGGTCCGGCATGACCGTAACCAAACCACAGTGACAACCGAGCCTATGTTCTATCAAATCGTTTCCCTGTTGCTTGAGGTCGCCGTCGGCGTCCTGTGTGGCGCCTGTCTGCTGCGGCTCTACATGCAGTATCAGCGCATCCCGATGGCGGCACGTTCCGGCAATCCGCTGGGGCGCTTTCTCTTTGCCTTGACCGACTGGCTGGTGTTGCCTCTGCGGCGTGTCGTGCCGGCGTTGGGGCGCTGGGATATGGCCAGTCTGGTGGGTGCTTACTTACTGGAACTGGCGCAGTTCTTTTTGCTGTGGTTGCTGGCGGGCGCCCAGGGTGGCTTGTATGCGGTCCCCATTTTGGCCGCTTTTGGTTTGCTGCGACTGCTGATCTCGGGCTTGACCGGCCTGGTGATCGTTTACGCCGTGTTGTCCTGGGTGCCGACCCAGTCGCTAATGTCGGATCTGATCGGGCGGTTGTGCGCACCACCCCTAAGGCCTATTCGCCGCCTGCTGCCGCTGGTCGGTGGTGTCGATTTGTCGCCGCTGGTGCTGTTGGTGTTGCTGCAAATCGTCTCCATCTTGCTGGGCCATTTGCAGGGCCTGGCTTTGCTGGCGATCTGACGATAGGGTGAACAGGCCCTCGCTCAGATCACGGCGTCGGCCGGCTGGCGCTGCAATATGGCCAGCGTGCTGGCAATTGTTTTGCGCAATTCGCGGCGGTCGCAGATCAGGTCGATAGCGCCCTTGGTTTGTAAAAATTCGGCGCGTTGAAAGCCTTCGGGCAGCGTCACCCGCATGGTCGATTCGATCACACGGGGGCCGGCAAAACCGATCAAGGCCTTGGGTTCGGCAATCACCACATCGCCCAGAAACGCAAAGCCGGCGCTCACCCCACCCATCGTCGGGTCGGTCAGCACGCTGATGAAGGGCAAGCCTTTTTTCGCCAACCGTGTTAACGAGGCATTGGTCTTCGCCATTTGCATCAGACTCAACAGTCCTTCCTGCATGCGCGCGCCGCCGGTCGAAGTGAAACAGATGAAAGGTACTTTTTGCTCGATGGCGGTATGCACGCCGCGCACAAAACGCTCGCCCACCACCGAGCCCATGCTGCCACCCATGAACTCAAATTCAAAACAGGCGGCCACGACGCCAATCCCATGCACGGCGCCGCCCATCACCACCATTGCGTCGGTCTCGCCGGTGCTTTCCATCGCCTCCTTCAGGCGCTCGGGGTATTTGCGGCTGTCCTTGAACTTGAGTGCATCGACCGGCAGCACCTCCTGCCCAATCTCGTAGCGGCCCTCGTTGTCCAGAAACACATTGAGCCGGGCCCGTGCGCCGATGCGGTGGTGATGGCCACAGGTCGGGCAGACGTTCTGGTTTTGCTCCAGATCGGTCTTGTAGAGCACCGTTTCGCAACTGGGGCACTTGATCCACAGACCTTCCGGGACGCTGCGCCGGTCGGCCGGGTTGGTGTGCTGAATTTTGGGGGGCAAAAGTTTTTCGAGCCAGCTCATGGTTCCACTTTCACTTTTTTTGCGGATAGGGGGGCAATTATGAATCCAATGCAGTCCGGATTTCACGCAGGAAATTTTGCGCCACCGCAGGCACCTGGTCGCGCGCTTGGGCATCCATCAACTGGATGATCTTGCTGCCGATCACCACGGCGTCGGCCACTTTCCCGATGGTGCGGGCGGTGGCGGCATCCCGGATGCCAAAACCGACACCCACCGGCACGTTCACATGCCGGCGAATGCGCGGCAGCATGGCCTCGACGGCCCCGGTGTCGAGCGTGCCGGCGCCCGTCACGCCCTTGAGCGAGACGTAATAAACATAGCCGCTGGCAATTCGTGCCACTTGCTGCATCCGTTCGTCAGTGGAGGTGGGCGCCAGCAAAAAGATCAGGTCCAGCCCCTGGCTTCGGAGCTCGGCGGCAAAGCCTTCGCACTCCTCCGGCGGGTAGTCGACGATCAGGATGCCGTCGACGCCCGCGGCGGCGGCATCCACTACAAAAGCGCTCTTGCCGTCGTGCCGGTCGTGCTTCTGGTTGTAGCGCTCCACCGGGTTGGCGTAGCCCATCAGCACCACCGGTGTGCTGGCGTCGCGGGTCCGAAATGCGCGCACCATGGCCAGCACCTGGACCATGCCGATGCCCAGGGCCAGTGCCTTGTCGCCGGCTTTTTGAATCACCGGGCCGTCGGCACTGGGGTCGGAAAAGGGCACACCCAGCTCGATCACGTCGGCACCGCCCGCTACCATGGCGTGCATCAGCTCCGGCGTGATGTCGGCGAACGGGAAACCCGCCGTGACATAGGGAATCAGCGCTTTGCGGCCCTGCGCTTTGAGCGTGGCGAAAGTGGTGGCGATGCGGCTCATTGCTGCACCTGCACGAACTGCTGAGCGGCGTTCAGGGTGGCGGACTCCGCCCCTTTGACCGATTGGCCCTGGCAACTGGGGCGGCAATAGAAGTTGGCGTGACTGAGGTCGGCCACGGTGCCTATGTCCTTGTCACCCCGGCCCGACAGATTGACCAGAATTGACTGGTCCGGCTGCATGGTTTTGGCCAGTTTCATGGCGTAGGCCACGGCGTGGCTCGATTCGAGGGCCGGAATGATGCCCTCGGTACGGCACAGGTAATGAAAAGCGGCCAGCGCCTCCTGGTCGGTGATGCCCACGTACTCGGCGCGACCGATGTCATGCAGGAAAGCATGCTCCGGGCCGACGCCGGGATAGTCCAGCCCGGCGCTGATGCTGTGCGTCTCGGTTACCTGGCCGTTGTCGTCCTGCAGCACATAGGTGCGGTTGCCGTGCAGCACGCCCGGGCTGCCGCGCTGGATGGAGGCCGAGTGGCGGCCGCTGTCCAGGCCCTCGCCGGCCGCTTCGACGCCGATCAGGCGCGTGTTTTCATGCGGGATGTAGGGGTGGAAAATTCCCATCGCGTTGCTGCCGCCGCCGACGCAGGCCACCACGGCGTCGGGTTGCGGACTCTGGCAGCCCTGTTGCGCCAGCATCTCGGGCATCTGCAGCAGGCACTCGGTGCCGATCACGCTCTGGAAGTCGCGCACCATCATCGGGTAGGGGTGCGGGCCGGCCACCGTGCCTATGATGTAGAAGGTGTTGTCGACGTTGGCGACCCAGTCGCGCATGGCCTCGTTGAGGGCGTCCTTCAACGTCCTGCTGCCGCTCTCGACCGGTACCACGGTGGCACCCAGCAGATGCATGCGGTAGACATTGGGGCTTTGGCGCTTGACGTCCTCGCTGCCCATGTAAACCACGCATTCCATCCCGTAGCGGGCGCAGATGGTGGCTGTCGCCACGCCGTGCTGGCCGGCACCGGTCTCCGCAATCACGCGCGGCTTGCCCATGCGCCGGGCCAGCATGGCCTGGCCGATGGTGTTGTTGATCTTGTGGGCGCCGGTGTGGTTGAGGTCCTCGCGTTTGAGGAATATCTGCGCGCCACCCTGTTCCCGGCTCATGCGGGCGGCGTGGTAAACGGGGGAAGGACGGCCGACAAAGTGCGCCAGCTCGTAATTGAATTCCTTGATGAACGCCGGATCGTGCTGGTAGCGCGCGTAAGCGGCCTTCAGTTCGTCGATGGCGTGCGTCAGCGTCTCGGAGGCAAAGCTGCCGCCATAAATTCCGAAGTGACCGCGTGGGTCAGGTTGTTGATACTCGAACATGTTTTGACATTTCTGCAAGTTGTTTATCCGCCGCGCGAACGGCGGCGACAAACTGATTGATCTTGGTGGGGTCCTTGAGGCCCTTGTTTCCCGGACCGGCAAGCTCTACCCCCGAACTGACATCGACCGCCAGGGTCTTACACCGTGGCCGCAGCTGCAAAATGCCCTCGGCCACGTTTGCAGCGCTCAGCCCACCACTCAAGACGAGGTGAGCGTTGACGTTTGGAGGAAGCAGTGACCAATTGAATGTTTGCCCGCCACCACCGTACCCGTCGACCTGAGCGTCGAGCAGGATGGCCTGGGCTGTTGAGTAATCGAGCGCGTATTTTACGAGATCGAAGCCGCCAGCGGCGTCGCCCAGCGGGATGCGCGCGGCGCGCAGGAATGGCCGGCGCCCCTGCGCCGTGGCGGCGAGGCATTGCTCAGGCGTTTCGTCGCCATGAAACTGGACCGTGGCCCCCGCAATGGCTGCGCAAGCAGCGATCACTTGCGCCGCATCCGGGTTCACGAACAGCAACACGGGGGTGACAAAAGGGGGCAACCGACGCGCCAACTCGGCGGCCCGTTGCAGCGACACATGGCGTGGACTTCTGTCGTACAGGACGAAGCCAACGGCGTCGGCGCCGGCCGCCACTGCCGCATCCACATCGGCCTCGCGGGTGAGACCGCAAATCTTGATCCGGGTGCGTTGCGCTGTGGCAGTCATGGCAATCCATCAAAGGCAGGGGTGCGATCGGGCAGGCCCCAGTGCGCAGCATAGCGCGGACCGAGAAAATACAAGCCGGCAGCGGAAAACGTCGGCGCCGCGGCATCCCGGTCGCGGGCCAGCAGCACCTCGCGCAGCCAGTCCGGCGGTCGCTTGTGCTGGCCCACGGCAATCAGGCAACCCAGGATGTTGCGAATCATGTGGTGCAGAAAGGCGTTGGCTTCGAAGTCAAAGCGCCAGTAGGCGCCACGCCGTGAAATGTCAATTCGTTGCAGCGTTTTCACGGGCGACAGGGCCTGGCAGGCGGAAGCTCGAAAGGACGTGAAATCGTGCTCGCCCAGCAGGTGCAGTGCCGCCTGGCGCATGGCGTCCAGGTCCAGCGCCTGGAACACCCAGCCGACCCGGCCGGCCTCGATGCTGGGGCGCACCGGCGACTCCAGCAAGATATAGGCATAGCGGCGCGACAGGGCACTGGCGCGGCAATGAAATTCGTCCGGCACCGGCTGCGCCCATTGCACCGCAATATCGCGCGGTAAGAAAGAATTGGTGCCGCGCACCCAGGCCGCCGGCGAGCGATCGAGCCGGGTGTCGAAATGGGCCACCTGCATCAGGCCGTGTACTCCCGCATCAGTGCGGCCGGCGCACAGCGTCGACACTTTATGGGCACTGAATTTGCTCAAGGCCAATTCGAATTGGTCCTGAACGGTTTGGCCCGACAACTGACTTTGCCAGCCCTGGTAGGCCTGGCCGTTGTAGCTGATTCCGAGTGCCAACCTCACGGCGGGAGCATAGTGACTAAAGCTTGCCCAGGGCGCGCTGGGCCTTGAGCTTCATGTCACCGGAGGCTTCCGCGATGACCTCTTCTATCAGGGCGCGCGCACCGTTCTTGTCGCCAATAGCACCGAATTCTTCAGCCAGTGCCAGCTTGGTCGCCAGCGGATCTTCATGCGTATCTGCAGTCTGGTCGGCTGGCGGCAGCGCAACGCTGTCTTCAAGATCAAGTGACAGCGAGCCGAGGTCGAACTCCAGCATGTCAAAGTCCGGCGCGACCGCAGTGCCGCCGTCAACCTCGGTGGCGGGTTGACGCTTCGGCTCGTTGCGGCTGGCGCTCACCTGTGGCGGCGCAACCGGGGGTGTCGGTGGCGCGTCCGGCAGAGCGAAATCGAGGGCATTCGCGTCGGCACCTGGCGTCTCTTCCTCTTGGTCAATCGGCGCGGTCGCTCCATTGGCCGGGCGATCCTTCGCGTCAAGCGGGCCTGGGGTCGTTTCGGCAACGCTGGAGGAGGTTTCGTGGATCGCTCCGGCGGGCGCTTCATCGAGCGAAAAGTCCAGGTCCAGATCGACAAAAGCACTCGGCTGGGTGACTCGCGGGGCGCCGCCGTTGTCGGTCAGATTGTTGGCGCCGTCCAGGGGTGCCGGACGCGATGGCGAGCCATTGGCTTGCCGGGGTTGACCACCCGGCAGGTACAAGGGATTGTTGGCGTCAACGCTGAGGCCAAGTTCGCGGATGCGCTCCCAATCCGGCCCCTCGCCGTTGCTTGCCTTGAACGCCAGCACGGCGATATTCTCAAAGGATTTGATGTCACGCCGCTTGCTGAAAAGTTCCAGCAATTTTTGATGGATGGCGAGGCGTCCCGGGTTGTTGCGCAGGGCGTCCTTCAAAATCTCCTCGGCCTGCAAATCACGGCCGTAGGCCAGGTAGACGTCGGCCTCGGCGACCGGGTCGACGTCGTCCACCGCGTCCAACTGGCTGGGCGAATAGACCAGGGAGGAACCGGTTGCCGGTCCGTTATGGGTATCTACACTTTGCCCGCCACTGCCACCGAAAAATGAGTCCGGCCGCAAGTGGTTTTCCAGGAAGACACTGTCAACCTGTGCGGCGTTCTTGCGCTGGCGCGCGCGGTAGAGACCAAAAAAGGTTAACAGAGCGATCAGCCCGACAGCGCCGGCCGGGACCAGGGGACTTTCCATCAGCCCATCCAGCAAGCCGGTCTGGGGTTGCGGCAGCGGCATTGCCGGCGCGGCTTTGGCTGCGCCGGAGGCTGTGCGAACCGGCGCCGACGCAGCGCCGGTGGCCGCAGTGGCACTGGCTGCGCTGGCCGCCAGCGGGGCGGCGGGCGGCGGGTTGACCAGCGTGCTGGTGACTGCTGCCGCGCCGGGCTGGGCAGCGGCACTGGCGGGCGCTACCGGGCTGCCAGCGACGGCCTTCGAGGCGGCGCCCAAGCTGCTGAGGTCACTGATGTTTTTGGCGATTTCCGCGACCCGGCTGGCCGCCTCGCGGGCACTGCGGTCTTTGACCAACTTGTCTTCGGCCGGCAATTTTTGAATGCCGCCCTTTGACAGCGTCAGTTTGTCGGGCGCAGCAGCAGCCGGCTTTCGGTCGTCGACGCTGGCTTGCACGGTACCACTGGTTTGACGGCTGGCCGCCACGGTCGGGGTGTCGGGTGCGCTGACGGCGAGTCTTCTGCGGAAATCGTTGAAGTCCTTGCTCTGGGCAACAATGATTTGAGTGGCTTCGGCGGCGGAAGTGGTCCCGGCCTGTTCTGCCGTCGGGAGGTCCAGAATGGCGCCGGCCTTGATGCGATTGATGTTGTCGCCCATGAAGGCGGCTGGATTGGTGCGCAGCAAAGCCACCAACATCTGATCCAGCGACACCTTGTCCGGCTTTGTCGCGGCGGCTATCCGGCTGGCGGTGTCGCCGGCCTTGACAGTTACCTGTCCGGTCCGGCCAGCGGGCGGCTTGACGACGGCCGCGGGGACGGGAGCCTTGGCGGCAATTCTGCTGCCGGGCTCGGCGACCTGGGTTGCGTTCAATCCGGGCGTTGCCGGCGTCGCCGGTTTCGTTGCCGACGCAGTCCGGCCGGCCGGCGACGCGGCGGTGACCTGAGCCGGGGTCGGTGCCGTTGGCGCGGCTGCGCGCAGATTGGGCGGGTCGAACAACAAGGTGTAGTCGCGAACAATGCGACCGGTTGCCCAATTGGTTTCCAGAATCAGGTCGACGAACGGGTCGTTGATGGCACGGTCGCCGTTCAGGCGGATATAGGCGCGTCCGTCCGCGCGCCGTTGAAGAGTGGCTTGCAGGCTTGCCAAGGCCGGGTTGTATTCCAGTCCCGCGCTCCTGAAGGCCTCGGGCAGGGCAATGGAGGCGCGCAGCGAAGAGGCCTCTTCGGCGTTGATGTCGAGCACCTCCACTTCCGCACGCAGAGGCTCGCCAAGGGCAGATTGGACTGTGATACGGCCCAAGGAGAGCGCCATCGCATTGAATCCCCAAAGGCCGCAAAGCGCCGCCACCATGGCGGTTTGCTGCCAGCGATGTGATTTAGCAATCAATTTGTGGACTCCGGTATGCGGATGGCTGAAAAATAAGTCTCATTATGCGAACAAATGGATCGATACAAAAACGCCAAAAGCACCATAACATCAATGTCTTAGGCTGACAAGCAAGGGAACTTTGAACGCTCCCTCGCTCGCCGTCAGGGTCCCCGCCGCCCGATTCTATGTTGTCGAGCGACAACGACCGGCAACACTTTTTTACACCCAAGGGCAGGGCGCCGGAACCGGTTCGACGTTGACTCAGGCCGCCAGCAAGATGCGCAACATGCGGCGCAAAGGTTCTGCCGCGCCCCACAAGAGCTGGTCGCCGATGGTGAACGCGCCAACATATTCCGCTCCCATGGCGAGCTTGCGGATGCGGCCCACCGGAATGCCCAGCGTTCCGGTCACAGCCACCGGCGTCAGGTCCTTGATACTCGCTTCGCGGGTATTGGGAACCACCTTGACCCAGGCATTGTCGGCCGCGATCAGGGCTTCAATGTCGGCCGTCGGCACATCTTTCTTGAGCTTGAAAGTCAGCGCCTGGCTGTGGCAACGCATGGCGCCGACGCGGACGCAGAAACCGTCCACCGGCACCGCCGGTGTGCCGAAACCTTCGCCCTGGCCCAGGATCTTGTTGGTTTCGGCGCCGGCCTTCCATTCCTCGCGGCTGATGCCGTGGCCGAGGTCCTTGTCTATCCACGGAATCAGGCTGCCGCCCAGGGGCACGCCGAAATTGGCCATTTCAGCGCTGGTCAAGGATTGCTGCTTGGTCAGTACTCTGCGATCGATTTCAAGGATGGCGGACTTCGGATCGTCCAGCAGGCTCTTGACCTCCGCATTGAGGGTTCCGAATTGAGTCAGCAATTCACGCATGTGTTGCGCGCCGCCGCCCGATGCCGCCTGGTAGGTCATGCTGGTCATCCACTCCACCAGACCGGCCTTGTAGAGTGCCCCGACGCCCATCAACATGCAACTCACGGTGCAATTGCCGCCAATCCAGTTGTTGCCGCCTTTGGCCAGGGCATTGTTGATAACCGGCAGATTGACCGGGTCCAGGATGATGACCGCATCGCTTTTCATGCGCAGTGTCGAGGCGGCGTCGATCCAGTGGCCCATCCAGCCGGAGGCGCGCAGTTTCGGGAACACCTCGGTGGTGTAGTCGCCGCCCTGGGCGCTGATGATGATGTCGCATTTTTTCAGCGCAGCTATGTCAAAAGCGTCTTTCAATGCGGTTTCGTTCTTGGCCTGAACCGGCGCCTTGCCGCCGGCATTCGAGCTGGAAAAGAAGACCGGTTCGATCAGGTCGAAGTCACCCTCCGATTGCATGCGGTCGATCAACACCGAACCGACCATGCCACGCCAGCCTACCAAACCGACCAGATTACCAATTTTCATCATGTTGCTCTTTCAAATGGTTGGAATAAAGGAATGTCAAACCCTACAAGGCGGCGACCACGGCGGCACCCATTTCCAGCGTGCTGACCTGCGTGGTGCCCGGGCTGAAGATGTCTGCCGTGCGCAGACCCTGGGCCAGCACCGATTTCACGGCGGCTTCAATGCGCTGGGCAGCCGCTTCCTGGTTCAGGCTGTAACGCAGCATCATGGCGGCGCTCAAAATGGTTGCCAACGGGTTGGCGATGCCCTTGCCGGCGATGTCCGGCGCGCTGCCGTGACTGGGTTCAAACAAGCCCTGGTTGCTGGCGTTCAAGGAAGCGGAGGGCAGCATGCCGATGGAGCCGGTCAGCATCGCCGCCTCGTCGCTCAGGATGTCGCCGAACATATTGCCGGTCACCACCACGTCGAATTTCTTGGGCGCGCGCACCAGTTGCATCGCCGCGTTGTCGACGTACATGTGGTCCAGTGCCACATCGGGGTATTGCCGGCCGACCTCGGTGACCACGTCTTTCCAGAACTGAAAGGTCTCCAGCACATTGGCCTTGTCGACGCTGGTGACGCGTTTGCTGCGTTTGCGGGCCGCCTGGAAGGCGACGTGGGCGATGCGTTCGATCTCCGGCCGCGAATAGCGCATGGTGTCGAAGGCTTCCTCGGCGCCGGGAAAGTGGCCGTCGGTTGCGATGCGGCGGCCGCGTGGCTGGCCAAAGTAGATATCGCCCGTCAATTCGCGGATGATCAGAATATCAAGATCCGCAATCAGTTCGGCTTTCAGGCTGGAGGCGCCCACCAGTTGCTCGTAGCAAATGGCCGGGCGGAGGTTGGCAAACAGTCCCAGGTTTTTGCGCAGCCCCAGAATCGCCTGTTCCGGCCGCAGGTGGCGGTCCAGCGTGTCGTATTTCCAGTCGCCGACCGCGCCAAACAGCACGGCGTCGGCCTCTTTGGCCAGTTTCAGTGTTGCCTCCGGCAGGGGATGACCATAGGCCTCAAAGGCGGCACCGCCGACCAGTGCGGTCTCGAGCTCAAACTTGAGGTCCAACGCATTCAGTACCTTGACCGCCTCGGCCACAATTTCGGTGCCAATGCCATCGCCGGGTAACACTGCAATTTTCATGGTGAATTCTTTTTGCTATCAGATGTAGGGTTCTTCACGCAATCAGCGTGTGGGCCAGCCACGGCTTTTGCGCCAGGCGTTGCGCTTCAAAAGCCTTGATCTTGTCGGCATGGCGCAAGGTCAGGTCTATATCGTCAAAACCATTGAGCAGGCAGTATTTGCGAAACGCTTGCACCGCAAAAGGAAGTTCCTCGCCGCTCGGTTTGACAACCAACTGTCGCTCCAGGTCGATGGTCAGTGCATAGCCGGGGAAGGCCGCGGTCTCATCAAATAGCTGGCTTACCTGAGCTTCGCTTAAAACAATCGGCAGCAAGCCATTCTTGAAACTGTTGTTGAAGAAAATGTCGGCATAACTGGGTGCAATGATGGCGCGAATACCGTATTGATCGAGCGCCCAGGGGGCATGTTCGCGTGACGAGCCGCAGCCAAAGTTTTTCCGTGCCAACAGGATCGACGCCTTCAGGTAGCGGGGCTGGTTGAGCACGAAGTCAGGGTTGGGCTTGCGACTTTTCGGGTCCTGGCCCGGAAAACCGGCATCCAGGTAACGCCATTCGTCAAACAGATTCTGACCAAATCCGGTCTTGTGGATGGATTTCAGAAACTGCTTGGGGATGATGGCGTCGGTGTCGACGTTCTCGCGGTCCATGGGGGCCACCAAGCCCTTGTGCAGGGTGAATTTTTGCATACTGATTCTTTACTTCTTCTTGGCCACGTCTTCAATCTTTTCGCCGGCCTTCTGCAGGTCTTGGCCAACGCCTTTGACGGTGTTGCAGCCGGTCAGGAAGACAAACACGGACAAAGCGATCAATGCAGAAAATTGTTTCATGAAGTTCTCCTGGATAAAACGCGTCAGACAAACTTCCTGACATCGACAAAATGGCCCACAATGGCGGCCGCGGCGGCCATCGCCGGACTGACCAGATGGGTGCGTCCTCCGGCGCCCTGACGTCCCTCGAAATTGCGGTTGCTGGTGGACGCACAGCGTTCCCCCGGCTCCAGCCGGTCGGCGTTCATGGCCAGGCACATGGAACACCCTGGTTCGCGCCACTCGAAGCCGGCGGCTTTGAAAATTTCATGCAAACCCTCGCGTTCGGCCTGTTCCTTGACCAGCCCCGAGCCGGGTACGATCATCGCCAGCTTGACGTTGCCGGCTACTTTCTGCCCTAATTTCTTCACCAGGGCAGCAGCTTCACGGATGTCTTCAATCCGGCTGTTGGTGCACGAGCCGATGAAAACCTTGTCCACATACAGATCGGCCAGCGCCTTGCCTGGCTGCAGGCCCATGTAGACCAGGGCCCGTTCAATGGCGCCACGTTTGTTGGCGTCCTTCTCCTTGTCGGGGTCTGGCACCTGGCCATCGATGCCAAGCACCATTTCCGGTGAAGTTCCCCATGTGACTTGCGGAACAATCAGGGAAGCATCGAGTGTGACGACGGTGTCGAAGCTGGCATTGACGTCGCTGCGCAGCGTCTTCCAGTACGTCACCGCCTGCTCCCATTCGACACCCGCAACCGTTTCGTTGACAGCGCCATGCCCCGGTGCCAGCGGACGGCCTTTCAGGTATTCGATGGTCTTCTCGTCGACCGCCACCAGTCCGGCGCGAGCTCCGGCTTCAATCGCCATATTGCACACCGTCATGCGGCCTTCCATGCTCAGGGCGCGAATGGCGGAACCGCCAAATTCAATGGTGTAGCCGGTGCCGCCGGCGGTGCCTATTTTGCCGATGATGGCCAGCACTATATCTTTGCCGCCGCAGCCGCGTGGCAGGGTGCCGTCAACCCGGATCAGCATGTTCCTGGCTTTTTTGGCGAGCAGGGTTTGCGTCGCCATCACGTGTTCCACTTCGCTGGTGCCTATGCCATGCGCCAAAGCGCCAAAGGCACCATGGGTCGAAGTGTGAGAGTCGCCGCACACCACCGTCATGCCGGGCAGGGTGGCCCCGGTCTCAGGTCCGATGACGTGAACAATGCCTTGGCGTTTCGACAGGAAGGGGAAATAGGCGGCAGCGCCGAATTCCTGCATGTTGCGGTCCAGCGTGGTGACCTGTTCCTTGCTGGTCGGATCGGTGATGCCGTCATAGCCCAGTTCCCAGTGGGTGGTGGGTGTGTTGTGGTCGGCTGTGGCAACGACCGAGCTGACCCGCCACAGTTTGCGCCCGGCCTGACGCAAGCCTTCAAAGGCTTGCGGACTGGTGACTTCATGCACCAGGTGGCGGTCTATGTACAAGAGGGCCGTGCCATCTTCCTCTGTGTGAACGACGTGTTCGTCCCAGAGTTTGTCGTACAGCGTTCGTCCTTGCGTCTCAATGTCTATCCGGCCCATGTGGTCTTTCCTTGGCAATGCTTGATTTTAAACGGCGGGCCGAATCGGCGCGCCGCAAACAAAACGCCCGCCGGTGTTGCCATCCGGCGGGCGTTCCAAACCAGACCGTATCAGCGCTGGGCTAGCGGCAGCACATCGCGCTTGACCGAGCCGGAGAACAATTGACGCGGACGACCAATCTTGTACTCGGGATCGCTGATCATTTCATTGAGCTGCGCAATCCAGCCGACCGTGCGGGCCAGCGCGAAAACGCCGGTGAACATGTTGACCGGGATGCCGATGGCGCGCTGCACGATGCCGGAGTAGAAGTCGACGTTGGGATAGAGTTTGCGGGTGACGAAATAGTCGTCTTCCAGCGCAATCTTCTCCAGCGCCATGGCCAGTTTGAACAAGGGGTCGTTTTCGAGTCCCAGCGCGGCCAGAACTTCCTTGCAGGTTTCCTGCATCAACTTGGCGCGCGGATCGTAATTCTTGTAGACCCGGTGCCCAAAGCCCATCAGCTTGACGCCGGAATTCTTGTCCTTGACCTGTTCCATGAACTGGCCGACTTTCGCAATGCCGCCCGTTTTCTGGATCTCTTCAAGCATGTTCAGGCAGGCTTCGTTGGCGCCGCCGTGCGCCGGGCCCCAGAGGCAGGCCACGCCCGCGGCGATAGCGGCAAACGGGTTGGTGCCGGAACTGCCGCAGAGGCGAACGGTGGAGGTGGACGCGTTCTGTTCGTGATCCGCGTGCAGCACGAAAATGCGGTCCAAGGCGCGTTCGATGACCGGGTTGACCACATAGTTTTCGCAGGGGGTGGCGAACATCATGTGCAAAAAGTTGCCGGCATAGCTCAGGTTGTTCCGGGGATACATATAGGGTTGCCCCATGCTGTATTTGTAGGCCATGGCGACCAGTGTCGGCATCTTGGCAATCAGGCGCAGCGCGGCAATTTCACGATGTTCCGGATTGTTGATGTCGGTGCTGTCATGGTAGAAGGCAGACAGGGCTCCCACCAGCCCGGTCATGATGGCCATCGGATGGGCATCGCGGCGGAAGCCGCGCAGGAAGAACTGCATTTGTTCGTTGACCATCGTGTGATGGGTTACGCGTTTGGTGAAGTCGGCTTTCGCGGCGGCATTGGGCAGGTTGCCGTACAACAGCAGATGGCAGGTTTCCAGGAAGTCGCAATTGGTGGCCAATTGCTCGATCGGGTAACCACGGTACAGCAGTTCACCCTTGTCGCCGTCAATGTAGGTAATGGCCGACTGGCAGGAGGCGGTAGAGAGGAACCCCGGATCGTAAGTGAACATGCCGGTCTGTGCGTAGAGCTTGCGGATGTCAACGACATCAGGCCCGACACTGCCCTGATATACCGGCAAATCGACACTGGGGCTGCCGTTACTGAACGACAGGGTGGCTTTGTTGTCAGCTAATTTCATTTCTTTGCCTTTCAAGGGTTTCTTTCAACATACACAAAATTTCACGTACCTGGCTCCGACCAAGACCGGCGTTGACTTGTATCGGCGCTTGGCGCGCCAAAAGCAAGTCCGGCAGATCTTCGTCACTGAGTTCCCTTCAAGCGTTCAGAACTTGCGACTGCCGGTCGGTCAGTCTCAATCAAAACGCTGAAAACCGCTCGACGAAAAAACCACTCCCAGGCAAGCTGCGGCGACAACGCCATTTCAACTTGCCCAAGGACCTCGAATCGATCAGATCGCTGGTTTGTACCATAGCGCGTCGGCCCCGATATTGATCAACCTCAAAGCTGCGTATCAGCGTCGTTTTTTGATTTTACCGGCTGCTCTGGTTGGATCGAGTCCCTTGCGGCACACTTCGATGCCATTCGCGGCAGGCGTGGCGCGGCGGCCGGTGAGGGGCTGACAGACCGCCTGCCTAGGCCGCCAGGCGCTCGAACGGCAAAGCGCTCAGCTCAATCGGTTGTGGTAATAGTGGGTGTCGGTGCGGTAGTAGCCGCGGCGCAGTTCCATCGGCACGTCCTTATAGGTATAGGCAATCCGCTCGACGCTCAGCAAGGGTGTGCCGGACGCTACTTGCAACAGCTTTTCACGACCGTTGGCGGCCGGCTCGGCGCGTATCTTTTCCTCGGCCCGAACCATGCGGACATTGAATTCGGTCTCAAACAAGGCGTACATGGGACCCTGGTAATTGGCCAGGCGTTCAGCGGTCAAGCCTTTGAAGGGGGCGGCCGGCAACCAGATGTCTTCCAGAATGGCGGGGGTGCCGACAAAACTCAATACGCGGCGTGCCTGCAGCACGGCATCACCGGTGCGCAGCGCCAAGGCGCGCGCGATATTGGCGCTGGCGCTGGTGCGGCGGCACTCAATGATGTGACGCTGGGCGGGGCCTTCGCTGCCGGGTGTGCCGCTATTGGGTACCAGCTTCAGGAAACGGAATTGCGCCTGCTGCTCCGCGTGGGTGGCCACAAAAGTGCCCTTGCCTTGTCGTCGCACCAGCAGGTTCTCGGTGGCGAGATCGTCGATCGCCTTGCGTACCGTGCCCTGGCTGACATGAAAGCGGGTTGCCAGGTCCATCTCACTGGGGATCACTTCGCCTGGTTTCCATTCGCCAAGCCGCAAGCCGTTCAATATCAGCCCCTTGATTTGCTGGTAAAGAGGACTGAACGAGGGCGTCAGCGTGGCGCCGCCGGACGTGCCGCCGTTGCTGGCCGCAGGGCTGTTGTTGGCAGATCGGAAGGATGTTGTGGACATGGATATTCAATCTCGCACAGCGTAACTCGCCAAAGTTTGAGCTGAATCATATCTCTTATATAAGACATAAGACAAATTGACGGTGCAGGGTTTTCCAGAGTAAACTAAGAGTGAATTTTGTGGGACTCAGGTGGTCCGCTTGAGCCGTCCCAGCACCCGTTTCACAACAACTCTGGAGTACTCACCATGAGCAAGAAGCCTGTCCGCGTTGCCGTTACCGGCGCCGCCGGTCAAATTGGTTACGCAATCCTGTTTCGCATCGCTGCCGGCGAGATGTTGGGCAAAGACCAACCCGTCATTCTGCAATTGCTGGAGGTTCCCCTGGAGAAGCCACAGCAAGCCCTGCAAGGCGTCATGATGGAACTGCAGGACTGCGCTTTCCCGTTGCTGGCCGGCATGGAAGCCCATTCCGACCCGATGACGGCGTTCAAGGACGTGGACTACGCTCTGTTGGTCGGTGCGCGTCCGCGTGGCCCCGGCATGGAGCGGGCCGACCTGCTGGCCGCCAACGCCCAGATCTTCACGGCCCAAGGCAAGGCTCTCAACGCCGTGGCCAGCCGCAATGTCAAGGTCCTGGTGGTCGGCAACCCGGCCAATACCAATGCCTACATCGCCATGAAGAGCGCGCCCGACCTGCCGCGCAAGAACTTCACTGCCATGCTGCGCTTGGACCACAACCGCGCCTTGAGCCAGATCGCCGCCAAAACCGGCAAGGCGGTTGCCGATATCGAGAAGTTGACGGTGTGGGGCAACCATTCACCCACCATGTACGCCGACTATCGTTTTGCCACCATCAATGGCGCCAGTGTCAAGGACATGATCAACGACCAAGACTGGAATGTGAACACCTTCCTGCCCACGGTGGGCAAGCGCGGGGCAGCCATCATTGCGGCCCGTGGCGTGTCTTCGGCCGCCTCCGCGGCAAACGCCGCCATTGACCATATGCGCGACTGGGCGCTCGGTACCAACGGCAAGTGGGTCACCATGGGCATTCCCTCGGACGGCCAGTACGGCATTCCGAAGGACACGATGTTTGGTTTTGCCGTGACTTGTTCGGGTGGCGAATACAAGCTGGTCGAGGGCTTGGCGATCGATGCGTTCAGCCAGGAGTGCATCAACAAGACCCTCAAGGAGTTGCAGGACGAACAAGCCGGCGTTGCGCATTTGCTGTAATCGGCTGCTTGGGCCGAACCCGGTTGCTGCGTATCTGCGCGAAGCGGCCTCGGTTTGCGGTGATGCGGGATCCTTTGGCGCTGGGTGATCCTGCACAAAAGAAAGCGGATGAACTGGTTTGGGTTCTTCCGCTTTTTGCTGGTTGTCGGCATCTCAATAAAAGATTGAGTTGCCGACAAGCAGCACAGCGTTTGCTGCGGCGGCGGAATTTCCCGCCACGCTTTATTTGTTGGTCTAACGGGTTCCAAGGAATGCCATGAAGTTCGTTTTTGCACTTGCAGTCCTCTTTGTTGCACCCGTATTGGCGCTGGCTCAAACCAGCCAGCCGAGTACGACCGTCACGAAGGCCACGGAGCCGGCTGCTCCGCATAAATCACCGGCCAAGGTGAGGCGCTCAGCGCTCAAGGTGGTGGAAGAAATAACCCCTATTGACGATGACCTCAGTGTCACCCTGACGGCGGAAGAACTCGAAATTGCCAAGCACGTTTACTTGGGGTCCATTCCCTGTGAACTGGGTGCTGCGGTCACCATCACGGCGAGCGAAAAGCGGCCTGGCTTTTTCCTGGTGCGGACCAAGACCAGCAGTTTTCGCATGCATCCGGTTGCCAGCCGCACCGGTGCCATTCGGCTGGAAGATCCAAGAGCCGGCGCGATGTGGCTGCAGCTGGGTAACAAGTCGATGCTGATGAGTCAGAAACTCGGTCAGCGGCTGGCAGACAACTGCACCAGTCCGGATCAGACTGTGATGGCCGAGATGTTGAAAAAAAATCCGGCACCCAGTCTTCTTGATGCGCCTGCGGCGGCTGCGAAATAGTAAGAAAGCGGGCCGATTCATGATGCCCGAGCCCATTTTGTTGATTGTTAAGGAGTAGACCATGTTGCAGACCTATCGCGTCCACGTCGCCGAACGCGCGGCCCTCGGCATTCCCCCGTTACCACTGTCGGCCAAGCAGACCGGCGAACTCATTGAACTGCTGAAGAATCCACCGCCGGGTGAAGAGGCCACCTTGCTGGACCTGATCACGCACCGCGTGCCGGCCGGCGTGGATGACGCCGCCAAGGTCAAAGCCAGCTATCTGGCGGCACTGGCGCATGGCAGCGAAAAATGCCCGCTGATTTCCCGCGAGAAAGCCACCGAACTGCTGGGCACCATGCTGGGCGGCTACAACATCAGCCCGCTGATCGATTTGCTCGATGACGCGATCGTCGCGCAAGTGGCGGCCAATGGGCTGAAGAAGACGCTGCTGATGTTCGACCAGTTCCATGACGTCCAGGAAAAAGCCCAGAAGGGCAATGCGCAGGCCAAGGCCGTGCTGCAGAGCTGGGCCGATGCCGAATGGTTTACCTCGCGTCCGGAGGTGCCGCAATCGATCACGCTCACCGTATTCAAAGTGGAGGGCGAGATCAACACTGACGACCTGTCGCCGGCACCCGATGCCTTCAGCCGTCCCGATATTCCCTTGCACGCCCTGGCCATGCACAAAAATGCGCGTCCCGGCATTACGCCCGAGGAAGACGGCAAACGCGGCCCGGTCAAGTTCATCGACCAACTCAAGGCCAAGGGCCATCTGGTGGCTTACGTGGGCGACGTGGTGGGTACCGGCTCGTCCCGCAAATCGGCCACCAACTCGGTGTTGTGGTTCACCGGCGAGGACATTCCGTTCGTGCCCAACAAGCGCTTTGGTGGTGTCTGTCTGGGCGGCAAGATTGCCCCGATTTTTTACAACACCATGGAAGACTCGGGCGCACTGCCGATCGAACTGGACGTGCGGCAGATGAACATGGGCGACGTGGTGGAGCTGCGCCCCTACGATGGCAAGGCGCTGAAGGACGGCAAGGTGATAGCCGAGTTCAAGCTCAAGAGCGAGGTTCTGTTCGACGAAGTGCGCGCCGGCGGTCGCATTCCCTTGATCATCGGCCGCGGGCTCACCGCCAAGGCGCGTGAGGCACTGGGCTTGCCGGTCAGCACGTTGTTCCGTTTGCCGCAGAACCCGGTGGATACTCACAAAGGGTTCACACTGGCACAAAAAATCGTTGGCCGCGCCTGCGGTTTGCCGGAAGGTCAGGGCGTGCGTCCCGGCACCTACTGTGAGCCCAGGATGACCAGCGTCGGTTCGCAAGACACCACCGGCCCCATGACCCGCGACGAACTCAAGGATCTGGCTTGCCTGGGTTTCAGTGCCGATCTGGTGATGCAGTCGTTCTGTCACACCGCCGCTTACCCGAAGCCGGTGGATGTGAAGATGCACCACGAATTGCCTGTATTCATGAGCACACGCGGGGGCGTGCCGCTACGCCCCGGCGACGGCATCATCCACAGTTGGCTGAACCGCATGTTGCTGCCCGATACCGTGGGCACCGGCGGCGACAGCCACACCCGTTTCCCGATCGGCATCAGCTTCCCGGCCGGTTCCGGTTTGGTGGCCTTCGGTGCCGCCACCGGTGTCATGCCGCTGGACATGCCGGAGAGCGTGCTGGTGCGCTTCAAGGGAAAGATGCAGCCCGGCATCACGTTGCGCGATCTGGTCAACGCCATTCCCCTGTACGCCATCAAGGCGGGCTTGCTGACTGTGGCCAAACAGGGCAAGAAGAATATCTTCTCCGGCCGCATCCTGGAGATCGAGGGTCTGCCGGACCTCAAGGTGGAACAGGCGTTCGAATTGAGCGATGCATCGGCCGAGCGCAGTGCCGGCGGTTGCACCGTGCATCTGAACAAGGCGCCGATTCAAGAGTACATCAGCAGCAACATCACGCTGCTGAAATGGATGATTGCCTCGGGCTATTCCGACGTGCGTACCATCAATCGCCGGATCAAGGCGATGCAGGCTTGGCTGGCCGATCCGCAGTTGCTGGAACGCGACGCCGATGCCGAATATGCCGCCGTCATCGAGATTGACCTGGCCGACATCCATGAGCCGATCGTGGCCTGCCCGAACGATCCGGATGATGTGAAGACACTGTCCGAGGTCGCCGGCGCCAAGATCGACGAAGTCTTCATCGGCTCCTGCATGACCAACATCGGCCATTTCCGCGCCGCCAGCAAGCTGCTGGAGAACAAGCGCGATATTCCGGTCAAGTTGTGGATGGCGCCGCCGACCAAGATGGACGCCAAACAACTGAGCGAAGAAGGCCATTACGGCGTGCTGGGTTCCGCCGGTGCCCGCATGGAAATGCCCGGTTGCAGCCTGTGCATGGGCAACCAGGCCCAGGTCAGGGAAGGTGCCACCGTGTTCTCCACCTCCACCCGCAACTTCCCGAATCGTCTGGGCAAGAACAGCTTCGTGTACCTGGGCAGTGCCGAGCTGGCGGCCATCTGCTCCAAGCTGGGGCGCATCCCGACCAAGGCAGAGTACATGGCCGACATGGGGGTACTGATGGCGGCCAGCGACAAGGTTTATCAATACCTGAACTTTGACAAGGTCAAGGATTACACCGACGCTGCCGCTTCCGTCAAGGAAAGTGCTGCCGCCTGATGGGTGATATCGAGCCCCGAAAAGGCTCGATAGCCGATCCGCAAACGCCCCGCAATTCAATTTGCGGGGTGTTTTTTTGCGCCAGCCCAGGGGCGCGTGTGCCGGATAATCCGCGGCATGAACGCGCTTCAATCCATCCCCTTGTCCTTGCAGACGGTCTTGTTGCTGGTAGGCAGCAATATCTTCATGACTTTCGCCTGGTACGGCCATCTTAAAAACCTGGCGAGCGCACCCTGGTATGTCGCCGCGTTGGTGAGTTGGGGCATTGCGTTGTTCGAGTACGCATTACAGGTGCCGGCCAACCGTATTGGTTTTCAGCAAGCCGGTTTCACCGTGGCTCAACTCAAGATCACGCAGGAAGTGATTACGCTTTCGGTGTTTGTGCCATTTGCCATGTTGTACCTGAAGGAACCCTTCAAACTGGACTATCTGTGGGCGGCGCTGTGCATGGTGGGCGCGGTGTTTTTTATTTTTCGCAATGCTTGATTTTTCCGGGGTGTTCCCGGCAGGGCGGGCGGTTAAACTTCGCGCAGTCACAAATACGTCATATCTTTGATATCTTCCCTTGAGGAGTCAGCCATGTTCTTTGGCAAGCTGTTGCCGCGCGATGGTAATTTTTTTGAAATGTTCAACCAGCATGCTGACCGTATCGTTGAGGCGGCACGGGCGTTTTCCAAGCTGGTGGCGAACTACAGCGATCTTCACCTGCGCCAAAAATACAACCAGGACGTGGACAATGCCGAGCGGGCGGCGGACCGGGTCACACATGATGTCAACAAGGCAATTCATATCACGTTCATTACGCCCATTGATCGGGAACAGATTCATACGCTGATCAACACCATGGACGATATTGCCGACCTGATCCAGGACTCGGCCGAGACCATGGCGCTGTACGACGTGCACCACATGACGGAAGACATCACGCGCCTGACCGACCTCAGCGTCAAGTGCTGCGAACGGGTGCGCGATGCCGTCAATATGTTGGCCAAGGTGGCCGACCCGGCGACGGCGGCGGCGGCACTGAAAACCTGTGAGGAGATCGACCAGCTTGAGTCGGATGCCGACCGCGTCATGAGAAGTGCCATGAGCAAGCTGTTCCGGGAGGAGCCGGACGTGCGTGAGGTGATCAAACTCAAGGCGATCTATGAATTGCTGGAGACCATCACCGACAAGTGCGAAGACGTCGCCAACGTTATCGAGGGCATTGTCCTCGAGAACTCCTGAGCCGTTACTGTCATGGCATCGGTTCAGGTGGGGCTGTGGGTGGTGGTGATGCTGGTGGTGCTGGCGCTGGCGTTCGATTTCATGAACGGATTTCATGACGCCGCAAACTCGATTGCCACGGTGGTATCGACCGGTGTTCTGAAACCCGGACAGGCCGTGCTTTTTGCGGCGGTCTTCAATTTCATCGCGATCGTGATTTTTCAGTTGAGTGTGGCGGCGACGATTGGCAAAGGGCTGGCACAGCCCGGGGTGGTCGACGTGAACGTTGTTTTTGGCGCCCTGGTTGGTGCCATCAGCTGGAACTTCATCACCTGGTATTACGGTATCCCCAGCAGTTCCTCGCACGCGCTGATCGGGGGCATTGTCGGCGCCGTCATTTCCAAGGCCGGCGCCTCGGCGCTGATATTTGCCAGCATAGCGAAGACGGTGGTGTTCATATTTGTGTCGCCCCTGATGGGATTCCTGTTGGGCTCGCTGATGCTGATTGGAGTGTCGTGGCTCTTTCGCAGCAGCACACCCAGTCGCGTTGACCGCTGGTTTCGGCGGCTGCAACTGGTGTCGGCCGGTGCTTACAGTCTGGGCCACGGTGGCAATGATGCACAGAAAACCATCGGTATTGTCTGGATGCTCCTGATCGCCACCGGCTACACCGCCGCCGCGGACAAGTCGCCGCCGACCTGGGTGGTGCTCAGTTGCTACACGGCGATTGCCATGGGTACCTTGTTTGGCGGCTGGCGCATTGTCAAGACCATGGGTCAAAGACTCACCAAGCTCAAGCCGGTGCACGGCTTCTGTGCCGAAACGGGGGGCGCCATTACGCTTTTCACGGCGGCAATTCTGGGTATTCCGGTTTCGACCACCCATACCATTACCGGGGCGATCGTGGGGGTCGGTGCGACCCAGCGTGCCAGTGCTGTGCGCTGGGGTGTCGCCGGTAACATCATCTGGGCCTGGATCCTGACGATTCCCGCCACGGCCTTCATCGGTGCAATTGCCTATTGGGTCAGTCTGCAGGTCTTTTAGCGCGCCGAACAGCGTCGCCCGTCAACGGCCTGCTTCATTGAGAAATCTTGCGGGCCTCCTCGATTTGGTATTCAAAGTAGTGTTGAACACTCCACACCATGCTGCTCATCAGGACTGTGCTGCCCAGCAGCAGGGCCAACACTATCGCTCCAATGGTCGCCCAGTTGCTGTTTCCCGAGGCGGCGTCCGGGAGCGCCGAAGGGTTGTACCGGGCGTTCCATTTCTCCGGGCTTGTCAAGCCGTAAACAATGGCCGTCAATGCGCAGCCGGCGATGGTAAAACCCAGTAGCGGGATCAACAGCCAGCTCCACAAGTCGTCCAATCCATTGCGCCACACCCGCTCAAGACCGTACAGGCCCAAGGCGGTGGGGACGGGCAGTAACCAACCCAACAGGTCGCCGCTCCCGTGCAAGTAAAGACGGTGCAGTCCCAAGGGGCCGCCGATCAATGCCAGCCAAGCGGCCAGAGTTTTGTTTTTCATGACATCCTGTTGCTATTGCGGGGCGCTTGTGGCGCCCAGGCCCAGCGCCTTGTCCATCATGACCACATCGCGCCATTGATCAAATTTCCAGCCGCAGGATTGAAGTACGCCGACGTGGGAAAACCCGACACAACGGTGGACCCCGATCGATCCGGTATTGGCCGAGTCGCCAATCACCGCGATCAATTTTCGCACGCCCGCTTTTTCCGCTTGCGTTGCCAGTTCTGTCAGCAGCGCCCGGCCGAGGCCGTGGCCCTGGGCCTGCGGGGCCACATAGATCGAGTCTTCGGCCGAGAACCGATAGGCTGGGCGTGGCTTGAACCAGTTGCAGTAGGCAAAGCCCAGTACCGTATCGCCTTCGGCTGCCACCAGGTAGGGTAGCCCCTTGGACAGCACATCGGTACGGCGGTTCGCCATCTCGCTCTCGGAGGGCGGTTCAAGCTCGAAAGTACCGGTTCCGGTGAGCACGTGATGGGCATAAATGGCGGCAATAGCCGGGAGGTCTCGGGATTGGCTGGGGCGAATAATAGGCATAAATAGAGGAAACGTTATAATAAAAAGCTTTCCAGTGTGTCGCTGACCGGGTGGTCATGTCGCGTGTCTCAACGCTGGATTGAGTGCTTATTAAATGGTGGAAATAAAACTCTGCCACCCCAAAGGATAAATCATGGTCGTCATTCGACTCGCCCGTGGCGGTGCCAAAGCACGCCCGTTTTTCAATATTGTCGTCGCCGACAAGCGGACCCGCCGTGACGGTCGTTTCATTGAGCGCATTGGTTTTTATAACCCGATCGCGACTGCCAATGAAGAGAGCATCCGCATTGCTCAGGACCGTCTCACTTACTGGAAAAGCGTAGGCGCTCAGGCCTCCCCCACGGTGGAGCGACTGGTCGAGCAAGCGGCAAAAAAAGCGGTCTGATGCCATTGTGATGCTGCCTGGCCTCGAAGCCGCCGAACTGCCGGCGGATGCCATCGAAGTTGGGCGCGTCAATGATGCCTGGGGCATCAAAGGCTGGTTCAGAGTCCAGCCTTACAGCGCCGATCCGGAGGCGCTTTTTTCTTCCAAGCGCTGGTTTCTTTTGCCATCCGAGATCGGGGCAAAAACCTTTTCCGGCGTTGGCAAGCTGTCCATCGTGCAAGCCAAGACGCACTCTGGCGCGGTTGTCGCTTCAGCGCGTGAGATCGATGACCGCGATGCGGCTGAAGCCCTGCGTGGCGCCCGTATTTTCGTCTCCAGGTCCAGTTTCCCAAGCACGCAAGAAGATGAATACTATTGGGTCGACCTGATTGGATTGAATGTCGTCAATCGGGCCGGTGTGATGCTGGGGACGGTCAAGGAACTGTTGTCAACCGGAGCGCAAACCGTACTGGTGATGGATTGCGAGCAAGAGGGCAAGAAGTTCGAGAGAATGATCCCCTTTGTGTCGACCTACATTGACGACGTTGATTTGCCAGGGCGGCGCATTTTGGTGGACTGGCAAGCCGACTATTGAGAGTCGTCAGATGCGCTTCGACGTTGTCACGCTTTTTCCGGAATTGTTTGCGCCGCTGTTGACCAGCGGCATCACCCGGCGTGCCTTCGAGTCTGGCCAGGTGGATGTGCATTTTTCCAACCCACGGGATTTTGCTTCCGGGAATTACCGGCGCGTCGATGACAGGCCGTTTGGCGGTGGCCCTGGCATGGTGATGATGGCCGAACCCCTGACCCTGTGCCTGAAAAGCATCCAGGTGGAACGCCATGATGCTGTCCCGGTGGTTCTCTTTTCGCCTGCTGGCGTGCCGCTTAGTCACTCCGTGGTGGCGCGCTTGGCCGACAGCCAGGGTGCGGTACTGATTTGTGGCCGCTATGAGGGGATTGACCAGCGTTTTATCGACGCCCATGTCACGCAGCAAATCAGTCTGGGCGACTTTGTTCTGTCGGGTGGTGAAATTGCCGCCATGGCTTTGCTGGACGCCGTCGCTCGCCTGCAGCCGGGGGTCTTGGGCAGTGCAGACAGCCACCAGCAGGACAGCTTCAATCCGGCGCTGGACGGCTTGCTGGATTGCCCGCATTACACCCGCCCGGAGAACTGGTCCGGCAGTACGGTGCCGGAAGTTCTGCTCTCGGGTCACCATGACCGGATCGAACGGTGGCGGCGTGAGCAGCGGCTGGCCCTGACCGCCCGCTTGCGCCCCGATTTGATAGCGCAGGCGCGGCAGGCCGGGCGGCTGAGCCCCATGGACGAAGCTTTTCTGCTCGGGCACTGAGGTCCAGTTGGGCTTTGGGCGTTCGATCGGGTTATAATTTAAGGCTTATCGATCCTCTGGCGGGCCGCCTTGCTTCGTTTGCAGTGGGGCCTTTGCGTCAATCCCGACGCTGGCGCTTCCAAGATCATTTGAGGAAAACATGAATTTGATTCAAACCCTTGAGCAGGAAGAAATTGCTCGCCTCGGGAAAACAATTCCCGAATTCGCCCCCGGTGACACGGTGGTTGTCAGCGTGAACGTTGTTGAAGGGGCGCGCAAGCGTCTGCAAGCCTATGAAGGCGTCGTCATTGCCAAACGCAATCGCGGCCTCAACAGTGCCTTCATCGTTCGAAAAATCTCCAGCGGAGAAGGTGTTGAGCGTACTTTCCAGACCTACAGCCCGCTGATTGCCAGTATCGAAATCAAGCGCCGTGGCGATGTGCGTCGTGCCAAGCTGTACTACTTGCGCGATCGCAGTGGTAAATCGGCCCGTATCAAGGAAAAGCTGCCGGCCAAGAAAACCGCTACCCAAGCCGCTAACGCATAACGCGAGCTGTTTTGGAAAAGCCGCCCAGCTTATGCTTGAGGCGGCTTTTTTGCTTTTAGGTTTTTTCTCATCGTCTTTTCCATGGCGTCAAGCGTATCCAGTGTCTCCTTGTCCAGTTTGCCGAACTTCGACCCGCGTCAAGTTCCGGTGCAGGGCGTGGATTCACATCTGCCGGTAGTGCCGCGGGCATCGCTGCAGCCAGTGGCCTTGCGGCGGCGCTTCGCTTCACCCCCGCTGTGGGAGCCCGAATTGCTGGCGGAGACAAAATTTGTCGACCGGGCACCGACGCATGCCTCGGTGCTGCTGCCGATCGTCATGCGCGAGCAGCCCACCGTCCTGCTGACGGAGCGCACCCTGCATCTATCGACCCATTCCGGGCAAATTGCTTTTCCGGGTGGCAAGGCCGAGGCAGACGACGCGGATGCATCGGCCACCGCCTTGCGCGAGACGCAAGAAGAAATTGGCCTGGATCCGGCTTTGGTGCAGGTGCTGGGCCTGTTGCCCCAATACGCGACCGGTTCGGCTTTCATCATCACGCCGGTGGTCGGTCTGGTAGAGCCAGGTTTTACGCTGACCCCCAACGCCTACGAAGTAGCCGATGTGTTCGAGGTGCCACTGGAATTCCTGATGAACCCAGGCCATCATCGGCGTCATGTTTTCGAGTGGGAAGGGGTTCGACGCGAATGGTTCTCGATGCCGTATCAGGACCGCATGACGCAGCGTTTCATCTGGGGTGCCACCGCCGGCATGCTGCGCAACTTCTATCGAATGCTGTCGGCCTGAGGCACAGTGCAGCTATGATGGTTGCATGAGCTTTATTTCGGTGCTTCTTGCCCTGTTGCTGGAGCAGGCGCGTCCTCTGAGTCTGGGTAATCCGGTGCATGCCAGCATGCGTGCCTGGGTGCGCTGGAGTACCCGAAATTTTGATGCCGGAAAATCCTTCCATGGCTGGTTGGCCTGGGGCTTTGCGGTGGGCGGCCCGTCGCTGGCAACACTGGCCATTTACAGCCTGCTGGATGCTTTTTTGGGCTGGCCGGTGGCGGTAATCTGGAGCGTGGCGGTGCTGTATGCAACGCTCGGGTTCAGACAGTTCAGTTTTCATTTCACCCAGATCAGGAATGCCCTGGCGGATGGGGACGAAGATCGGGCTCGCGAATTGCTGGCAAGCTGGAAACAGATTGACGCCAGCGAGTTGCCCCGCAGCGAAATCGTGCGTCACGTGATTGAGCATTCGGTGCTGTCGGCCCACCGTCATGTCTTCGGCGTGCTGACCTGGTTCTCGGTTCTGGCGGCTTTTGGTTTCGGCCCGGCCGGCGCGGTCCTGTACCGATTGAGTGAATTCGTCGCCCGCTACTGGCGGCACAGGAGCAGGACGCACCATCAGCCGGTCAGTGAAGCGCTGCAACAGACTGCCGCTGACGCCTGGATGGTTATTGACTGGGTGCCAAGTCGTGTTACCGCGATCAGTTTTGCCGTGGTTGGCAGCTTTGAAGAAGCGATTGATGGCTGGCGCAATTACGAGCCGCGTTCTGCTGGCGACAATGATGGCGTCGTGCTGGCGGCGACAGCGGGCGCGGTCAATATTCGGCTGCAGGGTTCAGACAGGCAGAGTGAACCGTCTTCCGGGCAGGTGCCCGAACTGGCGCATCTGGCCGTGGTGGTCGGCCTGGTCTGGCGCACGGTGGTCATGTGGATGGTACTGCTCGCTCTCCTGACACTGGCGCGCCTGCTGGGCTAGGGCCTGTTCACCCGATCTTTCAATATCTTTTCACCTGGCTCAGCTCGGCATACAAGTCGCTGTAAATTTTGTAGCGATTGGCACTGATGCCTGCGGGATCGGCGTCTGGTTTGATGGCGGCCATGACGCCGCAACCGGGCTCGTGAAGATGGCTGCAGTTGTAGAACTTGCAGTTGGCCACGTGGGGTTTGAGGTCCGGCATATAAGCCGCCAACTGTGCCGGGTCGATGTGGTTCAGACCAAATTCCTGGAACCCTGGCGAGTCAATCAAGGCCGTCGTTTTATCCTCGTCCACCCAGTACCAGGTGGTGCTGGTAGTGGTGTGTTTGCCCGAATTCAAGGCTTGGGAAATTTCACCGGTCTGTGCCAGCGCGCCCGGTGCCAGCAGGTTGATCAAGGTACTCTTGCCGGCTCCGGACGGACCCAGCACCAACGTCGTTTTGCCCGCCAGCAGTTTCAACAGCGCGCCCCGATCCACTTGGGCCGATTTTTTGAGCGACAGCGGGAGCACGCCGTAATGCATTTGCCGATACGGCAGCAGCCACTCCCAGGCGCGCGCGAAGGGCTCGATCAGGTCGCTTTTGTTGAGCGCAATGATGGGCGTGATGTGCTCGGCCTCCGCCGCAATCAGGGCGCGAGAGAGTTGACTGCTGGAGAATTCGGGCTCAGCCGCGATCAGGATCAATATCTGGTCCAGATTCGCGGCAAAAGACTTGGTCCGGATTTGATCCTGGCGGTAAAACACGTTTTTCCGCGGTTCGATCTTTTCGATGGTGCCCTCGTCGCGCGAGGCCTGCCACAGGACCCGATCCCCCACCAACCCCTGACTCTTCTTACCGCGCGAATGGCAGATCAGGCGCTTCCCGTCTGGCGTTTCGACCAGAAAGTGGCGGCCGTAATTGGCGACGATCAGGCCGCGCTGGAGAGTGTCTTGTTGCATCGACTGATCGCCTTGCGGGTGGGCGGTCGTTGGCTCAGACCCGCATCCGTGCCAGGCGCTCGGACGCTGGCGGGTGAGAGTAGTGGAACTTCACGTACACCGGATCGGGTGTCAGTGTCGAGGCGTTATCTTCATAAAGCTTGAGCAAGGCGGTACCGAGGTCCTGGCCGCTGGTTTGAGCCACGGCGTAGGCATCCGCCTGAAACTCGTGCTTTCGCGAGAACCAGGTAAACACCGGTGCGATGAAGAAGCTGAAGACCGGCACGGTGAGCATGAACAGCAGCAGGGCCAGAGCGTCATTCGGGGCGTTCAGGTTGGGCTGCACTCCCAGCCCGTGGTAGAACCACAGTTGCGTTGCCAGCCAGCCCAGCAGGGCAAAACCAAGCAAGCTCAGGGCGAACATTGAAACGATGCGTTTGACCAGGTGTTTGTGCTTGAAGTGCCCAAGTTCGTGCGCCAACACGGCGTCCACTTCGCCGGCCGACAGTTTGGCCAGCAGCGTGTCATAAAACACCACGCGCTTGGCCGCGCCAAAGCCGGTGAAGTAAGCATTCGCGTGGGCGCTGCGTCGGCTGCCGTCCATTACAAAAAGTCCTTTTGCGGCAAAGCCGCAACGCTGCATCAGGGCCGTCACGCGTGCTTTGAGTGTTTCGTCCTCTACGGGTGAAAATTTGTTGAACAAGGGTGCGATGAAGGTCGGGTAGATCAGCAACACCAGCAGATTGAAACCCATCCAGACGCCCCAGGCCCACAGCCACCAGCGGTTGCCGGCGGCACCCATCAACCACAAGATAAGCGTGGCAATGGGCAAGCCAATGATGACCCCGAGCAAGCTTGATTTGATCAAATCGATCAGCCAGAGCTTGAATGTCATCCGGTTGAAGCCGAAACGCTCCTCGATGACGAAGGTCTGGTACAGCGTCAGCGGCAAATCAATAAATCCGCTGATGAGCACAAATCCTGCCAGCAGCGCCATCTGCTGCCCCATGCCACCGCCCAGCCACCCAAGCAGCGCCAGGTTGAGTGTCGAGAGTCCGCCAAACAAGGTCCACAGCAGAAGAACCAGTGAACCCAGCACCAGTTCGAACAGGCCAAAACGCACCTTGGCGATCGTGTAGTCGGCGCTCTTCTGGTGCGCGCTCAGGCTGACGGTGCGGGAAAACGCTTCCGGCACTTCAGCGCGGTGTTGTGCCACATGCCGGATTTGGCGGGCGCTGAGCCAGAATTTCAGCACCATGCCTGCGATCAGGGTCAGCGCAAAGGCGAGGGTCAGCAACATCGAAGGGGAAGACAGGAGAAACGAATCAGGCATGGCGCCCGAGTTTAGGTCATCGGCGACAATTCCGGGCATGAACGTACAGAACCCCAACCCAGGCAACGCATTGCTTGTCAAATCCGACCAAAACCTTGTCTGGCTTGATTGCGAGATGACCGGGCTTGAGCCCGAACATGAACGAATCATTGAAATCGCGGTCGTCGTCACCGGCCCAAACCTTGAATGTCGTACCGAAGGTCCGGTGCTGGTGATCCACCAAAGCGACGAGCAGCTTGACAGCATGGACGCCTGGAACAAAGGCACGCACGGAAAAAGTGGCCTGATTGACAAGGTCAAGGCCTCGACCTTGACCGAAGAGGAGGCACAAGCGAACCTGATTTCATTCTTGACCCAGTACGTGCCCAAGAACGCTTCTCCGATGTGTGGCAACAGCATCGGGCAGGACCGACGCTTTCTGGTCAAGTACATGCCTAAATTGGAGGCATTTTTTCACTACCGCAATCTGGACGTAAGCACCCTCAAGGAGTTGTCCAAACGCTGGCGTCCGGAGGTTTATGCGTCGTTCAAGAAACAGCAGCGGCACACCGCCCTGGCCGATGTGCACGAGTCCATTGACGAGATGGAACACTATCGGGATCACTTTTTGAAACTGGGTTAGGTAGAAACCCGAATCTATGTCATAATAGAAAGCTGCACTGGAAACAGCGGTGCACATTTGTACATCTCCCTTCATTCACAGGGTCCAAAGCCGGTTCACTAGTGCGAACCTGCAGAAAATGACCCCCGGCGCTGCTTGAACTCCCCGTGAGTTGGCGCAGGTTCCGTTTGATGGTTGATGTTTTTTAACCATTGACGGAGTCGTTGCAAACGCTGCAGCGCTCGCGTGTGAGTAAATCCATGACTGACGCTTTTCAAGCGACGGGCGATATTTCGCTTGTCGAAAATTTTTCCAATCAAACGGCCGAAATGCCAAACAACGACGACCAGGCAGTGGCGGTCGCTGCTGAGATCCCCAACGGCTTTCTGACTTTCGGCCTGGCTCCCGAATTGCTTCAGGCGGTAAAAGATCTGGGCTTCACGCAACCGACCACGGTGCAGTTGAAAACCATTCCGCTGGCGCTGCAAGGCCACAGTGGGTCGGATGAAGCGGCGCGCTTTATCGACCTGATGGTGTCGAGTCAGACCGGTAGTGGCAAGACCGCCGCGTTCCTGTTGCCGGTCCTGCATACCTTGCTGACCCAGCAGGCGCAGGCCGAGGCGAAAGAACGTGCCGACTTCGAACGTGCAGTGGCCGAAGCAGCGGCAAAAGGCGAAGCGCCTCCCAAGCGCGCCAAACGTAAAGACCCCACCAATCCGCGCAACTTTTCGGCCACCGCTCCGGGCGCCCTGATCGTTTGTCCGACGCGTGAACTGGCCCAGCAAGTAGCGCACGATGCCATTGACCTGGTGCAACATTGCCGCGGTCTGCGCATTGCCAACATTGTGGGTGGCATGCCTTACCAACTGCAGATTGCCAAACTGCAAAACGCCAACCTGGTGGTGGCCACGCCGGGTCGTTTGCTGGATCTGCAACGCTCCATGCAGATCAAGCTCGACAAAGTGCAGTTTTTGGTGGTCGACGAAGCCGACCGTATGCTGGACTTGGGCTTTTCCGACGACCTGGCTGAAATCAACCAGTTGACCATGGCGCGCAAGCAGACCATGATGTTCAGCGCCACCTTTGCGCCGCGTATTCAGCAACTGGCTTCGCGCGTGATGCGTGAACCCCAGCGCTTGCAGATCGACAGCCCGCAGGAGCGGCACCAAAATATCCAGCAAAAGCTCTTCTGGGCCGATAACGCGCAGCACAAGCGCAAATTGCTGGACCATTGGCTGCGTGATACCACCATTAACCAGGCGATCGTGTTTGCCAGTACCCAAATCGAATGCGATGGCTTGGCCAATGATTTGCAGCAGGAAGGCTTTTCCGCTGTCGCATTGCATGGCGCCTTGAGCCAGGGTTTGCGCAACCGCCGTTTGATGGCCTTGCGCCAGGGCCAGGTGCAAATCCTGGTGGCCACCGATGTGGCGGCACGCGGTATCGACGTACCCACGGTGAGCCATGTGTTCAATTTCGGTTTGCCGATGAAGGCGGAAGACTATACGCACCGTATTGGCCGTACCGGACGCGCTGGGCGCGATGGTCTGGCCGTGACGTTCGCCGAGTTCCGTGATCGTCGAAAGATCATGGACATTGAGTTCTACAGCCATCATCAATTCAAGGGCGAGACCGTTCCGGGACTGGAGCCCAAGCAGCGTTTCCCCGATTCGCGTCCCAGTTCCAATTTTGGGAATCGTGAAAGCCGTGGTGGCAATGACTATCAGGGGCGCGACCGCAATTTTGCGGGCGCCGGCCGTGCTGCTGGTTTCGGCGCCAATCGGGGCGGTTTTGCCGACAGGAATCCCGGGGCGGCTCGCGATTCGGGCGCCAATGGCTATCAAAACAACAACGCGGGTGGATTCGGTCAGGCCGATGGCCGCAGTGGCGGCGCGCGTGAGGGGTTCAGCTACGAACGCAAAGGCGGCTTCAATGACCGCTTTGCCGGTGCCCGCAATGACGGCATGGCGCCGCGCGGCGATTTTGGCGCCCGCAAGCCTGCGTTTGGCAAGCCGATGGGGGTAAGGCCGGGCAATGGTGGCAAGGTCTTCGTGCCCCGCGATGCCAAGAAGCGCCCGGTACGCAGCGCTTGATGAACGTCGTCCCGCTGCCACAGGTGGCGGAACCCCCCAATTATTGGCCTATAATGCAAAGCTGAGCAAAGAGATCTCGAGTCATTTTTGCTTGGTCCTTGCAGTAATCCTGCACCGACAATTTCCGGAAATTGTTTCATTAACTCACTAGGTATTTTTCAAATGAAAAAATCGCTCGTTTTGGCCGCTGTCATTGCCGCCGCCGCTTTGGTTGCTTGTGGTAAGAAAGAAGAAGCACCTGCTCCTGCACCGGCTCCTGCCGCTGCTCCGGCACCCGCACCCGCTGCTGCTCCGGCTCCCGAGGCTGCTGCTTCTGGCGCTGCCGCTGCCCCGGCTGCTGCCGCTCCCGAGGCTGCCGCTTCTGGCGCTGCTCCGGCTGCCAGCGCTGCGAAGAAGTAATTTCTACCTACTCAACTCTGTTGAGTCAAAAAAGCCACCGTCAGGTGGCTTTTTTTATGGGCCGAAGAAACTGGCTCGAAAAGCCCGGAAGGACAGTTCCGGGCATCACGTCGGCATGGCGGGTTGGCTTACTTCAGGTCATCGGCAATAAGTTTGACGATACGCTGCGCATTGGCCGAGTTGTCCGGCGCCCCGCTTTCATTGAGTACGGATACCGTCGTTGACTCGCCTTGGCTGACTACGGCAATGCGGTATTTCAGCGGCGTCGCACCTGCCTTCGAGCCGCCAAAGAGTGAGCCGAAGAAGCCGGCTTCTGACTTGTCTGCTGTCGGCTCGACATAACGGACAAAATAAATGCCTTGGCTGCGGTCCCGGTCCTCCACCGTGAAACTGGTGCGGTCCAAAGACAAGCCGACACGCCGCCAGGCACGGGCGAAGCCCTCGTCAATTTGGACCACCGTTTGCCCATTGACCACGGCAACACGGGCACTGCTCTTGTTGACCTCAGCGGCCAGCAAGGCTTTGGATTGTTCTTTCGTCACGCCCAGTTTCACCATCAGCCGGCCCAGGAACTCGGCTTCGAGTTCCGGATCGGGGGCACGGGGTTGCCATACCGTTCCGTCTTTCTCCTTGTTGGCGTACACCTCCACCATGCCCCGGTGGCTGATGAAGATTTCGGTGCCACCGCTCGCATTGCGTTCCAGACGCGTGCGAAATTTGTCACGCTCCCCGGTCGAATAAAGTGAGTCGAATACTTTTCCTATGGCACTGCGAATAAAGTCCTGCGGTATCTTGGCCCGGTTTTCCGCCCAGTCGGTTTCCATGATGCCCAAATTGGCTTGTTCCATGATCAGCAGAAAACCATTTTCCTGCCAGAAGTCACGTACCGGATCCCAAAGTTTGTCGGCCGGTCGATTCACCACCAGCCAGCGCTGGCTCCCGGCGCGCTCGATACGAACATCGCCCAGGGCAGTCACCGCAGTGGGGGTCGACGGGCTGGCTTGACCCAGCTGGAAACTCGATGCCGTCACCGTTCCACCGGGAACGGCATAACGGGAGCTGGCGGAGAGTTGGGTCAAATCCGGCGGGACTTCAAGCGACGGTGCCTTGCCCGCGCTTTTGTAGTTGATTTTTTCGCTCTCGAGCACCGAGCACGCCGCCACGGCGAGTGAAAGGCTCAGCAGTGCAAGTTTGGAGAAATGATTCACAAATATATCCCTTGGGGTAATGAATGGGGTAGGCGAAATAGGGTAAGCCCGGCCAGGTCAGACCAGACCGACTGCTTGCAGGGCACGTTCAACCACGGCTTCATTGGCGTGGCTCAAAGGTGTCATGGGTAAACGCAGCGTGCCGCCGCACAGTTTGACTCTGGCCATGGCCCATTTGACAGGAATGGGATTGGCCTCGGTAAACAGATATTTATGCAAAGGCAGCAGTTTCAACTGAATTTCCATGGCCCGCTTGGTGTCGCCGGCGATCGCCGCAACGCACAGTTCATGCATCAGGCGTGGCACCAGGTTGGCCGATACGCTGACATTGCCATGCCCACCGCACAGCATCAAGGCCACTGCGGTCGGGTCGTCCCCGGAATAAATGGCAAATCCCTTGGGCGCTTCCCGGATCAGCCACTGGGCCCGCTCAATATTGCCGGTGGCTTCCTTGATACCCACGATGCCGCTGACTTGCGCCAGGCGCAGCACGGTGTCGTGCGCCATATCTGCCACCGAGCGGCCGGGTACGTTGTACAGCACGATCGGCAGCTCAACCGCTTGCGCAATCGCTTTGAAGTGCAGGTACAGTCCTTCCTGGGTCGGCTTGTTGTAATAGGGCACAACTTGCAGTTGGCAATTTGCCCCCACCGCTTTGGCAAACTTGGCCAGCTCAATCGCCTCCGCCGTGGAGTTGGCGCCGCAGCCCGCCATGATGGGCACCCGTCCCGCGGATTGTTCCACCGCGACACGGATGATTTCGCAATGCTCTTGCACATTGACGGTGGGCGACTCCCCGGTGGTGCCAACGACGCACACGCAGTCGGTGCCTTCGGCGATGTGCCAGTCGATCAGTTTGCGCAGCGTCGGGTAGTCGACACTGCCATCTTCGTGCATCGGTGTGACAAGTGCCACGATGCTGCCCGTGATTTGGATGCTTGAGGAGGTCATGTCCGGGTGCTTTTTAACGGTAATGGGGCATTCTACCTAGAGCGTGTAACGCTTGGGTGGCCGATCGAGGGCATCTGCCAAATCAGCCCGCACAGCGGCGATCCGTTGCAGGAAGCGGGGAGGATTTTCAGCAAACCCTTCTTCAAAAGCAAGGGTCCGCAGGCCGGCAAAAGCGGTCAACAACTCGCCCGGGCGCAACAGAAAGTCCGGCCGCGATGGTTTGCCCACGGTCTCGTTCCCGCTGGAAAAGGTTTCGTAAATCAGCAGGCCCGCCGGCGCAACAGATTGCGCGATCAGCGGCAACAGCGGTCGCCACAAGTAGTTGGTGACAATCACCGCGTCGAACTGGCGAACCTGGCTGCCGTTCATCAGGGGCCAGGGCGCCATTTCAATATCGGCCAGAACCACCGCGCCGAAGTTTGCCGCTAGCGCCAGAGCCGCTGGCGAGCGATCGATGCCGGTGACGACATGCCCCCTCTGCGCAAACCACTGCATGTGACGCCCCTGGCCGCAAGCGATGTCCAGCACCGAACCGTGGGGCGCAACCAGGTGCGACCAGCGTTGGACCCAGCTTGAGACCGGTCCCGCGCCATCGATCAGGGTTGCAGAGGATAGCTCCGGCATGGGGTCAGAAACAGATCCAGATCTGGTTCGCCAGGGTGAACAGGAAATCGGGCCGCATATAGAGCGAAAAAACCACCAGAAGCAGGCAAAGCGCAGCGCCGTAGAACAGGAGTTTGCGCCCGCGGTTCACAGTTTCACGCGCCTTGCAAGGCGTCCTTGCGGTTGATGGAGGCTTCCTTGATGGGCAGGTTCACCAGCGCCGCCAGCACGCCCAAAACGATGGCGATGTACCAGACCAGGTTGTAGCTGCCGGTGCGGTCGTACAGGTAGCCACCCAGCCAGACGCCCATGAAAGAGCCGATCTGGTGGCTGAAGAAAACAAAGCCACTGAGCATCGAGAGATGCGCCACGCCAAATATCTGCGCCACCGTGGCGTTGGTGGGCGGCACCGTGGAGAGCCACAGCAGGCCCATGACGCTGGAAAAAACGTAGACGCTGGCGGGCGACAGCGGAACCAGCAGGAACAGGCTGATGGCGATGGCGCGCGCCAGGTAGATGAAGGCCAGGATGTTCTTCTTCTGCAGCCGCTGCCCCAGCGCGCCGGCCGCGTAAGTGCCAAACACATTGAACAAGCCGATCAGTGCCAGCGCGTAACTGGCGACCTGCGGCGACAGGCCTTTGTCCCGCAGGTAGCTGGGCATGTGCACGCCAATGAAAACGACCTGGAAACCGCAAACGAAATAGCCGGCCATCAACAGCTGGAAGCTGGGGTAGCGGAAGGCCTCGCTCAGGGCTTGAAAAATCGATTGCTGGCGCTGACCGGCGGCGTGACCGGCAAAGCCGGGTTCGCGCAGGCCGGTGGCCAGCGGCACCATCAGCAAGGAGGCCAGACCCAGCATCATCAAGGCCTCTTTCCAGCCGAAACTGCTGATCAAAAAACCCTCGGTCGGTACCATTAGAAACTGGCCGAAGGAGCCGGCCGCGGCCGCGATGCCCATGGCCCAGGAGCGCTTGTCGGCGGCAACGTTGCGGCCGATCACGCCGTAAATGACGGCATAGGTGGTGCCGGCTTGCGCCATGCCAATCAGCACCCCCGCCGTGACCGAAAACAGAAACGGCGTGCTGGCATGGGCCATGCCCAGCAGTCCCAGCGCGTACAAAACGGCACCACCCAGAATCACCCTGAAGGCACCGAAGCGATCCGCCAGCATGCCGGCAAAGATGCCGGAAAAACCCCAGACCAGATTCTGGATGGCGATGGCGAAGGCAAAGGTTTCGCGGCTCCAGCCCTGGCTTTGGGTCACCGGCTGCAACCACAGGCCAAAGCCGTGCCGTATGCCCATGGAGAGCGTCACGATGGCGGCGCCGCACAGCAGAACCTGGGTCATCGAAAGTGTCTTGGTGGTTGGATTGCCGGGCATGCCAAATCAGGTCCAGGTTGCTATGGAATGAGGAGCGACAGGTGCCGCTCGGACGCGAGATTGGGGTTGATTTTACGTACCCGCAGCGGCTGGCCCGGGAGTGCGCGAAAATGGCACACAGAGAATCAGGTTTCCGACCCCCACACACCTATGAAAATCGAAAAGAACACCGCCGTCACCTTGCGCTACAAGCTGACCGATGCGGCCGGCAAACTGCTGGACCCGGGGCGCGAGCCCATGGTTTACCTGCACGGGGGTTATGACGCCATATTCCCCAAGGTGGAGGCGGCGCTGGACGGGCAACTGCCCGGTTACCAGACCACCTTGCTGCTGGCGCCGCAAGACGCTTTTGGCGAACGCGACGAGAGCCTGCTGCAAACCATCCCGAAAACCCAGTTCCCGCCCGGCGTCAAGGTCGGCGGACAACTCCAGAGCCTGGCTGCGGATGGGCAGCCGCGGATGTTCAATGTGCTGAAAATCAAGGGCGACACGGTCATGCTGGATGGCAACCACCCGATGGCCGGCAAGAGCTTGCGTTTTGCCCTGACCGTCTCCGCGGTGCGCGCCGCCACCGAAGAAGAGATTGCGCACGGTCATGTGCACGGTGCCCATGGGCACCATCATTGATGTCTTGTCGCGGTCACGCCGGCTCCCCTTGCGCCGACAAGCATTGACCCGTCTTTGCGGCCTCACCCTGGCACTGGCTGGCTTGTTGCTACTCGGTCCGGGCGCCTTCGCGCAGACCGCGCAAGCAGCGGCGCGGACGCCGCTTCGCGTCATGAGCTACAACATTCGCTGCGGCTCCTGCGAACGTAAGGACGACGTCAACCACTGGCAGCGGCGCAAGTTTCTGGTGGCCCAGGTGATCCGGAAGTCGCAAGCCGATTTGATCGGCTTGCAGGAGGCCGAGCTGTTTCAGGTCAAGGACCTGGTGGCCCTGCTGGGCCAGTTCGACTGGGTCGGCGTCGGTCGCGACGATGGCAAGGAACAGGGCGAAATGAACGCCGTGCTGGTGCGGCGCTCGGCCTATTCGATTGAGTCGCAAAAAACCTTGTGGCTGTCCGCCACCCCGGAACAAGTCTCCAGGGGTTGGGACGCCATGCTCAATCGCACGCTGACGCTGCTCAAGCTCAAAGCGCGTGACAGCGCCCGGGAACTGTATTTTTTGAACACCCATTTTGACCATGTCGGCGAGCAGGCGCGGGATCAAAGCGCCCGGTTGATAACGCAAACGGTGCGCTCGCTGGGCGACCAACTACCGCTGATCCTGACCGGCGATTTGAATGCCAGGCCGGACTTTGCCGGCTACCGGACGCTGACCGCCGTCTTGCAGGACGCCGCCGTCGCGTCGCAAACGCCGGCCCAGGGCGGTGGCATCACCTTCAACGGCTTTGGCAAGGATCTGCAGCCCGGCAACAAGATCGACTACGTCTTTGTCAGCTCCGGGCAGACGGTGCAGTCGCACCGGGTCATCACCGACTTGTACGATGGGCTTTACCCCTCGGATCATTTCCCTCTTGCCGTGGAAGTGCGCTTGCGCTGATCAACAGCTTGCCGGCGAGCTCACATGCCGCGAAATCGCCCCCGATGCGTGCGGCTGACGGGCAGGGCGGCAGATTGACCGTGCACATGCACCATCAGTTCCCCATCTTCGCGACGCTCGATGCGTTCAATGGCGCGGGCGTTGATGACACAGCCACGGTGCACTTGCCAAAACAGATCTGAATCAAGTTGCCTGAGCAACTCGCTCAGCGGTGTGCGCAGAAGAAGGCTGTCGCCGTCGAAACTCAGCGCGCGGGTATAGCGCAGTTCGGAGCGCAGGGCAGCGATGTGCTCAACCTCGACGACACGCATGCTGTGGCCTATCCACGCTTGGACGAACCGCAGTGGCTTGTTGGTGCCGGACAGCGCGCACAGACGTTGCTGCAGTCGCTGCACTGTGACAGCCAGACGTGCGGGTGTGACGGGTTTTCGCAGGTAGTCCACCGCCGCGTGTTCAAAGGCATCCAAGGCGTATTCGGCATGGGCCGTGACAAACACCAGTTGCGTGCCCGGTGGTACCAAGCGTGCCAATTCCAGTCCGGTCATGCCAGGCATGCGGATGTCCAGGAACACGATGTCCGGTTTGAGCTCGTCGATCAAGCGCCGGGCCTGCGCGCCGTTTTCGGCACAGGCCACGATCTCCAGTGCGGGCCAAGCCTCTTGCAGCAGCGCGCGCAATTCGTCCAGCAACAAGGGCTCGTCATCGGCCAGCAGGGCAGTGTTCATGCGGGTTTTGATTCCAAAGGCAGTGGGAGCAGCAGCACGGCTTCTGTGCAGTGAACACCGGCGTGCAGTGAAAAACTGGCCTGATCCCCGTACAGTAAGCGCAGGCGATCCCGCAGGTTCTGCAGCGCCACGCCGTGCCCTTTTTCCGCCGGAGCCGAATGGAGGGGTTCACCCGTGTTGCAAACGATGAGCGAAAGCCGTTCCCCCTGGCTGCGGGCTTGCAGCGTGATGTTGCCACCGGCTTCGCACGGTTCTATGCCGTGCACGATGGCGTTTTCCACCAGAGGTTGCAGCAGCAACGGTGGAAGGGGTAAGTCGTGCAGCGCTTCATCGACCTCAATGCGGTAACTCAGGCGCGAACCCAGGCGCATGGAAAGTATGCCCAGGTACTGCTCCACGATGTGCAGCTCACGCCCCAGGGTGGATTGCGTTTGCCGCACCTGCGGCAACACGGCCTCCATAAATCCGCTGATGCGGTCCAGCAACGGCAGTGCGTCGACAGATTGTTGACGCACCAGGCTGCGCAGTGTGGCCAAAGTATTGAACAGAAAGTGTGGTTCTATTTGTGCCTGCAACATCTGCAACTCCGCCTGCACGCGCGCCCGCTCGGCCTCCACTTTTTGCATGGCGCGTTGACGCATTGCCGCTTGTGCCACGGGCGTGACCAGCAGCACCGCGCAAAAGGTCAGATGCAGTCCGGCATGGGCGTGCTGCGCGCTGACCGTCAAAATGTCAGAGCGTAGCGACAGTTCCAGCCACCAACCCGTGGCCGCACCAACTGCCACGCACAGGGTCAACAGGCTTAGTGCGAGAAGCCAGCGCTGCGGCTTGAATAGCTGGACGAACCCAGTCGTCAGTGCATAGGCCAGGCAGTAACCCAACCACAGGCCCAGAGCCAGACCCCATGCGGGGTGGGTGTGGGCCGCGGGTTGGGTTGCCGCAAAAGCCAGCACACCCGCCAGCATGACGAGCCAGTGCCCACGCCACATGAACTCGTCACGCAGGGCGTCGACAGCGTGGGTCCGCATCCTGGGGATATTCATGTTGATTACTGCGGTGACAGATTTATCGGCCGGGTCGGGCGAACAGACTTTGGCCCAGCGGTTACGGGCACAGTGTCGGGGACTACCTCAAGTCGAAATTGTGTTGTCCGCAGCGTGCCTTCGCCGTACAGGAGAAAACCGAAGTTCAAGGCATCCACATCCGACGGAATATCCAGCACTACTTCGGCTTCGCGCCAGCCAAAGCTACCCTTGAGTGGCCGTGTTTGCATGTTGTCGAAGACCCGGTTCCCGTCTTTTCCTGCATCACCGCGCAGCCAGAGGCCGCCCCACTCCTGCATGCTGTCTCCTTGCACCTTGGCCGACAGGCGGACACGCTTGCCCGCATAGTCTTGCGCAGAAATGACTTGCATGATGGTGGCGAAGCCCTCGGTGAGCTTGGGGCACTCGATAACAAATGCCTTGGGCGTTGGGCCGTCCTTGACGGCTTCGGTACTTGTGCGGCAGCCGCTAGCCGAACCCGTACGCAGCCAACCTTCAGGCAAGGTGCCGGGCGCGGCCGCCAAGGCGGTGACGAGCAGGGCGACGGCGGGCGCCGCAATCAATCCTTTGAGTTTCATGGTATCTCCTTGGTACGACCGATGTTAGTCGGACGCAAGAATAGATTCGCCCTGTGGTGACTGCAGGCGAATGGGGCAAACCGCTGTTGGAAAGACATGAACACCGCCAAAGTGCGCGCCAGCCGCAGTCCTGGACGCCCCTAGGCCAGACGGTTCGCCAGGCCTGCATGCGTTTACGGTTGCCTGAACGGCTCCGGCGCGCTCGCGCTGTTCATCCACTTCAGCACCGGGGCGTTAACCTCATAGGGGACGCTGCCGAACAACTTGAAAAAGTTCTCGATTTCCGCCAGCGAAGCTTTTTCGAAGTCGAGCTCTGGCACGCCGGCCCCTGCGGCATTGGTCACCAGACCCCAGTTGACCGGGGCCTTGCCGCCAGTGCGGCTGAGCTTCTTGAAGGACCAGGCGCTGCTGGCCCAACCCCGCTTGGCGTAGGCATCAAAACTGGCACGGGTGATTTGTCCGCTCAACTCCGGTTCCAGCTCGGCCCAGGGCTGGAACTCGCCGATGTACAGGGGCGTGTTCAGCGCCGCCATGCGGGCTTGCCATTGGCACAGGCCGCCGCCGTCGGGACGGCACTCAAGCCAGTCGCGGTGCACCTCCAGGCCCGGTTTGCCCCAGCCAAAAAAACCGGGATAGGGGTGGGTTTCAAAGACCACATCATGCATGCCCTGCTCGCCGGGCTTGCCGTAGGCCGCGAGGCCCTTGGGGTGGTCGGGCAGGATGATGATGTGCTTCGGGTCCACCGCGCGCACTGCGCTGTAAAGCGCTTTCACCACGGCGGCCAATTGCTCGGGCGTACTGCCCCAGGGTTCGTTCAGCAGGCCGTAGCCGGCGACCACCGGGTTGTCCCGGTAGCGGGCGGCGATTTGTTGCCACAGCCAGCTGGTGCGCCGCTGGTACTCCGGCGTACTCCAGTACCGGTTCTGGCCGGCGCAGCCGCTGTGGTGCTCGGTGCCCTGGGCGCCGACGGCGCCGTGCAGGTCCAGCACCACGTACAGGCCGCGGGCCTGCGCCTGGGCGACGGCGTCATCCAGGTAATGCCAGGCATCGGGGCGCAGATGGCGCGGATTTTTCTCGTCTTCGATGACGCTCCAGATGAAGGGCAGGCGCACCAGATTCAGCTTGAATTGGGGGATCAGGTCCCAATCGCGCTGGGTCATCCAGTGGTCGCGAAACAGCTTGAGCAGCCGCTCGCGCTGGGCCAAGCCAAAGCGCCGGTCCAGCACCGCTTCCAGCGTGCACTGGTCGTTGACCGGGGCGTTGTCGCCATAGCCCATCATCCAGAACTCGGGCATCAGCCAGTTGCCAAGATTGACGCCTTTGAGTTCGATCGCGCTGCCGTCGGCCTTGACCCAGCGTGTACCCTCAGTGCGCAGCATGGAATAGGGGGGCGGGTTTGCTGGCGCGGCAAGTGTCTTGGCAGCGGGAGCGTCCACGGTCGAGCCGCTGCTGGGCGGCATGGCGCATCCGGCGGCCAACAGGAGCAGCGCCAAGCCGGCGCAGCCGAGAAGATTCTTTTTCAGCACAAGCGGTCCTATGGCGTCAGTTCGAAGTTGGTGCGCAACCGAATGTCCGCCGCCGAGGCGCCCACCATCAACTCAAAGTCGCCCGGCTCGGCGGCCCACTGCAACTGCGCGTTGTAGAACGACAGTTTTTCCCGGTCGATCTGAAACTGCACGGTCCGCGTCTGGCCCGGCTCCAGGCGAATTTTGGCAAAGTCCTTGAGCTCTCGCAGCGGCCGTACCACGGAGGCGGTCTTGTCGCGCAAATACAGTTGCACCACTTCCTCGCCGGCGTAGTTTCCGCTGTTCCGGAGCTGGAACGAGACGTTCAACCTGTCGTTGCCGCGCAGTTGCGACTTGTCGATTTTCAAGTCGCTGTAAGCGAACTCGGTATAGCTCAGGCCGAAGCCGAACGGATACTGCGGCGTGCCGGCAAGGTCGATGTAGCCGCTGACGTAGCCGCTCGACACCCCCGAGGGCCCCGGGCGCCCGGTGTTGAAGCTGTTGTAGTAGATCGGGATCTGGCCCTCGCTGCGCGGAAAGCTGATGGTCAGCTTGGCCGAGGGGTTGACGTCGCCCGTCAGCACGTCGGCAATCGCGTTGCCGGCCTCGCTGCCCAGCCACCAGGTGTAGAGAATGGTTGGCACGTTCTCGGCGATCCAGTTGAACACCAGGGGCCGGCCGGCATTGAGCAAGACCACCAGAGGCTTGCCGCTGGCTTGCAGCGCCTTCACCAACTCTTCCTGCACGCCCGGCAGGCGCAGGCTGGCGCGGCTGCGGGCTTCGCCGCTCATGTTCCAGCGCTCGCCGACGCTGACGATGACCAGATCGGCCTGCCGCGCAACCTCCAGCGCCTGGGCAAAGCCACTCCTGTCGTCGCCCTCGATCTCGCTGCCTTTGGCGTACAGCAGCCGCGTGCCGCTGCCGAGCCGGTTCTTCAGGCCGTCCCACTGCGAGACCACAAAAGTCGAATAGTCGACCCCCGGCAGAGTGACGGCCCAGCCGCCCAGATTGTCCTTGTGGGCTTGCACCAGCGGCCCGATGAAGGCGATGGTCTTCAGGTCTTTCGACAAGGGCAGCAGCTTGGCGCTGTTTTTCAGCAGCACAATGCTTTTCGTCGCCATGTCGCGGGCCGCCTGACGGTGCACGGGATTGTTCAATGCGGTCTGTTCACGTTGTGGATCGCTGAAACGGTAGGGGTCGTCGAACAGTCCCAGCTCGAACTTCTTGCGCAGCACGCGGCGCACGGCGTCGTCCAGCAGCGCCAGCGGCACCTTGTTGTCGGCCACCAGTTGCGCCAGGTTGCCTCGGTAGGCGTTGCTTTCCATGTCCATGTCGCTGCCGGCCGTGATCGCCGCCAGCGCCGCGCCCCGGTTGTCCCGGGCGTAGCCGTGCGCCACCATTTCGCCGATGGAACCCCAGTCGGAGACGACGATGCCGGTGAAGCCCCACTGGCCTTTCAGGATGTCGCGTTGCAGGTACTTGCTGCCCGAGGCCGGGATGCCGTTCAGGTCGTTGAAGGAATTCATGAAGGTGGCGGCACCGGCGTCCAGCGCCGCCTTGAACGGCGGCAGGTAGGTCTCCCACAGCATGCGCTCGCTCATGTCCACCGAGTTGTAGTCGCGCCCGCCGACAGCCGCGCCATAGGCCGCGAAATGCTTGGCGGTGGCCATCACGGCGTCGGTGTCGCCCAGCTGTCGGCCCTGAAAGCCCTTGACCCGCGCGAAGGCGATCTTGGAGCCCAGGTAAGTGTCTTCGCCGGCGCCCTCCATGACCCGGCCCCAGCGCGGGTCGCGGGCAATGTCGACCATGGGCGCAAAGGTCCAGTGCAGGCCGCTGGCCGCCGCCTCGGTGGCGGCGATGCGCGCCGAGCGTTCGATGGCCGCCAGATCCCAGCTGGCCGCTTCCGCCAGCGGGATCGGAAAAGTGGTCTTGTAGCCGTGGATCACGTCCTGCGCGAACAGCATCGGTATCTTCAGGCGCGACTGCATGGCCACTTCCTGGTACTGCCGGGTGGAGCTGGCGCCGTGCACATTCAGCATGGAGCCGACGCGGCCATCCCGGATGTCTTGCTTGAGATTGCCTTTGAACATGACCGGGCCGGTCGCGTTCCAGTTGCCCGAGTACTGGGTGAGCTGGCCGACCATCTCGTCCAGTGTCATTTGCCGGAGCAGGGTTTCGATTCGTTCCGGGACCGAGGGAGCCGTTGCGGCACTGGCCAGAGGGCTGGCCAGTGCCAGCAGCAGAATTGCGCTGCGGGCGTTTGAAATAGGAAATGGTTTCATAAAAAATCAGCCAATGCGCAGACCACTGTGCGCGTCAAACCAGTTGGCGTGGGCCGCGTCAAGCTCGATTCCGGTGTGCTCTCCGACTTTGATCGGGCAATGCGGCGCGGTGCGGGAGGTGATCAAGCCGGCGGCCGTCTTGACCACGATGAAGGTGTCGGCGCCGGTCGGCTCCACCAGTACCACCTGGCCGCGCCAGGGCGCGTCGGCGCTGAGGTGCACATGCTCGGGGCGCAGGCCCAGCGTGACGGCCCCGGCCGGCGGACAAGGCAGGGACACAGAGCCGCCTTGAAAAGAAAATTCTCCCTGGGCACCCGGCGTCTCAATCCGGCCGGCGATCAGGTTCATGGTGGGTGAGCCAATGAAGCCCGCCACGTAGGTGTTGGCCGGGCGGCTGTAGATGTCGTCGGGCGTGCCGATCTGTTGCAGGATGCCGTCCTTCATGACGGCAATCCTGCTCCCCAGCGTCATGGCCTCGATCTGGTCGTGCGTCACGTAGACGCTGGTGATGCCCGAGAGCTGGTGCAGGCGCTTGATTTCGGAGCGCATTTCGACGCGCAGCTTGGCGTCCAGATTGGAGAGCGGCTCATCGAACAGGAACAACTGCGGGTCGCGCGCCAGGGCCCGACCCATCGCCACGCGTTGCCGCTGGCCGCCCGAGAGTTGCGCCGGACGGCGCTCCAGCAAGTGCTCGATTTGCAGCATGGCCGCCACTTCGGCGATGCGCTTGACGCGCGCCGCCTTGGGCACCTTGCGCATCTCCAGGGCAAAGCCGATGTTGTCGGCCACGCTCATGGTGGGGTACAAGGCGTAGCTCTGGAACACCATGGCGATGTCGCGCTGCGCCGGTGCCACGCCGACCACGTTCTTCCCGCCGATGCGCAGCTCTCCCTCGCTGGGCTGTTCCAGGCCGGCGATGATGTTGAGCAGGGTCGACTTGCCGCAGCCGGAAGGCCCCACCAGGATCAGAAATTCGCCCGGCGCGACCTCGATCTCGATGCGCTTGAGCACCTCCACCGCCTTGTCGCCGGTGCCGTAGATTTTGCGGATGCCCGCGATATGAAGTGATGCTGCCATGATGCTTATCCCTTCACAGCGCCGGCTGTGAGTCCCTTGACGAAATACTGGCCGGCCAGCACGTACACCAGCATGGTGGGCAGGCCGGCGATCACGGCGGCGGCCATGTCCACGTTGTAGCTCTTGACGCTGCTGGAGGTGTTGGCCATGTTGTTCAGACCGACCGTGATCGGTTTGCTGTCGGCGCCGCTGAAGGAGACGCCGAACAAAAAGTCGTTCCAGATGTTGGTGAACTGCCAGATCAGCGTCACCATCAGGATCGGCGTCGACATCGGCAGCACGATGCGCCAGAAAATGCGCCAGAAACCGGCGCCATCGATGCGCGCCGCGTTCACCAGTTCCTTCGGAATAGCGCTGTAGTAATTGCGGAAGAACAGCGTGGTGCCGGCCATGCCGGCCAGGCAGTGCACCAGCACCAGGCCGGCCACCGAACTCGACAGCCCGAGGTAACCCAGCACCTGGCTCATCGGCAGCAGCACCACCTGAAACGGCATGAAGACGCCGAACAGCAGCAAGCCAAACAGCAACTCGCTGCCCTTGAATTTCCACAGGCTCAGTACATAGCCGTTGACGGCGCCCCAGGCGGTCGAGAGCAGCACCGCCGGCAGCGTCATGCTGACCGAATTCCAGAAATAAGGACGCAAGCCGCGGCAATCGACGCCGGTGCAAGCGCTGGCCCAGGCCAGTTGCCAGGCTTCGAAATTGAGGCCGGCGGGCAGGCTCAGCAGATTGCCGGCGCGGATCTGCTCGCCATCCTTCAGCGAAGTGACCAGCATGACATACAGCGGCGCCAGAAAGAACAGCGCGGCCAGCAGCAGCACGCCGTAGAGCAGGGTGCGGGGCAGGTATTTAGCGATCATGGGGTTTGCTTCTCAGCTCGCTGTACAGGTAAGGCACCACGATGGCCGCCACCGTGGCCAGCATCATGCTGGCGCTGGCGGCACCCAAACCGATCTGGCCGCGGGTGAAACTCATGACGAACATGAAGGTGGCCGGCACGTCGCTGGCGAAACCGGGGCCGCCGGCGGTCAGCGCCATCACCAGGTCGAAACTCTTGATCGACAGGTGCGACAACACCAGCACGGTGGAAAAAACCACCGGCCGCAGTATCGGCAAAATAATGCGCCAGTAGATGCGCGGCAAGGAGGCACCGTCGATCTGCGCGGCCTTGATGATGCTGTCGTCGATGCCGCGCAAGCCGGCCAGGAACAAGGCCATGGCGAAGCCGGCCGACTGCCAGATGCCGGCAATCACCACGCAATAGATCGCGCTCTCGCTTTGCACCAGCCAGTCGAAGTGAAAACTCTGCCAGCCCAGATCGTGCATCAATTTTTCCAGCCCCAGACTGGGGTTCAGAATCCATTTCCAGGCGGTGCCGGTGACGATGAAAGACAGCGCCATGGGGTACAGGTAAACAGTGCGCAAGGCGCCCTCGAAGCGGATTTTCTGGTCCAGGAAGATCGCCAGCAGCAAGCCCAGGGCCAGCGCGCCGGCCACATACAGAACGCTGAAAATGCCCAGGTTGCGCAGCGCCACCCACCAGCGATCCATCTCGAACAGGCGCTGGTATTGCGCCAGCCCGACGAACTCGTCGTAGTTGGGCAGCATGCGCGAGCCGGTGACGGACAGCACGCCATTCCAGATCATGAGGCCGTAGATGAAGGCGAATCCGAGCAAGAAGCCGGGCGCAATCACCAGCTTGGGTAATAGGTTTTCAAATGACTTCATAGACCCTTCGCCTCTGCTTTAAAACCTGGGAACCCTTGTTCCTTGTTGGTATGCGTGCACTGCTTTAGAACCTGACGGGGTGGGTATTCCGCTGCGTTCGTGTCCCCCGACCGAAAGCCTGCGGCTTCCGGTCTCCTCCTTGACCTCACTTCGCGAAACACCCGCCCCATCAGGTTCCGCGAGGTTTTGGGCTTCTGGCAAGCAAGCCAACATCTCAAGCATCAGGGTTGGGGTGCGTGCCATAGCGAAGTCAAGGAGGAGCCCGCAGGGCGGGGGACATGAGCGGCGGCACGTACCCCAACCCTGATGCGGGCGCCTGCAAAAGATGCCTGCAAAAGCGCCTGCAACTGGCTCTTGTGAACCTCCGACTTACTTGGTTGCTGCAGCCTTGGCGATGTTCTTCATGCCATCGGCCACCGAGATCTTGTCGTCGTTCCAGAACTGGCTGACCGCATCCTTGATGGCGCCTTCGGCGGCCGGTTTGATCGCCATGCCATGTGCCACGGAGGGCACCAGGCCACCGGTTTTGGCGGTCGCCACGAAGTCCTTGCTGGAGAGCTTGGCGCAGTCGTCGAACTTGTCCATCGCCATGTTCAGGCGCACCGGGATGGAGCCCTTGTTCAGGTTGAACACCTGCTGAAACTCAACGCCCATGATGGCCGCCGCCAGATCGTTCTGCGCTTTCTGGGCGCTCGCGTCTTTCAGTTTGAACATGGCGAACGAATCGACGTTGAAGGTATAGGCGTTGGCGCTGCCGGGCGCCGGCGCGCACAGGAAGTCCTTGCCCGGGGTCTTGCCGGCAGCGACGAATTCGCCCTTGGCCCAGTCGCCCATGAATTGAAACGCGGCCTTGTCCTGAATCACCATGGCAGTCGACAGATTCCAGTCGCGACCCGGGGCGGCCGGATCAATGTAGGACTTGATGCGGCGGAAGGTCTCCAGTGACTTCCTCATGCTGTCGCCGGTCAAGGCCTTGGGGTCCAGCTTGACCAGCGCATCCTCGTAGAACTTGGCGCCACCGACACCCAGCACCACCGACTCGAAGGTGGTGAAGTCCCAGATGTTCTGGCCGCTGTGGGCGACCGGGATGAGCCCGGCCTTCTTGACCTTGTCGGCCGCCGCGAAAAACTCGTCCCAGCTCTTGGGCATGCCGGCGACGCCGGCTTTCTTCAACACCGCGGCACTGCCCCAAAGCCAGTTCACGCGGTGCACGTTGACCGGCACCGCCACGTAAGCGCCTTTGTATTTCATGACATCGGCCACCACCTTGGGCAGCAGGCTGTCCCACTTCTCGGCCTTGCCGACGCTGTCCAGATTGGCCAGCACGCCTTCGGCCGCCCACTCATGGATGGCCGGGCCCTTGATCTGGGCTGCCGCCGGCGGGTTGCCGGAGACGACGCGGCTCTTCAGCACGGTGGCGGCATTGTCGCCACCGCCGCCGGCCACGGCAAAGTCTTTCCAGACGTGGCCCTTGGCTTCCAGGATTTTTTTCAGTTCGGCGACCGATTTGGCCTCGCCGCCGGAGGTCCAGTAATGCAGCACCTCGACCTGGCCGGCGCTTGCCGCCGCGCTTGCCGCCACACATGCCACCGCAGTGACCAATTTGGAGAGTTTCAACATGTTTTATCCTGGGTTGGACTCCGGGGCTAGCGGAGCGAGGTTGAATCGAGCGACACCGTGCTGCCGCTCGATTGAGGTTGATCTTCAAGCACGGGCAGGCCCAAATCAATCGGTGCTTGGCCTGGGGCGGCACCGGCTTGAGCCGAAGAATGAGGACAAAGAGTCGGCGACATTGGGTAGCTGTGGTGTGAGTACGATGCGCTGCGCCGGCGTTCAGCGCGGAGGGTTCCAGACGAAGGTGGCGACGCTGGCACCGGGCATCGTGTGCTCGAAAGTCCGGTTGCCGAAACTGACCGAGAAGCGGCGCGAATCGGCGGCACCATTGAGGACGATCAAGGCAATCGAGTTGTCATCGGCGTTCTGGAACGCCACGCTCTCCAGACCGTCCAGGCCGTTGCTCGATTCGATGCGATGGGCGCCTGGCCGCACAAAGCGGCTGGCATGGGCCAGTGCGTAATAGTCGAAGTTGCGCGTGATTTCACCGCTCTTCGAATCGATGGTGACGACGCCGCGGCAATCGGTGCAGCCGCCCAGATGGGGTCCGTGGTTTTCATCCAGGGCGATGTTCCACAGCAGCACGCCCTTGGCCCAGCCGCGCGTGGTTCCGATGATCAGGTTGTGCATGTACCAGGGCAGGGTCTCGCGCCAATTGGGTTTCCAGTCGCCGCCGGAACACTCGGTGAAATAGGTTTCCTTGTCCGGGTAGGCGTCGTGCACCTGGGATTGCGCCGCCACATCGCCCGCGTAACAGTGCCAGGCGACACCGGCGATATAGGGGCGGGCTTTGGCATCGGCCAGCACCTGCAGCGGCGCTGCCGGGTCGTCCCAGTTGTGGTCCCACTCCAGGAGGCGCACCGGCTGGGTCCGCTGGGCGAACAGGGGTCCCAGGTGCTCGCCGATGAACCTGGCGCGGCCCATCGAGTCGACCCGCATGCCGGGATAGTCCTTCGGTTCGAAGTGCGGCTCGTTCTGCACCGTCAGCGCGTACAGGGGAACGCCCTCCATCGCCATGGCATCGGCAAACTTGGACAGATAGCGGGCAAACGCGTCATAGGCCTCGGGTCGCAGCGCGCCCTGCACCAGACTGTCATTGGTTTTCATCCAGGCCGGCGCGCTCCAGGGCGAGGCCATCACGCGCAGCTTGGGATTGAGGGCCAGCGCGCTCTTGACCACCGGCAGCACATCGGCGCGCAGCGGGTCTATGGAGAATTTGGCCAAGGGGTAATCGGTCTGACCGGCCGGCACATCGTCCAGCGAGTAATGGCGGCGCGAAAAGTCGGAGGCGCCTATCGTCAGGCGGGTGAAACTGAAACCGGCGCCGCTCGTCTGGCCGAACAAATCCTGCAACAGTGCATCACGTTGCGAAGCGCTCAGCTTGTTCTGGATCAGCCAGGCCGAGGCATCGGTAATATTGGCGCCAAAGCCCACCATTTCCTGGTAGCGCTGGCCCGGATCGACCTCGATGTTGAGCGGCAAGGGCGAGTTGGCCCCAAACCGGAGGCCCTCCAGCGGGGCCAGCAGCTTGGACTGATCGGTGTGGGTGACCCAGGCTTTGACCGCCGCGCCGTCCGGATTCGGGTTGATGGCGGTCGACTGGGTCTGTCCGGCCCCGCCGCAACCCAGCAAAAAGACCAGCACCAGCACCGGCGCCGACACCTTGTTCAACGGCATTTTCCGCAGGGTTGAAAACCTCTTGCGCAACGTATTCTTCAGGCTCATTTCAGTCATAGATTGTTTTTCGGAATTCACAGTCGTTGCTCCGAGGTCTTGTCGAACAGGGAGACCTTGGCCGTGGCGATGCTGAAGCGAACGCTTTCATCGACCGCAAAGGGGAGGGCGCCGGTGACCACCGAGGACAACAGGTGGCCGCCAAAATCGAGCCACACCACATGATGGTTGCCCATCGGCTCGATCAGCGAGACGGTGCCTTGGAACTCGCCGCTGCCAGACAGCGCCAGGTCCTCGGGACGGATGCCCAGCAGCACATCCTGCGCGTCCAGCGGCTGCTCGCGGAACGGATAGGGCGCCAGGTCCAGCGCCAGGCTGCCGCTCTCCAGCCGGACGCCGTCCGCCGTCACCGCCAGTTTGCCGGGCAGCAGGTTCATCCCGGGTGCCCCCAGGAAGCCGGCGACAAACAGATTCTCCGGCTTCTCATAGACATCGGCCGGGGCGCCGATCTGCTGGATCTTGCCGCTGCGCATGACCACGATGCGGCTGGCCAGCGTCATGGCCTCGATCTGATCGTGCGTCACGTAGATCATGGTCGAATGCAGATTCTTGTGCAGCAGCTTGAGCTCGCGCCGCAGTTCGGCGCGCAGCTTGGCGTCCAGATTGGAGAGCGGCTCGTCGAACAGGAACACGCCCGCTTCGCGCACCAGCGCCCGCCCGATCGCCACGCGCTGGCGCTGGCCACCGGACAACTGCGCGGGCTTGCGCTCCAGCAGCGGCTCCAGGTGCAGCATTTCGGCGGCGCGCTTGACGCGGCGCGCGATCTCGGCCTTGGGCGTGCCCTTGACGCGCAGACCGAACGACATGTTGCGCTCCACGCTCATGGTCGGGTACAGCGCGTAGGACTGGAACACCATGCCGATGTTGCGATCGGTTGGATCGGCCCAGGTCATGTCCTGGCCGCCGATGAAGACGCTGCCGTCGGCCACATCGATCAGGCCGGCAATGCTGTGCAGCAAGGTCGATTTGCCGCAGCCCGACGGCCCCAGCAAGACCAGGAACTCGCCCTCCAGCACATCCAGGTCGAGGCCCTTGATGACTTCGTTGTCGCCGAAGCGGATGCAAAGATTACTGACGCTGACACTGGCCATGGCCTTACCCCTTAACCGCGCCGGCGGCGATACCCCGCACGAACCAGCGTCCGGAAACAAAATAAATGGTGAGCGGCACCAGCGAGGTGAGAATCGTGGCCGCCATGTTGACGTTGTAGAGCCGGGTACCGGTGGTGGTGTTGATGACGTTGTTGAGCTGCACCGTCATCGGCAGGTTGTCGCGGCCGGCGAATACCAGACCCAGGATGTAATCGTTCCAGACCCCGGTCACCTGCATGATGGCGGCGACGATGATGATGGGCGTCGACATCGGCAGCATCAACTGCACAAAGATGCGGATGAAGCCGCCGCCGTCGATGCGCGCGGCCTTGAACAGCTCCTGCGGAATGGACTGGTAGTAATTGCGAAACAGCAGCGTCATCACCGGCATGCTGAAGATGATGTGGATCAGCACGATGCCCGGCAGCGAACTGAACAGGCCCAGCGTCGCCAGCACGCGCACCAGCGGGAACATCATCACCTGCACCGGAATGAAGGCACCCAGCATCAGAATGCCGAACAGCACATTGGCGCCGCGCGGCTTCCAGAACGACAGCGCGTAGCCGTTCAGCGCGCCCAGCAGGATCGGCAGGAGGGTGCTCGGAATCACGATGAAGATGGAGTTCCAGAAGCCGCCGCGAATGCCCTCGCAGGAAACGCCGGTGCAGGCCGTGGTCCAGGCCGCCACCCAGGGTTCCACCGTGATGGCCACCGGGAAGGCAAAAATATTACCGAGGCGGATCTCGTCCATGCTCTTGAACGAGGTCACCAGCATGATGTACAAAGGCATCAGGAAAAAGGTCGCCGCGGTCAGCAGGAAGGCATAGACCCCGATGCGCGCCGGGCCGAAGGCGAAGGGGCGGCGTGCGCGTTGGATGGTTGCCGTCATTTCGCGCCTCCGGCACGCTTGGCGCGGCTGCGCGCATACAGCAACGGCGCCAGCAGAATCAGCACTGTCAGCAGCATCACGATGGAACCGGCGGACGCCAAGGCGATATTGGCGCGACCGAACAGGTAGTCCATGATGAACTTGGCCGGTACCTCGCTGGCGGTGCCGGGGCCGCCCTGCGTCATGGCCGCCACGGCGTCGAACAACTTGATCACGGCGGTGGAGAGCAACACGAACACGGTGGCCACGGAAGGCCCCAGCATCGGCAGGATGATGGAAACGTAAACACGCCAAGTCGGGATGCCGTCGATGCGCGCGGCTTTCCAGATCTCGTCGTCGATGCCGCGCAGCCCCGCCAGCAGCATCGCCATCACCAGGCCCGAGGCCTGCCAGACGGTGGCGATGACGATGGTGTACATGACCTTGTCCTGGTCGATGATCCAGTCGAAGGTGAAGTCTTCATAGCCCATTTGCCGCACCGCCTGCTGGATGCCCATGCCGGGATTGAGCAGCCACTGCCAGACCAGACCAGTGGCGACAAACGACATGGCGTAGGGGTACAGAAAAATCGTGCGCAGGGCGCCCTCGGCCATCACCTTCTGGTCGATGAAGACCGCCAGCAAAAAGCCGATCAGCATGCACGCCAGGATGAACAGCGCGCCGTACAGCGCCAGGTTTTGCAGCGACAACAGCCAGCGCTCGTTGTCGAACAGGCGCTGGTATTGCGCCAGGCCGACGAACTCGTCCGAGGGAAAGGTGCGCGAGTTGCTCATCGACACCTTGAGCGACCACAGCACCGTGCCCAGATAAGCCACCAGCACTGTCGTCGCCAGCGGCAACAAGGCGGTCCAGGTGGTCAACTGACGCAGCAATTGTTTGGGCTTGATTTTCATGGGCGGTGCCTGGACGCGTCCTTACTTCTTCAACGCGGCGGCGATGTCCTTCTGGACTTTCTCCACCGCAATGCTCTTGTTCCAGTAAGCGGTCAGGATGTCCGCCAGCGAGCCGTTCTGATCGGGGTTCAGATAGACCTCGCCGTTGCCCAGATGGCGCGACTTGTCCTTCATGATGGCCAAGCCCTGCTGGGCGCAGATGTCCATCTTGGAGGAGTCGACGTCGGTGCGCACCGGGATGGAGCCCTTCTTGTTGCTGAACGCCACCTGCGTGGCGGGCGAGAGCATCAGACCGGCCAGCACTTTTTGCGCCTTGATCTGCTCGGCATTGCTGGTTTTCGGAAAGACGAATACATCGCCCTGGATGATGTAGGGCGACTTGGGTCCGAAGCCGGCAATGCAGCCGTAGTCCTTGCCCGGCACCTGGTGCGCCAGCGTGAACTCGCCCTTGGCCCAGTCGCCCATGATCTGCACGCCGGCCTTGCCGGTGATCAGCAGCGCCGTGGCGTCATTCCAGTTGCGCCCCGGAGAGCCCTTGTCGACATAGGATTGCAGGCGCTTGTAGGCCAGCAGCACCTTCTTGAAGTCTTCGCCCAGAATCACTTTGGGATCGCGGTCGCGCATCACCTTCAGGTACAAATCGGTGCCGCCCAGATTCGCCAGCACGGCGGTGAAAACGGTGTTCTCCTGCCACGGCTGGCCGCCGTGCGCCAGCGCGATCAGGCCGGCCGCCTTGAGCTTGTCCAGCGCCGCGAACAGCTCGTCCATGCTCTTGGGCTCGGCCGCGATGCCGGCTTTTTTGAAGGCCGCCTTGGAGTACCAGAACCAGGTCGGCATGTGGATGTCCACCGGCGCGGCGTAGTAGTGGCCCTTGACCTTGACCACGTTCAGCACGGTCTCGGGCAGGAACTTGTCCCAGCCGTCGCGGATCGCCACTTCATCGACGTTGTTGAGCATGCCTTGCTCGACCACGTCCAGAAACTGCTTGGAAGTATTGAACTGCGCCATGGTGGGCGGGTTGCCGCCGACGATGCGGTTGATGGCCACCGAGCGCGCCTGCTCGCCCAGCGCCACGGCGGTATCCACCCAGACCCCGCCGGTGGCAGTGTAGGCGTCGGAAAATACCTTCACCGCCGCCGATTCGCCGCCGGAAGTCCACCAGTGGATCACTTCCGCCTTAGTGCCGGCAGCCTGCGCCGTGGCCGCCGCCAGCGCTGCCAGCAGCGGCGCCGCCAGCAGTTGTTTCAGGGTCATCATGCTGTTTCTCCTCGCAGGAAATCGCGGTACCACTGGCCGCTGGCCTTCAGGCGGCGCTGCTGCGTCGCGAAGTCGACATGGGTCAGGCCAAAGCGGCGGATATAGCCTTCGGCCCACTCGAAGTTGTCCAGCAGACTCCAGGCAAAGTAACCCTTGACCGGAATTCCCAGCGCCACAATTTCCTTCAGCGCGGCCAGGTGCCGCATCAGATAGCGGCGCCGCTGGTGGTCCTCGATCTGCCCGTCGGCGCCGACCACGTCGTCATAAGTCGAGCCGTTCTCGGTCAGGTAGATTTCCGCCGGCTGGTAGTCCCGCGCCACGCGGCTCAGCAGCGTCACCATGCCCTCGGGCGAGACCTCCCAGCCAAAGGCCGTGCGCTCCACGTTTTCGGCTTCCACCACGCGCGTCGCCAGCACGCCCTGGCCCGGCGCATCGGCCACGATCTCGGGAAAGTAGTAGTTGACGCCCAGGAAATCGGTGGCCGTGGCGATCACCTCCAGGTCGCCCGGCTGCACCTGCGGCGCGTTGTCGCCGACCCGTTGCCAGATGTCGGCCGGATAGCCGCGGCCGTGCAGGGGATCGAGAAACCAGCGGTTGCGCAAGCCGTCGTGGCGCAGCGTGGCGGCCGCGTCCTGTGCGCTGTCGGAGGCGGGTTTGAGCGGATGCAGGCTGAGCGCCGCGCCAACACGCGCAGCCGGCACGTTGCGCCGGATCACCGGAATCGCCAGGCCGTGCGAGACCAGCACGTTGTGGCACACCTGCAGCGCGGTCTTGAAATCTTTCAGACCCGGCGCGTGCACGCCTTCGTAGTGGCCGTGGAAGGCGGTGCACCAGGGCTCGTTGTGCGTGATCCAGTGCTTGATGCGGTCGCCCAGGTGCCGACTCACCACATCCGTGTAGTCGACGAAGGCATCCACCGTGTCGCGGTTGGCCCAGCCGCCCTGGTCTTGCAGGGCTTGCGGCAGATCCCAGTGGTACAGCGTGACCCAGGGCTCCAGACCACGCTCCAGCATGCCGTCGACCAGACGCGAGTAGAAGTCCAGTCCCTTCTGGTTGGCGGCGCGGCCGCGACCGTTGGCGAAGATGCGGGGCCAGGCGATGGAGAAGCGGTAGGCGTTGGTTCCCAGGTTGCGCGCCAGATCCAGGTCCTGCGGCCAGCGCCGGTAGTGATCGCAGGCCATGGCGCCGCTGGAGCCATCCCGGATGTGCCCCGGCGTGGCACAGAAGCGGTCCCAGATCGACTCGCCGCGCTCATCCTGATCGACCGCGCCCTCGATCTGATAAGAGGAAGTGGAGCAGCCCCAGCGAAAGTCGCTGGCGAAATCGCGCCGTTGCAGAGAAGAAAGGTCAATATTATTTGTGTTTTGCATGTTTTTTTGTATCACCCAACGCGCGATCCTTGGCGCCGCCGATGGCGATCGCCACCGAGGCGCGCCAGGTCACGCTGACAGGAAACTCGCGTACCACGGAATAGCTTGCGTCATAGCACCGGTTGAGCAGCCAGTGCAGGCCATTCAAGGTGATATCACGCCACGGGATATGGACGGAGGTAAGACGCGGTGCTGAAAATTCGGCGCTGGGCGTATCGTCATAACCCAGTACCGAGATGCGGTCCGGCACCGAAAGGCCGGCCTGCTGAAAATACGACAAGGCGCCCACGGCCATTTCGTCGTTGGCGCAGAACAGCGCCGTGAACTGGTGCCCGCTGGCGATCAGGGCGCGGGCCGAGGCCCAGCCGCCCTCGGGCGAGAAATCGCTCTGCAGCATCTTGACCTGGCTGTCATCGATCTGGTGCCGTGCCAACTCGGCCATGAAGCCCGAAATCCGCTGCACGTTGTCGGGCGAGCTGCTCGGTCCGGCGATGACGGCAAACTTTCGATGCCGCAATTGCAACAAGGCCTGTGCCGCCAAGACGCCGCCGCGCACATGGTCGGCCGTGAAGCACTGCTGCGCCATGCTGTCGAAGTGATGGTTCAGCACCACCAGCTGGCTCTGTTTGGGACCCAGGGACTCGATGTCTTCGGCCAGCAAGGCGTTGCTGATCACCACCAGGCCATCGCAACCGCGTTCGATCAGGAACTCCAGCCCTTCGATCGCCTGCTGGCGCGCGTCGCCGTCGCCGCAACCGAAGGCGACCACCATGTGGTGGCCGCTGGAGCGCAATTCGGTGTCTATGGCCTGCAGAATCGGCGTGTAAAACGTGCCTTTCAAGACCGGGATATAGACCCCTATCATCTGCGTGTTGCCCGACAGCAGCGAGCGTGCCGCGTGGGACGGTCTGAACCCCAGTTCCTCGATCGCCTTCCTGACGCGCTGGGCGGTGGCCAGGGCCACCGAGCCGTTGCCGCTGACGACACGCGAGGCGGTGCCGACCCCAACCCCGGCCAGGCGCGCTACGTCTTTGATGGTTGCCATGAATGATGTTTACCCTGTCGCTGCACAATTTTTGGCGATGAATTCGGCATGCGTGGGCATGACGTCGACGCACTTCCCGATGACGGACTCGATGTTGCCAAGGTAGGCTCTGATTTCTTCCCTGGGACGCAAATCCACCAAAGGGTTATAGCCCTTGGGCCGGATACCCTGGCCATGCATCACCTGCACCCAACTCACCTCGCCAAACAACTCGCTGCCTTCGCGGTAGACCCGGCCATTGCTGCTGAACAAGTCCATCCGGTGCTGTAGCGTAGCCGGTATTTCCATGGCCCGGCAGTGCTTCCAGAACGGCGAATCGTCGCGCTGCGTGGCCTTGTAGTGCAGGATGATGAAGTCGCGTATGCGCTCGTACTCGAACTGTGTTTGCGCGTTGTATTCGTCGATATCGGCTTGTTCAAAGCCGATGGCCGGAAACAGCCTGATGACGCGGGCGATGGCGGACTGGATCAAATGAATATTGGTCGATTCGATGGGTTCGAAAAAGCCGCTGGACAGACCCACGGCGACACAGTTCTTGTGCCAGGTCTGCTTGCGCCGCCCCGGCACGAACGGGATGTAACGCGGCTCCGCCAGTTGCTTGCCGTCCAGCTTGCTCAGCAGGATGGCCGTGGCTTCGTCCTGGCTCATGAAGCGGCTGGAATAGACGTGGCCATTGCCGATGCGGTGCTGCAACGGAATGCGCCACTGCCAACCCGCGCTGTGGGCCGTGGAGCGCGTGTAGGGAAGCAGCGGTGCCACCGATTCACAGGGCACGGCAATCGCCCGATCGCAGGGCAGCCAATGCGACCAGTCCTCGTATTCGCGCTTGAGTGCATCTCCGATCAAGAGGGCGCGCGTGCCGGAACAGTCGATGAAAAAGTCGCCGGAAATTTTCTCGCCGTTGGCCAGCACGACGCAGTCGATGAAGCCATCCGCTTCCCGTAGCACGGTTTGCACGATCCGGCCCTCGGTCCGCAGCACGCCGCGCGCCTCCGCGTAGCGGCGCAAGAACTTGGCATAGAGACTGGCGTCGATGTGAAAGGCATTGGCGATGTCGCCCAGGGGCGAGCCGGCCATTTCGGGCTCGCTGCGAAGGTATTTCGACTTTCTGGGCGCCAGTGTATTGATCGAATAGTTTCCCAGATCCGAGGCTTCACCGGCCTGGTGCATCTTGAGCCAGTATTGGTAACAGGGAATCAGGCCCAGGTCGTGACCGATCTTGCCGAAACCGTGGATATAGGAATCACCGATCTGGCCCCAGTTGACAAACTCGATGCCCAGTTTGTAAGTGCCTTGCGTCTGGCGCAGGAATTCGTTCTCGTCGATTTCCAGCGCCACGTTGAAGTCTTTGATCAGTGGAATGGTCGCCTCGCCGACGCCGATGGTGGCGATCTCGTCCGACTCGACCAGGCGTATGCGATAGCGATCGCCCAGAACATTGGACAGTGCGGCGGCCGTCATCCAACCGGCGGTGCCGCCACCGACGATGACGATGTTCCTGAGCATATTCCCGGCCATGATGTCGTCCTTCAAATAGAAAAAGTGGTGCGATACAGGTTCACGGTGACAAGGTTACCAAGGATTGCGCGCGTCAAACTGTTGCGCTGCGCTAAAAAAAGGCCCTGCCGAATTGCATCGGCAGGGCCTTCTACCCATGGCCCGGGTCAGAACTTATACGAAGCGCCCAGCAGCACCGAGCGGCCGAAATTATCGTATTTCCAGGGCAGCAGGCCGGTCTTGGACCCGGCATCGCCGACGACTTCGGCGCTGCGCTGTTGCAGCGCCGGCTCGTTGGTCAGGTTGTTGACCTGGAACAGGATCGACAAGCCCTTGTAGCGGCCCGACTCGAACGCGTAACCGACCTGGAAATCCAACTGCTTTTCCGCATCGATATTGGTACTCGACTCGGTGCCCAGCAGCACGCTGCGTGTCGTTGCCGTAAAGGCAGAGCGATAGCGCTGGCTCAGGCGCGTGGAAAAACCATTCTTCTCGTAGTAGAAGGCCAGGCTGTTGACAATGCCCGAGAATCCGTCGAGGTTGATCGGATTGCCGTTCTTGTCCAGCGGCAGGCTGTTGCGTGTGATGGACTCGCTGGCGATGATGCCAAAACCGTCCAGGGCAGGCACGAACAGGCCGGCGTCCAGCGAAGTGCTCAACTCCACACCGTACACCTTGCCGCCTTGACCATTGGTCTGCGTGGTGATGGTGCCCAGGTTGGGATTGCAATTCGGTGTCGCTGCCGAACAGCCCGGGGTCAGGGTCGTCGAGTAGTTCGTGAACATGGAAAAGTCGCGCACCGTATCCTGCTGGTAGATGAAGCTGTCCAGCGCCTTGTAGAAGGCCGCACCCGCTACATAGCTGCGCTTGCCCAGGTATTTTTCCAGAGACAGATCCAGGGACTTGGCGCGCCAGGGATCCAGATCCGGTTTGCCGCCGTTGCCGGCGCTCCAAGTTCCGATGTTGGAGCCAGGGCTGATGGCCGTCAGCTTCGGCTGATCCGCTCCGGCACGCATATCGTCCATGCGTGGGCGGGCCATGGTTTTCGCCACGCCAAGGCGGGCAATCAGATCCGACTGCAAGTTGAAGACCAGGTTCAAACTGGGCAGGAAATCGTTGTAGCTGGTGCCGCCGTGGACCGGTATCACGTTGGGCCCAGTGGCTCCCGGCGTGCCGCCGCCGTCGTTCCATGCGTAACCGTCGGAATCCTGTTGCGTGTGAACCGCCTGAACCCCCACATTGCCTCGAACCGGAACGCTGCCCAGAGCGGAATCGATGTCCAGCTTGGCGTACGCCGTGGTCACTTTTTCGTGCACCGCGTACTTGTTGTCTTTGGCCGACCACGGGTCTTTCGGGGTGGCTGTGTACAAGCCCATCACGCTGGGCACATTCCAGGCCAGCACATTGGTATTGATGCCGCCCACGTTGATGGCCACCGGCGCGCCCAGGGCGTTCGCCGGCACCGCCACATTGGCACTGGCCAGCGACAGCTTGAAGGCATCGGACTGGACGTTCTTGTCGCGCTGGTTATAGGCCAAGCCGGCTTCGAAAGAGGAGAAGGCACCCCATTCCAGGTCGCGCTTGCCGGACAGGCGCAAGGACTTGATCTCGTCGTTGTAGGTCGGCGTGCGCAATTCAGCCCAGTCGGGATCGTTGGTCAATTTGACATTGCCGGCATCGGTCAAATTCTGCGCGGTCGACCAGGCCTGGTTACCAGAGCTGTCAAGACCGGAAAAAGTGAACGGGCCACCCGCCAAACCCTTGGCAACCGATTGAATGTAGCGCTCGTCGCGATTGGCGCGCGAGTAGCCCACATCGGTCACGGCGGTCCACTTGTTGGCCAGCTTCAACTCGTTCTTCCAGCCGATCGACGTGATTTCGTCGCTGCGGTGGAAGTTCTTGTCGTAGACCAGGCTGCGTCCGCCGTCCACCGTGCCGCTGGAAATGATGGTGTCGCCGTTGACGACCGAGGTGCCGACGTTGGAGAACTTGGCACCGCCACTCCAAAGGCCGATATCCCCCACCCAGTGGTGGCCGACCCGGTCCTGGTCGAACTTGGAGTAATACAAGTCAACCACGCTGTGCACGTCCTTGCTGGGCTTGAACTCCAGCACGGCCATCAAGCCGTCGCGCTTTTGTGTGCTGGACGTCACGCTGGCTTCAAAACCCTGAATGAAGGCGGCACGGTCGTTGCCGGTGCCCACCTTGGGTACGCCCGTTGCGCCAGCGCCCCATTGCCCGGCGTAGTCGCCATATTTCCAGGCTTCGTATTTCTTCTCTTGCCCGGGGGTGTCAAGATGGGCGAAGCCGATCGCCAGACCGACCGTGTTGTCGGCAAATTGATTGATGTACGAGGCGCTGATACGGTTGCCCATGGCACCTTTGCCATCGGGCGACAACTGGCCGTTGGAATTCTGCTCGCCGCGCACGTTGACAACCACCTGGCGGCCACGCAAATCCAGCGGCATCACCGGGCGAATATCAATCGTGCCGGACAGACCCTGGCCGATCAATGCGGCGTCGGGCGTCTTGTAAACGATCACCGAATTGACCAACTCCGAGGGAAACTGATCGTACTCGGCAGCACGCCCGTCGCCGGAACTGACGACCTGGCGGCCATTGAGCACAGCGCCGGCGTAATCCGGACCCAAGCCGCGAATCGAGATCGCCGACGGACGTCCATCGATGCGCTGCGCGGCCAAACCCGGCAGCCGCGCGATCGAATCGGCAATGCTGGTGTCGGGCAGCTTGCCGATGTCTTCGGCCGATACCGCTTCCACGATCGAGTCGGAATTGCGCTTGGTGGCAATCGAATTCTCAATACTGGCCCGGATACCGGTCACCGTCACGGTGTTCAGGTTGGCCGGGTTCTGCTGCGCGTAGGCCGCACCCATCGCGAACAACAGGGTTGAGCAGGCGGCCGCGATCGGGCTGATGCGTAGCGCAGCAGGTCGACGGGTGCCGTGCTGACTGCGCTGGGTAGCGGAACTTTTCATTCAGATGTCTCCTAGAGTCTCGGTTTGATATTGCTGCCTCAACCATGTCGGTGGCATGAGCAAGCAAGGTTTAAATTAAGTGGGCGGCCAATTGGAAACGTTTCCAATTGCCCGCAATATAGCACCCGGAAAAGCGCGTTCTTATCAGGGGATTCCCTAGGTTTTGAAGAAATTTCGGTCGCTTGAGCAAAAAAGCCGGGCTCATGAAAGTGCGATAAAGTCGGCCCGCGCCAGCTGCCGCACGAGGCACGCATGGTCACCAAAAATCATCTTTAAACAAAATGGGGAGCTTGTCACAATGACCTGGACTTTGTCTTTTTTTCGCCGCGTTGTGCCGGCGTTGTTGCTGCTGGCGCTGGCCGGTGCCAGCTTCGCCCAGACCCGTCTGCAGGATCTGTTCAGGAATCCCAAGTATGGCTCCGCCAGCCTGTCGCCCAACGGCAAATACCTGGCCACCACGGCCAATATCGGCGGCCGTTTGCAGTTGGCCGTGGTGGACCTTGAAACCGGCACGGCCAGCAACGCGGCCGGTTACGAGACCTTCGATATTCAAGGCATACGCTGGATCAACAACGAGCGCATCGTGTTCCATATCGTGGACCGCGAAGGCGAGCAGATTTCGTCCGGTGCCGGCCTCTTTGCGATCAACCGGGATGGCAGCCAATCGGCCGTCCTGATGCAATCACCGGAACATATCCTGGGACGCCTGGACCATGCGGCATGGGTCTCCGAGCCGCGTGGCATGCAGATGGTGGGCGTCTCCGAGGAGCAGCCCAACAACATCCTGGCTTTGGGCTACTTCCCGAACGGCAATGTGGTGCCGTACCGGGTCGACAGCCTGACCGGCAAGCGCAAGGAAATCGACTTCGATGTCAAGGGGTTGGCCGTGGGTTTTGCTTTTGACCGCAAGGAGCAGCTGCGCGTGGTGGTCACCGCCAATGCGACGCACAGCGATTTGGTGGTCTGGTACCGCGAGCAGAACGCGCCAGACTGGCGCAAGCTGTCGGAACACCCGTCCTTCGCCCCCAGATTCACGGTGCTGGGCTTCGACGCCGACGACACCACCCTGTTGGTCTCCGCGCCCACCAGCGAGGGCCGCTTAGGGGTCTACAAATACGACTTCGCCAACAACCGACCGGGCGAATTGCTGGCCTCCGACAAATCGGTGGACGTCGGCGGCGACCTGGTGTTTGCCCCTGATTCGCGCAAGCTGCTGGGTGTGCGCATGCAAACCGAGCCACCTCGAACCGTCTGGTTCGACAAGAGCCTGGCCACATTGCAGGCCGGCATCGACAAGGCTTACCCCGGCCTGGTCAACGTCATTCATCCGCGCAATGCCCAAGCGCCGATGCTGATCCATTCCTACTCCTCGACGCAGCCGGGCCAGTACGCGCTCTATTTCCCGGACAAGAAGAAGCTGCAAAACCTGTTTGCGCTGCGGCCCTGGATAGCACCCCAAAAAATGTCGGCCCAACTGGTGTATGACTATGTGGCGCGTGACGGCTTGCCCATCATGTCCTACCTGACGCTGCCGCAAGGTCGTGAAGCCAGGGCGCTGCCGCTGGTGGTGAATGTGCATGGCGGCCCCTGGACCCGGGACCACTGGGGTTTCAATCCGGAGGTGCAGTTTCTGGCGGGCCTGGGCTACGCCGTGCTGCAACCGCAGTTCCGCGGTTCCACCGGCTTTGGCGCCGCCCATTTCAGGAAGTCGTTCGGTCAGTGGGGCCTGGCCATGCAGGACGACGTCACCGACGGCGTCAACAGCCTGGTCAAGCAAGGCGTGGTGGACCCGAAACGGATCTGCATCATGGGCACCAGCTACGGCGGCTATGCCACCATGATGGGTCTGGTGAAAGACCCCGATCTGTACCGTTGCGGCGTCAACCTGCTGGGACTGACCAACCTGGCGTATTACCTTTCGGATTGGAACAAGTACCGGGTCTCCGAATACTCCCTGAAGGAAATGCTGGGCGATGGCGACCTGCTGCGCGACCAGTTCATTGCCACCTCCCCATCGAAGCAGGCCGACAAGATCAAGGCGCCGGTGTTCATGGCCTATGGCGAGAAAGACTACCGGGTGCCGCCGGTGCACGGCGAGGAAATGCGCGACGGCCTCAAAAAACTGGGCAAGACGGTGGAGTACATGGAACTGGAGAAAGAGGAACACGGTTTTGCCAAGGAGGAAACCCGTTACCGCCTTTATGGCGCGATCGAGACCTTCCTGAAAAGATACAACCCGCCCCAGCAACCATGACCATGTTTGCCAGGGAGAAATGGCTGCGCAGCTCATTGCTGGCAGCGCTGCTGTTGACAGCGGGGGCGGCGGCGCAGGCCGAGGTTCGCTTGGCCCGCATCTTTTCCGATCACGCGGTGTTGCAGCGCGGCCAGGCCATTGCGGTGTGGGGCTGGGCGCGTCCCGGTGAGCCGGTGCAGGTCGACTTCAACCAGCAGTCCGGCCGCGGCAGCGCCGACGCGCATGGCCGCTGGCGTGTGCTGCTCAAACCGGAAGCAGCCGGCGGCCCCTATACCCTGACGGTCCGGGGCGACAACACCGTCAGCGTGAAGGATGTGCTGGTGGGCGAGGTCTGGCTGGCCAGCGGCCAGTCCAACATGGAATTGAACGTGGGGCAGTCGAATGACGCGGCGCGGGAAGTGGCGCAGTCCAATTGGCCGCTGATTCGCCATTTCAAGGTGGCCAAAACCATGGCCTGGCAAGCGGCGGACGACATCGGTCCGGGGCAGTGGCAGGTCAGCAGCCCGGCCAGCAGCGCCGAGTTCTCCGCGGTGGGCTATTTCTTTGCCCGCAAGCTGCAACAGGAGCTGGGTGTGCCGATCGGCATCATCAACGCTTCCTGGGGCGGTAGCAACCTCGAAACATGGCTCAGCGCCGATGCGCTGGCGGCGCACCCGACATTGGCGCTGGCGCCCCTGCCGGTCAACCTCGACGCGTTCAGGGAGCGCTACCGGAATCGAATGCAGGACCTGGTGGCCGCCTGGCAACCCGGCGTCGCGCCGGCGGACGATAGCACCGTACCCTGGCAGCAACCCGAGCTGGACGACAGTGCCTGGACCACCCTGCACGCGCCCCAGTATTGGGAAGAGCAGGGGCTGGAGGACTTGGACGGCGTGCTGTGGTACCGCCGCGCCATCGAGTTGACGGCGCCGCAGGCGGCAGCCGCGGCGACCCTGCACCTGGGCATGATTGACGACTGCGACGAGAGCTACGTCAACGGCCGGCGCGTCGGTGCCAGCTGCGGCTGGGACACGCCCCGGCATTACGCCCTGGCGCCCGGTCTGCTCAAGCCCGGCAACAACGTGCTGGCGGTGCGCGTGACCGACACCGGTGGCGGCGGCGGATTCCATGGCGCGGCCGCTGCCATGCGCCTGCAAACAGGGAGCGACAGCATTGCGCTGGCCGGCGATTGGAAGGCCAGGGTGGAGAGCCCTTCGCAGAAGGAGCAACTGACGCCCAACGATCTGCCGACCCTGCTGTTCAATGCGATGATCAGTCCGCTGACCGACTTCCCGGTCCGAGGCGTGCTGTGGTACCAGGGCGAAAGCAATGTGACGCGGGCCCACCAATACGCCCAGACGTTTCCCCTGTTGATCAAGGACTGGCGGCGCCAGTGGCAGCAGCCCCAACTGCCTTTTTACTTCGTGCAACTGGCGTCCTTTCTGCCATTGGAAAAAAACAGCCTGGCCGGAAGCAACTGGGCCGAGTTGCGCGAGGCGCAGCGCCAGACCTTGCAACTGCCGGGCACCGGCATGGTGGTGGCGACCGATATCGGCGATGCCAACGACATCCACCCGCGCAACAAGCAGGCCGTCGGCATGCGGCTGGCGCTGCACGCCTTGAAGAACGAATACGGCCACCGCCAGCTGGTGGCCAGCGGGCCGCTGTACCGGTCGCTGCGGCGGCGCGGTGCGCAGCTGGAACTCAGCTTCACCGACGTTGGGCGGGGTCTGGTGACGGCCGACGGCGGCGTGTTGCGCGGCTTCACGCTGGCCGATGAGCGGCGGCAATTCCTGCCGGCCCAGGCGTGCATCGAAGGCAGCAAGGTGATCGTGTGGCATCCGGCCATGGCTCACCCGCAGGCGGTGCGCTACGGCTGGGTCGACAATGCCGAGGAAAGCAATCTGGCCAATCGCGACGGCTTGCCCGCATCACCGTTTCGCAGCGACGACTGGCCGGGCCTGACGGACCAGGCCAGGTACCGCTATTGAACCGGACAGCGCCTCTTTCATCCGCCTGCTTTACCATGGCACATTTCCGGCAGCATCGCATGACAACTCACAACACTTTTTCTGGTGGCGTCGACCTGTTTCGTGGCCGCCAATTTTCCTGGGTCGCGTGGGCCTGGCTGCTGGGCCTGACTTGGCTGGCGCTGCCGGTCCACGCGTTCGACCTGCAGTCGCATCGCGGTGGGCGCGGACTGCGGCCGGAGAACACACTGGCCTCGTTTGAAAACGCCATCCGGATGGGCAGCACGACGCTGGAGCTGGACATCGCCATCACGGCCGACGGCGTTCCGGTGATTTCACATGACTCGGCGCTGAACCCGGCCATCACGCGCGATGCCAGCGGCCAGTGGTTGACCGAGCGCGGCCCGCTGATCCATGCCTTGACGCTGGCCCAGGTGCAGAGCTACGACGTCGGCCGCATCAACCCGGCCAGTCGCTACGCTAGCGAGTTCCCGCAGCAGCAGGCGCGCGATGGCCAGCGCATTCCGACGCTGGCGGCGCTGTTCAAACTGGTCAATCAGCTGGGCGCCAAGGATGTCCATTTCGACATGGAGACCAAGATCAATCCGCACTACCCGCAAAGCACGCTGGCACCGGAGGCTTTCGTCAACGCCATGCTGGTGGTGATCCGCGAAGCCGACATGACAAAGCGCGTGATGGTGCAGAGCTTCGACTGGCGCACGCTGGAGCTGCTGCACCAGTTGGAGCCGGCGCTGCGCACCATGTACCTGACGATAGAGGCGCCCGACTTCAATACCTTGAAAGACGGCTCCTGGAGCGCCGGCCATCTGCTCAAGGACCACGCCGGCTCGGTGCCGCGCATGGTGCGCGCCTCGGCCGGCCAGGCCGCCGGCGTGATCTGGGCACCGAACCAGAACAACCTGACCGCGGCGCTGCTGAAAGAGGCCCAGGGCCTGGGTCTGCAAGTCATCCCCTGGACCGTCAACCAGCCGGCCCAGATGGAGCGCCTGATCGATTGGGGGGTGGACGGCATCATCACCGACTACCCGGATCGCCTGCGCGAGACGATGCGGCAAAAGGGAATGGCGCTGCCCCAAGGCGTGGGGAATTGAACTCAAAGTAGGTGCTGGCCAGCCCCGGTTTGCGGGTAGCCGGTCCAACTGGCTCAATTTGAGGTAAAGTGGAAACCTTTCCAATTCCCTTGCGGGTGCTTGGATTGAACGCAATTGACAATGATCGAAAGACGATCAGTGCGGTGAATAAAAGCAATTCGAGGTGACAAATAATATGCCTGCTAATGTGCCCCGTACCGTGGGCAAAATTCTGGCGCTGGCGCTGTGGCTGATCGCCGCCACCGGTTGGGCGCAGGCCCAGAGCCAGACCTTGTCGGTGACAGCCTACCCGGCGGTGGACGAGATTATTCGCGCGGCCCTGCCGACCTGGAACAAGCTGCACCCTGGTGTCGAAATCAAACTGGTGAGTCGCAACTTCGACGATCACCACACGGTGATGAACACCGCGCTGTCGACCTCGTCCAACCTGCCAGACGTGATGGTGCTGGAGTTCTCCCGCGTTGGGCGCTACATCGATGGCGGCGGGCTGGAGGATCTCTCGAAGCCGCCGTACAACATCCAGAAGGTGCGGTCCAAATTCATCCCTTTTGCCTACCAGCAGGCGATTGCCAAGAACGGCGCGGTCATGGCCGCGCCGGCGGACGTCGGCCCGGGCACCTTGCTGTACCGCACTGACGTGCTGAAAAAGGCGGGCGTGACCGAGGCCGAGTTGACACAGTCCTGGGATTCGTTTGTGGCCGCGGGCGAGAAGATCAAGGCCGGCACCGGCGCCTATCTGATCTCGCACGCACGCGACCTCAAGGACATCGTGATCCACGCCAACATCAAACCCGGCGATGGCTTGTACTTTGACGCTGCCGGTCAGGTGGTGGTGGACTCGCCGCGTTTTGTGCATGCGTTTGAACTGGCCCGGCGCGTGCGCCAGCACAAGTTGGACGCCAAGGTATCGGCCTGGTCCAACGAGTGGACCCAGGGTTTCAAGAACGGCACGATTGCCACCCAAATGTCCGGGGCCTGGCTGGCTGGCCACCTGGCCACCTGGATCGCACCCAACACCTCCGGCCTGTGGCGTGCCGCACAACTCCCCGAAAATGCCTGGGCGGACTGGGGCGGCAGCTTTTACGTGATCCCCCGAGGCGGCAAGAACAAAACGCTGGCCTGGGATTTCATTCAGCTGATGACCCAGAACCGCGACATCCAGATCATGGCCTTCAAGACCAAGGACGCGTTCCCGGCGCTGCTGGCGGCCCAGGATGACCCTTTCTATGATCAGCCGATCGCCTTTCTGGGCGGGCAAAAAGCGCGTCTGCTGTGGCGTGAAGCGGCTCTCAAGTCCAGCGCCATTTCGGTGAACAAGCTCGATGCCATCGCCGAAGAGGTCGTCAACACCGAGCTGGACAAGGTGCTCAACCACGGCAAAGACATTCCCCAGGCCCTGGCGGACGCCAAGCGCCTGCTGGACCGGCGGGTGCGCCGTTAAACCAGTCCCAAGCCAACGAGGAACCACAGCATGCGCCCCAGCATTCCCCGCCTCTCGCCCGAGTGGGCACCGTACGTGTTCTTGACCCCGTTCTTGCTGCTGTTCGCGGTGTTCGGCATCTTTCCCTTGCTGTTCTCGTTCTACCTGGCGTTCCAGTCGTGGGAGCCCACCGCGGGCTTGTCTGCGATGAAGTTTGTCGGTCTGGACAACTTCACCTTCACGCTGGGCGACGAGTGGTTCTGGAAGTCGCTGGGCAACACCCTCTGGCTGGCCCTGGCCGCCGGCGTGCCGCAGCACCTGGTGGCGATTCCGCTGGCCACCTTTATTCACAGCGTGTTCAAGCGCGGGCGCAACGCCGTTGTGGGCGTGTACTTCCTGCCCTACATCACCTCCACCGTGGCCATCGCCATGATGTTCAGCACCTTGTTCTCCACCGAGCACGGCATGATCAATCAGGGCATTCACTACCTGAGCCAATGGACGCTGTTCAACTGGTTTTTGCCCGATCAACCGATCGACTGGCTGGGCCAGGCCGAGACCCTCAAACCGGCCATCGCCACCGTCGTGTTCTGGCGCTATGTCGGCTTCAATCTGGTGTTGTACCTGGCCGCGCTACAGACCATTCCCAAAGACCTGTACGAAGCCGCGACCATGGACGGCTCCGGGCGCTGGCAGCAATTCTGGTTCATTACCCTGCCCAGCCTGCGCCCCATGATCTACTTTGGCGTGACGCTGAGCGTGATCGGCGGCATGCAACTGTTTGAAGAACCCTTCATCCTGACATCCGGCAAAGGTGGCACCGATCAGGCGGGTATGACCACCGCCGTCTACATGTACCGCACGGCCTTTGACTTCAACGACTTTGGCACCGCCAGCGCCTTGTCGTGGCTGCTGTTTATCTTTGTGCTGGCATTGACCTGGCTCACCAACCGGGCGTTCCGCGAAAGGCAGGTGAAGGCATGAAAGATTGTTTCCTCCATCCGCTCGCTGCGCGGGCTGTGGCCCTGCGGGCCGGCTCCTCTTTCCCCACTCGTACCTCTCCGAGGGGTTTTCTTTACCCCCCCTATCCCCCCCGCCCCTTTCCACCCCCACCGGGGCGGAAAGGGGAGCCCCATTTGGCCGCGTATGCGAACGAAGCGAGTGCATGGCGAAAGGTTTGTACCGTTGCATCTTGTGCGCGTCAGGGCACCTCGACAATTCACCTTTTGTTGGCCGGCCCACGCAGCGCGCGTCGGCGCGTGTACGTGTCTTGTTTCGCACGCGGCCAAATGAGGCTCCCCTCTTCCGCCCGGCGGGGCGGGAGAGGGGCGGGGGGGTGTGAGTGGGGAAAAAGGCCCCTGCCCGAAGGGCAAACCGCGGCGCCGGCGCGCAGCCTTTCCGCGCAAAGCGTTCAGTGGGGAAACAAATGATTCGTCAAGACCGTCTTGCCCCGTGGGCGGCCTACCTGCTGGTCGGCGCGGGCGCGCTCATCATGCTGGCGCCGTTCTATTTCATGTTCGTGTTTGCCACGCATTCGCGCAGCGACATCTTCAGCCTGCCGCCGCCGCTATTTTTTGGCACCGACTTCCTGCCGAACTTTGCCATCCTGACCGGGCGCATCGCCTTGTGGCGCAGCCTGGGCTGGAGTCTGTATGTGGCGCTGGCCTCCACCGCGCTGACGCTGCTGTTTTGCTCCATGGGCGGCTACGCGTTTGCCATGTTCGAGTTTCGCTTCAAGAAGCCCTTGTTTGCGCTGGTCATGGGCACCATGATGCTGCCGTCCTTTCTGGGGATGATCCCCAGCTTCATGATCATGGACGCGCTGGGCTGGATCGACCAGCCGCGTGCCCTCTACATCCCGGGTGCGGCCAGCGCCTTTGGCATCTTCATGATGCGCCAGTTCATCACATCGAGTATCCCGCGCGACCTGATCGAGGCCGCACGCATGGATGGCTGCGGCGAGCTGCGCATCTACTGGAGCGTGGTACTGCCGCTGCTGCAACCCGCCCTGGGCACGTTGGGACTGATCACCTTCATCGCCTCCTGGAACAACTTCATCGGTCCGTTGGTGGTCATGCGCTCACCCGAGATGTACACCTTTCCGCTCGCGCTGCGCGGCATGTATAGCCCGGGCGATACCGAATGGGGGGCGCTGCTTGCCGGCGCGGCCATCGCCACCGTGCCGTTGCTGGTGCTGTTTGCCATTTCCTCGCGCCGCCTCATCGACGGCTTGACGGCCGGCGCAGTGCGCGGCTGATTTCGATTTTTTTATGACCATTGTTATGACCACCATATCCAGTTCCGCATTTCCCAAGGACTTCGTCTGGGGCGTTGCCACCAGCGCCTTCCAGATCGAGGGCGCCGCCGACGCCGACGGCAAAGGCCCTTCCATCTGGGACGATTTCTGCCGCATTCCCGGTGCCATCCAGGACGCCAGCGATGGCCGTGTCGCCTGTGACCATTACCAGCGCTGGGAAGCCGATCTGGACCTGATCGCCGGCCTGGGCGTAGCCGCTTACCGCTTCTCGGTGTCGTGGCCGCGCGTGCAGCCGCTGGGCTCGGGTGCCTTCAATGAAGCCGGTTTTGCGTTTTACGAACGGTTGGTCGATGGCATGCTCGCGCGCGGCCTCAAACCCTATCTGACGCTCAATCACTGGGACTTGCCCTCAAACCTGCAAGCCCAGGGTGGCTGGCAGAACCGCGACACGGTGCAGCACTTTGTCGCTTATGCCAGCGAAGTGGCGCGCCGGCTGGGCGACCGCGTGGCCTCGATCTGCACCCACAACGAACCCTGGGTGGTGGCGGTGTTGGGTCACGAAGTAGGCAACTTTGCGCCCGGTATCAAGAGCCGTGCCGCAGCCATTCAGGTGGCACACCATTTGTTCTTGAGTCACGGCATGGCGCTGACGGCCATGCGGGCGCAAGGCTGCAAGGCCGACATGGGCATTGTGCTCAACCTGTCGCCGATAGATGCCGCGAGCGACTCGGAGGCCGACCGGGCGGCGGCGCGGCGCGCCGACGGCGGCGGCTTGCGCTGGTATGTGGAGGCGCTGCTGAAGGGTGAATATCCGGCCGACGTGCTGGCCGACCTGGGTGCCGATGCGCCCAAGGTGATGCCCGGCGACATGGAGAAAATCAAGGTGCCGATGGACTTTCTTGGCATCAACTACTACATGCGCAGCGTCGTCAGTGCCGGCCAGCCGTGGGACGTCAAGACCAGTGGCCATGAAATCACCGACATGGGCTGGGAGGTCTATCCGCAAGGCCTGGCCGACCTGCTGTTGCGCCTGCACCGGGACTACAGCTTGCCGCCGATCTACATCACCGAAAACGGCGCCGCCTTCCCGGACCAGGTGGTGGACGGCCAGGTGCATGATGCGCGGCGCCAGGCCTATATCGAAAACCACATTGCGGCACTGGCCGATGCCATGCGCCAGGGCGTGCGGGTGGACGGCTATTTTGTCTGGAGCCTGCTGGACAACTTCGAATGGTCCTCCGGCTACGCCAAGCGCTTCGGCATCGTGCGGGTGGACTACGACACGCAGCAGCGCACGCTCAAGGACAGCGCTTTGTGGTACCGCGATTTTCTTGCCGCGCAGAAGAAACGAGGAGTCTGACATGGGACATCTGGCGCTCAAAGGCATTCGCAAGAGCTACGGCGACGCGGCCGTGATTCACGGCGTCGATCTGGAGGTGCGCGACGGCGAGTTTCTGGTCTTCGTCGGGCCCTCGGGTTGCGGCAAATCGACCATGCTGCGCATGATCGCCGGGCTGGAGAGCATCAGCGGAGGCGACTTGCTGATCGACGGCCAGCGTGCCAACGATCTGCGCCCGGCCGATCGCGGCGCCGCCATGGTGTTCCAGAGCTACGCCTTGTACCCGCACATGACGGTGGCCGAGAACATGGGCTTCTCGCTGCGCATGGCCGGCATCAGGAAGAGCGAGCGCGAGCAGGTGGTTGCGCGCACCGCCGAGGTGCTGCGCATCTCGCACCTGCTGCCGCGCCTGCCCAAAGCCTTGTCCGGCGGCGAGCGCCAGCGCGTGGCGATCGGCCGCGCCATCGTGCGCAAGCCCAAGGTGTTCCTGTTCGACGAGCCGCTGTCGAATCTGGACGCCGCGCTGCGCGTCACCATGCGCATCGAGCTGTCGCGCCTGCACAAGGAACTCGGCACCACCATGATCTACGTGACGCACGACCAGGTGGAGGCCATGACCATGGGCGACCGCATTGCCGTCTTCAACCAGGGCCGGGTCGAGCAGCTGGGTGCGCCCATGGACTTGTACGCGCGCCCGGCCAACGAGTTTGTCGCCACCTTCCTGGGTGCGCCGCGCATCAACCTGATCGGCCGGCCGGCAGCGGGTGCGTCCGCCGCGCACGCCGCCTTGTGGCGTGCCGCTGCGGCGCAGGCACCGCAAGACAGCAGCAAGGTCGGCATCCGCCCCGAGCACCTGCACCTGGGCAGCGCGGAGCAGGGCGTGCCGGCCCAAGTCATGCTGGCCGAGCATCTGGGAGATGCCTCCATCATTCACTTGCGCGTCGACGGCGTCGATGATTTGCTCAGCGCCAAAGTGGCGGCGCTGGAGGGGCGCGTGACGCCCGGACAAACAGTGGGTCTGAGCTTCGATCTGGACGCGGCGCTGGCGTTTTCCGGGGACGGGGTGTTGCTGGGCGCATAGCTGATCGCAACAGACGCGAGACCTGCGCTATGCGTCAGGTCTCAATTGGATTTGCGTGATGACCGCAGCCCTGCCCGCAGCGATCTGATCACTCAAAAATGTATCGTTTACAAGACAAAACGAATTAAAAGTATTATTATCGATACATGGATCAATCCTTTCATTTGCAAAAGCTGGGTTTAGCCTTCAAAGCCATGCGCACCAACCGCGGCCTGACGCAAGAGGCGCTTGCGCGTCTGGCGGGGGTGACGCGCTTAAAGGTGATTGCCATTGAAGCGGGGCGCAGTTCGGTGTCGATCGAGAGCCACGCCAGACTGGCAGGCGCATTGGGTGCTGAAATGACACTGCTGCCACGCACCCGGCCGACACTGGATGAGCTGAAAGATTTTCAATGAACGATGCCACTCATCTGCGCGTCAGCACGCCTCAGGGCGAAGCGGGAGAGTTGACGCAGGAACAGGGACAGTTCTTGTTTGCCTACGGCCCGGCCTCGGCCGACGCAGCAGTTAGCCTGACCATGCCGGTCCGCAAGGCGCAATATGCCCGAGCTGCTTTGCACCCCATCTTTCAGATGAATCTGCCTGAAGGTTTTTTGCTGGAAGAGTTGCAAAACCGCTTGGCCAAAATCATCCCTCTGGAACCCATGCTGCTGCTAGCCCTGTCAGGCGGGCAGTCGCCTATTGGCCGCGTGGCCGTGCAGTCAAATTTCGTAAACCCTTTGGCGGGTGAGCAGGGCAAAGGCGAGCGGCTGAGTGAAATACTGGCCTGGGACGGCACCGAGAGTCTATTTGCCGAACTGGTGGACAAGTACATCTATCGCACCGGCATTTCTGGCGTGCAGCCCAAGGTGTTGGTGCCGCAGGCCATGGCGCCCCAGGTGATGGAGCCGGCCCATTCCAAGGCAACGGTGCGAACGCCGGATTTGATCGTCAAAAGTGGTCGCCAGGAATATCCCGGCCTGGCAGCAAACGAGTTTCTCTGCATGAGCATTGCCAAGGAATCGGGTTTGGTGGTACCCGAGTTCTATTTGTCGAACAACAAAGAGTTGTTTGTCATGCAGCGGTTCGACAGAACGCCTGATGGCATCCCCATAGGGTTTGAGGACATGGCGGCTTTGGCCGGATTCTCAGCACGCGACAAATACAAAACCAGTTACACCCATGTGGCCAAGCTGGTTGAGGCGTTTGCCTCAGGCCCCCACGTCATCCCATCCTTGCAGGCACTTTTCGATATGGTGGCGCTGACTTGTGTGGTGGGAAATGGCGATGCGCATTTGAAAAACTTTGGCCTTCTCTACACCGACCCGACCCGCAGCGACTGTCGCTTGGCACCGACCTTTGATGTGGTCAACACCACGGCCTACATTGCCGAGGATGTACTGGCATTGGATTTGTGCGGGCAGAAGTCATTCTTTGCGGTTCGCCAAGGATTGTTGGATTTTGCCAAGGTATGCCAGGTGCCCGATCCCCGTGACAGGGTGCAGCGGCTGATACTGACCGCAGAGCTGGTAATCCGGCGTGAAGCCGAAGTGGCAGAGTCCATTCCGCATGTGGTGGCAGCCATTCAACAGTGCATGGACATGCTCAAAGAAGTTTTCTTTGATTAAGAACTTGTCCCAATAGGCTGGACGCAAGCCAAGTGATGATTCCGCAGGCTGCATAGCCGACCTTTGGCAACCCGCCCGCAGTCCACTTATAAATCGGGGAATGTTGTTCAAACAGCCGGGGTCACTTCTCTCAATACCGGTACTGCCCGCCGCTGCAACGTTCGATGCCGCTCAGGTCGCGTCTGGACTGGACGTTGACAAAGCCGACCTGCCGCAGTAGCTCCCGCACGGCCTCCGCCTGGTCATGGCCATGTTCCAGCAGCAGCCAGCCGGCCGCGTGCAAATGCGTCGGCGCCTGATTGATGATGTGGCGAAGATCGTCCAGCCCGTCGACCCCTGAAGTCAGCGCCTGCTGGGGCTCGTGCCGGAGGGCTTCCAGGTGCCGGTCCTGCGCCGCCACATAGGGCGGGTTGGAGACAATGGCGTGATAGCGGCCTGTTACGCCGTCCAGCCATGAGCCCTGCGCAAACTGCACTTCGAGATTGAGGCGCTGGGCGTTGGCCCGCGCCACCGCCAATGCATCGGCGCTGGCGTCGGTTGCGCTGACCGCCAGCGCGGGCCGCGTCGCCTTGAGCGCCAGGGCAATGGCGCCGCTGCCGGTGCCCAGGTCCAGCACGGCGACGGGATCGCTCCCGGCCGTTGTCTGCGCCAGTACCTCCAGTGCCCATTCGACCAGTGTTTCGGTATCGGGCCGGGGCACCAGCACGCGCCCATCCACCCGCAGGTCCAGACCAAAAAATTCCTTGTGGCCGGTGAGGTAGGCCAGCGGCTCGTTGTCGGCGCGGCGCTGCACGAAGGCGTCGAAACAGGCCTGCGCGTTGGCCGGCAGTTCGTCGGTGTCATGGGCCAGCAACCAGGCGCGCCGGGTGGCCCGTTTGCCCAGCGCGTGCAGCAACAGCAGTTGCGCATCGAGCCGGTCCAGGCCCAGCGACTGAGCCTGTAGCAGGGCTTGCGCGAGCGTTGCCACGGTCAAGCGCCGGGGCCCACTTCCAGTGCCGCCAACTGCTGTGCCGCTTCAAAGGCTTGCAGGGCTTGCACCACGTCGTCGAGATCGCCTTCCATGATGCCCAGCAGCTTGTACAGCGTGAGGTTGATGCGGTGGTCGGTCAGCCGCCCCTGCGGGAAGTTGTAGGTGCGGATGCGGTCGCTGCGGTCGCCGCTGCCGACCAGGCTCTTGCGCTCGGCGGCGTCCTTGGCGGCGCGCTCGCTGCGGTCTTTTTCATGGATGCGGGCGGTCAGCACTTTCAGCGCCTGCGCCTTGTTGCTGTGCTGGCTGCGGCCATCCTGGCATTCGGCCACGATGCCGGTCGGCAAGTGCGTGATGCGCACCGCCGAGTCGGTCTTGTTGATGTGCTGGCCGCCGGCACCGCTGGCGCGGTAAGTGTCTATGCGCAGATCGGCCGGGTTGATCTGGATCGCTTGCGCCTCGTCCTGTTCGGCCAGCACCGCCACCGTGCAGGCGCTGGTGTGGATGCGGCCCTGCGTTTCGGTGGCCGGCACGCGTTGCACGCGGTGGCCGCCGGACTCGAATTTGAGCGCGCCGTAGACAGCGTCGCCTTCGATCCGGATCACCACTTCCTTGTAGCCGCCCAGCTCGCTGGGCGATTCGCTGACGATTTCGGTCTTCCAGCCGCGGCGGTCGGCATAGCGGCTGTACATGCGCAGCAGGTCAGCGGCGAACAGGGCCGACTCGTCGCCGCCGGTACCGGCGCGGATTTCGACAAAGGCGGGGCGCGCGTCGTCCGGGTCCTTGGGCAGCAGCATGCGCTGCAATTCGTTTTCCAGTTGCTCGATCTCTGCATTGGCGCTGTCGATTTCTTCCTGCGCCATCGCGGACATGTCGGCGTCATCGGCAGAGGCCGCCAGCAGTTCCTGCGCCGCCGCCAGATCGGCCTCGCGCTGGCGGTAGCGGGCCCAGCGGCTGGCCACGGCAGAGACCTCGGTGTGCTCGCGCGAGAGCAGCAAAAACTGCTTCATGTCCTTCATGATGTCTTCGCGCGAGAGCAGAAATTCAAGCTCGCCCAGGCGGTCGGCGTAGCGTGCGAGTTGTTGGCGGAGAAAGGGTTTCATGAGCAGGGGGAATGGGTGGGCAAAGGGAGGTTTATTGGCTGTCATCCCGGACTCGATCCGGGATCCATGGATTGCGGGTGCTGAAACCCCGGACCTGATCCGGGGCCGCCATGACAGCTAACGTTCCTTGCGCAGGAAGAAGTGCTGAATGGCCGAACTGGCGCGTTCGCGCGCCTCGGTGTCGCCGGCCCGCAACTCGGCCATGGCGCCGTGCAGCATCTTTTGCGTCAGCCCCTTGGAGAGCGCTTCCAGCACGGCTTCCACGTCCTCGCCCTTGGCCAGCAGCTTGCGGGCACGGCCGATTTCGGCGGCGCGCCATTCGTCGGCCTGGGCGTTGAGTTGCTGGATCAAGGGTACCGAGCCGCGCTGGTCGACCCAGTGCATGAAGCTCTGCACACCGGCGTCGACAATCGCCTCGGCCTGCGCCACCGCCGCTTGCCGGCTGGCCTGCGCCGTTTGCACGACGCCGGCCAAGTCGTCCACGGTGTACAGGTAGATGTCTTCCAGCGCCTTGACCTCGATCTCGATGTCGCGCGGCACCGCCAGGTCGACCATGAACATGGGGCGGTGCTTGCGCCGCTTCAAGGCGCGCTCGACGGCGCCCAGGCCGATGATGGGCAGCGTGCTGGCGGTGCAGCTGACGACCGCGTCGAACTCGTGCAGCCGGTCCGGCAGGTCGCCCAGACGCATCACTTCGCCGCCAAAGCGGCTGGCCAGCTTTTCGCCGCGTTCCAGCGTGCGGTTGGCGATCGCCAGGCTCTTCGGGTTTTTGGCGGCAAAGTGGGTGGCGCACAGTTCTATCATCTCGCCGGCACCGACGAACAGGATTTTGACCTGGCCCATGTCCTCGAACAACTGGCCCGCCAGGCGCACCGCGGCGGCGGCCATGCTGATCGAATGGGCGCCGATTTCGGTCGAGGTGCGCACTTCCTTGGCGACCGCGAACGAGCGCTGGAACAGCTGGCTGAGGGTGGTACCCAGAGCGCCGGCAGCCTCGGCGGCGCGCACCGCGTCCTTGATCTGGCCCAGGATTTGCGGCTCGCCCAGCACCATCGAGTCGAGCCCGCTGGCAACCCGGAAAGCGTGGCGCGCCGCCAGGCTGTCTTCCATGGTGTAGGCGTGCGCCCGCAGCAGGCTGCTGGAGACGCCGCCGCTCTGGGCCAGCCAGTCCAGCGTGTGTTCCAGTTGCGGTTTTTCGCCGGCGCAGTAGATCTCGGTGCGGTTGCAGGTGGAGATCAGGGCCGCCTCGGGTTGGCGCGAAAGCGAATCGCGCAAGGCCCGCAGGGTGGGTTCCACCTGATCGATGGCGAACGCAAAGCGACCGCGCAGATCGAGCGGCGCGGTCGTGTGATTAATACCTAAAGCCCAGACTGCCATGCTGCGATTATAAAATCAGCTTGTGTCGATTAAGAACCAGAAACTTTTCTATTGCCATTGATGGGCTTGCTTGCTTTCCTGAACCATGGGCTGAACTTCCTGGCGCCGGCCTTCTGGCTGGCGCTGCTGCTGCCCTTGGGCGCCCGCTTGGTGATGAAAAAAAAGGCTGCCGCTCCCACCTTCTGGACCCAGACCGCGGTCAATTTCGGAGCCAATGCACTGGTGCTGCTATTGGGCCTGTGGTTTTTTGGCCATGACGGCAAGATGGTCACTTACGCCGGCATGGTGCTGGTTGGCGCCACCAGTCAGTGGTTGCTGCGGCGCGGCTGGCGCGCCTAGCGGCCCGACTGGCTGCTAGCGCTGCGGCGAAAACAGGTCCACCCGGTCGGTGATGATGCCGTCGGTGCCTAGGGCCAGCAGGCGCTGAACGCCCGCCTCCTCATTCACCGTGTAACTCAGACAGCGCAAATGGGCGTCCTTCGCCTGGGCCACACTGGTCGGATCCCACAACTTCTGATCGCAGACGATGGCCAAGCATTCCAGCGCCACTGCCGTCTCCAGCCAGCCGGGCCACAGGGAGTCCAGCAGCAGGCCGCGCGGGAGCTCCGGCTGTGCATTGCGAGCCGCTTCCAGCGCCGGCGGTTTGAAGGAGGTCAGCAGGGGCGGCACCGCGGAGTCTTGCCAGAGCCAGGCCGCATGTTGCGCCACCACTTCGCCGGTCTGGCTGGCCAGTCCCGGTGTCGGTTTGATTTCGATGTTCAGGAAGTAACCGTTGTGCAGGCAGTAGCGGGCGATGTTTTCGAAACTGGGCAGCGGCTCCCCGGCAAAGGCCGGGGAATGCCAGCTGCCGGCATCGAGCTGCGACAGCAGGCTCCAGGCTTGCTCGCCGGCCACCGCGCTGGCCCCGGCAGCGAGCTTTTCGACTCCGTTGGTGGTGCGTTGCAGACTGGCATCGTGCAGCAAAAAGGGAACGCCGTCGGCGCTCAGTTTGACATCGCATTCGAACATGCGGTAGCCATGACTGGCGCCCAGCCGGAATGCCGCCAGGGTATTTTCGGGCGCCAGTTTGCCGGCGCCCCGGTGCGCGATCCAGCGCGGGTAGGGCCAAGAGGGCAGTGTCATTGCGGGTCCGCCCCGCAATCCATGGATCCCGGATCGGGTCCGGGATGACAGTCATTGGTCGTCAGGCGCTTGCCGCTGGCGGCGTCGAAGTAGTGAACCTTGTCGGCGCGCGGGGTGACGTGGATGGTGCTGCCGACGGCCGGCACGGCGTGCCCTTCCTCGGTGCGCAGGATCACCACCTCGTCGCCGCTGCCGTGGCTCCAGCGGCCATAGACCAGGCGCTCGGCGCCCAGCATTTCGACCGCGTCGACTTGCAGCGCCCAGCCGCTGGGGCCGATGTCCAGGTGTTCGGGACGGATGCCGGTGATGGTGCCGGGTCGGCCGTCCGGGGCATTCTTGAGCAGATTCATGGGCGGCGAGCCGATGAAGCTGGCGACAAAAGTGGTGGCCGGGCGGGTGTACACCTCCTCGGGCGTGCCGAACTGCTCCATCACGCCGCCGTTCATGACCAGCATGCGCTGCGCCAGCGTCATGGCCTCGACCTGATCGTGCGTCACAAAAAGGGATGTGATACCCAGTTCGCGGTGCAGTTTCTGAATCTCCAGGCGGGTCTGGGCGCGCAGCTTGGCATCCAGATTGGACAGCGGTTCGTCAAACAGAAAGACCTTGGGCTGGCGCACGATGGCGCGGCCCATCGCCACCCGTTGCCGTTGGCCGCCCGAGAGTTCGCGCGGTTTGCGGGCCAGGAACGAGCCGATTTCAAGGATTTTGGCGGCCTTGTCGACGCGCGCCTTGATTTCGTCTGCCGGCACTTTGGCGATCTTGAGGCCGTAGGCCATGTTGTCGAACACGCTCATGTGCGGGTACAGGGCGTAGTTCTGGAACACCATGGCAATGTCGCGCTCGGACGGTTCCAGGTCATTGACGACGCGCTCGCCAATCGAAATCTGGCCGCTGCTGATCTCTTCCAGCCCGGCCACCATGCGCAGCAGGGTCGATTTGCCGCAGCCCGAGGGGCCGACGATGACCACGAACTCGCCGTCCAGAATATCGGCGCTGACGCCGTGGATGACCTGGTTGGCGGTCTTGCCGCTGCCGTAGCGTTTGATGACGTTTTTTAAAGTGATTGAGGCCATGTTTTTAGTCAGTTGAGGACAGAGCTCCGCTTCGCTTCGGTCTGTCCCGCAAAGATATTATTTCTCCGTGTCCACCAGCCCTTTGACAAACCATTTTTGCATCAGTATGACCACCGTGGCGGGCGGCAGCATGGCCAGCAGGGCGGTGGCCATGACCACGTTCCACTCGTTTTGCGAATCGCCGCCGGCGACCATCATCTTGATGCCCACCACCACCGGGTACATCGCTTCCGAAGTGGTGGCCAGCAGGGGCCACAGGTACTGGTTCCAGCCGTAGATGAACTGGATCACAAACAGCGCGGCAATGGAGGTCTTGGACAGCGGCACCAGAATGTCAATGAAAAAACGCATCGGACCGGCGCCATCCATGCGCGCTGCCTCGGTCAGTTCGTCCGGCACCGACATGAAAAACTGGCGGAACAAAAAAGTTGCCGTGGCCGAGGCGATCAGCGGAATGGTCAAGCCGGCGTAGGTGTTGAGCATGCCCAGGTCGGCGACCACTTTGTAGGTGGGGCCTATGCGCACTTCCACCGGCAGCATCAAGGTGACGAAAATCGCCCAGAAGAAAAAACCCTTGAACGGAAAGCGGAAATAGACGATGGCAAAAGCCGACAGCAGGGAGATCGCGATTTTGCCGAAGGTGATGATCAGCGCGGTCATCAGGCTGACCCACATCATGTGCGCCACCGGTGCCGTGGAACCGGCGCCGGCGCCGCCACCCAGCAAGGCCTTGCGGTAGGTTTCCCAGAAATGGCTGCCGGGCAGCAGGGGCATCGGGGCCTGCACAATTTCCTGCGCCGTGTGGGTCGAGGCGACAAACGCCAGGTACAGGGGGAAAGCGACAATCAGGACGCCCAGCAGCATCACCGCGTGGGAGAGAAAAGTTAAGAAAGGACTGCGTTCAACCATGATGTAAGTTGTCAAAGTGCCGCCGCAGCGCCGGGCCGCCCCAAGCAAGGCACGGCCCCCTCGGGGGGCAGCGCAGCACACATTGTGGCAAGCGTGGGGGCATCATCAGTAATTGACCTTTTTCTCGACAAAGCGGAACTGCACCACGGTCAGCGCAATCACGATGGTCATCAAGACCACCGACTGGGCCGCCGAGCCGCCCAGGTCCATCGCCTTGAAACCGTCGTAATAGACCTTGTAAACCAGAATCGAGGTGGCCTGCCCCGGGCCGCCGTGGGTGGTGGCGTCGACAATGGCAAAGGTGTCGAAAAATGCGTACACCATGTTGATCACCAGCAGGAAGAAGGTGGTCGGCGACAACAAGGGGAACTGGATGGTCCAGAAGCGGCGCCAGGCTTTGGCGCCGTCGATGGCGGCGGCTTCGATCAGGGATTTCGGGATCGATTGCAGGCCGGCCAGAAAAAACAGGAAGTTGTAGGAGATCTGCTTCCAGACTGCGGCCATCACGATCAGCGTCATGCCGTGCGCCTCGTTGAGCAAGTGGTTCCAGTTGATGCCAAGGTATCCCAAGGCGTAGGACACCACTCCCAGGGACGGTGAAAACATGAAAATCCAGAGCACGCCGGCCACTGCCGGTGCCACCGCATAGGGCACGATCAATAGCGTTTTGTAGAACATCGCGGCCTTGACCACGCGGTCTGCAAAAATCGCCAGTATCAGCGACAGTCCGATGCCTAAAACGGCCACCAGAACGGAGAACAGCGCCGTCGTCTTGAAGGAGGCGAGGTAGCTGGCATCGGCCCACAGGCGATTGAAATTTTCCAGGCCAACCCACTTTGTCGAAATGCCAAAAGCATCCTGCACCTGGAACGATTGCAGCAGCGCCTGGGCCGCCGGCCAGAAGAAAAACACGCCGATCACCAGCACCTGCGGTGCCAGCAGCAGCCAGGGTAACCAGGGGGAGCGAAATTGAACGCGTTTTTCCATTTTCTTGTTGTTAGAACTGACTCAGCCAGGCCCACGGTGGGCGCTTGCCAAAGTGGTCATGGCTGACTTCAAGTATTGCCATCGTTGTCATTGCGGACCCCGGATCGGAGTCCGGGGCGGGCCCGATCCGCAATCCATGGATCCCGGGTCAAGCCCGGGATGACAATTACCGGGCCGGGAGGACAACCCCCGGACCGGGAGGACAACCCCCGGGCCGGGAGGACAGCTCAAGGACAGCAGCTCTTTACTTGTTGGCCTTCTCGAAGCGTTCCAGGTACTCATTGCCGCGCTTGACGATCGCCTGCAAGGCTTCCTTGGCTGATTTCTTGCCGCTCCAGACCTGTTCCAGTTCTTCGTCCTCGACCTGGCGAATCTGCACATAGTTGCCCAGGCGGATGCCGCGGCTCTTGTCGGTGACCTTGCGGATCATCTGCGTCACCGCGATGTCGGTGCCCGGTTTTTCCTTGTAGAAGCCGGACTTCTCGGTCAACTGGTAAGCCGCCGTGGTGATCGGCAGGTAACCGGTGCGCTTGTGGCTGGCCGACTGCACTTCCGGGCTGGAGATGTAGTTGAAGAAAGCGGCCACGCCTTTGTATTCAGCCGGTTTCTTGCCGGCCATCACCCACAGGCTGGCGCCACCAATGACGGTGTTTTGCGGGGCGCCGGGCACATCCGGGTAGTAGGGCAGGGTTGCCAGGGCGTAGTTGAACTTGGCGTTCTTGGCGACGTTGCCGTAGAAGCCGGCCGAGGTGGTGATCATGGCGCACTCGCCCGAGACAAAGCTGGCCTCCGGCACATTGGCCCGGCCCTTGTAGATGAACAGGCCTTGCTTGGCCATGTTGGCCAGGTTCTCGATGTGCCGCTCATGCAGCGGCGAGTCGACTTTCAGGCGCGCGTCCATGCCCGCCAGACCGTTCGATTTGGTGGCGAATTCGACGTTGTGCCAGGCCGAGAAGCTCTCCAGTTGGGTCCAACCCTGCCAGGCGATGGTGAGCGGACACTTGTGACCGCTGGCCTTGAGCTTGGCGGCGGCCAGGGCCACTTCAGGCCAGGTGGTGGGCGGCTTGGCGGTGTCTATGCCAGCGGCTTTGAAGGCATCCTTGTTGATGTAGAAAATGGTGGTCGAGCTGTTGAACGGAAAGCTCAGCATCTGGCCGTTGGGCGCGGTGTAGTAGCCCGCGACAGCCGAAACATAGGCCGTCGGGTCGAACTTGTAGCCGGCGTCCTTCATCACTTGCCCGACCGGCACGATGGCGCCTTTGCTGGCCATCATGGTGGCGGTACCGACCTCGAACACCTGCAGGATGTTGGGTGCATTGCCGGCCCGGAAGGCGGCGATGGCGGCGGTCATGGACTCGTCGTAAGTGCCCTTGAAGGTGGGAACAATCTTGTACTCCTTCTGGCTGGCGTTGAAGTTCTTTGCCAGATCGTTGACCCATTCGCCATTCACGGCGGTCATGGAATGCCACCACTGGATTTCGGTCTGGGCCTGTGCGGAAGCAGCAAAAACCGCTGCCAGGGCAAGGGCTGTAACTTTCAATTTCATGCAATCTCCTTGGGATTAAGAGGGCTTAGCATAGCCGTGGTTTGTGACGGCCAGGCGACAAAAATATGTCAAAAAGCAGAAAGGTTGATTAAACACATGTTTTTACAGGCGGTGTATCCGGGTTTCCATCAGGGTGTCCACCGGGCCAGTAGGTGAATGCTGCGCTGCGATAATATGCACGACCAGCCGGGCCCGACCCGATTCCACCCGGTGTCATGTTCCGGCTGCAACGACAGAACCCGATGACCCCCCCCATTCAGCTCAATCATTCAGAGTCCGTGGCGGCGTATGTGCCGCACGCGCACCCGCGCATTCGCGAAATTCCCTACAACTACACCTCGTTTTCCGACCGTGAAATCGTGATTCGCTTGCTGGGTGTGCGGGCCTGGGAGATGCTGGACCGGCTGCGTGAGGAACGCCGCACGGGGCGCTCGGCGCGCATGCTGTACGAGGTGCTGGGCGACGTCTGGGTGGTGCAGCGCAATCCTTATCTACAGGACGATTTGCTGGACAACCCGAACCGCCGGCAACTGCTGGTGGAAGCGCTGCGGCACCGTTTGGGCGAAGTGCAAAAGCGGCGCACGCCGGCGCTGGACCCGGAGCGCGATGCCATGGTCGGCGAACTGCTGGCGGCGGCCGATGCGGCGGTGCAGGGCTTTGATGCCGCTTTTGTCGAAACCGCCGCCTTGCGGCGCAAGGCGCAGCGTGCGCTGAGCCGGCTGACGGCCAAGGACAACATCAAGTTCGACGGCCTGTCACGGGTCAGCCACGTCACCGACGCCACCGACTGGCGCGTCGAGTATCCGTTTGTCGTGCTGACGCCCGATAGCGAAGCCGAGATGGCGGGCCTGGTCAAGGCCTGCATCGAATTGGGACTGACCATCATTCCGCGCGGCGGCGGCACCGGCTATACCGGCGGCGCGATTCCCCTGAGCTGGAAGAGCGTGGTCATCAACACCGAAAAGCTTGAAGCCATGACGGAAGTCGAGATGGTGACCCTGCCGGGTTTGCACCAACCGGTCGCCACGGTCTGGACCGAAGCCGGGGTCGTGACGCAGCGCGTGGCCGATGCGGCTGAGCGCGGCGGTTATGTTTTTGCGGTCGACCCGACCTCGGCCGAGGCCTCCTGCATCGGTGGCAATATCGCCATGAACGCGGGCGGCAAGAAAGCCGTGCTGTGGGGCACGGCACTGGACAACCTGGCCAGTTGGCGCATGGTGACGCCGCAGGCCGAGTGGCTGGAAGTCACGCGCCTGGCGCACAACCTGGGCAAGATTCACGACGTCGAACTGGCCAGCTTCGAGTTGAAATACTTCAAGGCCGACGGCAAGACGCCGCTGCGCACGCAGCGCCTGGACATTCCCGGCAAGACCTTCCGCAAGGAGGGCCTGGGCAAGGATGTGACCGACAAGTTCCTGAGCGGTCTGCCGGGCATTCAGAAGGAAGGCTGCGACGGCTTGATCACCAGCGCGCGCTGGATCGTGCACCGCAAGCCGGCCCACACCCGCACCGTTTGTCTGGAGTTCTTCGGCAACGCCAAGGATGCGGTGCCCAGCATTGTCGAGATCAAGGACTTCATGTTCAGCGAACAGAAGCGCTCGGGTGTGTTGCTGGCCGGGCTGGAACATCTGGACGACCGCTATCTGCGAGCGGTCGGTTATGCCACCAAGTCCAAACGCGGCGGCCTGCCGAAAATGGTGTTGTTCGGCGATATCGCCGGTGACGACGCCGACGCCGTGGCGCGTGCCACTTCCGAAGTGGTGCGGATTGCCAACTCGCGCAGCGGCGAGGGCTTCATCGCCATCAGTGCCGAGGCGCGCAAGAAATTCTGGCTCGATCGCAAGCGCACGGCGGCCATCAGCAAGCACACCAACGCCTTCAAGATCAACGAGGACGTCGTCATCCCGCTGCCGCGCATGGCCGAATACACCGACGGCATCGAGCGCATCAACATCGAGCTCAGCTTGCGCAACAAGATTGCCTTGTGTGACGAGCTGGAAGACTTTTTCGGCGCCGGTAATTTGCCCCTGGGCAAACACGACGACGCCAGCCAGATCCCGTCGGCGGAGTTGCTGCAAGACCGCGTCGCCCAGGCCCTGGCGCTGATTGCCGAGGTGCGTTTGCTGTGGCAAGGCTGGCTGCGCGATCTGGATGCCTTGTTTCCCCAGTTGCAGGATCACAGCCTGCGCGCCAGCTGGAAAACGCAGCTGCGCGCGCCGCTGCAAAACATTCTGACCGGCGCCGCCTTCGAGGCCATCCTGCGCGAGTGCAACGCAGTGCACCAGCGGGTGCTCAAGGGTCGCGTCTGGGCGGCCCTGCACATGCATGCCGGGGACGGCAATGTGCACACCAACATTCCCGTCAACAGCGACGATTACGACATGTTGCAAGCGGCGCACGGCGCCGTCAAACGCATCATGGCGCTGGCGCGCTCGCTGGACGGTGTGATCTCGGGCGAGCACGGCATCGGCATCACCAAGCTGGAGTTTTTGACCGACGAGGAACTGCGCCCCTTCACCGAGTACAAGGCCAAGGTGGACCCGGAGGGGCGCTTCAACAAAGGCAAATTGCTGCGCCGGCAAACCGCGCCGGTGCTGCCGGCCGACTTGACAAATGCCTATACGCCCAGCTTCGGTCTGATGGGGCACGAGTCGCTGATCATGCAGCGGAGCGACATCGGCGCCATCGCCGACAGCGTGAAGGACTGCCTGCGCTGCGGCAAGTGCAAACCGGTCTGCTCCACCCACGTGCCGCGCGCCAATTTGCTGTACAGCCCGCGCAACAAGATTCTGGCGACCTCGCTGCTGGTGGAGGCTTTTCTGTACGAGGAGCAGACGCGCCGCGGCATCTCGATCCGCCACTGGCAAGAGTTCGAGGATGTGGCGGACCACTGCACGGTGTGTCACAAATGCCTGTCGCCATGCCCGGTGGACATCGACTTCGGCGACGTCACCATGAACATGCGCAACCTGCTGCGCAAGATGGGCAAGAAGACGTTCCGGCCGGCCGGTGCGGCCGCCATGTTCATGCTCAGCGCCACCAACCCGGAAACCATCCGCCTGGCGCGCTCGGTGATGGTCAATGTGGCCATCAAGGCGCAGCGCCTGGCCTCGGACTTTCTGAAAGTGATAGCACGCAGGCAGACCAAGGCGCCGCCGGCCACGGTCGGTACGGCGCCGCTCAAGGAACAGATCATCCACTTCGTAAACAAGAAGCTGCCCGGTGGTTTGCCCAAGAAGACGGCGCGCGCCCTGCTCGACATCGAAGACAAGGATTACGTGCCCATCATCCGCGACCCGCGGGCGACGACGGCCGAGACCGAGGCGGTGTTCTACTTCCCCGGTTGCGGCTCGGAGCGCTTGTTCAGCCAGGTCGGGCTGGCAACGCAAGCCATGCTGTGGCACGCCGGCGTGCAGACGGTGCTGCCGCCGGGCTATCTGTGCTGCGGCTACCCGCAACGCGGCGCCGGCCAGTTCGACAAGGCCGAGAAAATCATCACCGACAACCGGGTGCTGTTCCACCGGGTGGCCAACACCTTGAACTACCTTGACATCAAGACCGTGGTGGTGAGCTGCGGCACCTGCTATGACCAGTTGCAGGGTTATGAGTTCGACCAGATTTTCCCTGGCAGCCGCATCATCGACATTCATGAATACCTGCTGGAGAAAGGCATCACCCTGAAGGACGCCGGCGCTTTCCTGTTCCACGACCCCTGTCACAGCCCGATGAAATTGCAGGAGCCGATCAAGACGGTCAAGGCACTGTTGGGTTCCAATGTGATCCAGTCGGAGCGCTGCTGCGGCGAGGCCGGCACGCTGGCGCTGAACCGCCCGGATGTTTCAACGCAAGTGCGTTTCCGCAAGGAAGAAGAGATTCGCCAAGGCGAAACCCAATTGCGCCAGCAAGGTCTGCTGGGGGCCAAGGAAAACGTCAAGATCTTGACCTCGTGCCCGGCCTGCCTGCAAGGCTTGAGCCGTTTTGGCGACGATTTGAACAACGGTCTGCTGGAAGCCGACTACATCGTGGTCGAGATGGCGAACCAGATTCTGGGTCAGCAGTGGTTGCCCGATTACGTCAAACGCGCCAACGCCGGCGGCATCGAGCGCGTGCTGGTTTGATATGGCCCCCACGCTCGGCACTGCGTGTCCTCGCTGTACAGGTCGATGCCAGAGGCAACGACTCTTCTGCCCGTCCCACCCTGCACAGGCAGGCTGGGAGCCGCGGGCATCAGCCCCGAGGGGGCTGATCCGGCTTGGGGCGGCCCGGCGCCGGATCGTCGCATGACGCTGTCGACTTGCCCCTTGTGCGCGGCCCCCGGTGGCGCTCTGGTGTTCGAGGGCGAGAAATTTCGGGTGATCCGGGCTGACGAGGCCGGTTTTCCGGCCTTCTACCGGGTCGTCTGGACAGCGCATGTGGCCGAGTTCTCCGACCTTGATGCCGAGGACAGAAACCTGTGCATGGCGGCGGTGGCGGTGGTGGAACAGGCCTTGCGCGCGCATCTGCAACCGACCAAGATCAACCTGGCGGCCCTGGGCAATCTGGTGCCGCATCTGCACTGGCACGTGATTGCCCGCTTTGACTGGGACACGCATTTTCCGGCGCCGGTATGGGCCGCCGCAAAACGGCCGCCGGACCAGGCCCGCCAGTCGGAGTTGTGCGCCAAGCTGAAAGCCGCGGAGCAGGCGATGCAACTGCAACTGGTTTAGGGCCTGTTCACCCTATTTTTATCTCGCAAAAATAGGGTGAACAGGCCCTGCTTGGGGAAAACATCCATAGATCAGATTTGACTGTTGTGCTCTAATTCTTGGGAAAAGGCCTAGGTTTTATAGGGGAATTACCTGCTTGGGGAGTTGCATTGTGTCGAGTCATGCATCGCTGAACCACATCTACCGCACCGTGTGGAACCAAGCCTTGGGAGTTATGGTGGCGGTCGCCGAGATTGTTTCCGGCCGAGGGCGCGGCTCCGCGACGGCCAGCCGCCGCCAGCCCAGCCTCGCGGCACCCCCCCAGTCGACTACCTTTCTCACGGCTTTGTCCCTTGGCATCGCCATCGCCTGGGGCTGCATCCCGTCCAGCGCTTTGGCCAATCCGGGTGGTGGCGTCGCCATCGTCGGCCAGGCCAGCCTGCTGAACCAGGGTAACAAGCTCACCGTCACCACCCAGAACGGTGCCGGCGGCAACTACTCGGCCATCAACTGGCAAAGCTTCTCCATTCCCTCCGGCAGCACGACTTATTTTCAGCAACCCAACGCCTCCAGCACCTCCATCAACCGGGTCGTCACCAATACCCCGTCGCTGCTTTTTGGCACGCTGGGCAGCAACGGCAAACTGGTGCTGGTGAACCAGTCGGGTATCGCGGTGGGTGCCGGTGCGGTGGTGGACACCGCCGGCTTTACGGCCTCCAGCCTGCGCATGAGCGACGCCGACGCGCTGGCCGGGCGCTTGCTGTTCGGTGATGGACTGGCGTCTGGCGCGGCGGTTTCGGTGCAGGGCAAGATTCTGGCGCGCAGTGGCGACGTGGTGTTGCTGGGCTCCGCAGTGGAGACCGGCAAGCAGGCCTTGATTGAGGCACCCAACGGCAACACGATTTTGGCCGCAGGGCAACAAATCGAGATCACCGGTCGTGGCCTGGAAGGCATCAGCATGAAAGTGCAGGCGCCTGGTGATCAGGCCGTCAATCTGGGCACCCTCAAGGGCGATGCGGTGGCCATCTTTGCCGGCACGCTCAAGCACAGCGGCCTGATTCAGGCGACCACCGCCAGCCTGGAGGGCGGCAAGGTGGTGCTCAAAGCCGCCGGCGACGCCTATGTCGAGGGCAGCGGCAAGATCGTTGCCAGCGGCTCGGTGGGTGGCAGCGTCGATGTGCTGGGCCAGCGTGTGGCGCTGACCGATCAGGCGCAGATCGACGTCTCGGGCGAAAAAGGCGGCGGCACGGTTCGTGTTGGAGGTGACTATCAGGGCAAGAACCCGGATGTGCAGAACGCCAGCATGAGCTACTTTGGCCAGCAGACGTCCATCAAGGCCGACGCCACCGGTAGCGGCGATGGTGGCAAGGTGATCGTCTGGGCGGATGACACGACCAGGGCCTATGGCAGCATCTCCGCGACGGGCGGAGCAACGGGCGGCAATGGCGGATTGGTCGAAACTTCGGGCAAGCGCGCGCTCGAAGTTGCTGGAATCCGTGTTGACGCATCAGCACGGCAGGGGAATCGTGGCTTGTGGCTGCTGGACCCGTCGGACATCACGGTTACCCACGGCGCTGCCGGGGCTTTTGTGGACGGCGCTGGCCTATTCAACCCAACGACCTCGCCGTCCAGCATAGGTGACTCAGAGATCAGTGCGCCTCTGAATTCCGGGACCGATGTCACCCTTCAGACCTCCGGCGGAATAACCGGTACCGGTACCGGCGCCATCGTCGTGAACGGCAGTGCCGATAGCGGCGGCGCGGCCGTGATCACCCACAATATCGGCCTTGGCGCACGGACACTCACTCTGAGTACCTTGGGCACCATCAATATCCACTCCGGCGCCAACATCAATGGCCTCGGCGGTATATATACCTTGAACGTCGCCCTGAACGGGTCCAGCGGCAACACCATTGCGGGAACGATCGACAACAAGGGCGGCACGACGACGCTGACCGGGGCGACCACCCTCAGCAGCAGCGGCACGATCAAAAACGGCACCCTGACCAGCGTGGCCACTTTGACCAGCAGCAACGGGACACTCGACGGCGTGACGCTGAGCGGGACGCTGGGCTTTGGCGGCAGCGGCAACACCTTCATCAACAACGGCATCACGCTGGCTGGCGGGGCGGTGGTGAACAAGGGGGCCAGCAATTGGTTTTTTGGCAGCGCCGGAACGCAGCACATTGCCAGCAGGGGCACGGGCACGATCAACAACGCGGGCGGCACGTTATACGCCGGCTACGGCGTTTTAAGTCAGACGCTACAGATCGACAGCGGCATCACGTACCAAGGCTACGGCAGCCTTACGGACAGCTCGGCGGCCAGCATCATCAATGCCGGAACGATCAGCTCGAATACAGCGGCGCAGACCCTGACCCTGAGCCCGACCAACTTTACCAACAGCGCTACCGGAGTGATCAATGCGGCGGCGGGGACGCTGGCCATCAACGCGAGCAGCGCCACGGCGCCAAGCTGGAGCAATGCCAATACAAGCGGCTTGCAGGTGGGGGCCAGCGGCACCTTGAACCTGGGCGGCAGTTTCGTCACGTCCAGCCTGGGCACGATAGCCCACGCAACCGGTGGCGTGGTCAACATCACCGGCACGCTGGACAACACCGGCAGCACGCTGAACCTGGACGGTACGGGGCAGTTTGGCACGGGTGGTCTAACCACGCTCACTGGCACCATCAAGAACGGCACGTTATCGAGCACAACGGCTACGCTGACCAGCAGTGGCGGGACACTGGACGGTGTGACGCTGAGCGGGACGCTGGGCTTTGGCGGCAGCGGCAACACCTTCATCAACAACGGCATCACGCTGGCCAGCGGGGCGGTGGTGAACAAGGGGGCCAGCAATTGGTTTTTTGGCAGCGCCGGAACGCAGCACATTGCCAGCAGGGGCACGGGCACGATCAACAACGCGGGCGGCACGTTATACGCCGGCTACGGCGTTTTAAGTCAGACGCTACAGATCGACAGCGGCATCACGTACCAAGGCTACGGCAGCCTTACGGACAGCTCGGCGGCCAGCATCATCAATGCCGGAACGATCAGCTCGAATACAGCGGCGCAGACCCTGACCCTGAGCCCGACCAACTTTACCAACAGCGCCACCGGAGTGATCAATGCGGCGGCGGGGACGCTGGCCATCAACGCGAGCGGCGCCACGGCGCCAAGCTGGAGCAATGCCAATACAAGCGGCTTGCAGGTGGGGGCCAGCGGCACCTTGAACCTGGGCGGCAGTTTCGTCACGGCCAGCCTGGGCACGATAGCCCACGCGATCGGCGGCGTGGTCAACATCACCGGAACGCTGGACAACACGGGCAGCACGCTGAACCTGGACGGTACGGGGCAGTTTGGCACGGGTGGTCTAACCACGCTCACTGGCACCATCAAGAACGGCACGCTATCGAGCACAACGGCTACGCTGACCAGCAGTGGCGGGACACTGGACGGTGTGACGCTGAGCGGGACGCTGGGCTTTGGCGGCAGCGGCAACACCTTCATCAACAACGGCATCACGCTGGCCAGCGG
>NZ_JAQTMS010000001.1:0-64909 GCF_028714215.1 Rhodoferax sp. | reverse complement strand
GGCTTGCAGGTGGGGGCCAGCGGCACCTTGAACCTGGGCGGCAGTTTCGTCACGGCCAGCCTGGGCACGATAGCCCACGCGATCGGCGGCGTGGTCAACATCACCGGAACGCTGGACAACACGGGCAAGACGCTGGACATCGGCAGTGCCGGCTTTGGCAGCGGAGGCTTGAGCAGTCTGAGCGGCAGCACTGCGGCGATCAAGGGCGGCACTGTCATCAGCGGCGACGGCACAACGCTGAGCATGATCAGCAACCCCGACCTGTACGGCGTGACGCTGGGCAACGCCACGTCGCCGAACCTGACCATCAGCGGCAACTTCGACGTCTATAACGGTTTGACCCTGGCTGGCGGCGCCAACGTCAACATGGGCAGTGGCATATTGTGGGTCAACGGGGCGGGTGCGCAGGCGATCAACGTAGCCTCCGGAACAGCGACGCTGACCATGGTCAACGGCACCTTGATGCAATCCACCGGCGGGCAGACGCTGACGCTGGGCAGCGGGTTGACAGTTAGCGGCTACGGTTCGATCTACGGCAACTACAGCGCCGAGACCATCAACAACAACGGCACCCTGGATGCCAACGTCAGCGGCAAGACGCTCAGCCTGAGCGGCTCCACCACGACCTTCAACAACATTGGAACCTTGCTGGCCAGCGCGGGGACTTTGGATGCCAGCGCCAGTGTCTTCAACAACAATGGCACGATCAAGCTGGCGTCGGGCGGAACATTTTCCCGCAGCGCCGGTTTCACCAACCCGGCCAGCGGGATCATCCAGGGTAACGGCTTCATCAATCTGGGGACGGCGACCCTGGTCAACCAGGGCATCATCAGTCCCGGCGCCACGGGCAGCGGGAGTATTGGTCAGCTCAACATCACCGGCAATTTGACCAATGCGGGCGACATCAACATTGACATTGGTGGTCTGGTGCCCAGCACGCAACACGACAAGCTGATGGTCAGCGGCACGGCGACCCTGGGCGGCAAGCTCAACGTCAGCAATCTTGCCAGCTATGCGCCCACCACCACGGACTCTTTCAATGTGCTGGGGGCAGGCAGCATCACCGGCACTTTTGCCACTGTCAGCACACCGCCGGCTTCGACTTATGCGACCCAATACAGCAGCGCTCTGGCATGGCTGAGTTTGTCGCCCAGCGCCTTGCCGTCAAACATCAATGCCTGGTTGCCGGATGCCGATGGCAACTGGAACGTGGCAGGCAACTGGACCAACCAGGCGCTGCCGACGGCCAGCAACAGCGTGGTGATTGACCGCCCCAGCGGTGTTTATACCGTGACGGCCTCTTACGGAACCCTGCTGGCAGGCTCTCTGATGAGCAACGAAAACCTGCTGCTCTCCGGCGGCTCGCTGACCGTGTCGGGTAACAGCACCTTGGGCGCCAACACCACCCTGGGCACGGGCGCCGTGGTCAATCTCAACGGCGGGGCTACCAACAAAGGCACGTTGTCGGGTGTCGGCAGCCTGACGGTCGGCACCAGTGCCGCTGCCTTGCTCAACCAGGGCACCATCAGTCCCGCTGGCATGGCTGTGATCGGCACCTTGAACATCGTCGGCGATTTGCAACTGGCCAACAGTTCCAATCTGAAGATCGAAGTGGCGGGCACGGCTACCGGTCAATTCGACAAACTGGCAGTGTCCGGGAACGTCGTCAACGGGGGGACGCTGACGGGCAGCCTGTTGACGGGCTACGCGCCGGCCAGCCTTGATGCCATCGGGTTCATGACCAAGGGCGGCACTGCCAGCGGTATCTTCGCTACCACCAGTCTGCCAACCGGTTTCCATGCGGGCTACAACCTGGCGACGGGCGAGGCGGCGCGGCTGATTTATGCCTCCGGTAGCGGGGCCAACATTTTCACCAATGGCGGCGGCACGCTGGATTGGGCGACGCCCGGCAACTGGAGTAGCGGCAGTCTGCCAGGGTCAACGGATACCGCCTTGATCAGCGCCGGTAATCTGACCGTGACGCATGTCACGGGGGCAGACAGCATCGCTGCCTTGACCATCAATGGCAACAACACCCTCAGCGTGGCCGGTGGTTCATTGGCTGTGTCCGGGGCGACAACACTGGCGGGTGCACTCACGGTTGCGGGCACCGGCAGCGTCACCCTGACCGGGGCCCTGAACGGTGCCACGGCAGGACAGGTCACGCTGGTGGGCGGCAGTTTGAATTTGGGTTCCACTTCGGACCTGAAATCACTGAACCTGACGGCAGGCACCGTGACCACGGTGTCCGGTGCGGCGTTGCGCGCGGGCGCTGTGTCGATGGCTGCGGGTGCGACCCTTGCGGGTACGGCGAACCTGGTTTTGAAAACCGACTCCCTGACTTTGCCGGCGTCCGGAGCCAGCCTGACTTCGGTCGGTTCCCTGTCCATTCAACCCCTGTCGAACAGCCAGAACATGCGGATTGGCGGTACCAATCCCGGCACCGGTCTTTATCTTTCGGGGCTGTCGCAGCTCGCTCCTGGCACCGCGCTGGAGCTGGGATCGAACGACACGGCGTACACCGGCGCCACCACCCTGGCCGGGGCCATCAGCGTCCCGAGCGGCAAGGGCCTGACTCTGCGCGGCGGCGCCACCAGCAGCGCTGGCAGCCTCTACATCAATGCGCCAATCACCTGGGCCGGGACCGAGACCGTGAAGCTCTCCGCAGGCAGTTACCTTGCGATTGGAAGCCCTATTACCAATACCAGCGGGACGGGTGTGCTGGCCCTGTCGGGTGGCGGCAGCATCTGGAATACCGGTAGCTATCCGAATCCAAACCTGATCAAGGTGGGTAGCTTGGAGGCAGTTATCAGCGGTTCCTCCACGGGCAGTATTTCGCTTAGCGGGATGCATGAGGTGGGCACGGTGGCGATGAGTGTTGCCAACTCCGGTGGCTCGATTTCGTTCGAGAACAACAAGGCAGGTGGTTTGACAATTGGCACCGTTGGCGCCACCAACGGCATCAACGTAACCGGCGGCGGCTCGATTCACGTCATCGATTACAACGGCGGCATCCGCATGACACAGAATGTGACAGCGGGATCCGGTTCCATGGGGACGGTGACGATCAGCTCGGATGTGGGCAGTCCCACCGGGGGCGCTCCGGGAAGCATCGTCCTGGATGCCGGAAAGGCGATCTCGGGAACCTCGGTCGATCTCAAGACCAGTGGCCTTGCGAATGATTTGTCCCTCAATGGCGATATTTCGGCCAGCAGCGGCAGTGTGACGCTCAATAGCGGCAGGGATGTTGTGCAGAACGGCAATATTTCCGCGACTGGCGGCTCGGTTACCGTCACTGGCAGAGCCATCGCCATGGGCACACTGGGCAGCGGAAACCTCGTCAAGACGCAGACGACCGGTGGCAGCATCAATTACACCAGTACCAGCGGCGCTATTGCGGCCGGCTTGCTTGACGCCGCCGCGGGGCAGGTTTTCATCACCGCTGCCAGCAGCGTTCTCGACAACAATGGCAGCGCGTTGAATGTCAAAGGCAACAGCTTGTCCATCACCAGCCAGAACGGTGCTGCCAGCGGCTTGGCCATCAGTCTTGACACCAAGGTTGCCTCGCTGTCGGCTTGGGCTCCGACGACCCTGGCCACGGGGGTCAACGGCGACATCACTTTGCGCAACCAGATTCCCGTCACGCTAGGTACCATCCATACCGGGGGTGCCGTTACCGTGGCGAACGCCGGTGCCGTTGCGACAGCCGTGGACTCGGGTGGCATTTCCGGCAATGGCGTATCCGTTGCCGCGACCGGTGGCGGTATTGCCGTGGCTGCGCTTTCCAGCATCAATGGTGGCACTGGCGACGTTCTGTTGAAGGCCGATGGCACGGTCTCGGTGGAGACTCCGATTAGCACCACTTCAGGCAGTATCAAGGTGGTGAGCGGAACTGGATTCAGCAACCTCCACGGTGCCGGAGAATTTGTGACAGGGACGGGCGGTCGCTGGCTGGTGTATGCACCGGCTCCCAGCATAGTGCCCAACGGCTTGGTCCCGACGCTCTACCAGTACAACACGGCCTACGGAGGCAGCGTGGCGGCCAGCGGCAGCGGCTTCATCTACGCGTCGCCGCTCTATGTCGATGCTAACTTTGGCGGCACCCTCTCAAGCACCTACGGTAGCCCGGCGACGGCCACTGCGGGCTACACCTTGCGCGGGCTGGACGCCAGAGACACTCTTACGGCGGCGCTGATCGTCGGCAGCGGCGTCAGCTACTCGAATTGGCCCATCAGCGCCAGCACCCCGGCCGGCAGCTATGCGCTGCAGTACAGCGGCCTATCGCCCGCCTTGCCGTACGCGTTGAGCACCGGGACGGCGCAAAGCTACACCGTCAACCCGGCCCAACTCACCGGCGTCAACCTGACCGCCTCGCTCACCGGCGTGGCCAACAAGACCTACGACGGCACGCTCAATGCCAGCTTGGCGCCAGGTAACTTTTTGCTCAGTGGTTTTGTCAATGCCGACTCGGCGTATGTGACCAAGACCACGGGTACTTATGCGTCGCAAAACGTGGGCAGCGGTATTCTGGTCAGCACCACCCTGGCGGCCACCGATTTCAGTCCGCTGGGCAGCACCAATCTGTCGAACTACATCCTGCCCAACAGTGTTTCCGGCAACATTGGCAGCATCACACCCGCCAGCCTGACGGTCAGCGCCAACAATGCCAGCAAGACCTACGACCGGCTGGCCTACACCGGCGGCAATGGCGTGAACTACAGCGGCTTCGTCAATGGCGAGACCACCTCCGTGCTGGCCGGCGCCCCGAGCTATGGCGGCAGCGCGCAAGGTGCCAGCCGCGCCGGCAGCTACGCCATTGCGCCGGCGGGCCTGACGGCCGCGAACTACACGCTGGGCTACGTCAATGGCACGCTGACCATCGACAAGGCAACGATCACCGCGGTGAGCGGTATCGCCGCCAACAACAAAGTCTACGACGGCAACACCAGCGCCACCCTGAACACGGCTTCGGCGATCCTGAGCGGGGCCCTCAGCGGCGACAACGTAGCGGTGGCTGCCGCCAGCGGCAGCTTTGCCGACAAGAACGCCGGCACTGGCAAGACCGTCAATATCACCGGGCTGAGCCTGGGCGGCGCCGATGCCGGCAATTACACCTTGAGCGCAACGCCAGCCTCAACCACGGCCGACATCACCCGGGCGGCGATCACCGGGGTCAGCGGGATCGTCATCAACGACAAGGTTTACGACGGAAACACCACGGCAACGGCGGTCGCCAGCAACGCCAGCCTGACCGGTCTGATCGGTGGCGACAAGGTGAGCGTTGGCAGCGTCAGCGCCGCCTTTGGCGACAGAAACGTCGGTGTGGGCAAAACGGTCAACCTCAGCAACCTTGCCTTGAGCGGGCCCGATGCCGCCAATTACACCTGGGCCGGCAGTGCTGCCAGCGCCAAGGGCACGATCACCGTGCGGCCGTTGTCGACCTGGACTGCGGCGGGCAGCGGCCAATGGAGCGATGCCGGCAATTGGGATGCCTTGCCGGACGCTTCCAACGTGTTGGCGGTTGCCATACCAGCGGGCGTGCTGGTCACCTATGACGCTGGCGCAGGCAGCACCAGCCTGCAGGCGCTCGGCGGCGCAGGTGGCTTCTCCCTGTCTGGGGGTAGCTTGTCAATTGGCAGCGGCTTGAGCACACCTCAGTACAACCAAAGCGGTGGCTCACTCAATTTGGCCGGCTCTTTGAGCGTCAACGGCAGTTTCAGTCAGAGCGCCGGCAGCATCGCCGCCAGTGGACCGGTGGAGATCACCCAAAACAGCAGCAATTTGACCGTCGGTGCCATCACCGCGCCGGCGATCAGCCTGACTGCGCCCAGTGGCAACATTGGGCAAGGCGGCGCTCTGATCGCGTCGGGCTTGTTGTCAACCCAGTCCTCGGGAAGTACAACGTTGAATGATGCCGGCAATCGGATTGGAAGTTTCAAAGCGGCCAGCACCGGCAGCGGCAATATTGAGCTGACCAACGTGGGCGTGATCGATGTTCAGGGTATCCATACGGCGGCCGGCAATATCACCTTGTACAACACCGGCGGCATCAGCACCTCGGGCCCCGTGGTGGCCAACGGCGGAAAGGTATCGATGACGGCCAACAGCCCCCTGACGATTGGCTCGGCAGGGGTGTCGGCCAGTGGCGATATCGACCTGGTGGCCACCGACCTGACCAGTGCCGGCAACCTGACCCTGAACGGCGACCTGGTCTCCAGCGCCGGCGCCATCGGGCTGCGCGCGGCCAACAATTTTGTGCAGAACAGCAAGGTGTCGGCGGCGCTGGGACTGGTCGTCAGTGCCGGCGGCAGCGTGACGCTAGGCCCGTCAGCCACCAGCTTTGGCAATCCGGTCAGCTATCCGGCCCAGGGCACTTCGGTCGTTGCACCGCCCGGGTCTCTGTCCACCGCCAGCGGCAGCGCACCGACCGATTACGTGGTGGCCTTCGTGACTCAATTCGAAAAAGCCGTTGTTGCACCGCTGCTGGTCAGCCTCGACCCGCTCGGTTCCACCGACAAGGACAAGAAGAGCACAATGCTTGAGGGCGACATATGTTTGCGCTGATCAATAGCCGTCTGATCCGGCCTGCCATGAGACCGCTGGTTGGCGCCATGTTGATGGTGGCGGCCCTGGCGGCGGCGGCCCAGCCCGCCGGCGAGGTTCAGTTTTCGCGCGGTGTCGGTTTTGCCCAAACGCCGGGACAGTTGCCGCGTACCCTGGGCAAGGGTTTACCGCTGATGGAGGGGGACCGCCTGACGATCGCCGAGGACTCCGCGGCCATCATCAGGTTGCAGGATGGAACCCGCATGACGCTGCGGCCAAATTCTGAAATGATCGTGCAGCAATACCAGTTCAAAGAGGGCGCGCCAGACAACGCCATGCTGATGCAATTGCTGCGCGGCGGGTTTCGGGCCGTCACCGGTGCGATTTCCAAGGATGCACCCAATGCGGCAAAAATTCAGACGGCCAATGCCATGGTGGCTATCCATGGCACCGATTTCGATGCCCGTCTTTGCGCTCAGGAATGCAAGGCCGAGGCTGCCAAGGTGACGGAAAAGGCGCAACCCAACGCAGTGCAGGCCAGTGCCAAGCTGATCTCGGCGCAAGGGGATATCAGCGCCACCGATGGCTCCGGGAGCAAACGCAAACTGGTGGAAGGCGCCAGCGTCTACCCGGGCGAAACGGTGGAAACCGGTCCGGTTTCCAAGGGTGTCCTGATATTCCGGGACGAAAGTCGCCTGACGCTGGGCTCCAGCACCCACTTCAAGGTGGACGGTTTTGTGTTTGATGACAAGAATCCGACCGAGGGGCGTTTTTTCATCTCGCTGGTGCGTGGCTCGATGCGCGCCCTGACCGGATTGATTGGCAAGGCGAACAACCGAAATGTCAAATTTGTCGCTCCCACGGCCACGGTCGGTATCCGGGGAACCGGTCTGGATCTTGATTGCCCGGCGCCTGAGGAAGGGGCAACCCCGGAGCAGCCCGTCAGTTGCAGTTTCTTCACCTGGCTGGGGAGCATCGAGGTGGCCGCTGCGGGCAGGACCGCTTTGCAGATACTCGAAGCGGGGCAGGGTTTGTTTGTCAGTCGCACGGTCATTCGGCCCTTGACCGCTCCGACGCTGGAGCGACTGCAAAGGCCTGACACGGTGCCGGTCAACATGAAGCAGCTGTTCTCCAACGGTGGTGTGTCGGTCGAGGACGAGGGCTTGTTTGTGACGGTGCGGGAGGGCCACGTTGAGGTGGCTTCAGCCAGCGAGACGCTGCAACTGGGACGCGGCGAAACCGGATTTGCCGGCGCCGATGGCCGTACCGGTCGCCCGATCGAAACCCCCTTGTTCATCCAGTTTGACAGAGTGCCCTTGCCCAACAACCCCAATCCCATGTTGCTTGGCATCGTCGGCGAGGTCAGAAATCGGTCCAGTAATCAATGTCGCTAGAGGTACTGTTTTTTATGCCAAATTTGTTCAGTAGCAGCGGGCCGGTTTCAGGTGCAAAAAGTACGCTAGCCAGCATGCTGGCAGCGGCGACATTGCTCTGGCCTGGCTGCGGGTCTGCACAGCAAGCGATGCCGGCGGCGACCGGGGCCACGGCGCGTTTCAGCATCAGCGGTTTTAATTTGACCGGAGATAACCCGTTGTCAAAGGAACAGACGTCCCGCGTGCTGGCCCCATTCATCGGGCCCGACGCGACCTTGAGCACCATGCAAAAAGCCACGGCGGCGCTGGAGGCTGAGCTCAAGGCCCAAGGTTTTGCCCTGCATCGGGTCTCTTTGCCGCCACAGGAAGTGGGCGCCACGGTGACCTTGAATATTGTCAGGTTTGTGATTGGCAAGGTCACGGTGGAGGGACAGACGCACCACAGCGAGGCCAATATTCGCGCCAGCGTGCCGGCCTTGCAGGAGGGCCAGGCGCCCAATTTCAGGGCACTGGCGATTCAGACCGCGATTGCCAACGAGAACCAGGGCAAGCAAATACAGGTGTCGCTCAAGGAGTCCGAGGAGGCCGACAAGATTGATGCCAAGCTGCTGGTCAGGGAAGTCAAACCGTGGAATTTTTCGGCCAATTTGTCCAATACGGGGTCGGTGTCGACCGGTCGGGACCGGCTGTCGCTGGTGGGCGGGCATTCAAATCTGTTCGATCTGGATCAGCAATTTTCAGCCGCTTACACCACCTCTCTGGAGCGGGTCAGGGACGTTAAGCAATTGGGTCTGAATTACCGTGTTCCCCTGTATCGGCAGGGCGGCGTGCTGGGCCTGGCCTACACCCGTTCCGACGTGGTGGGCAGCTTTGGTACTTTCAACAGCACCGGTGCCGGGCAGACCTTGGGCGTCAATTACAGCCATTACCTGGAGCCCGACGGTGGACGGCGAAGCTATGTGACGCTGGGGCTGGATCAGAAACTGTTCAATGTCGCCCTGGTCAATGATGTTCCGGTGCCGGGCCAGCTGGAGCGCGGCAGTCGGCCCCTGAGCGTCGGCTACACCGCCCGGGTCGAGTCGGATGCCGCCGTATGGGGCTACAACACCGAACTGGCCATCAATCTGCCGGGCAGCCGCGGCAATGATTTGGCCGCTTACCAAAGTGAGGATGTGCGCGTCACCAGTGTCAACTGGAAGGCCTTGCGTGGCGGCGCCAACTACCTGTCGTCCTTCGGGTCGGGCTGGATGTGGAGTGCTCGCGGGCAGTTTCAGTACAGTGCCGGCGCGCTGATTTCGGGTGAGCAGTTTGGTCTTGGCGGCGCTTCCTCGGTGCGCGGCACCGGCGAGCGTGCCATCGCCGGTGACAGCGGACTGTTTTCGTCGCTGGAGATCACCGGCCCTGAACTCAGGCCGGGACTGCGTGCGCTCGGTTTCCTGGATGCCGGCTGGTTGCGCAACCGTAACCCGGATTTGAATCCCAACAAACCCGGCGCGGATCATCTGGTCAGCATTGGGCTGGGGTTGCGCTACGGTTCGGGTGCTTACGGTTTCTCGTTGGACTGGGGTCTTTTGTTGGTCGGCAGTGTCTTGCCGATGACCAGCAACTCGGACTTGCCGCAGACCGGAGATCAAAAAATTCATCTCAATTTGACCGCCAATTTCTGAATCGGTTTTCGCAGATGAAAAATACCGGCTTCTTCAAACGCCACGCGCTGCGCATCGGCCTCAGTTTGGTGATGACGACGCTGATGGCCTTGCATGTGGAGGGAGCCTATGACCTGGGATTTGTCAAGCGGCTCGAAAATTTCAGCTACGACCTCAGGCTCAAATGGACCATGCCGGCGGAACGTGATCCGCGCATCGTGATCGTCGACATTGACGAGAAAAGTTTGCAGGAACAAGGTCATTGGCCGTGGTCGCGGAACAAGTTGGCGCACTTGATCGATTTGCTGTTTGACAAGTACAAAGTCGACGTGCTGGGTTTCGACCTCATCTTTGCGGAACGCGATGAGAGTTCCGGGCTCAATCGCATGGAAGCGCTGGCCCGGGCGGAACTGAGCGGCGACGCAAATTTCAAGTCGGCGCTGGACCAACTCAAGCCGCAACTGAATTACGACCAGTTGTTTGCCGACAGCCTGAAAAACCGACGCGTGGTCCTGGGCTATTACTTCCGCCATGAACAGCAGCAGCGCAGTGCCGGTGTCGGTACCTTGCCGCCGCCGGCGCTGCCTCGAGGTGGTTTTGAAGCTGACATTGTCGGCGCCGCCGATGCCAGCGGGTTTGCCGCGAATCTGCCGGAATTGCAGGCCAGCGCCGCGGCCGGCGGTTTTTACAATGCCTCGCCGATGGTGGATACGGACGGCGTGTTCCGGCGCATTTCGCTGCTGCAAAGGTATGACGGTGCCTTGTACGAGACCTTGGGGCTGGCCGTGGCCAGATTGAATTTGCGTGAGCCCAAAATTGAACTGGGCTACGAGGACAACGAGAAGACCATCGACGCCCTGACTTACCTCAAGCTGGGCACACGGCACGTTCCCGTCGATCGCGATGTTGCGGCCCTGATTCCGTTTCGCGGCAAGCAGGGCAGCTTTGCCTACGTCCCGGCCAGTGATGTGTTGCGGGGCAAGGTGTCGCCCGAAATCTTGCGCGACACCATTGTGCTGATCGGCTCCACGGCGCCGGGACTGATGGATTTGCGCTCGACACCGATGCAGGACGTTTATCCGGGCGTGGAACTGCATGCCAACGTTATCGCCGGCATCATCGACAACAACATCAAGGGGCGCCCGGCCGATGTGCTGGGGTTCGAATTGAGTTTGGTGCTGGTGATCGGTGCGCTGCTGGCGCTGGCGTTACCGGTGCTCAGCCCCTTGTGGGCCAGCGCGCTGTCGGTGGCGGTGCTGGCGGCCCTGCTGGCTTTCAATCTGTCGATGTGGAAGTTCAGTCACGAGGTCTGGCCCCTGGCTTCGGGCCTGCTGCTGGCGACGGCCCTTTTTGTCTTCAACATGGCCTATGGCTTTTTTATCGAGTCGCGCGGCAAGCGTTTATTGAGCGGCTTGTTCGGCCAGTATGTGCCGCCCGAACTGGTCGATGAAATGGCGAAAGACCCGGGCGCTTACTCGCTGGCCGGCGAAAGCCGGGAGTTGACGGTACTTTTTTCAGACGTGCGCGGCTTCACCACGATTTCAGAGGGCCTTGATCCGACCCAGCTGACGCAGTTGATGAATGAATTTCTGACCCCCATGACGCATGTGATTCACCAGCATCGCGGCACCATAGACAAGTACATGGGCGATGCCATCATGGCTTTCTGGGGCGCCCCGGTGCGTGACGAGCAGCACGCCAGGCATGCGCTGCTGGCCGGGCTGGACATGATCAAGGGTCTTGAAGCGTTGCAGGATCATTTCAAGGCCAAGGGCTGGCCGCCGATCAGGATTGGTGTTGGCATCAACACGGGCGAAATGACGGTTGGCAACATGGGTTCGGAGTTCCGCCTGGCCTATACCGTGATGGGCGACGCTGTCAATCTGGGTTCCCGGCTGGAAGGCTTGACCAAGGAATACGGCGTGCAGATCATGGTTAGCGAGTTCACCCGGGCTGCCGTGCCGGACTTTGTCTACCGCGAGCTTGATCGCGTGCGCGTCAAGGGCAAGGAAAAACCGGTGGCCATTTTTGAGCCGATCTGCCCTTCGGGACAGGAAAGTCCGGCACTGAAGGAAGAACTGGCACTGCACGAGGCGGCGTTGGGCTTTTATCGGGAACAGAACTGGCCACTGGCGGAAGCCAAATTTGCTCAGTTGCAGGGGCTCTACCCGGATCGCTACCTTTACGACGTGTATGCAAAACGCATAACGTACTTGCGCCAGCACCCACCCGGCACCAACTGGGATGGGGCGTTTACCTTCACCACCAAGTGATTGCACAATAATAGGCATTGCCTGGCTACGGCTTTTCCCGAGGTGGCGGTCCTGTTGTGGCTGGAAGCGTGGTACCGTGCATTGGCAGTTGGGGTGCACGCCGCTTGGGCGTGGACCGGTTTCATATTGGTTTTCAACTCGCAAAAACGGGTTGTCGAGGGTAATTTCAAATGGCAGGTTTGCAATCAGGCGCTCCGACGCCGCAGGCGATTACGGTGCACGGTCAGTCCAGGGTGCTGGAGGTGAGTTTTTCGGACGGCGCCGAGTTTCGCATTCCGTTCGAGTTGATGCGGGTGTACTCGCCCTCAGCCGACGTGCAGGGGCACGGACCGGGGCAGGAGGTGTTGCAGACCGGCAAGCGACAGGTGGAGTTGACCGCTCTTGAGCCAGTCGGCAACTACGCTGTGCAGCCGACTTTTTCCGACGGCCATGACACCGGCATTTTTTCCTGGGATTACCTTTATTTCCTGGGCTCCCGGCAAGAGCAGCTGTGGGCCGACTACGAGGCCCGTCTGAAAACCGCCGGCGTCGAGCGCGATACCCCCATGCCCGAGAAGGCCGGATCGAGTTGCGCCAGTCGCTGACAGCGTACTCGGCGCTGACGGCCAGCGACGCGGCTGCCTTGAACCCCGTGATTGTGGCGAACTGGCAATAGCAGGGGCCCGTAGAGACGGCAAAGCGCGTTTTGTCGGTGCGAAAGTCAGCCACGCTGCTACCATTGGAGCCATGACAACAACACATTTTGGTTATCAATCGGTTGAAGAAACCGAAAAAGCAAAGCACGTGCGTGGCGTGTTTGATTCGGTGGCGCCCAGGTACGACCTGATGAACGACTTGATGTCGATGGGGCTGCACCGTGCCTGGAAGGCCTTTACGGTACTGGTGGCCAACCTCCAGGAGGGTCATCGGGTGCTGGACATTGCCGGTGGCACGGGCGACTTGGCGCTGGCCTTTTCAAAGAAGGTCGGGAAAAGCGGGTGCGTGGTGCATACCGACATCAATGAAGCCATGTTGCGCACCGGGCGGGATCGCTTGCTGGACGCCGGCGTGGTGCTGCCAACGCTGGTTTGTGACGCCGAGAAGCTGCCTTTTCCCAGCAACCATTTCGACCTGGTGAGTGTGGCCTTCGGTCTGCGCAACATGACGCACAAGGACATCGCGCTGGCGGAGATGAACCGGGTGCTCAAGCCGGGCGGCAAGTTGCTGGTGCTGGAGTTTTCCAAAGTGGCGCCACCGCTGGAAAAAGCCTATGACTGGTATTCCTTCAATGTTTTGCCCCAATTGGGCAAGCTGGTAGCCGGTGACGATGCCAGTTATCGCTACCTGGCGGAGTCGATTCGCATGCATCCGGGACAGGAGGAACTGAAAACCCTGATGAAGAGCAGTGGCTTCGGTCATGTCGATTACCATAACCTGACCGGCGGACTGGTGGCCTTGCACGTTGGAGTCAAGTGCTGAGGCTTGTGATTTTGCTAACCGTCCTCAACTGATCGATTGAATATTTGGGAGATATTATGAAATTTTGGTCCTTGGTACTGGCGGTATTTTTTCTGCTGGTAAGCGTCAATGCCGACGCCGCGCGTCTTGGTGGCGGGAGGTCTATTGGCCGGCAGTCAAGCAATGTGACGCAGCGTCAGGCGGTGCCGGCGCAGAACGCAGTGAAACCTCCCGCACCGGCGCCCGCCGCTCCGGCTACTGTCGCGCCCAAGCGGCCCTGGGGTGCCATGCTGGGCGGCTTGGCGGCCGGCTTGGGCCTGGCCTGGCTGGCAAATTCACTGGGCCTGGGCGAAGCCTTTGGTCAATTCATGATGTTTGCGCTGCTGGCGCTGGTCATCATGATGGCGGTCGGCTGGTTCATGCGATCCCGCAGGGCGGCGCAAACCGCGAATGCCGGCAGCACGCCATTTGCATTTCAGGGCGCGTCGAGCGCAAACACGATTCAGGCACCGGTCAGCTATCGACCGGAAAACGTGGGTAACGACGCCTCCGCCCGACCTTGGGAACGCAGCAATTCGACGTTCGATGCGCTGAAGGCTTTGCCCGCGGGTTCGGGGTCCATGATTGGTTCGGGCTTGTCCGGTTCGCAAAATTGGGGAATTCCGGCTGGTTTTGATACCGAAGGTTTTCTCAGGGCGGCGAAAGCCAATTACGTTTCCTTGCAGGCAGCGTGGGATAAATCCGATGTCAATGCCTTGCGCGTCATGATGACCGATGGGATGCTGAAGGAAATCCAGGCGCAACTGGCCGAACGCGAAGTGGGTGGCGGTGCAGCCAGTCTCACCGAGGTTGTGATGATTGAGGCGCAACTTCTGGGCATTGAAGATCTGGGCGACGACTACATGGCCAGTGTCGAGTTTTCCGGCATGATCCGCGAAGAGCCGTCGGCTGGAGCCAGTCCGTTCCGCGAAGTCTGGAACATGACCAAACCCAAGAGTGGCCAAAGTGGCTGGTTGGTGGCTGGAGTGCAGGCCTTGCAATAGACCACAAGCCGGGTCTGCGCCTAGGCGCTTGGAGATTCAGGGAATAATAGGGGGCTATGGCAACACAGTCCCCTTTTTTATGGCTGGAAGGTTTTCTTCAGAACCTTCCCCTTCCCCCCTTGCAACCTCCCGCGTGGGCGGTGGATGAGGTCCGACGGCGCGTCGTACTCTTGTTGAATCACATTTTGCTCCAGGAAAAAGAGGCGACAAACCGCCTTTTGGGGCAAAAAGGCCGCGTTGTGCATCTGCAATGGCGCACTTTTTCCATGACCTTGGTGGCAACCCCGGCCGGTCTTCTGGATCTTGCCCCTGCGCAGGCGAAGCCGGATCTGGTGCTGGCCGCCACCGAGGAATCTCCGTTGGTACTGGCGCAAGGGGTGCTGCGTGGAGACCGGCCGGCGATCCGAATCGAGGGCGATGTGCAACTGGCGGCCGAGGTGAACTGGCTGGTTGACCATGTCCGCTGGGATATTGAGGAAGATCTGGCGCGCGTGATTGGCGATGCGCCGGCGCATACCCTGGGCCAAGCGGCCCGCGGCATGGCCAAGGCCTTGCGTCAGTTCATTGGCGGCACGATGGCGAGCGGCTCCGACAAGGCGACGCAATGACGCGTCTATTTCGGGGCGGTTTCATTTTCTGGGTGATATTTCGCTATGGCCTGGATCAGCTGTTCCTGACAAGTTTTCAGAAGCCCTGGCTCAACGGCATTGCCAGAATCCTGTCGATCGGACGAAATCTCGAGGCCCCCCGCGGGCAACGCATTCGCGAAGCGCTGGAGCGACTAGGCCCTATTTTTGTCAAATTCGGACAGGTACTGTCGACCCGGCGCGACTTGATGCCGGTCGACATCGCGGATGAGCTGGCCCGCTTGCAGGACCGGGTGCCGCCTTTTGACAGCGACGTGGCGATTGCCACCATCGAGCGCGCCTTCCAGAAGAAGGTGACTGACATCTTTGTTTCGTTTGACCGGGAGCCGATTGCCAGCGCCTCGATTGCGCAAGTGCATTTTGCGGTGCTCAAGGACCGGACCGGCCAGGCCCGGGAGGTCGCTGTCAAGGTGCTCAGGCCGGGTATGTTGCCGGCGATTGAAAAAGACCTCAGCCTGATGCGCATGATGGCCGGCTGGGTGGACGGTTTGTCGGCCGGTGGCAGGCGCCTGAAACCGCGTGAAGTGGTGGATGAGTTCGACAAGTACCTGCACGACGAACTGGATCTGGTGCGTGAGGCCGCCAGTGCGGCGCAGTTGCGCCGCAACATGGCCGGGCTTGACCTGGTATTGGTGCCGGAGATGTTCTGGGACTATTGCATGCCCGAAGTCATTGTGATGGAGCGCATGCACGGGGTTCCGGTCAGCCAAGTCGATCGCTTGCGCGCGGCCGGGGTGGATATTCCGAAGCTGGCGCGGGACGGGGTCACGATATTTTTCACGCAGGTTTTTCGCGACGGCTTTTTTCACGCCGACATGCACCCCGGCAACATACAGGTCAGTATCGAACCAGCGACCTTTGGCCGCTATATTTCACTCGATTTCGGCATCATCGGCACACTCAGCCGGTCTGATAAAGAGTATCTGGCGCAAAATTTCACGGCCTTTTTCCGCCGCGATTACAAGCGCGTGGCGGAGTTGCACATCGAGTCAGGGTGGGTTCCTCCAGCCACCCGGGTGGACGAGTTGGAGTCCGCCATTCGCTCGGTGTGCGAGCCGTACTTTGACCGGCCACTGAAGGATTTTTCGCTGGGACTGGTGTTGATGCGCCTGTTCCAGACCTCCAGGCGTTTCTCCGTTGAAATCCAGCCGCAATTGGTGCTGTTGCAAAAGACACTGCTCAACATCGAAGGTCTGGGGCGTCAACTGGACCCTGATTTGGACCTCTGGAACACCGCCAAGCCGTTTCTGGAGCAGTGGATGATCGATCAGCTTGGTCCTAAGAAACTGATCGATCAACTGCGCAACGAGGCGCCACTTTACGCCAAGTTACTGCCCGAGTTGCCGAGACTCTTGTTCGACTTTCTCAAGGACGGCAAGTCCGGCCCGTCCCGCGCGCTCGATGAGCTCCTGCTTGAGCAGAGGCGGACCAACCGCTTGCTGCAAGGACTCGTGTATGGTTGTGTCGGCTTTGTGCTGGGTCTGCTGGCAATGCAATTGATTGCGCATGTTCGGCTTTTCTAGGCGGGACATTGAGGGGCATGGGCTGACAGGAGCAACGCCTTATAATTAAAGACTTTGCAACCTGAAATCAGAGTCTTATTGTCATGCCGATTTACGCGTATAAGTGCGAGTCCTGTGGTTTTACCAAGGACGTGCTGCAGAAATTGTCGGATGCGCCGCTGACAGATTGCCCTGCCTGTGCCGCGTCCACTTTCAAGAAACAGTTGACGGCGGCAGGTTTCCAACTGAAGGGCTCGGGTTGGTACGCCACTGATTTCAAGGGTGGCAGTGCCGCGGTGCCAGCCACAACGGCCAATTCCGACGCTGCCCCGGCTGTTACGCCGAGCACCAAGCCGGCTGAGACTTCGGTTGCAAAATCGGACTCGACGGGCAGTGCTGGCGGCTGTGGTGGTTCCTGCAGTTGCCACTGAGGACGCGCTGGCGAAAACCTGGATTTTTCTGTGCCAATCAAGAAGTACCTGCTTACCGGCCTGCTGGTCTGGTTGCCGCTGGCCATCACCATATGGGTGTTGTTGTGGCTGGTGGGCTTGCTGGATGCCATATTTGGCGGCTTGCTGACGGGCATTGGCGCTTTGACGCCGAGTTCAACGGCCATCTTCATCGAGCCGCTGCGTCATATCCCGGGTTTGGGCGTGGTTCTGGTTTTTTCGGCCTTGCTGGTGACCGGGGCGCTCGTTAGCAATGTGGCGGGTCGCTGGTGGTTGGCGCAGTGGGACCGGTTGTTTACCCACATTCCGATCTTCAGGTCAATCTACAACAGTGTGAAAAAAGTGTCGGATACGCTTTTTTCCAGTAATGGCAATGCTTTTCGCAAGGCCATGCTGGTCCAGTATCCGCGGGCCGGTGTATGGACCATCGCGTTCCAGACCGGCACCCCCAGCGGCGAGGTGGCAGGGCATCTGGGCAGCGACTTTGTAAGTGTCTACGTACCCACCACCCCGAACCCGACCAGTGGCTTTTTTTTACTGTTGCCACGCTCTGAGGTGATCGAGTTGCAGATGAGCGTCGATGAGGCGCTGACCTATGTGATTTCCATGGGTTCGGTGGCACCGGTCGCTCCAGTTGCCACTGTTCCAAAATAGTTTTATCCGTAACCTGTGCCGCCATTCGTGGTCGGCTATGAAAGTTGTCTATGGCCATGCGTTCCCACTATTGCGGTCTTGTGACCGAAGCCCTGCTGGGCCAAACCGTCAGTCTGTGCGGCTGGGTCAACCGTCGCCGGGATCATGGCGGTGTGATCTTTGTCGATGTTCGAGACCGCGAAGGTTTTGTGCAGGTGGTGTGCGACCCGGATCGTGCCGCAATGTTCCAAACCGCCGAAGGCCTTCGCAACGAGTACTGCATCCAGGTCAAAGGCCTGGTGCGCGCCCGCCCGCAAGGCACCACCAATGACAGCCTGAAGAGCGGCAAGGTCGAGGTGTTGTGCCATGAATTGACTGTGCTCAATCCTTCCGTCACGCCGCCGTTTCAGCTTGACGACGAGAACCTGAGCGAGACCACCCGATTGACACACCGGGTGCTCGATTTGCGCCGCCCCTACATGCAAAACAACCTGATGCTGCGTTACCGCGTGACGATGGAAGTGCGCAAGTTTCTGGATGCAAATGGTTTCATCGACATCGAAACGCCCATGTTGGGCAAGTCGACACCGGAAGGCGCGCGTGATTACCTGGTACCCAGCCGCGTCCATGCGGGCCACTTTTTTGCCTTGCCGCAGAGTCCCCAGTTGTTCAAGCAGTTGCTGATGGTGGCCGGCTATGACCGTTACTACCAGATCACCAAATGCTTCCGGGATGAAGACTTGCGCGCCGACCGCCAGCCCGAATTCACGCAAATTGATATTGAAACCTCGTTCCTCGGTGAGCAGGAAATTCGTGACCTGTTCCAGGGCATGATCACTACCGTGTTCAAGACCACGCTGAATGTCGATCTGGGCGAGTTCCCGGTCATGGCCTACAGCGAAGCCATGCACCGCTACGGCTCGGACAAACCTGACCTGCGTGTCAAGTTGGAGTTCACCGATCTGACGGATGTCATGACGGACGTCGATTTCAAGGTCTTCGCCAGTGCCGCCACCATGCCCGGTGGCCGTGTGGTTGGTCTGCGCGTTCCGGGCGGCGCACTCGAGACTGGTGGTCTGAGTCGCAGCGAAATCGATGCTTATGCCGAATTCGTCAAGATCTATGGAGCCAAGGGTTTGGCCTACATCAAGGTCAATGACTTGGCCAAGGGCCCGGGTGACAAAACCCTTCGGTGGCCCGGCCTGCAAAGCCCTGTCGTCAAGAATCTCCACGACAAAGCATTGGCCGAAGTGTTGGCACGCACCGGTGCGCAGAATGGCGACCTGATCTTTTTTGGTGCCGACAAGGCCAAGATCGTGAATGACGCGATCGGTGCCCTGCGCATCAAGATCGGGCATAGCGAGTTCGGCCGCAAGACAGGGTTGTTCCAGGATGGCTGGCGCCCAATGTGGGTGGTCGACTTCCCGATGTTCGAGTTTGACGAGGAAGCGCAGCGCTACACGGCGACCCACCATCCGTTCACGGCGCCCAAGGAAGGCCATGAAGACTGGATGGCGACGGCCCCCGAGAAGTGCATTTCCCAAGGCTACGACATGGTGCTCAACGGCTGGGAGATGGGGGGCGGCTCGGTCCGTATCCATCGCGCCGACGTGCAGAAAAAAGTATTCGATGCCTTGAAAATAACGCCCGAGGAAGCCCAGGATAAATTTGGTTTCCTGCTTGACGCCCTTCAATATGGCGCGCCGCCTCATGGTGGACTGGCGTTTGGTCTGGACCGGATCATCACCTTGATGACGGGTGCCGAATCGATCCGCGATGTGATCGCCTTTCCGAAAACCCAGCGTGCCCAATGCCTGCTGACCCAGGCGCCATCCCATGTGGATGAAAAACAGTTGCGCGAACTGCACATCAGGTTGCGCACGCCGGAGACGGCAAAACCAGTCTAGGTGGTTCCCGGGCTGGTATTCAGGCAGAATGAAAGGGCGCTCAATCGGCGCCCTTCTTATGTCGCGCAGCTACAAAATTCCCCAATCGGTACTGGTGGTGATTTACACCCCGGCATTCGATGTGCTGCTGATCAAAAGGGCCGATGCGGACGATTTCTGGCAATCCGTCACCGGCAGCAAGGACACGCTGGAGGAGTCTTACGCGCAATGCGCGGCGCGCGAGGTGCTGGAAGAAACCGGAATTGAATGCAGTTGCGGCACTTCGCTGGGAACAGGCCTGTGCGACTGGCAGTTCGAAAATGTGTATGACATCTATCCGCGCTGGCAACACCGCTATGCGCCTGGCGTGACACGCAACACCGAGCGCGTATTTGGTTTGAGGGTGCCGCCAGGAACGCCCGTTCGTTTGAGCCCACGCGAACATACGGCTTACCAATGGCTGCCCTACCGGCAAGCCGCGGCGCGCTGTTTTTCACCTTCCAATGCCGGCGCCATATTGAGATTGTCCGGTTTTGCAGAATCCGAGGTGCAAGCATGAATATCGTACGTGTTGCGACCTATAACATTCACAAGGGGGTCCAGGGGCTTGGCCCGCGGCGCCGGCTGGAAATTCACAACCTGGGCCATGCCGTCGAGCAGTTCGATGCCGACATTGTGTGCTTGCAGGAGGTGCGAAAACTGCACCGCCGCGAGGAACAGCATTTCACCCGCTGGCCGGATCTGCCGCAAGCCGAGTTTCTGGCGCCGGAAGGCTATGAGGCCGTCTACCGGACCAACGCATTCACCCGGCATGGGGAGCACGGGAACGCCGTCTTGTCGCGCTGGCCGGTGGTGACGCACCAGCACGAGGATATTTCCGATCACCGGTTTGAGCAGCGTGGCCTGCTGCATGTGGAGGTGATGGTGCACGGTTGTTCTGTGCATGTGGTGGTGGTTCATCTGGGGTTGATTCGTTCCAGCCGCACCCGCCAGGTGGCGCAGATGCAGCGCTTTATCGAGCGCGAAGTCCCGGCGGCCGCGCCGCTGCTCGTGGCTGGAGACTTTAATGACTGGGGAGCCCTTGTGCAGCGTGCATTGAGCGCTTCGCATTTGAGAGCCTTTGAGGGACAGCAGCATCCCACCTTCCCGGCCCGGTTGCCGCTGGTGCAACTCGATTACGTTTACGCCAGAGGTCTGACGCCGCTGGCGGTTCATGTGCCTCATGGGCATATCTGGTGGCGCATGTCGGATCATTTGCCGCTGATCGCCGAGTTCGGCCTGCCGCAAGTACCGTCCTCGACACTTTAAAGCACATGCATTCGCTGCGGCCCGGTCATCAAGTGCAACTGCTACAAGGCGGGCAAGCTTTTTTTGCCGCACTGGTGCAGGCCATTGACCGCAGTGCACATGAAATCCGGATGGAGACCTATATCTTCAACGTCGCAGCGAGCGGTGAGCAGGTGGCTGAGGCGTTGGAGCGCGCCGGGCAGCGCGGGGTGGAGGTTTATCTGGCCCTCGACGGGGTTGGCACACCCAGCCTGCCGACGCCATGGGTGGCTCGTTTTGCCGCGGCGGGCGTCAAGTGGTGCATTTTCTCGCCTCTGGGGCGTTTGGGCGTCCTGATTCCCAGTCGCTGGCGGCGTTTGCACCGAAAACTGTGTGTCGTGGATGGCACCGTGGCGTTTTGCGGCGGGATCAATGTGCTGGACGATTTTTATGATCCCAACCATGGCGTTCTGGACTCGCCCCGCTTTGACTTTGCGGTGCGCGTGACGGGCCCGCTGGTGCAGGCGGTGCATGAGGCGACGGCCCAGTTCTGGTGGCGCTTGCAGGCCGCCAGCACAGCGCGCAGCAGCGATTTCTCGGCCGCCTGGCGGGCCTTGCAGGAAGCAGTGTCACTGGCGCTACAGGCCCGTTCGGAGGCGCAGGCAGACGCGCAGGCCCCGGTTCCCGGCATTCTGGAGCACAGCACCCATGCGGAACTGGTGCTGCGCGATAACGTGCGCAACCGCTCCCGGATTGAACGTGCTTACCGAAAAGCCATTGGCCTGGCGCGGCAGGAGATCATTATTGCCAACGCCTATTTCCTGCCGGGCCGAAAACTGCGCAAAGGTTTGATCCTGGCGGCCCAGCGCGGGGTCCGGGTCCGTTTGCTGCTGCACGGGCGCTACGAGTATTTCATGCAGTACTACGCGACCCGACCGGTGTACGGTGTCCTGTTGGCGGCAGGCGTCGAAATTCATGAGTATTCGGTCGGGTTTCTGCACGCCAAGGTGGCCGTGATTGACGGCCACTGGGCAACCGTGGGTTCCTCCAATCTGGACCCGCTGAGTCTGCTGTTGGCGCGCGAGGCCAATGTGGTGGTGGACGATGCGTCATTTGCGCAAGACTTGCGCGTGCGACTTGAGAACGCCATGGCGCAGGGCGGCGTTCCGGTTGATCCGGCGGTTTACGCCAACCGGCCGTGGCGGCAACGTCTGCTGGATTGGATCGCGTTTGGACTGGTCCGGATTCTATTGTTCCTGAATGGGCAACGCTATTGATTCAGTAGCGTGTCATTCTCAATTGGCGTGCTCTTGTGGCCAAAAACCCTAGCTCTAAAACGCTGCTACCATTGTTCCATGTTAATGAAAAGTCAAAGCACCATGAATCCAGTCGATGCCGAAGAAGGCACCCCCGTATCGGTCAAGATCCGGGAGCGCTTGCTGGCGGCGCGCAAACGCTTCAATGCCAACGACAACATTGCCGACTTCATCCGGCCGGGTGAGCTTGATCGCTTGCTGGACGAGGTGGAAGAGAAGATGAAAGGCGTTTTGAGCAGCCTGGTGATTGACACCGAACACGACCACAACACCGACCAGACGGCACGTCGCGTTGCCAAGATGTACCTCAATGAGGTTTTCCTGGGGCGTTACGTCGATGCGCCGACGATCACCGAATTTCCCAACGCCGAACATCTGAACGAACTGATGATCGTTGGTCCCATTACCGTGCGCAGCGCCTGTAGCCATCATCTTTGCCCGGTGATCGGCCAGATCTGGATTGGTGTGCTGCCCAATGAGCACACCAACGTGATTGGTTTGTCCAAATACGCTCGTCTGGCGGAGTGGGTCATGGGACGGCCTCAGATCCAGGAAGAAGCGGTGGTTCAACTGGCTGACTTGATTCAGCAGAAAACCCAGCCGGACGGCCTGGCCATCGTGATGGAAGCGACCCATTTCTGCATGGGTTGGCGGGGCGTCAAGGACCTGGACAGCAAAATGATCAATTCGGTGATGCGGGGCAGCTTTCTTAAAGACCCCAATTTGCGCCGCGAGTTCCTTTCTCTGATCCCAAAGAAAGCTTGATCATGCTGGTACGTTTGCTTTATGCCAGTCGCGCCATCGACACCAGTGCCGAGGCCATCGACGCGATTCTGAGTCAGTCGCGCAAGCACAACCCGGAGTGTGGAATCACCGGTATTCTTTGCTATGGCGGCGGTATTTTTCTGCAAGCCATCGAGGGCGGACGCATGCCCGTGAGCGAGTTGTACGGCCACATTCAAAAGGATCCGCGCCACAAGGACGTGGTGTTGCTGCACTACGAAGAAATTCCGGAGCGTCGCTTCGGCGGTTGGACCATGGGGCAGGTGAATATGTCCAAGATCAACGCTTCCATTTTGCTCAAATATGCAGAAAAGCCGGAGCTGGACCCCTACTCGGTGTCGGGCAGTGTTTCCCTGGCGCTGCTGGAGGAATTGATGGCGACCGCCTGCATCATTGGTCGCGCCTGAGCCCTACCAGCGGACTCAGGGTTACTTGCCGGCAACCGGTGCCGCAATCGGGTCTTTGTAGTCGGCGCCGTTGACGGTCAGGCCTTGGGCCGAAAGTCTGGCGGCATTTTTCCGGCCCAGTCCCTTAACGCGCGCAATCAGGTCGTTCCAATCCTTGAAGGCACTCTTCTTGCGCTCGTCCAGAATCTTGCCCGACAGGGATGGCCCTATGCCCTTGATGCCATCCAGGTCGGCGGCGTTGGCCTGGTTCACTTCGACCGCGGCAAAGCAGGTGGCAGCACACAACAAGGCCACCACAGCCAGCATTTTCTTCAACATGAATCAACTCCCGAAGTTGACAAATAGAAAGATGAACACCGGCCTTGGCCGGGGCCAGCATCACAACGAGATCAATGCCTGGCGCGTTGACACGCCGGTGAGCGAATAGCTGGCGAAAATTTGGACTGTTCAGGCCTGGCCCGCCAGCCATTGCACGTATTTCGAGACCCCGCTCTGCACGTCGGCAAAAACATGGTCGCAGCCGGTGGCACGCAAGGCAGTCAAGTCGGCTTGGGTGTAGCACTGGTACTTGCCGCGCAGGGCCTGTGGAAACGGCACATATTCGATCAGGCCGGCCGCCGCGATGGCCTCATGCGTCAGCGCAGGCTCACCACGCTGCCCGCGCAGCGTGTTGACCACCGCGGTCGCGACGTCATTGAAAGGCTGTGCCCGGCCGCTGCCAAGGTTGAAAATACCGGAGACACCGGGGTGATCATAGAACCACAGGTTGACCGCCACCACGTCATCTACGAAAACGAAATCGCGCATCTGGGCTCCCGGGCCATAGCCACCGTAGTCGGCAAACAGTTTCACTTTCCCTTCGCTTTGAAACTGGTTGAACTGGTGAAAGGCGACACTGGCCATGTGGCCCTTGTGCTGCTCGCGTGGCCCGTACACATTGAAGTACCGAAAGCCCACCACCTGGCCGATCCGGCTGGCCAGCGAGTTCTGAAAGTTGACGCCACATTCGCGCCGCATGCGCTGGTCGAACAGAAGCTTGGAGTAACCGTAGACGTTCAGAGGCCGCTCAAAAGAGGGGTCCTCCCGGAACGTGTCCGACCCACCGTAAGTGGCAGCGCTGGAAGCGTACAGCAGTCGCGCGCCGCGTTTCTGGCAAGCGTGGAACAGGCTGCATGAGACAGTGTAGTTGTTGTCCATCATGAACTTGCCGTTGGATTCCATGGTGTCGCTACAGGCACCCTCGTGAAATACCGCCTCGATTTGGCCGAAGGAACCTCGTGTCAGCATGTCGTAGAAGACGCCGGCATCGACATAGTCCGAAATCTTCAGATCGGCGAGGTTGCGAAATTTATCGCCTTGCGTCAGGTCATCGACGGCGATGATGTCGTCGATGCCGCGGGCGTTCAAACCTTTGACGATATTGCTGCCAATAAAACCCGCGGCTCCGGTAACAACAACTCTCATGTGAACCTCTTGCGGGTTTCAGTGAAGACTAACTTGCGGGTGCAAGTTACGTCGGAGCTAAAACCCGCAGCTCCAGTAACTACAACTCTCATGCGAACAACTCCTCATAAGTAATCGTGGCGGTGCCGAATTTGCCCACCACCAAGCCGCCGGCCCGGTTCGCCAGGGGCAAGGCCGAGCGCAGGCTCATGCCGGCGGCCACCAGCGCTGCCATGGTCGCAATCACTGTATCGCCAGCACCCGTGACGTCAAACACTTCGCGTGCCTGGGCGTTGATATGCAGCGGTCCCTGGGCATCAAACAGCGTCATGCCTTCTTCGCTGCGTGTCAGCAGTACCGCTTGCAAGCCGAGTTGCTGGCGCAGGTTGTCGCACTTGGTTTGCAGGTCAGTCTCGTCCGACCAAGACCCAATGACTTGCGCCAGTTCGGTGCGATTGGGTGTGATAACACTGGCATTTTTATAGCGCGAATAGTCCGTGCCCTTGGGGTCGATCAGGATCGGTTTGTCGGCCGCGCGAGCCCGCGCAATCATTTCACTGATATGGGCCAAGCCACCTTTCCCATAGTCTGAAAACAGCACCGAATCGTGCTTCGGCAGCAGTTCGGCAAAAGTTGCGCTTTGCGAGGCCAGCACTTCGGTCTTGGGTACGTTTTCGAAGTCCAGGCGCAGCAATTGTTGCTGGCGTCCAATCACGCGCAATTTGACGGTCGTCTTGAGGCCGGGGTCGCGGCCAAAGTGGGCCCTGATGCCGGTTGCCTGGACCAGCGCTTCGAGCTTGTGGCTGGCTTCGTCTTCGCCCACCACGGTCAGCAGTGATGCTTGCGCGCCCAATGTCGCGACGTTATAGGCGACGTTGGCGGCACCGCCGCTGCGCTCCTCTTCGCGCGTGATACGCACAATGGGCACCGGCGCTTCCGGCGAGATGCGGTCCACTGCGCCGTACCAGTAGCGGTCCAGCATGACGTCACCGACCACCAGCACGCGTGCCCTGGATAAGGTTTCTTTGGAAATATTCATCATCTTTTGCATGAGTCCAGGCAAGCAACGCTGGTGTTCACAATTCCTCCACCCGTCTGGCCGGGTAACTGTCCCATGCCTGGCAACCCGGGCATTGCCAGAAGTGTTGCTTGGCCTCAAAGCCGCAGGCGGCGCAGCGGTAGCGCATCAGTGGTTTGACCGCGTGGTCCAGAGCCCTTTGTACCTGCGGGTGAAATTGCTCGTGTTCGAGTTTCTCACCGGCTATCCATTTGCTGGCGGCGACCAGTGAGGGTTCGTGTTCCAGATGCCGTACGTACCAGTCGCGCGCCGTTGACGACGGGTGTTTCAGGGTGGCTTCGAGTGCCACGATGGCATCCAGAACATCCAGCGAAGGGGACTGTTCGTAGTTGGTCTTGAGTAAATCAAGCGCCGCTACCGCATGCCCGGATTTGACCGCGAACTCGGCCAGGTTAGCGGCGATCAGGGGGGTTGCCGCAGGGGAAGACTCCAGTGCCTGCACCAGCGCCGCGTAGGCTGCTTCATGCTTGCCCTGGCTGTGCAATAGGTGTGCGATGGCGATGCGTGGTCGCGCTGCATCGGGCGCTGTAATGATCGCCTCTTGCAGCAAGGACAAGGCCGGCTCGGTCTGTTGGTTGGCCAGACAGGCAGCTGCCTGCTCGCACAGGTAGTGCGCCAGTCGGGCGTTGAAGCTGCCCTGGTTGGCGGCAGCCAGTTTTTGGGCGACTTGTGCAGCCTGCGGCCAGTCACGACTGCGTTCATAGTTGGCCAGCAGAGCCAGGCGCGCCTGCGCCTCAAAAGGCGTTCCTTCCAGCTTGAGTAGCGCGGCCTCGGCACGGTCCAGCAAACCGGCTTTCAAATAGTCCAGTGCCAGAGCATGCTGCGCGCGTTGATGATCGGTCAGGTTCAAGTCGCCACGTGACAGCAGATGTTCGTGAACCCGCACTGCGCGTTCGTATTCGCCCCGGCGTCGAAACAGATTACCCAGGGCAAAATGCAATTCCGAGGTGTCCGGGTCGTTCTGCACGGCCTCAATGAAGGCGTCGATGGCCTGGTCCTGTTGTTCATTGAGCAGGAAATTCAAACCTTTGAAATAGGCTTTGGGGGCCTGATGGTTCTCAATGCGCAACTGGCGAAGATCAAGGCGCGAGGCCAACCAGCCCAGCACGAAGGCCAGGGGCAGACCCAGCAGTATCCAGCTCAGGTCAAAATTCATGCGGGAACGGCGTAGGTTTGACCGGCGCCGTGTTGGATTCCGGTGACGCCTGGGTTCTCTGGGTCGCGGCGCGGCGCTGCTTCCACCAGCGCGGCACCATGCCCAGCGCGCCCACCGCCACCCCGGCGGCAAAAGTCCCCAGCACCACCAGGACCTGCGGTGCACGCCACTGGGTGCCAAAGAAAAAATGCACCGTGGTGTCCTGCTGGTTGTTCAGCGCGAAGGCAAACAAGGTAAAAAAAATGGCGGCTTTAAGTATCCACTTAAGCAGCCACAGGAGGTTTTTCATCGATCTTCCCAGTGACGGGTCGATTCTAACGGTCAGCTCTTGCTCTTGTTTTCGAGTTCGACCGTGCGCAGGTCCACTGCTTCACGCAGGGCCTTGCCCGGTTTGAAGTGGGGCACTCGCTTTTCTGGAACGGCTACGCTGGCGCCGCTACGTGGATTGCGTCCAATGCGTGGCGGTCTGTGGTTGATGGAAAAGCTGCCGAAACCCCGAATCTCGATTCGATGTCCGCGCACCAGCGCCTCGTTCATGGCGTCAAGAATGGCTTTGACCGCGAATTCTGCGTCGCGGTGGGTGAGCTGACCAAATCGGGCAGCCAGTTCTTCGACCAGGTCGGAGCGGGTCATTTTTGGCAGGTTAGTTGAGGACAGGGCAGTCAGTGGGCGTTGCCACATCGCTTGCCCTGTCCCGCTAGCGCATTACTTTTCGGAGTTGTCCAGCTTTGCGCGCAGCAAAGCGCCGAGGCTGGTCGTGCCGGCGTTTTCACGCGCCGAGGCCTGACTCAAGGTGGCCATGGCTTCGTTTTGGTCGGCTGCATCTTTTGCCTTGATGGACAATTGAATGTTGCGCGCCTTGCGATCCACGTTGACCACCACGGCGGTGATTTCGTCACCTTCCTTGAGTACATTGCGGGCGTCTTCCACGCGGTCGCGCGAGATTTCGCTGGCACGCAGGTAGCCGATGATGTCGTCGCCCAGATCGATTTCAGCGCCTTTGGCATCTACCGATTTGACCTTGCCGGTGACAACCTGACCCTTGTCATTGATGGTGGCAAAAGTGGTGAACGGATCGGAGTCCAGTTGCTTGATGCCCAGGGAGATGCGTTCGCGGTCAACGTCCACCGCCAGCACGATGGCTTCGACTTCCTGGCCTTTCTTGTATTCGCGCACAGCCGTTTCGCCGGGCTCGTTCCAGGACAGGTCGGAGAGGTGAACCAGACCGTCGATACCGGCTGCCAGACCGACGAACACGCCGAAGTCGGTGATCGATTTGATCGGGCCCTTGACGCGGTCGCCACGTTTGGTGTTCTGTGCGAATTCCTGCCAGGGATTGGCCTTGCACTGCTTCATGCCCAAGGAGATGCGGCGTTTGTCTTCGTCGATTTCCAGAACCATGACTTCGACTTCGTCACCCAGGGCAACGATCTTGCTGGGTGCCACATTCTTGTTGGTCCAGTCCATTTCGGACACGTGTACCAAGCCTTCGATACCGGGTTCGAGTTCCACAAATGCGCCGTAGTCGGCGATGTTGGTGATCTTGCCGAACATGCGGGTGCCTTGCGGGTAGCGACGGTTGACGCCCATCCAGGGATCGTCGCCCATTTGCTTGAGGCCCAGCGAGACGCGGTTTTTCTCGGTGTCGAACTTGAGGATCTTGGCGGTGATTTCCTGACCGGCTGTCACCACTTCGCTGGGGTGACGGACACGACGCCAAGCCATGTCGGTGATGTGCAGCAGGCCGTCGATGCCGCCCAAGTCCACAAAAGCGCCGTACTCGGTGATGTTTTTCACAACGCCTTGCACCACGGAGCCTTCTTTCAGGGTGTTCATCAGCTTGGCGCGCTCTTCGCCCATGCTGGCTTCGACCACGGCGCGGCGTGACAGCACGACGTTGTTGCGCTTGCGGTCGAGCTTGATGACCTTGAATTCCATGGTCTTGTTCTCATACGGAGACAAGTCTTTGGTGGGACGGGTGTCGACCAGCGAGCCAGGCAGGAAGGCACGGATGCCATTGACCAGCACGGTCAGGCCGCCCTTGACCTTGCCACTGGTGGTGCCGGTGACGAATTCGCCGGTCTCCAGGGCTTTTTCCAGACTCATCCATGAGGCCAGACGCTTGGCGGTGTCGCGCGACAGAATAGTGTCGCCATAGCCGTTTTCGATGGAACCGATGGCCACCGATACGAAGTCGCCAACCTGGACTTCGATTTCGCCCTTATCACTCTTGAACTCTTCAAGCGGCACGTAGGATTCAGACTTGAGGCCAGCGTTGACGACCACAAAGCTGTGCTCGATACGAACTACTTCGGCAGTGATAACTTCGCCTGGACGCATTTCGGTGCGTTGCAGGGACTCTTCAAACAGGGCGGCAAAGGATTCTGACATTTTTGATGCGGGGGTTCCGCGGTTTAGTTTGTTGAACCACACCAGCAGTGCGCAATGTGCTGCGCGAGAGGGCTGGCGTGGGCCGGGTACAACCCTTCAGATGGCTCCGAAAGGCTGTTTGCTCTGCCACCAGGTCAACACCAGATCGACTGATTCTTCAACCGTCAGATCCGAATTGTCCAGCAACCGGGCATCTTCAGCAGGTTTGAGAGGGGCGACACTGCGGGAAGAGTCCCGTGCGTCGCGTGCTGCCAGATCGGCGTGAAGAGATCGGAGTGTAGCCGAAATTCCCTTTGAAATCAATTGTTTGTAGCGCCTCTGTGCGCGTTGTTCAGCGCTGGCGGTCAAAAACACTTTGAGTGGCGCCTGCGGGAAGATGACTGTGCCCATATCGCGTCCATCGGCGACCAAGCCCGGTAACTGGCGAAAACCGTGCTGCAAGTCCACTAGCGCCAGACGGACTTGGGGCAAGGACGAAACCTTGGAGGCATTCATGCCCGCTGCCTCGGTACGGATGGCGTCGCTTACATCGATGCCATTCAAAAATACACGGTCCGATGCAAATTGAATCGACAAACCTTTGACCAAGTCTGCAATGGCTTGCTCCTGCGTCGCATCCAAGGCCAAGCCAGCCTGCACGGCAGCCAGTGCGGCGATGCGGTAGAGCGAGCCGGAATCCAATAAATGGTAGCCCAACTTTTGCGCCAGCGACGCCGCCAGGGTACCTTTGCCGGAAGCGCTTGGGCCATCGATGCAAATGACGGGGATGGTTTGCGCTGCTGCTTGAACCAGTGCAAACAGGGCTTCAAAATAGTCCGGAAAGGTCTTGGCCACGCACTTTGGGTCTTCGATGCGCACCGGCAGCCCTGCCGGGTTGAAGGCGGCCAGGGAAAAACACATGGCAAGCCGATGATCGTCGTAAGTGTGGATGCTGGCTGCCTTCCAATCGGAGGTGCTGGCCGGCGGTGTCACTCGAATGTAATCGCTGCCTTCTTCCACAGAGGCGCCGAGCTTGCGCAATTCACGGGCCATGGCGGCAATGCGGTCGGTTTCCTTGACGCGCCAACTGGCAATGTTGCGCAGCGTGGTGGTGCCATGGGCATACAAGGCCATCACCGCCAGCGTCATCGCTGCGTCGGGGATATGGTTGCAGTCCAGTTCGATGGCTTTGAGCGGCCAGCTGCCGCGTGACACTTCAAGCCAATTGGGGCCGCTGAGCACCCGAGCACCCATCATTTGCGCCGCTTCGACGAAACGGATATCACCTTGGATCGACTCCGCGCCGACGCCTTCAATGCGCAAGCCTTTTTGCCCCCTGGCCTCAGCGGCGATGGCGCCAACAGCGATGAAATAGCTGGCGGACGAGGCGTCAGCCTCAACGTGCAGCGTGCCGGGCGACGTGAACCGGCTGCCGGCTGCAATGGTGAAGCGTTGCCAGCCGTCACGCACCACCTGGATGCCAAAACGCGCCAGCAGATTGAGTGTGATTTCAATGTAGGGGCGGGAGATCAGTTCGCCCACCACCTCGATGATGATTTCTTTTTTGGCCACCAGTGGCAGTGCCATCAGCAGCGCGGTGAGAAACTGGCTTGATACGTCGCCCCGGACCCGGATCGGCGTGTCCAGCGAAAGCGTCGGTTTCCCGATGCGCAGCGGCGGGTAACCGTGCTGGCCCAGGTAATCGATTTGGCAGCCCAGTTGACGCAAGGCATCGACCAGATCGCCGATCGGGCGTTCGTGCATGCGGGGCACGCCACGCAATTCAAAATCGCCTCCCATCACCGCCAGCGCCGCGGTCAGCGGGCGGATCGCCGTGCCGGCATTGCCCATGAACAGATCGGCTTTGCGATTGCCCGGCTCGCCAGCCAGACCTTCGATCTCCACCGTGCTGCCGCTTTGGCGCACGGCACAGCCCAGCACCCGCAAGGCGTCGAGCATGACACGGGTGTCGTCGGACTCCAACAAATCGTGCAGCGTGGTTGTGCCCTGGCTTAACGCAGACAACAGCAGCAAGCGGTTGGAAATGCTTTTGGAGCCGGGTAGAACAATGGCACCGCTGGCTGTCGTGAGGTGCGGGATGTCGAGAAAGGCAGTGGCAAACATTATTTCTGGTTTTGCGCCATGCGCCACTTGGCACGGGTCAGACTGGCCTGGTCAATCAAGCCCTCAAGCGCCTCGCTATTGCCACTGGCGATCATCAGTTCCAGAGCCTGAAGGCTGTGCTGGAAAATCTTCAACTGGGTCAACAGTTCCTCGCGGTTGGACAGCAGGACGTCGCGCCACATCTTGGCATCGCTGGCGGCAATGCGGGAGAAATCGCGAAAGCCGGGACCGGCCAGCGACAGGTAATCTTTGCCCTGCGGTTGGCCCGAAATCGCATTCATGAGGGCAAACGAAAGCAGGTGCGGCAGGTGGCTGACAGCGGCAAAGGCGGCGTCATGCGACTCCGGCGACATGGTGACGACGCGGCAACCAAGCGCCGTCCAGACGTCCACTGCTTTTTGCAATTGGACCGTCAAAGTCCGTTCTATCGGCGTCAGAATCACCTGCTTGCCGTGGTAAAGCTCGGCGTCCGCATGCTCTACGCCGGAGACTTCCCGACCCGCTACCGGGTGGGCTGGCACGAAGGAGCCGATTTGCTCGCGCAGGGCCCGGCGGCCGGCGTCGATCACATCACGCTTGGTGGAACCTACATCCATGATCAGCATCGCCGGCGTTACCAGGTGTTTGATGGCTTTGAAAGTGGCTTCGGTTGCCGCAACGGGTACGGCGATCAGGACAATGTCGGACCCGGACACCGCCAGCATGGCGGAGGGTGCCTCCACATCTATGACGCCCATCTGGAGGGCGCGTTCGGTGCTGGAGGGAGATTTGCTGTAGCCGACGATCCGCTTCACCAGTCCGGCGTGTTTGAGCGCAAGCGCAAACGAGCCTCCCATCAGACCACAACCAATGATGCCTAATTGTTCAAACATTATTCAGCTACCGGGTAAGTACCCAACAATTTGTAGAACGCACAAAGTCCCTGCAGTTCCTTCAGGGCGGCGGCAACATGGGGCTGCGACGGGTGGCCCTGAATATCGATATAAAAATAGTACTCCCACTGGCCGGTGCGGGCTGGCCGCGACTCGAAACGGGTCATTGATACACCATGTGTCTTGAGCGGGACCAGAAGGTCGTGCACCGCGCCGGGGCGATTCGGCACGGACACAATCAGACTGGTGCAGTCCTTGCCCGAAGGGGGCGGTGTTCCCATCGTTTGCGGCAGGCAGATGATGGCGAAACGGGTCCGGTTGTAGGCGTCGTCCTGGATCGCATGCGCCGCAATATGCAGGCCAAACTGGGCTGCCGCACGTTCACTGGCCAGGCCCGCCCAGGCCGGGTTGGTGGTCGCCAGTTTGGCGCCCTCGGCGTTGCTGGAGACCGGACGGCGCTCGGCGTGCGGCAAGTTCTTTGACAGCCAGCTCTGGCACTGGGCCAATGCCAGCGGATGCGCCAGCACGGCTTCAATTCCATCCAGCGAGTTGACCAGCCGCAGCAGGTTGTGACGAACCAGCAGCGTGATCTCGCCGATCACATGGGTGGGTGAATGCAAAAACAGATCGAGTGAGCGCGTCACCATGCCTTCGGTCGAGTTCTCGACCCCGACGACGCCGAATTGCGCGCTGCCGGCCGCGGTGGAATGAAACACCTCATCGAAGTTGGCGCAGTAGATCAGGTCGGCGGCGCCACCGAAGAATTCAATCGCGGCCTGCTCGCAAAAGGTGCCGGCCGGCCCCAGCACGGCGACCCGCTGCGGCGCTTCCAGGGCCAGGCAGGCTGACATGATTTCGCGCCAGATGGCCGCCACATGCGGATTTTTCAGAGGCCCCGGATTGGCCAATTGAATCTTGTCGATCACCTGGGCCACGCGATCGGGTCGGAAGAACGCCGTGCCTTCGCGCTTTTTTACTTCCCCGACCTTTTCCGCCACCAGCGCGCGGCGATTGAGCAGCGTCAGCAACTGCTGGTCGATGGCGTCGATCTGGACGCGCAAGTCGGACAGACTCGGCAGCGGGGTGAGGGGCTTGGTCACGGGTCAGGCTCGCTTTTGTTCGAATTCCCGCAGGTAGTCCACCAGCGCCTGCACGCCCTCCATCGGCATGGCGTTGTAGATGCTGGCGCGCATGCCGCCGACCGATTTGTGGCCTTTGAGCTGCAGCAGACCATGGGCACGGGCACCGGCCAGAAACGCCTCGTTGAGGCTTTCATCACGCAAAAAAAACGGCACGTTCATGCGCGAGCGGCAATTGCCGGCTACTTTATTCAGGTACAGCTGCGAGCGGTCAATGGCGTCGTACAGCAGTGCTGCCTTGGCCTTGCTGCGGGCCTCCATGGCGGCGATGCCTCCCTGGCGCTTGAGCCACTGAAACACCAGCCCGGCCATGTAGATGGCGTAGGTGGGAGGGGTGTTGTACATCGACTGGTTGTCCGCCACCGTTTGGTAGTTGAAGGCGCTGGGGCAGATCGGCAGTGCCTGACCCAGCAGATCTTCCCGCACCACCACCAGCGTCAGGCCGGCCGGCCCCAGGTTTTTTTGGGCACCGCCAAACGCCAGTCCGACCCGCGACCAGTCCACCGGCCGCGACGCGACATGAGAAGAAAAGTCGATCACCAGGGGCGCGTCGCAGCCCAAGGCTTTGAGGTCGGGCAGCTCGTGGCATTCAACACCGTTGATGGTCTCATTGGTGCAAACATGCACGTAGCTGGCGCCCCGGCTGAGACGCCATGTGGCCGGCTCGGGCAGCGTGGTGTGGCCGTCCGATGCGTTGTTGGCCGCCGTATTGACGCTGCAGTATCTGCTGGCTTCATTGGCCGACTTCTGGCTCCAACTGCCGCTCACCACAAAGTCCACCACGCCGGCGCGCGACAGGTTCAGCGGCACGATCGCATTTTCCGCCAGACCACCGCCCTGCATGAACAGGATCTTGAAGTTGCCTGGCACCGCAAGCAGTTCGCGCAGGTCGGCATGCGCCTGCTGGTAGATGGCGCCGAACTCCTTGCCGCGGTGGCTCATTTCCATCACGCTCATGCCGCTGCCGTGCCAGTCCAGCATTTCGTCAGCGGCCTCGGTCAGTACTTCTTGCGGCATCGCGGCCGGTCCGGCGGAAAAATTAAAGGGTCGGTTTGTCAAGATTTGCACGTCAAAAATTTCTGCTCTCAGCCCACGAGCTCGTCAAGCTACGCAAATGGTAGCAGTCAACTGGCTGTATCGATGTTGTCTTCGGCACCGCTGTCAGTGTCTTCCGCTGGCGGGTTGGCGTCGTTTTCAACAATCCGCTGCAAGCCACTCAACTTGGAACCTTCGTCCAGGCCGATCAAGGTCACACCTTGCGTGGCGCGGCCGAGTTCACGAATCTCGCTGACGCGGGTGCGTACCAGGACACCCTTGTCGGTGATCAGCATGATCTCGTCGTCGGCATGCACCAGTGTGGCCGCTACCACTTTGCCGTTGCGTTCTGATTGGGTAATGGCAATCATGCCCTTGGTGCCGCGGCCGTGGCGCGTGTATTCGGTGATACTGGTGCGCTTGCCAAAACCATTCTGGGTCGCGGTGAGCACACTCTGCTGTTCGTCCTCGGCCACCAGCATGGCGATGACGCTTTGGCCCTCTTCCAGCGTCATGCCACGCACGCCGCGCGCTTGCCGGCCCATGGGACGCACATCGTTTTCGTCAAAGCGCACCGCTTTGCCACCATCGCTGAACAGCATCACATCGTGCTGGCCGTCGGTGAGCGCGGCGCCAATCAGGAAGTCTCCCTCGTCCAGGTCGACGGCGATGATGCCGGCCTTGCGCGGGTTGCTGAATTCATCCAGCGTGGTCTTCTTGACCGTGCCCATGCTGGTCGCCATGAACACATACTGGTCAGCCGGGAAACTGCGCTTGGCCCCGGTGAGTGGCAGCACCACGGTCACTTTTTCGCCCTCGGTCAGCGGGAACATGTTGACGATGGGGCGTCCGCGGGAACCCCGCGAGCCTTGCGGCACTTCCCACACCTTGAGCCAGTAGAGGCGGCCGCGGTTGCTGAAACAAAGAATGTAGTCGTGCGTGTTGGCGATAAAGAGCTGGTCGACCCAGTCGTCTTCCTTGGTGGCGGTGGCCTGCTTGCCGCGGCCTCCGCGCTTCTGTGCCCGGTATTCATTGAGCGGCTGGCTCTTGATGTAGCCGCCGTGCGACAACGTCACCACCATGTCGGTGGGTGTGATCAGGTCTTCGGTGCTCAGGTCGAACGAGCTGTGCTCCACCAGGCTGCGCCGCGCGCCCAGCTTGGTTTGGCCGAACTCGGTCTTGATGGCCGTGAGCTCTTCGCTGATGATGGTGGAGACGCGCTCGGGCCGGGCCAGGATGTCCAGCAGGTCGTCGATCTCGGCCATCACCTCCTTGTATTCCGCCACGATCTTGTCCTGCTCCAGCCCGGTCAGGCGCTGCAGGCGCATTTGCAGAATTTCCTGCGCCTGGGTGTCCGACAGGCGGTACAGCCCGTCGCGGCCCATGCCGTACATCTTCTCCAGACCATCCGGCCGATAGTCGTCGGCATTGACCACGCCGCCATCGGCACGGGTGCGGGTGAGCATTTCACGCACCAGGCTGCTGTCCCAGGGCTTGGCCATCAGTTCGACCTTGGCCACCGGCGGCGTCGGCGCGTTGCGGATGATGGCGATGAATTCGTCGATATTGGCCAGCGCGACGGCCAGGCCTTCCAGCACATGACCGCGTTCGCGCGCCTTGCGCAGGTTGAACACCGTGCGCCGGGTCACAACTTCGCGGCGGTGCTGCAAAAAGACTTCAATCAGGTCTTTCAGGTTGCACAGCCTGGGCTGACCGTCGATCAGCGCCACCATGTTCATGCCGAAGGTGTCCTGCAACTGCGTCTGCTTGTACAGGTTGTTCAGCACCACCTCGGGTACTTCGCCGCGCTTGAGCTCAATCACCAGACGCATGCCGGATTTGTCCGACTCGTCCTGGATGTGGCTGATGCCCTCTATCTTTTTCTCGTGCACCAGCTCGGCCATGCGCTCCTGCAAGGTCTTTTTGTTGACCTGGTAAGGCAGCTCATCGACGATGATGGCCTGGCGCTGGCCCTTGTCGATGTCCTCGAAGTGGCACTTGGCGCGCATCACCACCTTGCCGCGGCCCGTGCGGTAGCCGTCCTTGACGCCGTTGATGCCGTAGATGATGCCGGCGGTGGGGAAGTCGGGCGCCGGGATGATCTCCATCAACTCGTCGATGGAAGCTTCCGGGTTGCGCAGCAGGTGCAAGCAGGCATCCACCACCTCATTAAGGTTGTGCGGTGGAATATTGGTGGCCATGCCCACCGCAATACCACCCGAACCGTTGACCAGCAGGTTGGGCAGCCGGGTCGGCAGGACCAGTGGCTCTTTTTCCGAGCCATCGTAATTGGGGCCGAAATCCACCGTTTCCTTGTCCAGATCGGCCAGCAGTTCGTGGGCGATCTTGGCGAGGCGGATTTCGGTGTAACGCATGGCCGCCGCGTTGTCGCCGTCGACCGAGCCAAAGTTCCCTTGACCGTCGACCAGCATGTGGCGCATCGAGAAATCCTGCGCCATCCGGACGATCGTGTCGTAGACCGACTGGTCGCCGTGCGGGTGGTACTTGCCGATCACATCGCCGACGATACGGGCCGACTTTTTGTAAGCCCGGTTCCAGTCGTTGTTGAGTTCGTGCATCGCAAACAGGACGCGCCTATGCACCGGCTTGAGACCGTCCCGTGCATCGGGCAGGGCACGACCCACAATTACGCTCATGGCGTAGTCGAGGTAACTCCGGCGCATTTCCTCTTCGAGACTGATGGGCAGAGTTTCTTTGGCAAACTGGGTCATGGGGCGGCGGTCGTGGCTGGAGGCTAAAGTCAAGGACAAGTCTCGATTCTAAAGGGCAGACCTTGTGGTGTCGGTGCAACGGTGAGGTATATATATCGCTTGCTTTTGAAATCGAATTGCCTGGGGCGGTATTTGGGGTTTGTGGCCCAATCTGACTGTGGCACAATGGCGCGAACGCTTTAGGTGATGGGCATTTAGGGCGTCATATAAATATTCGCAGCGCTGCTGCGGCTTTTTCCCTTAAGGAGAACCATGAAGAAATTTAACAAAGTGGCAATGCTGATTGCTGCCGCAGCACTGTCAACTGTTGCCGGCGCGCAAACCATCGACAACTGGCGTGGTGCTACTGGCGATGTCTGGAAAAGCGCGACGGGCCTGTGCTGGCGCGACGCGACCTGGACGCCTGCGACGGCTGCTCCTGGTTGCGATGGCGCGATCGCGGCTCCCAAGCCGGCACCGGCCGCAGCTCCGGCTCCGGCTCCCAAGGCAGCCCCGGCACCGGCCGTAGTTGCACCGAAGCCGGCTCCGAAGCCGCAACCTCCCGTCGCCACCAAGGTGACTTATGCGGCCGACGCTTTCTTCGACTTCGACAAGTCGGTGCTGAAGCCCGAAGGCAAAGCCAAGCTGGATGATCTGGTCGGCAAAGTCAAGGGCATCAATCTGGAAGTCATCATCGCTGTCGGTCACACCGACTCCGTTGGCAACGATGCCTACAACCAGAAACTGTCGGTCAAACGCTCTGAGGCTGTGAAGGCTTATCTGGTGTCCAAGGGCATTGAGAAGAACCGGGTTTACACCGAAGGCAAGGGCGAGAAGCAGCCTGTGGCTGACAACAAGACCAAAGAAGGTCGCGCCAAGAACCGCCGCGTGGAAATCGAAGTGGTCGGCACCCGCGCAAACTGATAGTTGCTGTTCGCGCCAACAAGCGGTCAATAGCGGCCGCGTCAAAAAACCCCGCTTGGCGGGGTTTTTTGTTTTCAGTCAGTTTGGAACAGGTCGGAACCTGGACCTTGTTTTGCGGATAATCTCCCCATGACTTCAACATTGAATGCTGATCCGGCCGAACTGGCCAAGTTTTCCGACCTGGCCCACCGTTGGTGGGATATGGACGGCGAGTTTCGTCCCCTGCATCAAATCAATCCCCTGCGGCTGGAATGGATCAACGGTCTTTGTCCAATCAAGGGCCAGCAGGTTCTTGATGTGGGTTGTGGTGGTGGCATTCTGGCCGACGCCATGGCGCGCTGTGGCGCCCAAGTGACCGGTATTGACCTGGCCGGCAAAGCGCTTCGAGTGGCGCAACTGCATGCCATGGAAGCGCAGACGCCCAATGTGCAATACCAGGAAGTCAGCGTCGAAGCCTTGGCGCAGCAGCAGCCGCAGAGTTTCGACGTGGTGACTTGCATGGAAATGCTGGAACATGTGCCGGATCCGGCGTCGGTGGTGCGGGCCTGTGCCGCCCTGGTCAAACCGGGTGGCTGGGTATTTTTTTCGACCCTGAACCGCAACCCCAAATCCTTTTTGCTGGCGATAGTGGGCGCCGAGTACGTGCTCAATCTGTTGCCGCGTGGCACCCATGAATTCGCGAAAATGGTCCGGCCCAGCGAACTGGCGGCATACTGCCGCAGCGTTGACCTTGACTTGCGGTCTACGCGGGGCATGGCCTACAACCCGTTGACCCGGCGCTACTGGCTCAACACTGACACCAGTGTGAACTATCTCTTCGCCACGCAAAAACCTGGAAACGGGTCCCGGTGACCGGAATTACCGGCATGTTTGCGGATGTGCGGGCGGTGCTGTTCGATCTGGATGGCACCCTGATTGACAGCGCACCGGATATGGCGACCGCGGTCAACAGGATGCGCAGTGTCCGGGGCCTGCCTGCCATGCCGCCCGAATGCTACCGTCCAGCTGCCAGCTCCGGCGCTCGCGGCATGCTTCATGTTGCTTTTGGTCTGACACCCGCGGATACCGAATTTGCAGCGCTGCGGGAAGAATTTTCCAGAAATTATGAGCAATGCATGACGCAATACACCCAGGCTTTTGCCGGTGTGCCCGAACTGATTGCGCAATTGGTGGCGCTGGAGCTGCCCTGGGGTGTTGTGACCAATAAGGCAGCGCGTTTTACCGACCCCTTGACGCGCGCCATGCCCTTGTTTGCGTCGGCCCGGACCATCATCAGCGGCGACACCACGTCCCATGCCAAACCGCACCCGGAACCCCTGCTGGAGGCGGCACGACGACTGGCCATTGAACCGGCGCGCTGTCTGTATGTGGGCGACGACGAGCGGGATGTGGTGGCCGGCTTGGCCGCTGGCATGGGCACCGTGGCCGCCGGCTACGGCTACCTTGGCCTGCAAGGCGATCCGGCACAGTGGGGCGCGCACGCTACCATTAATTCTCCAGCGGCGCTCTTGCAATTGCTGGACAAGGCCTAAAATAGCGAGCTTGGGGCTGCACTGGTTTCGACGTGGGTACGGAATCGCTGTGGTGCATGTCGAGCTGAATGCGCTCGTAAAACAGATTCAAAAAAACTAACTGCAAACGACGAACGTTTCGCACTCGCTGCTTAATAACCAGTGAGCCTTACAACAGCAGGCCGGTGGGCTGGGCAAGGGGTTTTTAACGCAAGTTAAGGGCTCCCGGCTGTAAGGTCATACACATCGGCTGGCGCTGGATCGGGTACCTTGATCTGGCGCAAGAAAATAGGGTGCTGGCGTCCTGTGTAGCGTGTGGCTGCGCGATACAGGTGGCGAGACTCAAATCAGACCACTAAACATGTAGATCTGCTCGAAGATGGCTTACGGACGCGGGTTCAAATCCCGCCAGCTCCACCACCACACCGTCCAAGGCCGTTTGCTAAAGTCCAGCAAACGGCCTTTTTCTTTGACAAATCAACAGTTTACAGGTGTTTCGCGTCCGGTAAGGTCCATTAAAGCCCGTTGACAGCCAACGCAAAACCGGGGAACATACCGGGGAACGACCTGGGTATGTTGCTTATTTATTGTGCAGTTGTTCCCCGGTTTGACTTTTGTTCCCCGGTAGGAGTCCGCCATGCTGACCGACAAACACTGCAAAAACGCCACTTGCGCCCCGGAGAAAAAGCGAGCCCGCTTCACCGACGCTGGCGGCCTGTACCTGGAGGTAAGCCCGGCCGGGTCAAAGCGCTGGTTCTGGAAAACCTATGCCGGCGGCAAAGAGAGTCGCATGGCGCTTGGCGCTTACCCGGCCATGGGCTTGAGCGACGCCCGCAAAGCCCGTGACGCTGCCAAGCTGCACAAGTCCGAGGGACGCAACCCGGTAGAAGTGCGCAAGGTGCAAAAGCTGCGTGCCTTGCGCCCTGAAGGCGACACCTTCAAGGCCGTCGCCATGGAGTGGTACGAAAAACAGGTACCGCAATGGAGCCCCAGCCATGCTGATCGATCGCTGCGCCAACTGGAGCGCGACCTATTCCCCTGGATTGGCGCCCGGCCGATCGCAGACATTCACGCCATGGAACTGCTGGCCGCCCTGCAAAAGGTGGAAGAACGGGGGGCCATCGAAACGGCCGACCGGGTGCTGATGCTGGCGCGTCAAATCTGGGATTACTGGCTCCCGACCACCAACGTACAGCAACGCAACATCACCGAGGGGCTGCAATCCCGATTGACACCCTACCGGGGCAAAACCTTTGCCGCGATCGTGGCGCCGGCGCGGTTCGGGGATCTGCTGCGTGCCATTGCCGTTTACAAGGGTGGCGTGACCGTGCGCACCGCTTTGCAGCTTGCGCCACTGCTGTACCAACGCCCCGGCAACCTGCGCGAAATGGAGTGGACAGAGCTTGACCTCGACGCGGCGCTGTGGACCATCCCCAGCTCCAAAATGAAGCGCACCAAGTTGGAAAAGGAGCAGGGCGAAGCCCATACTGTGCCATTGCCCACGCAAGCCGTGGCGCTGCTGCGCAGCCTGCATCCCGTGACTGGCCATGGCCGCTATGTCTTCCCCGGTCAGCGCAGCCACGAACGCCCCATATCCGACAACTCAGTGCGCAGCGCCTTGTATGCCCTGGGGCTGGGCAAGGAGCAAACCTGGCACGGATTCCGGGCCAGCGCCAGAACGATGATGGTCGACCAGTTGAACCTTGACCCCCTGGCCATTGAAGCCAACCTGGCCCACGCGGTGAAAGACGCCAACGGGCGCAGCTACAACCGCACCCAGTACCTGGCGCAGCGGTTCAGTCAGATCCAGCAATGGGCGGACTACCTCGACAAGCTGCGCAAGGGTGCAGACGTCATCACACTACCCCAGCGGGCTGCATGAAGATGGCCGGCGCCGGTCGCTTTTGGGAGGTTGCACCCCGTTTACCGGCTGCTACTTTGCAAAAACACTGCGACAGTGAGGGCAAATCGGCAAAACCCAGCAACCATGCGGGTTTCAGGCCGATTTGGAAGTGAGGGCAAAGTGAGGACAAACTGAGGGCAAAGTGAGGGCAAATCTATATGATGAAATTGATTCAATCTCTTATCTCTACTCTTTTCCCGCCGGCCAGCCTCGGCACCGGCCCGGTTTCGGGCTTTGCCGGATGCCTTCACACCGTGCCGGAATTGAGCGCAAAGAGGCCTTCCCTTGGAACCATTCACACGCGGCGGCCAATTGACAGGTTTGCGGCGCACCAGGTGCATATCGCCCTGCTGACCTGAGAAAACCGCCATGCCCGGCGGCGGTTTGAGCCGGGCAATAAAGGCGGCGGTGCAGGTGTACATACCACCTGCACCGCCTGACCACTAGCGATCACGAAAGGATCGAAAATGGCTGAGCAACAATTTACACCAAACGCAAAGACGAATAAGTTTGCCTTTGAATTCCTTGAGGACGAACTGGAGACTCTGCTGGCGCTGTCAATCACTTTAATGAATCGGTTGGAGCCGGAGGATCCGAAAAACCCAAGCGACAGAGACGACATAACATCATGGCGACTTTCGCAGGTTTTGAACGACAGACTTGCAACGGTGGAATTTTCAAACAATATGCGGATGCTGATGCTGGGCAGCGCAGACGTCTGCAATTCCTCAGCGGAGGTGTCTCATGCTTGATGTGCAATTGGCCAAAGAGAAAGCCCCACCGGCGGTACAACAGTTTTCATCGAGCAACGTTGCTTCGGTGGTGCGCAATGTTCAGGCTGCTCGGGCAGTTCTTCGCACCGTCGTTTTGACGATTGAATCTCAAGAGGACGGGTCGACCTGTTTTGATGATAAGTTGGGCACGTCACGGTGGCACTCGGCTATTGTTGTAGTCTGTTCAAGACTGCAAGTTGCGCGAGATGAATTGATGGAAACAGGCGGTTCACCACCTCTTGATTGGTTTACACCGCTGACATTGGCTGAGGCGCTAGATGCTGCTTTGTGGTACGGGCACTCGTGCCGTGACGATGAGCGGCTATCTAACCTTGAAACAGTCAGCGCGGCCCAAGTCGTGATTGATTCACTGGATGAACTCTTGCAAGAATGTGACGCGATCGGACTGGACAGAGCAGCACCAGCCCATTGAAATTCCTACACGTCTACCGCGCACCTGATGCATCGCTGGCTGGTGGTTTTGTGTCTGGCAACTTGTAAATCAACGCTTAACAGTTTATGATTCTCACTTTCCGACACAAAGGGCTTGAAACGTTCTTCAAAACCGGACGCATGGCGGGCATTCAACCCATGCATGCAAAGCGCTTGCGCGAGCTGCTGACCGCCTTGAACGTCGCCAGCGGCCCGCAAGACTTGGGCCGCCCAACTTGGCGGCTGCATGGGTTGACTGGCGACCGTGCCGGGTTTTATGCGGTGACCGTGCAAGCCAATTGGCGGCTGGCCTTTCGGTTTGTCGGCGCGGACGTGGAACTTTTGGACTATCTGGATTACCACTGAGAGACAACATTGTGAACATGCACAACCCTGCCCACCCGGGCGAACTACTGACCGGATGGCTTGATGATTTGGACGCCAGCGTGACCGCCTTTGCCGCGCATATCGGCATCAGCCGTGTCATGCTGTCCCGCGTGCTGCACGGGCATGCCGCCGTGAGCGCCGACATGGACCTGCGCTTGTCCGAAGCCCTGGGCACGACGCCGGGCTATTGGTTGGCGCTGCAAATTCAGCGGGATTTATGGATGGCACGCCAGACCGCCAAAGAGCGCAAGCGCATCAAGCGCATGGCCACGCCGGAGCCCGTGGCCGCATAACCCGTTTCGCCACGCCTACCCCGCGCCTGATCCGCAAAGGGGAAAAGCCGGAAACCTTCACCGGCCTGGCGCTGGCACCCAATGAAGGCTGCACCGTGAAGGGGATGCGATGGGTGATTCCGAACAACAAAAAGCCAACCAGAGGTATTTGAACTGGTTGGCTACACCGCTTGCTGTGAAAAGTCGGGACACCCTGAAATTGGCCTGTAGTGCTTTGAAACTGTCAGACGATATCTTTTCGCAAGTCGAATTTCAAACTCGGTTGCTGAGGGACTTTCATACTCACGGAAAGCAGAAATTAAAATCACCACGAGAGCAAGTCAAATCATTGGAAGACGTGGAAACTGCGGCAAAAGCTTTGCATAAGGCTATTCAGAATTTGGATCAGGTGCAATGCGTCGGGATTTGGTACATGTTGCCTTCAGACGAACTTTCAACCTCTCGCGTTATTCAAATTTCAACAGAGAAAGCAAGCGCTACGGTTGGCACAGTCGTGCCAGATAGTCACGTTGTGTACCCGACCCTAAGGGGGCGCGTTGGTCATATCGGTGCTGAGGCCGAACGGTTGTCAAAGATTGCCCATTCGCTGTGCCAAGCTGAAGGCGGGAAAAGTAAGGCAGGGGGGAAAAAGAATGTTCAAAGTTACTACGCGTGGCATGTCGGCAAGATCTATGAAGCGGTCAAGGGCACGACCATAAACCTGGGGCGCAATGGAAATTTTTCGAGGCTCTGCACCGCAGTGTATGACGCTGCAGGGGTAAATATTGATCCGGATGGGGCCATCCGCAAACTGGTGTCTGATCGCAAACTGGCAGAACAAATATCGGATGACGCCCCCTTTTGATGGTGGACAAAAGGTGCCAATAAATTCGATGGAAAATTCCATCATGAAATGGCAGTAGTTAAATCCTTTACGGCGTGGAGGGTTTAAGAAAAACTCGGGTTTTCAACGAAGGGAAACCCATGAAACCCCAAGCAAACCCGCCCGCGTCCAGTCATGAAATTTTGCTTCGACTTCCCCAAGTTGAAGCCCGCGTCGGACTTCGCAAATCCAGCATTTACGAAATGCTGAACCGCACCCCACCCGCATTTCCGCGCCCCTTGAAATTGTCCCGGCGTGCCGTGTGCTGGCCTGCGTCGGCAATCGACGCATGGATCAATGAGCGCATCGCCGCCGGGGTACAAACACCAGAACGTTGAAGGGGCACTCATGAATGCCTCCAACAATGCGGCAAATGTGGCCTTGATAGCCCTCCGGCACGAGTCGTGGCTCTACACCAGCCGTAATCCTGGCAAGGTGCCGCCCGCAGACTCTCCAAGCCGCCCGGCGCTGGCTGTGCTTTGGAAGGCGGCGCACGGCGCAGCAACCAAAAGGCGAAACCTTCGCACCTTCGGCCATCGTGGCCATCGATTCGGCGTCGTGTATTTCGGTAGCCAGCTTTGCGTGATGGATTGGGCCACCCGCGCAATTCTTGTACGTCCGCCCACTTCAATGGCGGCCCTGGCTGACGTGCTGGGCTCACAGGACTATTGACCATGGCCAGCGATACCACCACCCAGCGACAGATCGACACTCGGCAGGGGCAAGCCGTTCGCGTTGCCGATTACCTGGAGCAACACCCCGACAGCACAGCCAAGGAAATTGATGCCGCGTGCGACACCGGTTGCATTTCCAAGGTGCTTTCCGACATGCGGCGCATGGGGTACGGCATTCACAAAGACCGGCGCTTCGTCCCTTGTGCTGGTGGCGACGTCACGCGGCATGTGCGCACCTACGCACTGACACACCGACCCGACGCCCAGCCCGACCTGTTCACCCCTGCATGAAAACCACCATCACGCCCGAGCTGATCCGCAGTGCCTTGCAATACGTACCGGCAAACCTGCCCCGAGATGAATGGGCACGTGTCGGCATGGCCATCAAGTCCGAGTATCCAGACGACACCGGGCGCGAGCTGTTCAGCGAATGGAGCGCCACTGCTGCAAGCTTTGACGCCAAGGCCACGCAATCAACCTGGCGCAGCATCAAGGCCGGCGGCGGCGTGAGCATCGGCACGCTGTTGCACCTGGCCAAAGAAAACGGCTTCACGTTGCCCAAAGCCGACCAGGCAGCCAGCAAACCAGATCCCGAAACAGTGGCCCGCCTGGCACGCGAGCGGGCCGAACGACAGCAGGCCGAACAGGCCCGGCAACAAGCTGCCTACGCTCACGCCGCCAGTGAGGTGCAAACGCTGTGGGCACAGGCCAGCGAGACAGGCATCAGCCCTTATCTGGCCCGCAAGGGGGTACAGGCCCACGGCGTGCGCTTCGCTGCTGATGGCTGGCTTTTGGTGCCGCTGCGCGATGCGGCCGGCACACTGTGGAATGTGCAGCGCATCGCCCCCGAAAAGAACCATAACGGAAAAGACAAGTTCTACGGCCCGCCGGGCATAAAGGAGGGTGAGGGCGGACGCAAGTCTGGTCTATGGCATTTGCTGGGCGATGCGGCCACCGATCCCGCCGGGCCTGTCGTGGTGCTGGTGGCAGAGGGTTACGCCACGGCCGCAAGCCTGCATGAAGCCACACACCGCCCGGTGGCCGTGGCCTTTGATGCCGGCAACCTGGCACACGTTGCCAAAGCACTGCGCACGCAATACCCGGCCGCCCTGTTGGTGCTGTGTGGCGATGACGATTTACAGACGTCTGCACGCACCGGCCACAATCCGGGCCGTGACAAGGCCACAACGGTGGCGCGAGCCGTGCGTGGTCTTGCCGTCTTCCCTGAAAACTTGCCCGAAGGCGGCAGCGACTTTAACGACCTGCACCAGGCGGCGGGACTTGAGGCGGTGCGCAACATTGTGGAGACTGCGATTGATGCGCACCAGGCAGCCCAAACAGCCGCACACGCTGCGCAAGCGGACAAGGCGGGCCAGCGCAGCCAGAACACGCTGCGCAAGCCCAGCGGGGCCGATAGCGGCTCCGGCGCGACGGGCCGCGATCATGACCCCTTCACTGTCGACGATTCCGGCGTGTGGTTTGTGGGTACCGACCAGGACGGCAAGCGCAAGCCCCCCGAGTGGATTTGCAGCCGCTTGGACGTGCGGGCCCGCACCCGCGACCAGGACGGCGGCGGTTGGGGTTATTACCTGAGCTTTGCCGATCCGCTGGGCAACGTCAAACAATGGGCCATGCCCGCCCGCATGTTGTCGGCGGACGGTGGCGAATACCGGGCAACGCTGCTGAATATGGGCCTGCACATTGCGACGTCACCCCGTGCCCGCAACCTGCTGACCACCTACCTGCAAAGCCGTGACCCCGATGAATTCGCAAGCTGTACCGACCGCATAGGCTGGCACGGCCGCGCCTTTGTGTTGCCGAAGGAAACCATTGGCGACAGTGCAGAACGCATCGTGTTTCAGAGCGATAGCGCAGTAGAAAACACATTCCGAAGCAAGGGCACGTCCGACCAATGGCGCGAGCGTGTCGGGGCTTTGTGTGCGGGCAATTCGCGCCTTGTCTTTGCCGTGGCCTGTGCCTTTGCCGGGCCGCTACTGCGACCGGCGGGCATGGAGTCCGGGGGCTTTCATTACCGTGGCGATAGTTCCAGCGGCAAAACGACCGCTTTAAAGCTGGCCGCCAGCGTGTACGGCGGCGCCAGTTACTTGCAAAGATGGCGGGCAACCGATAACGCCCTTGAGGCCATTGCAGCCCAGCATTGCGACGGCCTGCTGATCCTTGACGAACTGGCACAGATCGACCCCAAGACTGCGGGCGAATGTGCCTACATGCTGGCCAACGAACAAGGCAAGGCCCGCGCTACCCGCACCGGCACGCCACGCACCCGGCAGGCATGGCGGTTGCTGTTTCTGTCCGCTGGCGAATTGGGCCTCGCCGACCACATGGCAGAGGGTATGAAGCGCACCCGCACCGGGCAAGAAATACGCATGGCAGACATTCCCGCCGATGCTGGCCTGGGGCTGGGTGCATTTGAAAATATCCACGGACACGCGGGCGGCCATGCCTTTGCAATACACATCACGCACCAGGCGCAAGCCGTCTACGGTGCCACGGGCCGCGCCTGGCTGGAGTGGTTGACCGCCCATGCTGATACGTTGAAGGCCAGCATTCGCAAAACGGCCAACACCTTGGCTGCACTGTTGGTCCCTAAGAACTCAAGCGGACAAGTGGAGCGGGTAGGGGCTCGCTTTGCGCTGGTGGGTGCGGCCGGCGAGCTGGCCACGGCGGCGGGCCTGACCGGCTGGCCAGTGGGTGAGAGTGAGCGGGCCGCCCGTGCCTGCTTTGATGCCTGGCTTGCGGCCCGTGGCGGCATCGGCAATGGTGAGGTGGTGACCATGCTGCGGGCTGTGAGGCGCTTTCTCGAAATGCACGGCGAAGGTCGCTTTGCCATGTGGCACCGTGGCAGCGATGACCACGCCCCCAAGACTTTGAACCGGGCAGGCGTGCGGCGCATGTTGAACGACCAGGGTGAACCGATCAAGACCAACAGCCAGCACGGTGCAGAGTTTGGTGACCGGATGCCCGCCGCCCTGGGTGAAGATGTGAGCTTTGAATATTTCATCCTGGCTGAAACATTCCGGGGCGAAGTCTGCCAAGGCTTCGACTATCGGGTCGTGTGCCGCGTGCTGTTTGATCACGGCTGCCTGGCGCCCGATGGCGGCCGCCCGTTCGACTGTAGGCCGCGCCTGCCCGGCATAGGGCCTGCAACGTGCTACCGGATCACGCCTGAGATATTCAACCTTGAGCTGTGAACCCCCTGTGCTTTTTCCCAATGTTTTAACCCAAGGAGAAATTATGGCCAATGAAGTCAACAGCAACAATCCAGACCTGTCGAGTCAACGCGCAGACCTGGAGGCCCGCATCGCCCGGGCGCAAGACGCCCTCGATTTTGTGGATCGCGCCGAACGCGAAGCTGCTCAGATCGCCGCGACAATGCGGGGCCTTGCCGCTGTCAAGGGTTCACGGGGAGAGCGCAGGAAGGGGGGCAGGAATGCGCAGAACTTTGAGACTAAGACTGCCAAAACAAGAGACAGAACTCGGGCGTTGGCAAAGGCCGTATTGGTTGATCTGCATACACAACTGGCGAGGCTGAACGGGTCAGCAGACGGAACCCCCTGACGGTCTCTTCTATCTCCATCGCAACCAAGGTGCCTTGTTGGGATGCCGCTTCAGTACATGACCCCGGTCACCGCCACCGAAACGCTGGTGCGCCACGTGCCCGCCGGACCGAAGCGGGACGAACTGATTGAACTCGTTCGTATTGGCATCAAATTTCAGCGGCAACAGCACACAGGAAAACGCCCGGGGCACCTGGCGCAGCTGGTGCTTGATTGTGCAAGGCGTGCCGGGCCGCCGTACTCGTTCGCGCAGTTGCTTGATCAATTGGAACTGGAGGCTGCTCGCCGGCAATTACACGGCGAGCGGGCGTCACCAGTTGAAAAGATCGATCGCATATGGCAACTGGCGACGGTCCACCTACCGAAGCGCGGCCGCGTGCAAGTGCCGTTCAAGACGCTGCAAAACCACCTGACCGACACCAAGAAAAAATTACGCGAGGAATTCCCGGCTCTCCCCAAATCGGGAATTTGACAGCGTATCTTGACGTGAACACTGCACTCGCACGGTGCGCAATTTTCAACAGCAACAAGGAAAGGAAGTTATGGAACGAGCAACAGCAAGACGAAGCGGACAACGTAAAACGCCGATTGAACAAATACCCCCTTTCAGAAACCACTTGGAGCGCGAGAACATCACGCTTCAAGAGTTTCACCAAAGGCAGAGCCTCGCACCCGGCTGCGACGCCAACAGCGAAGCACTGAGTCTGCACCATCGGAAAGTTATGACCAACAAAGGAACCAAATGAACACGGAGATCGATATCCGCCTTGAACGCGATCCGCGCTATACGGCCGCAGTTGAGCACTACACCAAGCTGAAACTGGAATTGGACGCGCTCGAACGCAAGCGCGATGAAGTGCAATCCGGCCTTAACTCACTGGCTGACCATGCTCGCAACAGGATCACCGAGGAAGCGACAGCGTTGCTATCAGGTGGTACTCTCGCCGCCGGCTTGAATCGGGGGGCACTCACCCAAACCCTTGGAGAGCTCACGCACAAAATCATTGTGCTGAGAGAGGCGGTGTCAATGCAGCAGAACATCTTCTCCGAGTTGCGTAGCGTGGTGGGCAAGGGCATTGCCACCGACCTATTGCCGCAACACAGGGCCAACGTCGCGGCGCTGGCCAAGGCGGCGATTGAAATGAACATCGCCATGGAACGGGAGGACGCTTTGCGTCGCGCACTTCATGACACAAACGTGCCGGATTGCGGCATTCTTCGGCCTATGACGATGCCTGGAGTTGGCTTTCTCCGGGACAATCAAAGTCGAATCTTCCGCTTCCTGCTGGAGTGCGAACAGTATGGGTTCGTTCAAGCGTCCGACCTTCCTGACATTGTCCGCGCCCAGATTCCACCCAAGGCCAAACCTACACCGTCCACCGGCGCACGCCGCGCCAACGCAGACGGATGGGTTAACGCGTGACTTTAGGGCGCTTCAAGCTGCTGTTGGCGTGGCGCCCGGACGTGGATCTGCGCGACGCTCTGGTATTCGGCGGAATCGCGATGATCGGTCATGGTATCGCAGCGCTATCGCCACCGGCCGCATGGGTCGTTTGCGGACTTATGCTTTTCTGGCTGGGGGTGCGGCTATAACCGAATCGCAGCGCATCAGGAACACAAACTCGTTAGGGACATAGCCCTGCGGGGCCCTGGTGCGCTGCGTCCAGCCCGCCTGGCTTATGCCCATGACTGATTCTCAAAAAAGTTACGCACCAAATTTCCCGGCTCTCGCTAAATCGGGAATTTGACAGCGTATCTTGATGTGAACACTGCACTTGCAGGGCACTTGATTAAGGTAATCGCTATGGCAGCCATCGAAGATGTCTTGTCCGATCTCAAAGAGCAACGTCGCCACTGGAATGAATTCAAAGCGGCACAGAACACACGCCTGAGCATCGCTGAAAAAGAGATTCGCGCCTTGTTCGTCAAAACGGGTCGATCCAACTTCAGCACGCGGGGAAATAGCCAGAAACAACTCAAAGGACACGCATCATGATCGCTGGCGCCCTCGAAATTCAAATATCGGCAGATTTTGCGCAGCTTGCGCAGGATTTTCAGGCCGCCAAGCAGATGACCAACGACTCTATGTCTGCAATTGGTTTGTCAATGGTTCAGGTGCAAAATTCGATCAATGCGATGTCTGCTGTTGAAAAAGAGCGTGCATCTCTTTTCGGTCGTACTTGGGAGGAAACCAAGCGCCTGCTGGCCATTGCCAAGGACGCCGCCGACAACACGGCCGCGTCGCTGGTGGCGCTCAAAATCGACCCCAATGCGCTCAGAGTGCCGGATGCTGCGTTTGAATCATTGAAGACGTGGCAGGAGAAGTTCGCCTACGCAATCGGTGGCGCCACCGCAATTGGTATTGACAAAGCGCAGGCTCTTTGGCAAGACTTCAAGGATTACACCGAAAAAACGGTTGTGATCTGGGGCATCGCTTTTGCCACCGGGGTGGCCGCCGCTGTCTTGGGCGCTGTCTATGCCGCCTACAAAGGCATAGATTTCCTGGTCGGGCTTATCACCGGAGAAAGCTATAAGACTGCTGAAATTACCGCGCTCGTCTCGATGAACAAGGAAGTTCAAAAGCTTCAGGACAATCTTCCATTGAGCGCGGTCGGAGCATCATCCTTGAACGAGGCTTTAAAGGTCCTTGGCATAAGCTCCACCGACTACGTAGGAACGCTCGGGAAAGCCACCATCGCCGCGCACACCAACACCACCGAACTGGATCGATTGGGTATCACCTACAAAGACCAAAACGGTGTTTTGCTTGACTCGAAGGAAATTCTGATCAATGCCGCTGGTGTGTTGGGAACCTACAAAGAGGGATGGGATCGCAACGCTGCCGCGCAAGCCATCGGCATGGGCACCGAGAAGCAAATTCAAGACGCCATAGCAATCACCAATGATAAGGTTCAAACCGCAAAAGACAGCCTCATCGCCTACGGCCTGATCATTGGCCCTGGCACGCAGAAACAAGTTGACCGGTATGAAACGGCGATGCAGACCTTCACTCGAGAATCCGAGTTAACCGGGCAAGGATTCAAGCGCGTCATCGCCGACAACTTCATGCCGATCCTCACGGATTTGGCCGAATATTTCTCAGATGGATTCCCGAAAGCGATATTTGTGTTTCGACAGGCGTTAGCTATCGCTACTTCGGCCTTTTATGCCTTCAAGACGGGGGTTTTTATTGTGGCTGAGGGGGTTCTCGGAATCCTTGAATCAATAGGCATTGGCATAGGTACGCTCGGTGCTGCGTCAGTCGCCGCCCTATCCGGGAATTTGACGGGCGCAAAAGACATTTTGGTGGCGGGCTGGTCGGATGCAAAAAACAGACTTGGAGCAATCGGCGACAACATCAGTGGCCAGATGCTTCACAACGCGCAGGCTATCAATCAAGCGTTCGGCGCTGACAGCCTGGGTGCAAACGCTGCCGCCGATGCGGCTACCAGCGTCGGGAACGCATGGACAGGTGCTGATGTGCCCGGAAAAGTCGGCTTGATGAAAGACGCCTATGACAAATTGATTTCTTCAATCGAAGCAAAAATTCTAAGTGGTCAAATAGAACTTGATGGCACTGGCAAGTTGACTGACGCGCAGAAGATTCAGGCCAAGCTCTATTCCGATATGACCAACAGCCTCATCATTTTGACCGATGAAGAGCTTCAAAACACGCTTGCAATGATCGATCAACTCGACGCCATCAATCAGGCTAAAGACGCGCAGATTCAACAGGCCGCGGAGACGGTCAATTTCACAAAGTCTCTTCAAGACCTTGAGAAGCAGCTCGGCAGAACAAATGACCAAACAATTGCCGAGAGAACTCTCTATATGCTGACCATCGGCACGCTCAAGGATTTGACCGATGAGCACAAGGCCGAGCTTCTCGCGGTGGCTGGAGAAATCGACGAACACAACATCTTGAAAGACGTTCTCAAGGCCGAGACTGAATACCGCAAGGTCATGGATGACGTGATGTGGAAAAGCATCGACACCATTCGCAACGCTCGCAATGCCGCCAATGACCAAATCGACCAGTACGTGTACGAAACAACGCTGATTGGCAAGACCGCCGACCAGATCATCTTCCTGAACGCGCAGCGCCAGATCGAAATTCAATACCGCCAGCAGGTTCAACAGCTAGGCTCAATTTATGGCAACGACATAGAAGGCTTCAACCGCGCCAAGGGTCAACTCGACACTGTCACCGAGACCCTGCGCGAAAAGCTCATTCCGGCGATGCAAACCCGACTGACCATGGAAAAGGATTGGGTCACCGGTGCCAATCAAGCCTACATCGACTACATCGCCAGCGCCGGCAATGCAGCCAATCAGGCCAAAACCCTATGGGGGAATACTTACAAGGGCATGGAGGACGCCGCCTACAGCTTTTTCAGGCATGGAGCGTTCGAAGCCGAAAACCTCATTGAGACGTTGAAGGACTCGCTCGCCCGCCTGGCCGCGCAGAAATTCACGGTCTGGATTACGGGCGAGTTGAGTGGCGTTGGAACATCCTTGCTTGACGCGCTGGGGCTGGGCGGCTTGATTAAGTCAAAAGCTGCTGAATCGGCCGCCGGGAGCGCTGCGACCAGTGTCGGCATCGGAAGCGGTGTTTCAACATTCGCAAGCGCACTCAATGGCACCACCTCTGTCCCCAACGCGCTGGGCACCGTTGCGGCCAACATGGGGTACGGCGGTGGCGGGATCGATGGACTGCTGGCGACAAACGGGGCATATGGAACGGCGGCCGGAACTGCAACGGAAGCCGCCGGCGCGGGATCTGGTTTGATGTCCGCTCTTGGCCCAGCCGCCCTGATGGCGCTTGGCTTCATGGCCTTGTCCGGCCCCGCAAAGCCCTACCAGGTGCTTGAAACGGGCGATCTGCCAAACCTCGCCGACCTCTACACCGGGATCATCACGGCCAATCAAAACAGTTCTGAAAACGTTTTGCTGCACGACATTTCGTACCAGAAAAATTACTTCCCCAACGACAAGAGCATTTGGTACGAGATTTTTGGCAACGGCGTGCCGTTCGGCGCAGTCAAATCACTGTCCGAAATTGGCTCGTTATTTTCAGGCGCCAAGGCAAGCGATCAGATCCCGGGCTTTGCGGATGGCGGCGACTTCAGTGGCGGCCTGCGCGTTGTCGGCGAGCGTGGCTGGGAGCTGGAGGCCACCGGCCCGTCGCGCATTTGGAATGCTGACCAGATCGCCTCCATGCTGCGCTCCGGCGGCGCCAGCGATCCGGAGTTGATCTCAGAAATGAAACTGCTGCGTGCCGAAGTCGAAGGCTTGCGCGACGAGGCACGCGCCACGGCCGGCCACACATCCAAATCCGCTCGCTTGTTGGAGCGTGCAATGCCCGGCGGAGATGCCATTGCAACCAGGGCCGTTACATGACCAGTAGCGTCATCAGGCCCATCCGCTGACAGACGCAATGCTGGTCAGCAGCATGGCGCCAATACCACCACAATCCAGACTGATTTCGTAGCGGCCATTGCGCAGGTCGCGGTCGCCAGAAAATGGGAGCGGCCGGCGACAAAATTGTCGCCTGGTGAGTTACCCTGGCCACATCTCCGTAACGGTTCCCAAATGTTTCGAGATCAACGCGTCTTGAGAACATCGCTCCCCGCCTGGGGATTGCCGGGCCGCCGTTAGGCGGTGGTGTGCGGGATTTTTACCGCGCTGCAAATGCCTGCAATCACTGGCACCAGACACCAGAATAAGTGCAGGGCCGCACGTCCTTGCACTTACCCGGAAAAATTTGCCCTCACTTTTTTTGAGCCTGAGGGCAGACTGAGGACACGCAAACCCAATGCCCATGCGGTTGTCGCAGTGCCCTCAGTTGTCGCAGTCCAAATGTCGACACCCCGAAGCGCACGCCCAGCCGATGCGCTGCCCAAAGTGCCCCGTGGCTGAGTGTTGGAGCTGGCGCCGATAGCCGGGCAAGGTGGCAGGGCAGCCAGCCACAAGCCTGCATGAGTGACCGCCGCCCGCCTTGCAGCGCTGCTCAAGGCGGCCGTGCGTTGGAGCTGGTGCCCCGATGGCTTGGCGCGGTGGTAGGCAGCCACGCACCCAGCCGCCCGCGGGTCGTGTGCTGGTCGACCATGGTTGCCTGGCACCCGATGGTGGCCGCCCGTTCGACTGTAGGCCGCGCCTGCCTGGCATAGGGCCGGCAACGTGCTACCGGATCACCCCTGAGATATTCAACCTTGAGCTGTGAACGCCTGTCTGTGCTGTGCGTTGGAGCTGGCGCCGATGGCTTGGCATGGTGGCCTGGCCGCAAGCCTGCATGAGCACCAGCCGCCCGCCCTGCTGCGTTGCTCAAGGCAGCTGTGCGTTGGAGCTGGTGCCGATGGCCTGGCGTGGTGGCGGGGCGGCCGGGCCGGGGTAGGGCGGGTCAAATCTCTGGCACTTTCAATCGGGAAACCGATAGCTTAAGCAATCTTTTGCGTGCGGGAATTATGAGGGGGGGGGTACTCCGATTCCATGATCTATGATTTGTTGTATTTCAGCCAAACTCTCACCGAGCTGCGGCGACCCAAAAAATAATCTAGCGATGGCGCCTAGGAATCACGCTAAACCGGGGTAGCAAACACCAAACCGGGGAACAAACCGGGGAACAAAATTTAGTTGAAAAAGTGAAAACCTAGCGTTCATGCGGGTTGCGGGGCATCATTCAATTGACGCCAGCCCACCATATCCCCTGACAAAGGCCGCCAAGGACAACCACTTGGCGGCTTTTTTCAATGCAAATCCGTGGCGATAATTGCTTATGTTCAAAGTAAAACCCGTCGCCGCGGATCGATTGCCTGAGTTGCTGCGGCTGATGCCCAAGGCAGAACTGCATATGCACGTGGAGGGCTCGCTGGAACCGGAGTTGATGTTTGCGCTGGCCCAGCGCAACGGTGTTGCGATGGCTTACCGGGACGTTGAAGCGCTGCGCGGCGCCTATGTGTTTGACGACCTGCAAAGCTTTCTGGACATCTACCATGCTGGCACGCTGGTGCTGCGCACCGAACAGGATTTCTACGACATGGCGCATGCCTATCTGGCGCGTGCTGCGGCGGACAACGTGGTCCATGCCGAGATTTTCTTTGACACGCAAACGCATACCGGCCATGGCCTGAGCACGGACCTGGTGATCAAGGGTTTGCACCGCGCCTGCGTCGCTGCCCAGGCAGAATTTGGCATCAGCGCGGCCCTGATTCTTTGCTTCTTGCGGCACCTGAGCGAGCATGAGGCGTTGGAGTGTCTGGAGCAGGCCTTGCCGCAGCGCGACAAGTTGCTGGGGGTGGGGCTGGCATCGAGTGAAGTGGGTCATCCGCCGGAAAAGTTTGCCCGCGTGTTTGCCCGTGCCCGCGCGCTGGGTTTCAGACTGGTGGCGCACGCCGGCGAAGAAGGTCCGCCGGCCTACATCTGGAGTGCGCTGGACGTCCTCAAGGTGGAGCGTATCGATCACGGGGTGCGGGCCTTGCGCGACCCGGCGCTGATGGCGCGTTTGGCCAGAGACCGCATTCCGCTCACGGTCTGTCCCCTGTCAAACCTGAAACTGCGCGTGTGTCCTACCTTGGCCCAGCACAACCTGGGGCACTTGCTGGATGCCGGCATCGTGGCGACCGTCAACTCGGACGACCCGGCTTACTTCGGTGGTTACATCAACCAGAACTTCACCCAGACCTTTGCCGCGCTGGATTTGAGTGCTCAGCACGCGTACCAGTTGGCATACAACAGTTTTGCTGCGAGTTTTATCGACGAGACGCTCAAGCGCCGGTACATCGAGCGCCTGAACGCCACCTTCGAGAATTTCAACTGAGACGCGATTGACCGGGTACGGCTAAAATAGCCCCAAGGCCCGCTGCTCCGGCGGGCTTTGTTTTGTGTTTCGGAGCCATGTAGAGGACTACCATGTATAAAAACCTCGCAGCCGCGCTCGCGGCCGCCTGTTTTATTTTCCCCGTTTTTTCCCAAACTGCCGCACCAGCCAGCGCCGCCAAAGAGACGCTTAAAGTCGGCTTTGTCTACGTTGCGCCGTTGACCGACACCGGTTGGGTGCGCCAGCATGATGAGGGCCGCCAGGCCATGGAGGCGGCGCTGGGCGCCAGGGTCAAAACCACTTATGTTGAAAATGTGGCCGAAGGGCCGGATGCCGAACGCGTGATTCGCGATCTTGCGGCCACCGGCCACAAGCTCATCTTCACACCCAGTTTTGGCTACATGGAACCCACGCTTAAGGTGGCGCAGGAATTTCCGGACGTCAAGTTCGAATCCATCACCGGCTACAAGACCGCGCCCAATGTGGCGGTGGCCAATGCCCGTTATTACGAGGGTCGTTACCTGGCCGGCATCGCCAGCGGGCGCATGACGCAAACCAGGCTGGTAGGCTATGTGGCGGGCTTTCCGATCCCGGAAGTGATACAGGGTATCAATGCCTTTACCCTGGGCCTGCGTTCGGTCAATCCCAAGGCGGAAGTCAAACTGGTCTGGCTCAACAGCTGGTTCGACCCGACCCGCGAACGCGACGCCGCCATGACGCTGTTCAATCAGAACGTCGACGTGATTGCCTTTCATACCGCTTCATCGGCCATCATGGCCGCTGCGCAAGAGCGCGGCAAGCTGGCCGTGGCCTACCACTCGGACATGCGGAAAATTGCACCGGACGCACAGATCGTGGCAGTGACCCACCAATGGGGCAAGTACTACACGCAGCGCGCGCAGGCGGTGCTGGACGGTAGCTGGAAAAGTGGCAACGTTTGGGGTGGCGTTAAAGAGGGCATGATCCGGATGGAGGGCTTCGGACCCAAAGTCCCGAAGGCCGTGCAGCAAGAAGTATTGGCGCGGCAAAAAGACATTGCGGCGGGCAAACTGCATCCCTTCCACGCCGGCAAGGTGTTGCTGGACAATGAAGGCAAGGAAGTCGTTGCCCAAGGCCAGACTCTGAGTGACGAACAAATCCTGAAGATGAATTGGCTGGTGCAAGGGGTGCAGGGCAAGCTGCCCTGAAGGTTCTAGCGGTTAAGCTCTCTGGCCATGAAAGCTTACCGCGCCGCCATCCTGCGCTTTACCCCCGAGGGCGAGCCACGTCACGCTGCCATTTTTGAAGAAGACGGCTTGTTGCTGGTGGGGCCCGATGCCAATGGCATGCGGGTGGTACAGGCGGTCGGTCCCTACCGTGAACTGCGGCAGCAATGGCCCGATGTGGTGCCGGAACATTTGCCGGGGCGCATCATCGCTCCCGGCTTTGTCGACCTGCACATCCACTTCCCGCAGACCAATGTCATCGGCGCCGCCGCCGACGGACTGCTGCCGTGGCTGGAGCAACACACCTTCCCGGAGGAAAAACGCTTCTCGTCGCCCGAATACAGCGCGCGGGAAGCCACGTTTTTCACGGCTGAATTGTTGCGCAACGGCGTTACCACCGCATTGGCGTTCGCCAGCTCGCATACCGAATCGGTGAATGCCCTGTTTGCCGAGGCACGGCGCAAGAACATGCGTCTGATCACCGGGCTGTGCCTGATGGACCGCAATGCCCCGCCCGAGGCCCTCAACCGGGGGGCGTCGGACGGTGCCTTTGACGCCACCGAACAGAGTCTGATCGACTCTGAAGCATTGATCGACAAGTGGCATGGCAAGGGCCGCCTGGGGTACGCCATCACACCGCGCTTTGCGCCCGGCTGCAGTGACGCCCAGTTGCGCGGCGCCGGTGCCCTGGCAGCCCAATACCCCGAGGTGTGGATTCAGTCGCATGTGGCGGAAAACCGGGAAGAAATCAAATGGGCGCGCCAGCTGTTCCCGGCCTCACGCAGCTACCTGGCCACCTACTTCGATTTTGGCCTGCTGCGCGAACGCGCCGTCTACGCTCATTGCGTCCATATTGACGATGCTGACCGCGCCCTGCTGCGTGACAGCGGCGCGGCGGCGGCAATCTGCCCGACCAGCAATCTGTTCCTGGGCAGCGGCTTTTTCGACTACGCCGGGGCGGACCGCGTCGGCTTCCGATACGGCCTGGCCAGCGACGTCGGCGCGGGCACCAGCTTCAGCCCATTTCACACCATGCTGGCGGCTTACTGCGTGGGGCGCGAAGGTCAGACCAAAGCGGGTCTGTCCCTGTCGCCGCAGCATCTGTGGTGGCAACACACGGCGGGCGCGGCGCAAGCACTCGGGCTGGACGGCAAAGAAGGCCGACCGGCCGTCGGCAACCTGTTGCCAGGCTGTGAAGCCGACTTTGTCGTGCTCAACCCGCAGGCCACGCCTTTGCTGGCGCGCAGAACGGCACAGGCCGATAGCCTGGACCAGTTGCTGTTTGCCATGATTGTGCTGGGAGACGATCGCCTGATCGAGAGAACGGTGATCTCGCAAGAGGCCCTGCGTACAATCTGCCAACCTTAGGAGATGTGTCCCCATGAGTATCAAAAGCGACAGATGGATTCGCCACATGGCGGAGACCACCGGCATGATCGAGCCCTTCGAGCCGGGCCAGATCCGCGAGCGCGACGGCCACAAAATTGTCAGCTACGGCACCAGCAGCTACGGCTACGACATCCGCTGCGCTCCCGAGTTCAAGGTTTTCACCAACATCCACAGCACGGTGGTGGACCCGAAGAATTTCGACGAAAAGAGTTTTGTCGACTTCAACGAGGACGTGTGCATCATCCCGCCCAACAGTTTTGCCCTGGCGCGGACCCTGGAGTACTTCCGCATTCCGCGCAACGTGCTGACCATTTGCCTGGGCAAGAGCACTTACGCGCGCTGCGGCATCATCGTCAACGTGACGCCCTTCGAGCCGGAGTGGGAGGGCTACGTGACGCTGGAATTCTCGAACACCACGCCGCTGCCGGCCAAGATTTACGCCGGCGAGGGCTGTGCGCAAGTGTTGTTCTTTGAAAGCGATGAAGTTTGCGAGACCAGCTACAAGGACCGGGGCGGCAAGTACCAGGGGCAGCATGGCGTGACGCTGCCCAGGGCGTAACCGGGTTTGCCGCCGCGCCGCCGCCCGGCTTCCCGGCGGTTTGGAGGATAATACCGGTTTGCCCCCAGTCCGTGGGGTGCACCACGCTATCGGACTGATAGCGCCAGATACTGGCTGTGAATGACCGATTTGACTTCTGATTTGACTCCTGACGCGTTACCGATGGCCTTTGCCCAGCTGCAACTGGCCGCACCACTGGCCCGCGCCGTGGCCGACCTTGGCTACGAGTCCATGACCCCGATCCAGGCGCAAGCCATTCCGGTGGTGTTGCAAGGCCGCGATGTGATGGGCGCGGCCCAAACCGGCACCGGCAAGACTGCGGCGTTTTCGCTGCCGCTGTTGCAACGCATGCTCAAACACCAGAGCAGTTCAACCTCGCCGGCCCGCCATCCGGTGCGTGCGCTGGTGTTGTTGCCGACGCGTGAGCTGGCCGACCAGGTGGCGCAAGCCATCAAGGATTACGCCAAGCACACCCAGTTGCGCTGCGCCGTGGTGTTTGGCGGCATGGACATGAAGCCGCAGACCATTGAGCTGAAAAAAGGCGTTGAAATTCTGGTCGCCACGCCGGGTCGCCTGCTGGACCATATCGAGGCCAAGAACGCCGTTCTGAACCAGGTCGAATACGTGGTGCTGGACGAGGCCGACCGCATGCTCGACATCGGCTTCCTGCCCGATTTGCAGCGCATCCTCTCCTACCTGCCCAAGCAGCGCACCACGCTGCTGTTTTCCGCCACCTTCTCGCCCGAAATCAAGCGCCTGGCAGGCAGCTACCTGCAGGACCCGGTGACGATTGAAGTGGGCGGCTCCAACGGTACGGCGGCCACTGTGGAACAGCACTTCTACAGTGTCGGTGACGATGACAAACGGCACGCCTTGCACCAGATCCTGAAGCAGCGCGATTTGAAGCAGGCCTTTGTTTTTGTCAACAGCAAACTGGGCTGTGCCCGGCTGGCCCGTTCTCTGGAGCGCGAAGGCCTGAAAACCACCGCCCTGCACGGCGACAAGAGCCAGGATGAACGTCTCAAGGCACTGGACGCTTTCAAGAAAGGCGAGGTCGATCTGCTGGTCTGCACCGACGTCGCGGCGCGCGGTCTGGACATCAAGGATGTGCCGGCGGTTTTCAACTTCGATATTCCCTTCAATGCCGAGGATTATGTGCACCGCATCGGTCGCACCGGGCGCGCCGGCGCGCTCGGTCTGGCGCTCAGTTTTGTCTCCAAGAGCGATGCCCGCCTGGTGGCCGATATTGAAAAGCTGCTGAAGACAAAAATCGAGTTGGAGGCGGTCGAGTTCGATGAAAATGTGCCCGACATCCACCGCCAGGGTCGCATCAATGACGGCCGTCGCATGTACGCCGAGGGTGTGCCGGACGACTCGCGGCACGGCAGCCATCGCTCTGGCGCCCTGCGCGACGTTGCGCGTGAAGGCCAGTTTGCCCGGCCGGAACGCCCGCCGCGGCGCGATTACACGCGGCCCACGCCGGCGGCGCGCGACCCGTTTTTCGACAAGCCCTACGAAGCTCCGCCAACCGCCGAGACCACCCCGACCTGGGACGCCACGGTCAGCCGGCCCGGTGCGCGCAGCATATCGGCCAACATCAAGCCCAAGCGCCGGGTGGCGGCCTTGTTCAAGGCCGAGTAGCGTTTCGGAACGGCTGCGTCAACCAGGCTTCTGGGCCTGTTGACATTTAACCTGGATCAGTTCTTGCGCCAGCACGGCGGCCTTGTCTGAACCGGTCGCGCCACCCAGGCGCAGTGCGCTCAGGCAGCCACCCCAAACGCAGCCGGTATCGAGCGACAACACATCGGAGCGCGCCAGCCAGCCCAGGGTTGACCAGTGCCCGAAAGCGACGGTGACGTTGGCCGTCCGGCGGCCTGGCACATCAAACCACGGCAGATAGCCTGGCGGCGTGGCGGCAGTGCCTTCCTTGCTGGCAAATTCCATCCGGCCGTCGGCATCGCAAAATCGCAGCCGGGTCAGGCTGTTCACAATCACGCGCAGCCGGGCCGTGCCGCTGAGCTGGTCGCTCCAGGAGCTGGGCTCATCGCCGTACATCCGCGGCAAAAATTCCGCCAGTGCGGGGCCGCGCAGAACCTCCTCTACCTCTCTTGCCAAGGCCATTGTCTGGCTGGCAGTCCAGGCCGGAAGAACGCCGGCATGAACCATCAACACTGCATGACCGTCTATTTTTTTGAACATCGCCATGGGCTGCCCCCTTAACCAGTCCAGCATGGGCTGGCGGTCCGGTGCGTCCAGAATGGCGTCCAAGGTGTCCTTGGGATGGCGCTTGCGCGCACCATAGGCCAGCGCCAGCAGGTGCAGGTCGTGGTTGCCCAGCACGCTCTGAACCGACCCGCCATAAGCCATCAGACGGCGCAGCACAGCGGCCGAGTCCGGTCCGCGGTTGACCAGATCGCCCAGCAGATAAAGTGTGTCGCGGCTGGCCGAAAAGGAAATCTCATCCAGTAGCCGTTGCAATGCGCTGTCGCAACCCTGGATGTCGCCAATAAGGTAGAGTGCCATGGTGTTCATTCTCGCTGCTGATTCATGGATTTTTTGCTGATTGTTTTTTTGACCCTGCTCAACGGCGTGTTTGCCATGTCGGAGCTGGCCCTGGCAGCGAGTCGCAAAGCGCGCCTGAACGCCATGGCCGAGGCCGGCGACAAAGGGGCACAGGCGGCGCTTACGCTGCTGGGCAATCCGAATCAGTTCCTGTCGACGGTGCAGGTCGGCATCACCTCCATCGGTGTTCTCAACGGCATTGTCGGCGAGTCGGCTTTCAGTGCCGGCGTGGCGGCCTGGCTGCACGGTTTTGGCGTTGCCGACAAGGCCGCCGCCATCTCCGCCACCGCCATCGTGGTCACGCTGATCACTTTCACCACCATCATTTTTGGCGAGTTGGTGCCCAAGCGCATCGGCCAGTTGCACCCGGAACCGGTGGCCCGCTGGGTGGCGCGCCCGATGCTGTGGCTGGCCACCGCGACCAAGCCGTTTGTGAAACTGCTGTCCGGGACCACGGCAGCGGTACTCAAGTTGTTGCGCATCGACACCAACACGGTGCGGCCGGTGACCGAGGAGGAAATCAGCGCCAGTCTGGAAGAGGGGGTTGACGCCGGCGTCATTGAGCAGCATGAGCACCAGATGGTGCAAAACGTGTTTCAACTCGATGAGCGATCGCTGACTTCGCTGATGGTGCCGCGGGCGGATGTGGAGTGGCTCGATGCCGGCAACACCGTGGCGCAGAGTCTGAATTTGGCTGGTAGCGGCGGCCAGGGCGGTGCCCATTCCTGGTACCCGGTGTGCCGCGGCTCGCTCGACAACGTGGTGGGTGTGATCAGCGTCGCCCGCTTGTTGCAACTGGGCTCGGCGACGCCCGGTAGCATCGAGTCTCACGCCATACCCGCCACTTTTGTACCGGAAACCCTGAGTGGCATGGAATTGCTGGAACAGTTTCGCGCCAAGGCCGGTCGTTTTGTCTTTGTGGTCGACGAGTACGGCGTGGTGCAGGGCACGCTGACGCCGCGCGACCTGCTGGAAGCCATCACCGGCGAATTGCAGCCGGGGGCACAGGCCGATGCCTGGGCGACGCAACGCGACGACGGCAGCTGGCTGCTGGATGGCTTGATGCCGGTGGGCGAACTCAAGGTGCGTCTGGACCTGGACGATCTGCCGGAAGAGGACAGAGGCCGTTACAACACGGTGGCCGGTTTGCTGCTGTCGGTGTCGGGCCACCTGCCGGCGGTCGGCGAGCGCATCGAGTGCGCCGGCTGGTTGTTCGAGGTGCTTGATCTGGATGGCAGGCGCATCGACAAAGTGCTGGCCAGCCGGCTGGAACGCTGCATTGCCGACGCCCTGGTCTGACGCCTTACCGATGCGACAATGGTGACGGCCAAGGTGCCTGCCGTGTCGTCACAAGGTGCCAGGGAAACTTTAAGTTCAAAGGATTTTCAACATGTTCAAGCACATACTGGTTCCGGTGGATGGTTCAGCGACAGCGCAGTTGGCGGTTGACAAGGCGATCGGTCTGGCCAAGGCCTTTGACAGTCGCGTGACGGCCATTTTTGTCATCGATCCCTATCCGTTTACCGGGGTCGGGACCGATTTCGCCTACGGCCAGGCCGAGTACCTGAGCGCCGCCACGGCCGAAGCCAACGCCGCCATCAAGGCCGCCAAAATGGCGCTGGAGCAAGCCGGTGTCAGCGTCAACACTTCGGTGATTGAATCGCATGCGGCCTGGCGCGGCGTGGTAGAGGCGGCCCAGGCCATGCAAGCCGACTTGATCGTGATGGGCTCGCACGGCCGCAGCGGTCTGGAAAAACTGGTGCTGGGCAGCGTTACGCAAGCGGTGCTGTCGCACACGCAACTGCCGGTGCTGGTGGTGCGCGGCTGAAGCCGCCGCGCTTCACGCCCTCAACCGCACTGCCCGACGTAGCCGCAGGCGGTGCAGAAGTCGCAGCCGTCCTTGTGAATGACGGTCGGGTTGCCGCACTCCGGACACACCTTGCCGGCCATGGTCGTGGGGGCCGCCTGGTTCTTCGGCGCATCCAGCACGCCCATTTCCCGCAACGGCAAGCCTTCTTCGTCCAGCACGCCCAGCATGGCGTAGCGGTGGATGATGAGGCGTGCGATGTAAGCCACGGTGGAGGGCCAGGTCTGCTGGCGCCGCTCGCCATGCGGCAAGCCCGGCACGAAGGCCATGAAGTGGCCCAGCGGCTCGGCATAGTTGAGCAGTTTGCGCAGCTTCATGCCGATCCAGGCCGGATCGATCACCCGCATGTCCAGCGACAGCAAGCGGGCCAGGCCATCCAGGGCGCGTGGGTAGTTGCCGGAAAAACCGACCGCGCAGGGCCGGGTCACGATGACCCCGTCCTGGCCCGGCAGATTGACTTCCTTGAGGGTGACCGTGAAGGATTCGCCGGTGGCCGGGTTGTCGACATCGACCGACCAGGCCAGGGTGCCGGACGGGCCGGTCTGCGGTTCGCCGCGGCTGAACATGGCGTCCAGCACCGGGGTTGCCACCTTGGAGCCTTTGCCCGGCAAGGCCTTGAGCTGGTCGCAGCGCCAGCGGATGACCGCTGCCGTGGCCGCCACCACGCCCGGGAACAGGCGACGCTCGCCGTGCGGCGGGAACGGCATCTCAAACGAATGCTCTTCGGCCACCGTGGCCAGGGCGTCGAGCTTGAGCTCCAGCCAGGCCGGGTCATTGGCGCGCAAGTCCATGGACAGCGTCTTGGCCAGTGCGCCCAAGCCGCGCGGCTGCTCGGTGCCATTGACCCAGACTTCGAACGGCTTCGGCGCGCCGCCCTCTTCGGGTGCCAGTTCGCCGACAAACAAGGCGAAGTCGTCGAACGGGTGATGCACCATGAAAGTCCAGGCCGGGTTGCCGCCGGGCAGTTCGGGCCGGCTCGGCCAGCGCAGCGAAGACAGCACCGGCACCGGCAGACGCTCCAGTGACAAGCGGTGATTGGTGC